>NZ_JAFCXF010000002.1:0-830108 GCF_049898205.1 Pararhizobium sp. DWP3-4 | reverse complement strand
CGTCTCGCCGCGAAAGGCCTGTCTTTCGACACACCAGTCGCCGGTCCTCATGTGTGCCTCACAGGCACGCCCCGCCATTTTGCAGACGAGAGGGAAACCACTTTCTGACCATCCACCGGGCAAAGGCTTACGTCTGTCCTTCACCCGGCACCGGCCCTGTCTCACCGCTACGCCTAGCAGTCTCGCCGATGACAGGACGCACTGATGATGGCACGGGTTTTGAGGGCGGGGATTTGCGGGGATAATTTTTTAAGTAGGGTGGGCAGTGGTCGCGAGGAGGACGGGGCGATAAGTGCTTGAAGTTAAATGAAGGCAGGCCGTTTTCTCCCACTAACGCGGGACGAGTGCTCTGCACTGAGGAGGTGCATATTTCCTCCCTCATCCAAGGGGCTTGACCCGAGGATGATGTGTTATTGGGCAAATGCCGTGTCTGAATTCCTGCGGCATGTGAGGATAATGGCTCGGTGTATGGTATGCTGCTTATTGGGAAATAACCCGAAACGTGAGCGGCGTGGGCGACCGATAGTAAACTATCGGCGGATAACCCCTTGTCTTGCGATAGACGGTTCTGACAAACATGCGGGCAATGGCCCCTTGCCCCTTGCCCCTTGCCCCTTGCCCTGGGCGCCTGCAACAGCGCATCGTGCCGAAATGGAGTTTTGAGATTGAGTGTTGCCTTTGCCAAGGATGATAGTGCTGAAACGGCTGCGGAAACCCATTTGCCGGACCGGCCGATTTCGCCGCACCCGAACCGGGTGACGGAGGCTGGATTGAAGGCGCTGGAGTTGGAACTCAGCCAGGCCCGTGCGGCCTACGAGGCCACGAGTACGATCGAGGACGTCAACGAACGGCGCAGGCAGGCGGCCACCCCGCTGCGCGATACGCGCTATTTTGCGGCACGGGTTCATACGGCCGAAGTTATGCCCGCGCCGGCATCGATCGACAAAGTCTCGTTTGGCAGCACGGTGACGTTCAGCCGCAACGACGGGCGTGTGCAGACCTACCGGATTGTCGGCGAGGATGAAGCCGATCCCAAGGCTGGATCGATTTCCTATGTCTCGCCGGTGGCGCGGCTTTTGACGGGCAAGGCCGTCGGCGATGTCGTGGGCGCCGGTGATCAGGAACTCGAGATCATCGCGATTGCCTAGAATACCCGCCAGCATGTGACGGCTATGGTTCTGCAGGCATTTCAACGGCTGCGGGGTCTCCGAAACTTCGGACTCAGCTTATGCCGCAATTGGGCCAGAACGACCCCTGCTTATAGTGCTCGTGAATTGGTTTGGACGGCCTGGACAATTCGGTTTAGTTTTCGGTTCCGATGGAATTGGAGAATGAAGCACGAAAGGACACTGCAATGGCAAAGAATACCATCTGCCTCTGGTATGACAAAGACGCTGAAGCCGCCGCCCGCTTTTACGCCGAGACATTTCCCGATAGCGCAGTGGGTGCCGTCATGCGTGCCCCTGGAGACTATCCGGACGGCAAGCAGGGAGACGTGCTGGTTGTTGAATTCACGGTTGCCGGTGTTGCCTGTATTGGCCTGAACGGCGGCCCCGCATTCAAACAGGACGAAGCCTTCTCATTCCAGATATCAACGGACGATCAGGAGGAAACCGACCGCTATTGGAACGCCATTGTCGGCAATGGCGGCCAGGAAAGTGAATGCGGCTGGTGCAAGGACAAATGGGGCGTGTCCTGGCAGATTACCCCCCGCGTCCTGATGGAAGCGATGGCGGCCGGCGGCGGTGAAGCAAAGCGCGCCTTCGATGCGATGATGACCATGAAGAAGATCGACGTCGGGGCGATCGAAGCGGCTCGCCGCGGCTGACACCGGTCTTGCGCAGGCCCCCAATTTGCCGGAGCGCGGGCATTCGGCGCACGTCCGGCATGGATGGCGGTTAAGGGCCGTTCTTCACCAGCCGCGCCAGCCGGCGGAGGCCACCAGCTCGTTGCGGATGAAGGCGATATCGTCGGAGGCGGCTTGCGTGCCGGCTCCGGGCAGACGGCCCCGGCGCAGCGACCTTAGTGCGGGAATGCGGCGTGCGGTCTTTTCGAGAAGATTGGGGCTGCACAGGTTTTCCGCATCGAAACCGGCCGGATCGATCGAGACGACGCGGATGCCGCGCTGGGCGAATTCGCGGGCAAGGCCAAGTGTCAGCATGTCGATGGCGCTCCTGATGGTGGACTGCGTTTCCGCATCCGGCGCTCCGGCCTGCGGGGCGGCATTGGCCATGGCGCTCATATTGATGATGATGCCGCCCTTGCCGGCAAACTGGCGGGCCGCTTCCTGGCACATCAGGAACGTGCCGAAGACATTGACGGCAAAGGTCCGGTTGGCGTCTGCTTCC
This sequence comes from Pararhizobium sp. DWP3-4, assembly GCF_049898205.1. NCBI lineage: Bacteria > Pseudomonadati > Pseudomonadota > Alphaproteobacteria > Hyphomicrobiales > Rhizobiaceae > Pararhizobium > Pararhizobium sp. DWP3-4. Next base: position 827,760 of record NZ_JAFCXF010000002.1, on the reverse strand, counting down.
GCCTGTTGCGGATCGACCCGGACGATGCCGGCATTGTTGACGACGATGTCAGGCCGGCCGAATATCTCGATCGTCGCCCGAAAAATGCGTTTCACATCCTGCGCCTGCGAGACATCGCCCTCGACGGCGACAGCCCGGCCACCGCGCCGGACGATCCCGGCGGCAAGGCGGGATGCACCTTCGCTATCGGCGACATCGTTGATGATGACGGCAGCGCCTTCAGCGGCAAGCCGGGCTGCGATCCGGGCCGCCGGTCCATTGGCAGCGCCGGTGACGACGGCGGTTTTTCCGGTCAATCTGGTCATGGCGATTTCCTTGATTCTTCGGACGTGCTGATCCGATGAGCCAAGCATGCGGCAGGCAAGGGCTATAGCGTTACAACGATACTCCGAGATTTCTATGCGATCCTGCAAATGTGCAGGAGTGGGCATTTCCCGGTCCGATATTCCGGAGTAGCGTCGGATCAGTCGAACATCAGGGTATCGTTTCCGCGCCATGCAGAACCAGACAGAACGCTTCGGTGAAATCGCTGAGATCATTGCGCGGCACACGCCTGGAACAGGCATGTTCGAGACCGCGATCGACAACCTGCTGCTGGGACGCCAGACCGCACCCACCAACCCTGTTCATCTGGCACACCGTCCGGCTTTCGCGCTCATTGCCCAGGGCCAGAAAAGTGTGACGCTCGGGCAGGATGTCTATCATTACGGGGTTGGCGATTGTGTCGTGGTGTCGTTCGACCTGCCGGTTATCTCGCGGGTCAGCGTCGCCAGTCCGCAGGCGCCGCATCTGGGGCTTGGCATGGTGATCAATCCCGACCGGCTACGCGAGGTGCTGCAGCGGATCGCCGTTCCATCCGTCGCGGCAACGGCCGATGGCATGCGGGGTCTTGTCGTCCACAAGGCATCGCCAGCCCTGGTGGACGCGACACTCAGATACTTGAAGCTCCTTGATACTCCGAACGACATTGCCGGCGTGGCGCCCCTCGTCGAACAGGAAATTCTCTATCGTCTTTTGACGGGACCGTACGGGCCGCGCTTGATCCAGATCGCCACGGCCGACAGCCCGGGAAACCGGGTCGCCAAGGCGATCGCCTGGCTGCGGGAACACTATGTCCGGCCCCTGCGGATCGAGGATCTGGCCGATCATTGCGGCATGAGCGTTTCGTCGCTGCATCATCATTTCAAGGCGGTCGCGGCGATGACGCCGATGCAGTATCAAAAGCAATTGCGGCTCAACGAGGCGCGCCGGCTGATGCTGGTCGACAATATGGACGCCGGCATGGCCGGGCATACCGTCGGTTATCAGAGCCCGTCGCAGTTCGGACTGGAATATACCCGCTTCTACGGCCAATCGCCGCTGCGCGACGTCTCGATGCTGCGCACGCAGGTCGCGGCCGAATAGCAAAAACCGTTTTGGACGCGCAGAGCGGCGTTCGAAAAGCCCCGGGGTGGCAACACAGCCGTTGCGCCCTACGTCTCTCAAAAGCACTGCCCGCGCTGCCGGGCCCTTCCGTACCCTTAATTTCAAGAACTATGGAGCACCCCATGCGTTACAATCAGCTTGGCAATACCGGCCTGTTCGTTTCGGAAATCTGCCTGGGCACGATGACCTTCGGATCGGCCGAAGGCGCCTTTTGGGGCGGCATCGCCGGTGTCGATCAGGATGCGGCCGACCGGATCGTCGAGCGGTCTCTGGCCGCCGGCGTCAATTTCATCGATACCGCCGACGTCTATTCGGCCGGCGAATCCGAACGGCTGCTCGGGCAGTCGCTGATCAATCTCGGTGTCGAGCGCAAGGACGTGGTGATCGCCACCAAGGTCTTTGGCCAGATGGGCAACGGCCCGAACGACCGCGGCGCCTCACGCGGCCATATCATGGACTCGGTTGAGGAGAGCCTGGACCGGCTGCAGATGGACCATATCGATCTATACCAGATCCACGGAACCGATACGGTGACGCCGATCGACGAGACGCTGCGGGCACTGGACGATCTGGTCTCGGGCGGACTGGTTCGTTATGTCGGCATGTCCAACTGGCAGGCCTGGCGGATCGCCAAGGCGCTGGGCGTTTCCGAGCGCAAGGGTTTTGCCCGGTTCGAGACGTTGCAGGCCTATTATTCGATCGCCGGGCGCGATCTGGAGCGGGATATCGTGCCGTTGCTGAATGAGGAAAAGATGGGGCTGATGGTCTGGTCGCCGCTCGCCGGCGGGCTGCTGTCGGGCAAGTATGGACCGGGCGCACCGGGCAATGGCGAAGGCCGCCGGGCAAGCTTCGATTTTCCGCCTGTTGACAAGGACCGGGCCTGGGCCTGCGTTGCGGCGATGCGCGAGGTTGCGGAAAAGCATGGTGCCAGCGTCGCCGAAGTGGCGCTCGCCTTCATCCTGGCCAAACCCTTCGTCACCAGCGTCATCATCGGTGCCAAGAGGGTGGAACAGCTGGATGAAAACCTGAAGGCGGTGAAGCTGCGGCTCGATGCCGACGATCTGGCCAAGCTCGACGCCGTCAGCGCCCTGCCGCCGGAATATCCGGGCTGGATGCTGGAGCGTCAGGGGGCAGCGCGCCGGCCGCAGCCGTTCGAAGCCAAGGCATGATGCCGCAGGGGCGGCGGTTGTCGCCGCCCTTGCCATCATCACGCTTGCATCTCAGGTGCATTCCGCAGAGAAAGAGGGAACTGCTTTGAATGCCTCCTATCGAAAGTCATGCATTGAACGACAATCCCGCCGCTGCGGTTGAGGCTATCGCACAGATCACCGCCGTGCCGACCATTCTCGATGTGGTCTGCAGAACGACGGGCATGCTCTTTGCGGCGGTGGCGCGGGTCACCGCCGACCGGTGGATTGCCTGCGGCGTTCAGGACAATCTGGCTTTCGGATTGGAGCCGGGCGGCGAGCTGAAGATCGAAACGACGATCTGCAACGAAATCCGCGATCACCGCCAGCCGGTGATCATCGACAACGTCGCCGAGGACCCGGCCTATTCCAGTCACCATACCCCGGCGATCTATGGCTTGCAGAGCTATATTTCCGTGCCGATCACGCTTGCCGACGGGTCGTTCTTCGGCACGCTCTGCGCCATCGATACGGTGCCGCGCAAGTTAAACACGCCGGAAATCGCCGGCATGTTCCAGCTGTTTGCCAATCTGATCGCCTTCCATCTCGACGCGCACGACCGGATCGACCAGGAGCGGCAGGGCAGCGAGCTGCGCGAGCAGTTCATCGCCGTGCTCGGCCACGATCTGCGCAATCCGCTGGCATCGCTCGATGCCGGCACCCGGATGCTGCAGCGCTCGGTGACCGACGACAAGAGCAAGACGGTACTCGGGTTGATGCAGAACAGCATTTCGCGGATGTCGGGCCTGATCGACAACGTGCTCGATTTCGCCCGCGGCAGGCTGGGCGGCGGTATTGCCATCGAACAGGCGGACCGCGTGCCGCTCCGGCCCGTTCTGGAACAGGTTGTCGCGGAGCTGAGCTTGGCCAATCCGGGCCGGCGGATCGAGGCTGACCTTACGGAGGCGATGGTCCGCTGCGACGAGGGCCGGATCGGCCAGTTGCTGTCGAACCTTTTGGCCAATGCGCTGACCCATGGCGATCCCGAGGCGCCGATCCGGGTGCGCTCCACCACATCGGGTGGCCTTTTCGAGATTGCGGTGACCAACGCCGGCGAGCCGATCCCCGAAGCGGTGGTCAAGGACCTGTTCAAGCCGTTCGTGCGCGCTTCGGCCAGGGCAAACCTGCAGGGGCTCGGCCTCGGGCTCTACATCGCCTCGGAAATCGCCAAGGCCCACAAGGGTAGGCTTTTGGTCACGTCAACGACGGAAGAGACCTGCTTCACCTTCCAGATGCCGCAGCAGTAGGCGGTACCTTTCCTGCAGCCCGGCATGTCTCCGCCAATCAGCGGCCGTAGTCGTTTGGCCCCTCCTTGCCCGGCCACAGGCAGAGCGCGAGGATGAGGACGGGGCTGAGCACCGGAATGAACAGGCAGATGGCCAGATGGCCGGGATAGCCGATATCGTGCAGTCTCTTGATGGTCATCAGCGCGATCGACGCGGTGGAGACAAGGGCGGTGACGACGAGGATCAGGGTCCAGAGCGCCAGCGGAATGTCGTTACCTTGATGGACCAGCACGCGGGACAGCACGAAGCCGCTGGCTGCGGCCCAGAATAGCCAGCCGAGCAGATAAGGCAGGCGGCTGACGCGGCCGGAGGGGCTGAAGAACAGCCAGGACATGCTCTGCTGCCCCTCCGTGCGCATAGGGATTAGTCTCGCAGAAGTTCGTTGATGCCGGTCTTCGAGCGGGTCTTTTCATCGACGCGCTTGACGATGACGGCGCAATAGAGGTTCGGGGCGACCACGCCGTTCGGCATGACGGCGCCGGAGCCCATCGAGCCGGCAACGACGACGGAATAGGGTGGTACTTCGCCATAGGTGACTTCGCCGGTGGCGCGATCGACGATCTTGGTCGACTTGCCGATGAACACGCCCATGCCGAGCACCGAGCCTTCGCGCACGATGCAGCCTTCGACCACTTCCGAGCGGGCGCCGATGAAGCAATTGTCCTCGATGATCGTCGGACCGGCCTGCATCGGTTCCAGCACGCCGCCGATGCCGACGCCGCCGGACAGGTGCACATGCTTGCCGATCTGGGCGCAGGAGCCGACGGTCGCCCAGGTGTCGACCATCGTGCCCTCGCCGACATAGGCGCCGAGATTGACGAAGGACGGCATCAGGATGGCGTTCGGGGCGATATAGGCGGAGCGGCGAACGATCGCGTTCGGCACGGCACGGAAGCCGGCTTCGCGAAACTGGTTTTCGCCCCAGCCTTCGAATTTCGAGGGAACCTTGTCCCACCAGGTGGACTGGCCCGAGCCGCCCTTGACGACTTCCATGTCGTTCAGCCGGAAGGACAGGAGAACGGCCTTTTTCAGCCACTGATTGACGGTCCAGTTGCCGTCGGCGCTGCGCTCGGCGACACGCACCTTGCCGCCGTCAAGCAGATCAAGTGCCGTATCCACCGCATCGCGGATCTCGCCCTTGGTGTTGATGGTGACGGTGTCGCGGTTGTCGAAAGCGGTGTCGATGGTTTGCGACAGGGAGGCGAGATCATGGGTCGTCATCGGAATTCCTTAAACTTCGGCGGCTATCGTAACCTGCTCTAGAGCATGATCCCGAAAAATTGAAGTGGTTTTCGGTTGCGGTCGGGGCTGGATGAAGGTGTATGTCCCGGAATGGGCGCGGGTGATTTGATCCGTAGCGACCGGGATGTTGAAAGGAGCATCCGGCAGCGATGATTTGCTGTCGGTTTGCGGCAGGAAAGTTTGACATGGCAAGAATGAAGAAGCGGAATCTGCGGCGCAAGGATGGGGTCTGGGACCCGTTGGTCGACAGCCAGCAGACCCGTCAGCGCGCGGCAGGCGTTCCGCAGACGCCACAATCGATGTCACCCTCCTACAGGCTCGCCTATACGGACGATGATTTCATGGCCCGCGAAGAGCTGCGCCCCATGCGGCTGCAGCTGGAACTGCTGAAGCCCGAAATGATCATGGCCGAGCGCGGCATCAATTCGACGGTGGTGATGTTCGGCGGGGCGCGCATTCCCGAGCCGGGCGGCGATGCCTGGGCGGCCAAGAACGACACTCAGCGCCAGAACCTGACGGCCGCCTCGGTCTATTACGAGGAAGCGCGCAAATTTGCCCGGCTCTGCTCGCTGCATTCGGCGCAGTCCGGATACAAGGAATATGTCGTGACCACCGGCGGCGGGCCGGGCGTGATGGAAGCCGGCAATCGCGGTGCCGACGACATCGGCGCGCCATCGATCGGGCTGAACATCGTGCTTCCGCACGAGCAGGCGCCCAATCGTTATGTGACGCCAGAGCTGTCGTTCAACTTCCATTACTTTGCCATCCGCAAGATGCACTTCCTGTTGCGCGCCAAGGCCGTTGTGGTTTTTCCGGGCGGTTTTGGCACGTTTGACGAACTGTTCGAGACGATCACGCTGATGCAGACCGGCCGCATGGCGCTGGTGCCGTTGATCCTGTTCGGCGAGAAATTCTGGCGCAGCGTCATCAATTTCGAGGCGCTGGCCGATTTCGGCACCATCGCACCCAACGATCTCGATCTCATCCAGTTCGTCGAAACCGCCGACGAGGCCTGGGAGATCATTGCGAAATTCTACGAGACGGTCGATCCGTCAACGGTGCCGGTGGCATCCGGCGAACGATAAAACGATCCCATCTTCTCCAGCCCGCGTCTGAACCAAACGGCGCGGGCTGCGTTTTCCCGTCATTCATCGACACGGGAGACGATCATGCCTTCGAAGAGCCTTTCCGAAATAGCCAAGAAAATGCGCGATATCGATATCGCCATGCTATCGACCCACACCGACGGCGGCGCCATCGCCGGCCGTCCGATGAGCAACAATGGCGAGGTCGATTACGACGGCGATTCCTATTATTTCACCTGGGAAAAATCGCGCATGGTCGACGACATCAAGCGCAACCCGAAAGTAGCACTCTCCTTTCAGGGCAAGAAGACCTTCATGGTCGCCGTCGAAGGCGAGGCTGATGTCATCAAGGACAAGGCGGCGTTCAAAGAGCACTGGACGAAGGATCTCGACGACTGGTTCAAGGACGGCGTCGATACCAAGGGTCTGGTCCTGATCAAGGTCAGTGCCGTCAGGGCGCATTACTGGGACGGCGAGGACGAGGGCGAGATCAAGCTGGACGGTGCCAAGCGGCGTCATTAAGGCATTCGCCGGTTCAAGCCGACTGCATCGGTCCGAAAACCGGCGTTGTGTCGCAGTGACAGCGGGTCGCGGCTGTGGCAATGAGCCGGGATGAAAATCCTGCGGCCAATCTTGAGAGATAGAGTGTCGGCCGGCGCCATTGCCGCGCTGTTCGCTGCCATGCTTTTGATGCAGGGGCTTCTCTCCGGTATTGCGCAGGGCACGATGGCAAGCGCTGCCGTCGATCCGTTCAACATTCTCTGCATCGCACATCAGGACGGCCCGCAGCAGACCTTGCCGGACGGCGGGCCGGCAAAGGCGGCGCACGACCTGTGCGCGACGCTCTGTCAGCTTGCCGCTGGCTATACGCCGGCTTTGCCCGGCCGCTCGGTCGATATTGTTTCTCCTGCGCTCAGCGTTGTGGTTGAAATCCATTTCGCTGCAAAGCCTGTGCCCCGGGCTGTCCTGCGCAGTTTCTTTGCTGAAGCCAGGGCACCTCCGTTGATCTCCGCATGACGCCATAAAAGCAGAGCCGTTCGCAAGGCGACGGCCGTCAATTTTGCTCATCTGGAGATATCCATGTCCGATTTCACCATCGGCCGCGCGGACGCTGCTGTTGCGGTGCGTTCGCCGTCCGACCTTTACCGCGCCGTCTGGCGCTGGCATTTCTACGCAGGCCTGCTCGTCCTGCCCTTCCTGATCACACTGGCCGTCACCGGCGCTCTCTACCTGTTTCGCGACGAGATCGACGGCCTTGTCTACGCCGACCTGAAACATGTCGAGGTTCAGGAGAATACCGTCACCGCCGCACCGTCGGCGATGGTCGCTGCGGCCCTTGCCGCCTATCCCGGCAAGGCGGTCAAATATACCGACCCGTCTTCGCCGGGGGATTCGGTCGAGATCACCGTCAATTCACCGGCGGAGGGCAAACTGGCGGTTTACGTCAACCCCTATAACGGCAAGGTGCTGGGTGCGCTGCCCGATCGTGGCACCATCATGTGGACCATCCGCACCCTGCACAGCCTAAAATATTTCGGCTCGTTTGCGCGGTCGCTGATCGAGATCGCTGCGGGCTGGTCGTTGCTTCTGGTCGCCACCGGCATCTATCTCTGGTGGCCGCGCACCCAGACGGGCGGGGTCTTAAGCGTGCGCGGCACGCCGAAGCGGCGGGTGTTCTGGCGCGATACCCATGCGGTCAGCGGCATTTTCGTCGGCTTCTTCATCGTCTTCCTCGCGATCACCGGCATGCCTTGGTCCGGCGTCTGGGGCGCAAAGGTCAATGAATGGGCAAACGGCAGCAATTTCGGCTATCCGGCCGGGGTGCGGACTGCCGTGCCGATGTCGGGCGAGCATCTCGACCATGTTGCCAAGACCACGTGGTCGCTGGAGCAGGCAAAGGTGCCGCAGTCGACAGGCGAGGGAGCGGCAATCGGCCTCGATCAGGCTGTCGCCATCTTCGACGGGCTAGGACTGCATCACGGTTATGCGGTGAATATCCCGACGAAGCCGCGAGGGGTTTATACCGGCTCCGTCTATCCAGACGATGTCTCTCAGCAACGGGTGGTGCATCTCGATCAATATAGCGGCAAGCCGCTGATCGACATGAGCTATGCGGATTACGGCCCGCTCGGCAAGGCGCTGGAATGGGGGATCAACGTCCATATGGGCCAGCAATTCGGCCTGGCCAACCAGCTGGTGCTGCTCGCTGCGTGCATTGCCATCGTGCTCTTGGCGGTTTCGGCTGCGATCATGTGGTGGAAGCGCCGGCCGAAGGGTTCGCTCGGCGTGCCGCCGATGCCTGCGGACAAGCGGGTGTTTGGCGGCCTGATCGCAATGCTGGCGATCGGCGGCATCATCTTCCCGCTGGTCGGCCTCTCGCTGGTGGTGATGCTTGCGCTCGACTGGAGCTATCCGCACTTCCGCCGCGCGATCCGGTTTGCTTGAAGGGCAGGGCGGTAGTTTAGGAAGGAAAGACCCCTCCCCAACCCCTCCCCACAAGGGGGAGGGGCTGAGTTCTGTATTGAACATTCGGGCACTTAATTTCCTCCGTCATGCTCGCCCTCGTGGCGGGCATCCAGCCAGCCAAGTCCTTGGGCTGAAGGAGTCTTTTGACCCGACAGACGTCGGGTCGCTGGATCCCCACCACAAGGGTGAGGATGACGGAGAGTGGGGGTACCGCTTTCGTCAAATATCGGCTTCAGGGTTTGTTAGCAGTCTGAACGTCCCGGCCATCAGCTGGCCGGGACGACAAGAATCAGATCTTCCTGGTCTTGGTGAAGTCCGAGGCATCGATGGCGCCGTCGCCATTGGTGTCGCGGCGTTTGAACATTTGGTCAGCCCGGGCCGTCACTTCGGCCAGGCTGAGCGAACCGTTCTTGTCGGTATCGGCGCGCTTGAAGCCCTTATGGCGCATGCCGGGCAGCATGGCCGGGCGTGTCTCGCGGAGCTTTTCCATCGCGGCAGTCTTGTCAGCGCCGGTCTTTTCCTTTGCAGCCCGCCATTCCTGGCCGTGGGCCTTGCGCACCGCCTTGATTTCCTCGCGGGTGACCTGGCCGTTGCCGTCGGTATCGAAGGCCTTGAAGGTTTCTGCCGTGCGGACATGAACTTCGTCGAGCGCGACCTTGTTGTCGCCGTTGGTATCGAAGCGTTTGATCGTCCATTCGGCCCGCTGCTCCGGCGTCGGCTTTTGCCGGGCGGCGAATGTGGGGGCAACAAAGCCGGTGAGTGCGAGGCTGGCGGCGACGGCTCCGAGAATCAAAGTGTTCCTGCGCATGTCGAAATCCTTTCAGTGATCAATGTCCCTGAGTGGAAGATAGACAGCCTGAACAGGATGGCCAGTTAAACTTTGGTAATTTAAGTCTTTGACAAGAAAAGGGTTTTTCCGTGTCGAAACTGTGTTGCAAGACTGGTGTCAGCCTTCGGACAGAAGCCGGTTGAGGAAACCCGTCAGGTCTTCGGTAACATAATCGACCTGCGCATCGCCATCCTCCGTTTTTTCCCAGGCTTCGGCAAACTCGTATTCGAAATTGCGCGGCACCAGCAGAACCGTCTTCATCCCGAGCGTCTTCGGCACCACCAGATTGCGCGGCAGGTCCTCGAACATGGCGGCATGTTTGGTATCGACCCGGTGCAGGCTCATGAACTTATGATAGGTATCGCCGGCGGGCTTCGGCACATACTCGGCGGCGACAATATCGAAAATGTCGTCGAAATGATCGAGAATCCCCAGCGCCCGCGCCGTCATCTCCGCATGCTTGACGCTGCCATTGGTGAAGATGAACTTGCGGCCCGGCAGCGCCTTGATGGCATCGCCAAGCGCCGGATCGGCCGGGACGACCGAATAGTCGATCGCATGCGCCTTCTGCAGAAACTCGTTGGGATCGATGCCATGATGGATCATCAGGCCCTGCAGGGTGGTGCCGTGATCGCGGTAATATTCCTTCTGCAAGGTTTTGGCAGCCACCGGGTCCAGCGTCAAAAGCGCTGCCACATAGGCCGTCATGTTGCGGTCGATCTGCGAAAACAGATTGACGTGATGCGGATAGAGCGTGTTGTCGAGATCGAACACCCAGTCGGTGACGTGGGCGAAATCGGCTTTGGTCGGCAGGCGGTCAAGCTGTGTCATGGGCGCGTTATGCCATGGCAAATCTGGCGAGGAAATGGGCTTTCTGAGCGTCGTTCGCATTTCTCCTTTGAATTGCCAGGACGGTATGGCACGTTTCCTCCCGGGTGGTTTGAACCCAGGAGCTGTAATGGCGATGTCGGACGAACTCTTCTACAGTCTGTTTCTGCTTGGCTTCTATGCGGCATCCGTCGTTACATATTTTGCCTTCGGTTTTGCCGTGACCTTCGTCAACGATCGCAACCCGGAGCGGAAAATTCAAAAGGGCCGCGGCTCCGGCAAGCGGCGCAACGCGGAAATCCGCCAGAGCCTGGCCTCGATGTTCAGCGCCTGCCTGCCGCTGACCATAGGCCTCTACGTACAGGAGAAGGGCTGGGCGCTGACGCCCTGGGATTTCAGCTGGTGGACGGCCCTGCCGCTGTTTCTGCTGATCATGTTCCTCTACGATACCTGGTTTTATTTCATGCACCGGCTGCTGCACACCAAGTGGCTTTATCCGCTGCATGCGCTGCACCACAAAAGCCTCGCACCGACGGTCTGGAGCACCTATTCGGAAGATGTGCTCGATAATTTCCTGCTGCAGGGTTTTACCGCCGTCATCGTCTTCGTCGTGCCGTTTCCGCCGGCGATCCTGATCGGGCAAAGGGTGTTCGAGCATTTCAACGGCATGTTCGGCCATTGCGGGTTCGAGTATTTCGCCTCCTCGACGGCGCGCTATCCCTCGCCGATGCTGTGCACCACATTCCATGACCAGCACCATTCGGGCTTCCGCTACAATTACGGCAACTATTTCTCCTTCTGGGACCGGGTGCTGGGCACCGTTTCGCCGGATTACGACCAGCGCGTGAAGAAGACCGAGGAAGAGGCGCCGCCGCTGACATTCCGCCAGACTGCGGTACCGCCGGAGGCCCGGGAAAAGTCGGCCTGAACCGCCTGTCCGATCAGTCGGCCCGAACGATGAAGACCATTTCCTCCTGCACGGCCGCGTCGGCCGGTTGGGCTTGCCAGTTCCAAAAACCTGTCCGGCCCGCGGTCCCGATACAGTCAATCGTTTCCCGATATCCGTGCGTGAGGCAGGAGCTCGCTGGATGAAACCGGGCGCGCCTTGCTGCGACCGAAAGGCGGCAACCGCGCTCTGCTGCGCGTGGATATGGATTCTGCGATAACGGCGTGCTAGCGGGCAGGGATGGAAGCTTGGATCGTCATCACAATCGCCGCCGCGTTTTTGCAGAACCTGCGTTCGGCGCTGCAAAAACACCTGCAGGGGTCACTCGGAACGACGGGTGCCAGCTTCGTGCGGTTCGGCTTCGGCTTTCCGCTGGCGATCGCCTATGTCCTCGGTCTGCATTATCTTGCGGACTATGCCTTTCCGCAGCTGAACGGCAGCTTCGTCTTCTGGGCGGTGCTTGGCGGGCTCGCGCAGATCTTTGCGACGATCCTGCTGGTCTATCTGTTCTCGCTGCGCAACTTTGCAGTCGGCACCGCCTATTCGAAGACGGAGCCGGTGCAGGCGGCGATCTTCGGGCTGATCCTTCTGGGCGAGCGGCTGACGCCGGGCGCGATCGCGGCGATCATCGTCGGTGTCGCCGGCGTGATGATGATTTCCGTGGCGCGGATGCCGCTGTCCTGGCGCAATCTTCTGGTGGCGCTGACCGGGCGGACGGCATTGATCGGCATTGCCTCCGGGGCGGTGTTCGGCATTTCCGCCGTCGCCTATCGCTCGGCATCGTTGTCGCTCAACGGGCCGAACGCGGTGATGCAGGCCGCCGTGACGCTGGCCTGCGTCACGACGTTCCAGACGGTGTTCATGCTGGTCTGGATGGTGATCAAGGACAAAAGCGAAATCGGCCGCGTGGCGCGGTCCTGGCGGTCCTCGTCGCTTGTCGGGCTGGCGGGCGTCATGGGATCGGCCTGCTGGTTCACGGCGATGACTTTGCAGCAGGTGGCCTATGTGCGGGCGCTCGGGCAGATCGAGCTGGTGTTTACCTTCATGGCCTCGATCTTCCTGTTCCGGGAGCGCATCAACCGGATGGAAACCGCAGGATGCCTGCTGATCGTCGCGGGTATCCTGCTGCTTTTGATGTGGACGTGAGCCGTCCCTTGGCTCTGGCGCAGGTCGTCGCAGTTGTGCGATGACAGGGGTCAATTGTTTTTGGAGGAAAGACGATGACCCAGACGGACAAGGCAAAGGCGTTCAGGGAACTGCATCGCAAGGGCGATCCGGTGGTGCTCTACAATATCTGGGATGCAGGTACCGCCAAAGCTGTGGCTGCGTCCGGCGCCAAGGCGCTGGCAACCGGCAGCTGGTCGGTGGCCGATGCCAACGGCTATGGCGACGGCCAGCAAATCCCGATGCTGCACCTCGTCGATATCGCCCGCTCGATTGTGGCGGCGACCGTTCTGCCGGTGTCGATCGATTTCGAGGGCGGCTATGCCGAAGACCCTGAAGCGACTGCGCAGAATGTCGGTCATGTCATCGATACCGGCGCCGTCGGCATCAATTTCGAGGATCAGGTGGTCGGCGCAAGCGGGCTGCATACGATCGAGGCCCAGGCCGCGCGGATCAAGGCGATCCGGACCAAGGCGGACGAAAAGGGCATTCCCTTCTTCATCAATGCCCGTACCGACCTTTTCCTCAAACTCTCCGACCCCGTCCGGCATGCGCCGCTGGTGGACGAGGCGATCGAGCGGGCGGCAGCGTATGCGCAGGCCGGCGCCAGCGGTTTCTTCGTGCCGGGATTGTCGAACCCGGACCTGATCGGACGGGTTTGCGAGGCGGTGTCGCTGCCCGTCAACATCATGATGCAGCCGGGCATGGATAAGAAGACGCTGGCCGGACTTGGCGTCGCGCGGATCAGCTATGGACCGGGGCCTTACCGGGCGATGATCGCGTGGCTGAAAGGTGAGGCCGGGAAAGTCTATTGACGAGCTTGCAATCTGTGCTTGCTGCGTCAGTCACCAGATGTGTAACGTGCACAGAATGAAAATTGTCCTCGTTAACCCACCGCACACCGCTATCGGCAGCCGCATACCTGACGATCATCTTCCTCCATTGGGCCTGCTGTCTGTCGGTGGACCGCTGATCGACGCTGGCCATGACGTCACTCTGATAGATGCCGAATTCGGCCCGATGTCTCTTGAGAGCATTGCTGGCGCGGTTTTCGATGCCGCGCCAGACATGGTGATGATCGGTCATTCTGGCTCTACCTCCGCGCATCCGACTGCGCTCGCGCTCGCAGAGCGGATCAAGCTGAGAGATGCCCGTATTTTTATTGTCTACGGCGGCGTCTTTCCGACCTATCACTGGCGCGACATTCTTGGTGGTACGAGCGCCTTCGACGTGATCGTACGCGGCGAGGGTGAGGATACAATTGTCAGGCTGGTGCAAGCGCTTGAGAAAGGTGAAAGCCTTGAAGGCGTCAAGGGTATCGCGTTCCGGAACGTACATGGGGATTCCATCGATACGCCGCCCGCACAGGCTATTGCAAATCTGGATGGGTATCGCACAGGTTGGGAACTCATCGATCACCGGCGCTACAGTTATTGGGGCGGCAAGCGCGCCGTCGTCATGCAATTTTCTCGGGGTTGCCCGCATCTGTGCAGCTATTGCGGCCAACGGGGTTTTTGGACACGCTGGCGGCATCGCGACCCTGTCTTGTTTGCCCGTGAAATCGCGCGGCTCTATCGAGAAGAGGGTGTCGAACTCATCAACCTCGCAGATGAAAACCCGACATCCTCGCGGCGCGCGTGGAAGGATTTTCTCGATGCGATGATCGCGGAAAATGTGCCGGTCCTGTTCGTCGGATCGACGCGGGCGGACGACATCGTTCGCGATGCCGATATTTTGCATCTTTATCGCAAAGCAGGTGTCGTTCGTTGGCTGATTGGAATGGAGAACACCGATGAGGCAACACTGACATTGATCAAGAAAGGCGGCGGCACAGCGACCGATCGTGAGGCGATACGTCTCTTGCGGCAGCACGGAATTTTGTCGATGGCTACATGGGTTGTGGGTTTTGAGGAGGAAAAGCTGAAGGATCTGTGGCGCGGCTTTCGCCAGTTGCTGTCCTACGATCCCGATCAGATACAGGCGCTATACGTAACGCCTCATCGCTGGACCCCGTTTTTTCGGGTCGCGCGCGAGCGCAAAGTCATCGAAACGGATATCCGCAAGTGGGACTACAAACACCAAGTTCTCAAAATGCGATATCTGCATCCTCTGGTGTTGATCGCTTGCGTCAAGCTGATCGAGGTCGCGATTCAAGCACGCCCGAAAGCGCTATGGCGCACGCTTCAGCATCGTGACCCTGAGCAACGTCATTCCATGCGCTGGTACGCACAGATGGGGCGGCGCGTTTGGTTCCACGAGATCGCAGAGTTCCTATTTCGCAGACGGCATACATCCAACGGCCCCACATTGGAGACCTTCTGGGGAGCTCCACAGGACGCCGAGGAAGAGTCGATGTCGCTGCCTGCAAGACGCGCCTCACCAAAGAAAAGCGCTGCAGAAGCGACCATCAAAACCCAGGCTTGAACCTTTACGGAACGATCAGCGTTCCCGCACCGTGTTCCGTGAAGATCTCCAAGAGCACCGAGTGCGCCGTCTTGCCGTTCAGAATGACGACGCCTTCGACGCCGCGGGAAAGGGCTTCGATGCAGGTTTCGACCTTGGGGATCATGCCGCCGGAAATCGTGCCGTCCTTGATCAGCGCATGGGCTTCGGCGACCGAGAGTTCCTTGATCAGTTCGCCCTTCTTGTCGAGGACGCCGGGAACATCGGTCAGGAACAGCAGGCGGGTGGCATTGAGCGCCCCGGCGATGGCGCCGGCAAAAGTGTCGGCATTGATGTTGTAGGTGGCGCCGTCGCGGCCGGGGGCGACCGGGGCGATGACCGGGATCATTTCCGATTTGGCGAGAAGATCGAGCAAGGTGCGGTCGACTTCCGTCACCTCGCCGACGAAGCCGAGATCGAGCACGCGTTCGATATTGCTGTCGGGATCGATGACGGTCTTGCGAGCCTTCTGGGCGAAGACCATGTTGCCGTCCTTGCCGCAAAGGCCGATCGCCCATTCGCCGGTCTGGTTGATCAGTGCGACGATTTCCTTGTTGATCGAACCGGCCAGCACCATTTCGACGATCTCGACGGTCTTCTGGTCGGTGACGCGCAGGCCGCCTTCGAATTTCGATTCGATGCCCATCTTGGTCAGCATCGCGCCGATCTGCGGGCCGCCGCCGTGCACGACGATCGGATTGACGCCGGACTGTTTCAAAAGCGCGATATCGGCCGCAAAAGCCTTGCCAAGCTCGGCATTGCCCATGGCGTGGCCGCCATATTTGACGACGATCGTCTTGTTCTCGTAGCGCTGCATATAGGGCAGTGCCTTGGCGAGAAGATTTGCCTGGATTTCGCTTTCGGATGCGGACATGGAAATACCTCGAAATTAGCCGGGTGCTGTTTAGCGCAAGTTTCCGGCGGAGGGAATGATCCTTGGCAAAGATAAAGCCGGTGTGACATCGGTCACAGCAACCGGTTAATCTCGTGCAGCTCCCCTTTTTATCCCCAGGCTTGTGCTCTATGTTTCGCCGCTGACGGACGAGGACCGGATTATCGATGACCACAGACGACATCTCAACGCTGATCGGCCGGGTTTCGCTCAGGGACCGCGCGGCGTTTTCCGCTCTCTACCGCCAGACCAGCCCGAAACTTTTTGCCATTTGCGTGCGTATCTTGCGAGACCGGACGGAAGCGGAAGAAGCGTTGCAGGAAATCTACATCAAGATATGGCAGCGGGCCGACCGTTATGCCAGCGGCGACACCAATCCGATGTCCTGGCTTTCGGCGATCGCGCGCAATCATGCGATCGATCATCTTCGGGCGAGAAAGCCGGTAGCAAACACGATTGACGACGCCTATGATCTGGCGGATTCTGCGCCGGACCCGGAAAAAACCGCCATCAATACGGCGGAGGGCCGCCGGATCGACAATTGCATGAGTGAACTCGAGGCAGACCGCGCCGATGCCGTGCGCAAGGCCTATGTCGAGGGGCTGAGCTACCAGGAACTGGCCGAACTTTTCGGCACGCCGCTGAACACGATGCGAACATGGCTGCGCCGCAGCCTGTTGAAACTCAGAGAGTGCATGGAGCGATGACCACACAGAACCCCGAAAGCGGAGATTCCCGCCGCGACCAGGTGATTGCGGGCGAGTATGTGCTGGGTGTTCTGTCTGCCGACGATCGCCGCAAGGTCGAGGCACGCATCGTTCTCGATGGCGCCTTCGCGGCCATGGTCAATCACTGGCAGAGCAATCTCACCTCCTTCGACGATGCCTACGAGCCGATCGCGCCGCCACCACAGGTGCTGGTTGCCGTCGAGCGCCGGTTGTTTGCCGAGCAGGCCAAGCCGGTCGTTGCCGCAGGCGGGGTGTGGAATTCGCTGGCGCTGTGGCGTGTGCTGACGCTGGCATCGGTGGCGGGTCTTGTCACCGTTGCGACCTTCGCAACCGGTATCCTGACGCCCGCGAGCCAGACGAGGCCGCTGGTGGCCGAACTGACCGGCGACGCCAGCACGACGATCAATCTCCTGGCGCAATACGATGCCGCCAACGGCGCGCTGAAAATCACCCCGGTGGCGGCAAAGCAGGCGGAAGCCAAGTCGCTGGAACTGTGGCTAATCGAGGGTGACAATCCGGCCAAGTCGCTGGGCATCCTGCCGCAGACGGGCGAGGGCGAGATCATCATCCCGCCGGAACTCCGCTCGAAGTTCGGCGAAGGCGTCACGCTCGCCGTCAGCGTCGAACCCTTCGGCGGTTCGCCGACCGGTACGGCAACCGGGCCGGTGGTTGCCGTTGGCAAGACACGGCTGCCATAACCTTCACTGTTCATTGTAAGTTTTGTCTTACCTAATACCGACAAACCCTGAATGAGATTGTCTGGGGAGATTGGCAACGCCACTCTCCGTCATCCTCGCCCTTGTGGCGGGGATCCAGCGACCCGACGTCTGTCGGGTCAAAAGACTCTTTCAGCTCAAGGACTTGAGCTGGCTGGATTCCTGTGACGAGCACAGGAATGACGGAAGATTTGATGATCGCATAATTTTCCAAGTGACCTGCAAATTGGTCAGAAAATGACTTTGTCAGCAGGCCAGTTGCTGGGCTCGAAAAAGCGCAGCATTTTTTTGCCTGTATCGACCGGGCTTGTCATAAAACCATAGAAAATCAAATATTTAGAGAAACGCGAATTTTCCTGAAACTCTTTCGAACCCCTTTCCGTTCCTTGTGTTGTCCTCTGCGCAGAGAACACGAGTTTCAAAAAAATCGGGAGAGGCCCGCTCGCGGGTCCGAGAGATCAACAGGAAGGAATAGAAATGTTCAAGTCCATGCTGCGCACGGTTACCGTCGCTTCGATACTGGCCGCCGGCGCATTTGCCGCTCATGCGGAAAATCCGATGGTCGGCGGCGCGCCGATGTATGAAAACAAGAACATCGTCGAAAATGCCGTCAATTCCAAGGATCACACGACGCTGGTCGCCGCCGTCAAGGCTGCCGGGCTCGTCGAAACGCTTCAGGGAAAAGGCCCGTTCACGGTTTTCGCACCGACCAACGAATCGTTCGCAGCCCTGCCGGCCGGCACGGTCGATACGCTGCTGAAGCCTGAAAGCAAGGACATGCTGACCAAGGTGCTGACATGCCATGTCGTGGCTGCCAATGCACTGTCTGACGCCATCTCCAAGATGGTAGCGGACGATGGCGGCACCCATGATGTGAAGACGGTTGGCGGTTGTGTGCTCAAGGCAAAATCCGACGGCGGCAAGATCACCCTGACCGATGAAACCGGCGGCGTTGCCACCGTAACCATTGCCGACGTCAAGCAGTCCAACGGTGTCATCCATGTGATCGACAAGGTTCTGCTGCCGAAGTCCTGATCCACGCCTTTGTGGTTTGGGGGCCGGATGCATCCTAAGCGCATTTTCGGCTCCGGGCCGGGGATCAAATCCTCTCCGGCCGCAAGGCCACCGGTTTTTCACTCACCGGTGGCCTTTTTGGTTCGTATACAAGCTGTTGCTCACGCGGGATTGATCGGCATTTGTTTTGCGGTTGGGCGGCCGCCGCACTAGCTTTCAGGCGTTGCCGACGCCATTCGGCAGACGGGAGAGTATCATGACAAGCCGGCGCTTCTTTCTTCTTTCCGGAGTTGCCCTTGCCGCGGCTGCGGCGTTTCGCGGGACCACACCTGAAGCCATCGCGGCCGAAACGTTCGAAGTGACGAAAACCGATGCGGAATGGAAGGCCATCCTTACTGCCGAGCAGTACCAGATCCTGCGCCATGAGGACACGGAGCGGCCATTCACCAGCGCGCTGAACACCGAGAAGCGCAAGGGCACATTCCATTGCGCCGGCTGCGATCTGCCGGTCTATTCCTCGGAAACCAAATATGACAGCGGCACGGGCTGGCCAAGCTTCTGGGACTCGTTGCCGAATGCGGTGGGCAAGCGCGAGGATACGTCACTGTTCATGACCCGCACCGAATGTCATTGCAGCCGGTGCGGCGGCCATCTCGGCCATATCTTCGACGATGGTCCGCAGCCGACCGGCATGCGCCATTGCATCAACGGGATGGCAATGACGTTTTTGCCCGCATCGGCTGCCTGATCGTTCTTAGCCTGATCGTTCTTAGAAGGTGCCCGCCGTCGGCGATGCCGGCTGTGCACCGGAAAGCGCTGCCTGCAGTTTTGCTTCCTGATCGGGCGACAGTGAGGTCTTCAGCACCTTGCCGCGCAGGCCGGAAAACTCGGCCAGAACCTTTTCCGGCTGTACCTTGCGCACCAGCACGAAGAGGGCCGAAGAATTGTTGGGAATGGTTTCACCGAGCGACTTGATGAAATCGTCATCGATGCCGTAATCGGCAAGCGAGCCCGACAGCGCGCCGGTGCCGGCACCGATTGCGCCGCCAATGGCAAAGCCCGCAAGCGGATTGAGGAACAACAGGCCGACCAGGCCACCCCAAAGCGAGCCGCTGAGAAGTCCCGACGTTGCACCGATGGCCGTCAGGTTCAGGCTTTGCTTCAAGTGGACCTTGCCAGTTTCGTCGCGCACGACGACGACGGCATCCTCGAGGTCGATCAGGTATTCCTTCTTCAGCGTGTTCAGCTTCAGAAGCACCTTGTCGGCTTCTTCGGTGCTGTCAAAACCCACAACAATCAGATCGGACATGTCGTTTTCTCCTTGAACGCTCAACGCATTGGAGGTGCCCGCAAGGCCGCCCCGTGCGTGAACATAGAGCACATGTCATATCTAGGTAGTGTGACAGCCGCAATTAAAGCACGCCGCGCAAAAAGGTGTGGCCGATTGTTCGGCGGCGTGCTTGCAAGGAGGATCTGCAGAGACGCGCGTCAGGTCGAGATGGCGACCCGGATGGCGGCGCGCAGTTCTTCGATGCCAAGGCCCTTTTCGGACGATGTCGCAAGGACTTCCGGAAAGGCCGCAGGCCGTTTCTTGATCTTTTCCAGCGTCTCGGAAATCAGCCGGGGAACCGCCGGATCCTTGATCTTGTCGGTCTTGGTGAGGATGACCTGATAGGATACGGCTGCCTTGTCGAGCAGGTCGAGCACATCATCGTCGTTCTTCTTGATGCCGTGACGGCTGTCGATCAGCACGTAAACGCGCTTCAGCGTCGAGCGGCCGCGCAGATAGTCGAAGACCAGCTTGGTCCAGGCGTCGACATGTTCCTTCGGCGCCTGTGCATAGCCGTAGCCCGGCATATCGACCAGCGCCATCGGCGGCAGGTCGCCGGGCTGGCCGGAATAGCCGTCGGGCACGAAATAGTTGAGCTCCTGGGTACGGCCCGGCGTGTTCGACGTCCGTGCCAAACCCTTCTGGCCGACCAGCCCGTTGATCAGCGACGACTTGCCGACATTGGAGCGGCCGGCAAAGGCGATCTCCAGCGGACCTTCCGGCGGCAGGAACTTCATCGACGGCACGCCGCGGATGAATACCCATGGCCGCCCGAAAAGGGGCTTGTCGTCCTGCGGCTTAACGTCTGTCATGGCGGTCCTGTCCTTGGCTTCAGGAGAGGACTTCGATGTTTTGCTCCGTCATGTCAAGAAAACTTGCGATTTTCGAGGTTTTGGCTCAACCAATCGCCCGTCTTTGGCGCCACATCTCGACGCTGAGGTAGGTGAGCAAGGCAACCAGCACCACCGTTCCGCCGAGGATTGTGTTGAGGCTGGGGATTTCGCCATGGATCAGGGCGACCCAAAGTGGCGCAAGGATCGTCTCGGCGGTGCCGAGAAGGGCTGCGAGTGCTGACGGGATAAGCCGGGCGCCGGTGACGAAGAATGCCAGGCCGAGGCCGAAGTTGAGAGCGCCGAACGTCGCGAGAATGCCGAGTTCCGGCAAAGTGACGCTGAGGCCCGATGTCATGATGGCTGCGACCGTGCCGGCAACGAGGGTGCCGAAGCAGGCGGCGGGCGTCATGCGCACATGCGCGTAGCGGCGGGTGATGACGGTGGCGAGTGCGAAGACGAAGGCGATCAGGACGGCCAGCGCATCGCCAACCGGCGAGACCGTCCCGCCGACGGAATCCGACACCATGATGGCAACGCCGCCGATCACGGCGGCGATGGCAAGCCAGGTGAGAAGCGAGACGCGTTCGCGAAAGACAATCCAGCCGATCAGCGCGGCAATCAGCGGCACGCCGGCCTGGATCAGCACGATGTTGGCGACGGTGGTATAGGCGAGCGCCAGGATGAACGAGGTCGAGGCGATGGCAAAACACAGGCCGACCGCAATGCCCGGCAGACCCATGTGGCGAAACAGCGTGACGGTGCCGCGCGGCCCGTCGCGCAATAGCATGAAGAAGATGAGGAAGACGGCGGCGAACAGCGAACGCCAGAACACGATCGTCCAGCCATCTTCGATCGACAGAAAGCGCGCCAGCGTGCCGCCAAAACTCCAGACGATGGCGGACCCGAGCACCAGCGCCGCGCCATGGGTGGCAGTGGGTTGGCCGGTGCTTGCGGATTGCTGCAGGGGCTGCGACATGGCGGGAATCCGGTTGCGGTGGTCAAGTGTAGGAGCAGGCGAACCGACATGCGCGCATATCCGCGACGGGGCGCTGTCGCAAATATTCTGCGCATGTGTGCGCTGCTATCTATCCTCGGTGCGGGCGGTTTCCGGCTCGGGTTTGATCACGGCAAGCACCACGCCGCCGATGGCGATGATGGCCGCGCCTGCCAGCACGCCGGTGGTTGGTATTTCGTTGAAAAACAGGAAGCCGATGACTGCGGCAAAGACCAGCCACGCATAATCGACCGGTCCGACGATCGCCAGCGAGGCCAGCCGGTAGCCGCGCACGACGCAATATTGCGCCGCCACCGCGATGGGACCGAGCAGCAGAAACGGGGCCATGGCGGAGAGGGACGCTTCCTTCCACGTCAGGATGGCGGGCAGAGCCAGAAACAGGATGCCGAAGCCGTTGACATAGAGCAGCACCGTCAGCGGCCGGTCGGCGTGCGACAGGACCCGGATCATCAGGCCCTCGATGGCCAGCAGGGCGGCACCGAGAACGGCAATGCCCGCAGGCACGAGATAGGCGGGCTCGAACTGGGTGAAGGCGCCGCGCGAGATCATGATGAAACCGGCGCCGGCGAAACTGAGGGTAATGCCGAGCATATGCTGCTTCGTCACGGTTTCCTTCAGCACGAGAACGGCGAGCGGAATGATGAAAACCACATAGAGAAGGCCAAGCGCCGTCGCATCGACAATCGGCATCGCCGCCGAGGAATAGATCAGCGCAAAACCGCCGGAGACACCGAACGCGGCGCGCATGGCATGTGAAACCGGCCGGGAGCTACGATAGACGCGCAAGCTGTCCCGTTTGCAGGCAACCACGCAAAGCAGTGTCGCGAAGCCGCTGATGTACCGGAGGAACTGGATCTGCAGCACGGACATGCTGTCTCCGCCAAACTTGCCGGATGCAAAGATCAAGGAAAATAACGCCGTGCCGAGCACGACCCAGATCATGGCTTCGGCATTCGAGTTCAACAGACTTTTCCGCAAGGCCATAGCTTTCAATGGTTTCAATCGAAACTCTTGCCAAATCGGCGCACCGTATTGCAAATTCGATTTTTGAGCCCTGAATGAGTATTCTCGATGCAGAACAAGCGCAGTGTCTCGCTGAACGCGGTTCGGGTTTTCGTCCTGACCGCGCGTCATCTCAGTATCGTGCAAGCCGCCGGAGAAATCGGCGTCACGCCGAGCGCCGTCAGTCATCAGCTCAAGAAGCTGGAGGGCGAACTGGGCGTGGCGCTGTTCAAGCGGAGCCACAATTTCCTTGAGTTGACGGATGCCGGACGCCGCTTTCACGACGATGCCGCCGCCGCGATCGCGGCAATCGACCGATCGGCCGAAGCGCTCAGCCGCGACCAGAACGAAATTGTCGTCCGCGTGTCGATCTCGCTGGCCGTTCGCTGGCTGATCCCGGCGCTGGAGCGGTTCAAGACGCTCAATCCCGCCGCCCGTGTCCGTGTCGAGACGAAAACCGGTTCCAGCATCTCTCTCGGTTCGGGCGACCTGGCGATTTCCTATCATCGCGCCGGCACGAACCCTGTGGAGGGGGAATGGCTTGCCGCCGATATGAGCCGCCCGGTCGCATCGCCGGCGCTTCTGGCTGCGGTCGGCTATGGGGAGACCGGTGATCTCGGCAAGGTTCCAGCCCTGCAATGTGCGGTGGACAATTGGGACTGGGCGCTGTGGACCCGCACGCTTGGCCTCGAGCGCAGCGCCATACAGATCCAGCATGTGTTCGACACCGACGATGCCGCCCTGCACGCGGCGACTGCGGGGCTGGGCATGGTGCTTGCGCCGGCATTCTTGACGGAGCGCGAAATCCGGTCCGGCGGGCTGGTGGTTTTGCCGGGCTTCGGGCCGGTGGATCTCGGCCACTACCGGGTGGTCTTCCAGCGCCATGAAAACCGCATGACCCGGAAATTCCGCAAATGGCTCGGGGAGGAAATGCAGCGGATGGTCTAGCCGCCGCAGAACCAGCCGAAGCGCCAAGGGTGTGTTC
The DNA here is from genome assembly GCF_049898205.1 of Pararhizobium sp. DWP3-4. NCBI lineage: Bacteria > Pseudomonadati > Pseudomonadota > Alphaproteobacteria > Hyphomicrobiales > Rhizobiaceae > Pararhizobium > Pararhizobium sp. DWP3-4. The sequence continues at coordinate 804,345 of NZ_JAFCXF010000002.1, read as the reverse complement.
CGGCCAGAAAAAAACCCCGGATCAGCCGATCCGGGGTTGGTCGTTTTCGCCTTGTCCCGGCCTATTCGGCGGGTTTCGGTTTTCGTGTGAACAATCCCTTGAGATTGTCGATCAGTTCGACCTTGGCGCCGTGGCGTTTCATGATGAACGCCTGCTGGGTGATCGACAGCGTGTTGTTCCAGGCCCAGTAGATGACCAGACCGGCCGGGAAGCTGGCCAGCATGAAGGTGAAGACCAGCGGCATCCAGGTGAACAGCATCGCCTGTGTCGGATCCGGCGGCGTCGGGTTCATGCGCATCTGCAGGAACATGGTGATGCCCATGATCAACGGCCAGACGCCGATCATCAGCGCGTGCGGCACGGCGTAGGGCAGCAGGCCGAACAGGTTGAACAGTGAGGTCGGGTCCGGTGCGGAAAGGTCCTGGATCCAGCCGAAGAACGGCGCATGGCGCATTTCGATGGTGACGTAGATCACCTTGTAGAGCGCGAAGAACACCGGAATCTGCAACAGGATCGGCCAGCAGCCGGCGATCGGGTTGATCTTTTCTTCCTTGTAGAGGGCCATCATGCCCTGCTGCAGCGCCATACGGTCGTCGCCGTGTTTCTTCTTCAGTTCCTCCATCTTCGGCTGAACCTTCTTCATGTTCGCCATGGAAGCGTATTGCTTGCTGGCGAGCGGGAAGAACAGCAGCTTGACGACGATGGTGGTCAGAAGGATCGCAACGCCGAAGTTTCCGAAATAACGGAAGAAGAAGTCCATCAGTTTGAACATCGGCTTGGTGATGAAGTAGAACCAGCCCCAGTCGATCAAAAGGTCGAACTGCGGGATCGAGTAGGACTTCTCGTAACCGTCAACCAGCGGAACCTGCTTGGCACCGGCAAAGACCAGGGTCTTGAGGTCGGTGGACTGGCCGGGCGCGATCGTCACGGCATCCTGCTTGTAATCAGCCTGGAAGCGCGGACGGCCATCGGTGAAGTGTTCGTACTTGGATTCGTAGGCCAGGTTCTGCGGCGGCACGATGGTTGCGGCCCAGTACTTGTCGGTGATGCCGAGCCAGCCGGTCGTTGCCTTCTCATGCTTGGCCGGAACGTCGTTTTCCACCTTGCTATAGGCAACTTCGTTGAGACCATGCTCGCCGATGACGCCGATAAAGCCTTCATGCAGAACGTAGACGCTCGGGGTGGTCGGCTTGTTGAAGCGGGTGACGCGGCCATAGGTGGAGAGCGATACCGGCGCGCCGCTGCCGTTGGTGATCGAGTCTACGATCTGGAACATGAAATGCTCGTCGATCGAGATGGTGCGGGTGAAAACCACGCCCTTCTCGTTGGTGAAGGTCAAAACAACAGGTGTCGCCGTCGTCAGCTTGTCGCCGCTTTTGACCGTCCAGACGGTCGCCGGGCCTGGAACGGTGCCGGATGCCTCGTTGCCGATAAAGCCGAGTTCGGTAAAGTAGCCGTCCGGCGTGTCGGAGGGGCTGAACAGGGTGATCAGCGGGCTCTTGTCGTCGACGGTCTCGTGGTATTCCTTGAGCTTCAGGTCGTCGAAGCGTGCGCCGGTCAGATTGATCGAGCCGCTGACCGCAGCCGTGTCGATGGAAACACGGGCCGATTTGGCGATCGCCTGGTCACGGGTTTCAACTGCGCCGGGGACAGCACCCTGGGCCGGCTGGGCCTGGCCGGGAACGGCCGGCGTGACAGCCGGCTGGTTCTGCTGAGTGATCTTCTGATGGGCTTCCGCCGCAATCCGTTCTTTCTCTATCTTCGGATTCACATAGAGAAATTGCCAGGCAATCAGGATGAGCACCGATAGCCCGATCGCCACGAAGTAGTTGCGGTTTTTTTCCATCATTCTTTCCTGGAGCCGGCCGGTGGCCGTGAATATTTTTGCTTGCTTTCGATCCGCTCGCAGAGGGTCTTGCCGATCCGCTCGAAGGGCGCGTTCAAAAGGTCGCGTCTGGCGACAATCACATAGTCAAGTCCGGGCTTCATTGCAAATCCGGCGGAAAGTCGCACCGCTTCCTTCAGGCGCCGGCGCATCCGGTTGCGTTCGACGGCATTGCCATGCTTCTTGGTGACGGTGAAACCGACGCGGGGCGCGGTGTCAGGCTCGTTGCGATCAAGAACTTCCAGAAGAAACAACGTACCCTTCCGTTGCTCTCCCTTGCGCACGGCAAGAAACTGCGGCCGGCTTTTCAGCCGCCCGGCAGTTGATTTAGGCTTGGGTGATGTCATTCGCCCGCGCTCCTTCCGGGAGCAGGAGCATCCATCGTCCAGACGGACGTTTGCAGGATGCTCCGGCGCCATGAAGCCGCGCTTGCAGGTTTCGCGAAGATTAGTGCGCGAAGACGCGGCACGCGCCAGACGGCCTTAAGCCGACAGACGCTTACGGCCACGTGCCCGGCGGGCAACGATAACCTTGCGGCCACCCTTTGTGGCGATACGTGCACGGAAGCCGTGACGGCGCTTGCGAACAAGCTTAGACGGTTGATAGGTACGCTTCGTCATTTATTTTAATACCGCGGTGTGCGGCCCTTCTTGGGTTTGCTTCTTAGCAAGGGAGCGTTACGTTCCGGACACGGCGTTGCACAGGGCAAGGGGACTTGTCCGGACGTGGGCGGCTTATAAGAGCAAAGGGCCGCGAAAGTCAATTGCCGGGGCTGAAAAGCTGGGGTTGAGGCAATTTTCCCGCTTTTAAAGCGTCGGCCGCACCGCTATGCGCGGATTGTAGTTTTCAACTTAAGATTGAAATTTAGCACATAATAATGTATTTGACTAAACAAAGCCCTAAGAGGAGACCAGTAGAATTGTTAAGTCTTATATGAGGCTTCGTTAACCATCCCATCCTAGTGTCGATCTGGATGCAAGTGCCTGCAAGCTGTGCTTTTTACCGCCTGCTGCCGGTCCCAGGGAGAGACGTACATGAAAATTCGAGGCAAGATCTATCTCATCGTCGGCGTGATGAGCCTGATCGCACTGGCTGTGACGGGCATGGCACTGACCGTCATTACACAATACAATACAAGGCTGGTCCAGTTCGACAACGCCTCGGATCGCGCCTTCAACGGCGAGCATCTGAACCGGCTTGTCACGGCCGTCGTCATGGAAGCGCGTGGGATTTACGCAGCGCCGACAGTGGAAAAATCAAAGCCCTTCGCTGAAGGCTTGGTGAAGAACCTCAACAAGATCGATGCCCTGTTCACGGAGTGGAAGCCGCTCGTTCCTGCCGAGGAAATCCCTGCCTTCGAAGCTGTTGTCAAACGCGCAGCCGAATTCCGTACGTTCCGCTCGGAAACAGCCCGCCTTAGCCAGGAAGTCTCGCCGCAGGCTGCCAACGAGCAAGGCAACAACGATCTCAACCGCGCCAACCGCAAGGCCTTCCAGGCCGAGATCGATGCGATCGTCGAGACCGACCGCGCGGCGCTGGATACGATCCAGAACGAGGTCAATGCGATCGAAAGCCGGATGATCCTCATGGTACTTTTGACGGCAGGCTTCGGTCTGGTCATGGGTGCGGGGACGGCTTTCTATATCGGCACCAAGCAGCTCAGCCAGCCGATCCTGCAACTGACGGGCGCGATGAAGCAGCTTGCCGATGGCGACTTGAATGCCAACGTGCCTTTTGCCGGACGCAAGGACGAAATCGGCGAGATGGCCGGTGCCGTCGAGGTGTTCAAGCGCAACGGTCTGGCCGTGCGCGAACTGAACGCCCAGGAAAGCGCGCTGCGTGAAAAGAGTGCCGATCTGCAGTCCAGCATTGCCGTCGTCGTAACGGCAGCAGCTGCGGGCGACTTTACCCAGCGGATCAGCAAGGACTACGGCAATGCCGACCTCAATCGCTTCGCTGCCAGCCTCAATGAGCTTGTCGATGGTGTGAACAGCGGCGTCAACGAGACCCGCCGGGTTATCGCCAGCCTCTCGGGCGGCGATCTGACGCAGAATATGCGCGGCAATTTTCAGGGCGCCTTTGCCGAACTGCAGCAGAACGTCAACGACTCGCTGTCGACCCTGCAGAACACCCTGCGCGAAGTGCGCACCACGACGGACTCGATCAACGGCAACTCGACGGAACTACGCTCGGCCGCCGACGACCTGTCGAAGCGCACCGAACAGCAGGCCGCAGCGCTGGAAGAAACGTCTGCTGCGCTGGAACAGATCACCGCCGCCGTGCGCAACTCCACCGACCGCGCCCAGGAAGCGACCGTCATGGTCACCGAGGCCAAGCAGAGTGCAGCCCAGTCCGGCGAAGTCGTGCGCAAGGCCGTCGATGCCATGGGCCGCATCGAGCAGGCCTCCAGCGAGATCGGCCAGATCACCAACGTGATCGACGAGATCGCCTTCCAGACCAACCTTCTGGCGCTGAACGCCGGTGTTGAAGCAGCACGTGCAGGGGACGCAGGCAAGGGCTTTGCCGTTGTTGCCCAGGAAGTCCGTGAACTTGCCCAGCGTGCCGCCAGTGCCGCCAAGGACATCAAGGGTCTTATCGCCAAATCCGGTGCGGAAGTCGCAACCGGCGTCAAGCTGGTGCAGGAGACCGGTCAGGTTCTCGGCCAGATCGAGACCCGGGTTTTGAGCATCAACGATCACATCCATTCGATCGCCACAGCTGCCCGCGAACAGTCGACCGGTCTTGGCGAAGTCAGCACCGCCGTCAACCAGATGGACCAGGTGACCCAGCAGAACGCTGCGATGGTGGAAGAAGCCAATGCCGCCACCCACAAGCTTTCGGCCGAGGCCGACAGCCTGGCGCGGCTGATCTCGCACTTCAAGCTGGATGACAGCGCGCCGTTACGCGTGGTTGCTGCCCCGGTGCGTGACAATACCCGGCCGGTCGCTTCGCCTGCCCGCAAGATGATGGGCACTGTCGCCCGCGCCTTTGGCGGTGGTTCGGCCAGTGCTGCAGTGTCGAAGGACAATTGGGAAGAATTCTGATCCTTTGACGAGGAACGGACTTGAACGGCAATCCCGCGGCGATCCAGTATCGCCGCGGGATTTTTGCGTTTCGATCACGGCGACGTTTTTGATCGCGATCATTCGTTATTGGTTCGAGCAGTGCTTTCCTTCTAATGCTGGGCAATGGAACACAACGAGCGCGAGAGGCAGCAGCTGACAGTGGAAGGCCGCCGGGAAACCACAGCAGGCGAGGCTGAACCGGCAGGGCAGCCGCTGGTGCTACGCGTGGCGCCGCTTCTCGTGCTGGCAGCAGGCCTTGCCGTTGCCTATGGGCTGGGGTGGCACCGCTACGTGACGCTCGGCTGGCTGGCGGATCAGCGCGAGATGCTGCTGGATATGGTCGCGCAGCATCCGCTGCGGGCTGCGTCGCTGTTTTTTGTCGTCTATGCGGCCGTCGTGGCGCTATCGGTTCCGGCGGCTTCGGTGCTGACGATCTTTGCCGGCTTCCTGTTCGGCTGGCTGACCGGCGGCGTCATCGTCGTCATTGCCGCCACTATCGGTTCCTGTCTGTTGTTTGCCGGGGCACGCACGGTGTTCGGCGATATTCTCCGGCGGCGGGCCGGGCCGTTTCTCAAGCGGTTTTCGGCCGGCTTCAGCCGCAATGCCTTCAGTTACTTGCTGGTGCTGCGGCTTGCGCCGATGTTTCCCTTTTTCATCGTCAACATCGCGCCCGCCTTCTTCGCCGTCAGCCTGCGGACCTTTGCGTTGGCCACCGTGGTCGGCATCATTCCGGGCACATTCGTTTATACATGGCTTGGCTGCGGCTTCGAGGAGGCCATCGGCGATGCGGCCGAACACGGCAGGTCGCTGCAGCTGTCCGATTTCCTGACGCCAAAGCTGACCTTTGCCTTCATGGCGCTCGCCGTCATTGCCGCGTTGCCGCTTCTCGTGCAATTTGCTCGCGAAAAACGGCAGGCGGCGGGTGATCGTGGACAAGACTGAGGGCGTGGCAACGGTTCTTTCCCCCGATATCTGCGTCATTGGCGCAGGCTCCGCCGGCCTTTCGGTCGCGGCAGGTGCTGCCGCCTTCGGCGTGCCGGTCGTGCTGATCGAGCGTGGGCGGATGGGCGGCGAGTGCCTGAACATCGGCTGCGTGCCTTCCAAGGCGCTGATCGCCGCAGCAAAGCACGCCCATGCGGTGCGCAAGGCGGCCGAATTCGGGGTGAACGCCGGTGAACCGGTGATCGATTTCGAAAAGGTGCAGGCGCATGTCCGCTCGGTGATCGATGCGATTGCGCCGAACGATTCGGCCGAGCGCTTCACCGCCATGGGGGTGACGGTCATCCGCGCCGATGCCCGGTTTACCGATCCTGACACGGTGACCGCCGGCGGCTTGACCATCCGCGCCCGCCGTTTCGTCATCGCCACGGGATCCTCGACGGTCATTCCGCCGATCCCCGGGCTTGCCGATATCGATTATCTCACCAACGAAACCCTGTTCGACCTCAAGAGCCTTCCACAGCATTTGCTGATCATGGGCGCGGGACCGGTCGGATTGGAGATGGCACAGGCGCACCGGCGGCTGGGGGCGAAGGTAACGGTCGTTGACGCGGGCAGGGCGCTGGCCAAGGAGGATCCCGAGTTGTCGGGCATCGTCCTCGACCAGCTGCGTGGCGAAGGTATCGCTGTGTTCGAACACAGCCGGGTTCTGTCTGTCGAGAAGACGGCGACAGGCCAACGCCTGCACTGCGAAACGCAGGCTGGACCGGTCAGCATCGATGGCAGCGCCCTGCTGGTTGCGACCGGCAAAAAAGGCAATACGTCCGGGCTGGGACTTGAGGCCGCAGGCATTGCCGTGACGGAAACCGGCATCGCTGTCGATGGCAGCCTGCGCACGCAAAACCGCCGGGTCTACGCGATTGGCGATGCGGCGGGCGGGTTGAAATTCACCCATGCGGCCAATTATCATGCTTCGCTGGTGCTGCGCGAAATCCTGTTCCGGCTGCCAGCGCGTGAAAACCAAGATATCGTTCCGCGTGCCACCTTTACCGATCCGGAAATCGCCTCTGTCGGCCTTGGGGAAGAGGAGGCGCGTGCCCGCTATGGCAAGGCCGAGGTCCTTCGCTGGCCCTATGCGGACAACGATCGTGCGCAAGCGGAAAATAGCACGGCAGGCCTGATCAAGATCATCACCGGCAGGCGTGGAAAAATTCTCGGGGTCGGCATCGCCGGGTCCGGAGCGGCCGAGATGATCACCATGTGGTCCGTCATCATTTCCAACGGCCAGGGCCTGTCGCATGTGCGCAACGCCATCGTGCCCTATCCGACCATGACCGAGATTGGAAAACGCGCCGTCATCGCCTATTATACGCCCCTGACACGCACGCCGTTCGTCCGGGCCATCATCCGTTTGCTCAGACGTTTCGGCTGAGACGATGGAATTTTTTGACATGACGGCAGAAACGACAGAAACCACGGCCTTTCAAAGGCAGCCGGCCCGCGCTGGGTTTTTTCGCGGCCTGTCCGGCAAGCTTCTGTTTTTGACCGTCATCTTCGTCATGCTGGCCGAAGTGCTGATCTTTGTGCCGTCGGTTGCCAATATGCGTATCCGCTGGATGGAAGACAGGCTGAATACGGCGGCCGCCGCCGGCGTGGTGGTCGATGGCCTGCAGGACGTGCAGCTGTCGCGGCCGCTGCAGGAGGAAACCCTGATGGCGACCGGCACCAAGGCCATCGTTCTCCGGCGCAAGGACGAATCGCGGCTGATCGCGGCGGTGGACATGCCGCCTGAAATCGACGCGCAGTATGACGTTGCCGCGATGACCCCCATCTCCGCCATCTGCGATGCCTTCGACACGCTGCTGTTCGGTGGTGACAAGATCATTCGTATCTATGGCCCGATCGGTGAAAGCGATGCGATCATCGAAGTGGTGATGGCGGACGCGAGCCTGCGCAAGGCGATGCTGGTCTATTCACGCAATGTCTTCTTCCTGTCGCTGGCCATTTCGCTGTTTACGGCCGCGCTGATCTTCCTTGCCATCAACCGGCTGATGATCGCGCCGATCCGCCGGATGACCACCAATATGCAGGAATTCGCGGCCGAGCCGTCCGATCCCGCCCGCGTGCTGGAACCGGCACCCGGCCGGGACGAACTCTCCATCGCCGGACAGCATCTGTCGGCCATGCAGCAACAGCTGCAGAAGACGCTGAAGCAGCAGAAGAACCTGGCCGATCTCGGGCTTGCCGTGTCCAAGATCAATCACGACATGCGCAACATCCTGGCATCGGCGCAGCTGATCTCCGACCGCCTGGCCGATGTCGACGATCCAATCGTCAAGCGCTTCGCCCCGACGCTGCTGCGCACCATCGACCGCGCCGTCGGTTATACCACCGAGGTTCTATCCTATGGCCGCACCACCGAGCCGGAGCCGCATCGGCGGTTCGTCGAGCTTCGGCCGCTGGTCAGCGACGTCGGCGAAATGCTGGCGATCGACCCGAATGCCGGGATCGAGTTCCAGATCCAGATCCCCGACGGGCTGCAGGTCGATGCCGATAGTGAACAACTGTTCCGCGTCGTCCACAATATCTGCCGCAACGCGGTCCAGGCACTGATGAACGATCATGCCGACAACGGGGCTGCGCGCCTGATCAGCGTTTCGGCGATGCGCACCGGCAGCGTCGTCAGTATCTCCGTTGATGATACCGGCCCCGGCATGCCGCCCAAGGCGCGCGAGAACCTGTTTGCGGCCTTCAGGGGCTCCGCCCGTTCCGGCGGCACGGGTCTCGGGCTTGCCATCGCCCGCGAACTGGTGCTCGCCCATGGCGGCACCATCGCGCTGGTGGAAAAGCCGACGCCGGGCACGCTGTTCAGAATCGAATTGCCCGACCGTCCCGTCCCCCTCGATGCTTTCCGCTCGAAGGCCAGGCGCTGACTGCAGATTTTTAAATCACGCGCCAAAACGCGTGAAACGGTGCTGTGAAAAGGCTTTGTGGCTGAAATCCATCCACAGTTTCAAGGATATAAGCGGGCAGTTTCATCAAAAAAGAATTTTTCTGCCGAAATTCGCTTGCATTCCCCTGTTGGACGTTTTAGAGGATCGCCACGCAAGCGGTTAACGCCGCAGCAGGAAGCACCCGTAGCTCAGCTGGATAGAGCATCAGACTACGAATCTGAGGGTCGGACGTTCGAATCGTTCCGGGTGCACCATTTCTTTCAATGACTTAGCGGTAAGATAAGATGGCTTTCGCCCACGGGCGAAACGCCGCAGTAGCGTGTGGCCACGCCAGCGCGCCCTCTCAATCCGGACTATTTCTTCTTTCGCAAGGCTTCGATGAGGGTGCGGGTTTTTCCGGTGGCGTAGACGATGTCTTCGCGATCGAGATGCACGGTGATCTCGACGTCCTTCCAGCCAGCGCCGTTTTCGCGGGCAAAGATCGTGGCTGCTTCCAGTGACGGGAAGACCGAAGCCGTACTTCCGGCAATCATGAACTGCACCGTGCACTCCGCGTCCGAATAGTTGGTGAGCGCTTTGATGGGATCGAAAGCCATGGTCTTCTCCGGCAATTGGGTCATTGTTCGACCGGCGACGAAACGCCCCGGCCTCGTCGCTATAGCTGGAAAAAACTGTTTCGTCTCGCATGCGGTCGTTCATGTGCAATGCAGCGATCGCGCGACGAACCCGGTATAGCCGCGCCGGGAGAACCGGCGCGGCCTATGTCTTTTACCATTTCTGGTGAACGTGAACCTTGATCAGCCGCTCGTAGACATCGGCAAGGGCTGCCAGCGTTTCGGCAGGGATCGCGGGCAGTTCGCTGGCGGCGGCATTGGCCTTGGCCTGCGCCTCGTTGCGGGCGCCTGGGATGACGACGGAGACGGCCGGGCTCTGAAGGATCCAGGTCAGCGCGAACTGCGCCATCGACGCGCCCTGTGGCACGAGAGGGCGCACCTGCTCGACGGCCTCGAGCGCTACATCCAGCGGCACGCCGGCAAAGGTCTCGCCGACATCGAAGAATTCGCCGTTGCGGTTGAACTTGCGATGGTCGTCATCGGCAAACTTGGTATCGGCGGTGATCTTGCCGGACAGGAGGCCGGACGCCAGCGGCACGCGGACGATGATACCGACATTCTTCTTTTGCGCCTGCTCGAAGAACAGGTCATGCGGGCGCTGGCGGAAAATGTTGTAGATGATCTGGATGGTCGCGACGCCCGGATATTCGATCGCCTTCAGGGCTTCCTCGACATTCGATACCGAGACGCCGTAGTTGCGGATCTTGCCCTTGACGGTGAGATCGTCCAGCGCGCCGAACATGTCCGGCCGGTAGAACACTTCGGTCGGCGGGCAATGAAGCTGCACGAGGTCGAGGGTCTCGACGCCGAGATTGGCAAGGCTTCGGTCGATAAAGGCTTCGATATTGGCAGCAGTGTACCCCTCGGCCACATGCGGGTTCAGCCGGCGGCCGGCCTTGGTGGCAACGAACGGCTTTTCGCCGCCACGTTCCTTGAGGACTGCCGCAATGATCTTTTCCGAACGGCCGTCGCCATAGACATCGGCGGTATCGACAAAGGTGACGCCGGCATCGAGAGCCGCATTCAGCGCGCGCTTGCCGTCTTCCTCGGAAACATCGCCCCAGGCGCCGCCGATCTGCCAGGCGCCGAAGCCGATTTCGGAAATGGTCGCGCCGGTGCGCCCCAAAATTCTGTTTTTCATGATTTCATCCTCGCCGGACGGAGCACGCCGCCCCGTCAATCCCGCCCCATCCGGGCGGGAAAACTCTGTTTACCCGCTGTTTCTATTCCGAATATGACAGGCTGGCCAGCAGCCAATCTTTCGGCAAGATGGGATGGGAGGAAAAATAATTCTTGTTTTCAACGCGTTATCGAAAGTGCTGCGCATTGGTTCGGTCAATCTTCCAGGGTGAGGACTGCGCGGCCACGGCTGAGATCAAGGATCATCGCAGCGGCTGCCTGAGCCGCGCCCTTTGGGATTTGCAGGGTAAGGCTGGCGCCTGTACCGGTAAAAGCTTCCGCGCTGATCACCGCGCCCAGCCCGGCGAGCCGCGCCTTGATCAGGGCCAGATCGGAAAAGTCGCAATCGACGGTGGCCTCGATCGTCTCGATGACCTCTATCTTCTCCGCAGCACGCAGGCAGATCGCCGCCGTGCCGCCATAGGCGCGGATCAGGCCGCCGCTGCCCAGCAGCGTGCCGCCGAACCAGCGGATGACGACAATGGCGATATGGTCGAGCGACTGGCCATCAATGGCCTGCAGGATCGGCTTTCCCGCCGTGCCGCTCGGCTCGCCGTCATCGTTGAACCGGTAGGTCTGGCCGATGCGGAAGGCCCAGCAATTGTGGTTCGCCGTCAGGTCGGAATGTTCGGCAATGAAGTCTTTTGCTGCCTGCTCGCTGGGCACGGGGCCGCAGACCGCGAGAAACCGGCTCTTCTTGATGTCCTGAGTGTAGGTTTCGATGCGTTGAAGCGTGAACATTGGCCGGCCCGTTTGCGCGGTGATAGCGCATCGGGTGGTGTGGTGCCAAGGGATGCCATTTTTCGGGGGGTGCAGTGGGGTGGCGACCCCACTCTCCGTCATGCTCGCCCTTGTGGCGGGCATCCAGTCACCGCGCGTCGGCGCGGTGGGAGAAATGCCTTATAGAGAGAACAAGAGTCTTTTGGCGCCGCAGACGCGGCGCCACTGGATTCCCGTCACAAGGGCGAGAATGACGGGGAGTGAGGGCGGCTCGCCAAACCAAACCGGGCTATCGGGGAGGGGAAGCTTTGCGAGCTTTCATCCGGGCGGCAAGTATCCTCACCCGATCGACATCAGGCTTGCATTGCCGCCGGCAGCCGCCGTATTGACGCTGGTGGAGACTTCTTCGAGCAGCCAGTTGAGGCAATAGGCATCGGGGTTTTTCGAAAGCTCTGCCGTCGACGCTGCCTGGACCAGGACCAGTGGGCCGGGAAGGGTGGCGATCTGCTTGTTGACGGCGCGGATACGCTCTGCCTCACCTTCGATCAGGGCGCCGGCAAAGGGTACGTCCATGCGCCAATCGGCGGTGAAGGACACGCGGGCGGCGACCGTGGTGGGCAGCGATGCCAGCGCTTCCTTGAGGCCGGATGCCGTATCGACCACGGCGGTATTGCCGGTTGCAAAGACGGCGGCAAGCTGGCGGTAGAGGCCATCGGCAGTCTGCGGCACCAGCAGGATTTTTCCGCGCGCATGCAGGGCGTAGAGGTTGAGTTCGCCGACCGGGCCGGCAAGCTCGGTGGTGAGGCCGAGCGCCGACTGGCTGCCGGTTTCGCGAGCGTCCTGCGCCTGGGTTCTCAGGCCCTTGCTGTCCAGCCACTTGGCAAAATCGAGCAGGACCGGATCGGTATGGACCGAGCTGTGCTGCGGCGGCACCGGCGGCGTCGTGACGAGGCGGCCGAGATAAAGCGGGCCGCCGGCTTTCGGGCCGGTGCCCGACAGGCCACGTCCGCCAAACGGCTGGACGCCGACGACGGCGCCGATGATGTTGCGGTTGACGTAGAGATTGCCGGCTTTCACGCGGCTGGTGACATGGGCAATGGTTTCGTCAAGACGCGTGTGCAGGCCAAAGGTCAGGCCATAGCCGGTGGCGTTGATATCGTCGATCAGCCTGTCGAGATCGTCGCGCTCGTAGCGCAGCACGTGCAGGACGGGGCCAAACACTTCGCGCTTGAGGTCGGAGAGCTGTTTCAGCTCGATGATTGTTGGCGGCACGAACGTGCCTTCAGCCGTTGCCGGCGGCAGCGCGATCTGCTCGACCTTGGCGCCGATGCCGCGCATGGCTTCGACATGCTTTTCGATAATGCCCTTGGCTTCCGCTGATATGACCGGGCCAACATCGACGGCGAGACGGTCGGTGCGGCCGATATCGAGTTCATGCAGGGCGCCCTTCAGCATGGTCAGCACGCGGTCGGCAACATCGTCCTGCAGGCAGAGTACGCGCAGCGCCGAGCAGCGCTGACCGGCGCTGTCGAAGGCAGAGGCGATGACGTCGCCGACCACCTGTTCGGCAAGGGCGGATGAATCAACGATCATGGCATTCTGGCCGCCGGTTTCGGCAATCAGCGGGATCGGTTTGCCGGAGGCGGACAGCCGGTCGGCAAGCTGGGCCTGGATCAACCGGGCGACTTCCGTCGAGCCGGTGAACATCACGCCGGCAATGTCGGGCGCGCCGACAAGGGCAGCACCAACGCGGCCGTCGCCGGGCAGCAGCTGCAAAGCTTCGGCCGGGATGCCCGCCTCATGCAGGATACGAACGCCTTCCGCGGCGATCAGCGGGGTTTCTTCGGCGGGCTTGGCCAGCACCGGATTACCGGCGACCAGCGCTGCGGCGATCTGCCCGGAGAAGATGGCAAGCGGAAAATTCCACGGGCTGATGCAGACGATCGGGCCGAGCGCCTGATGCGCCGGGCCGAGCGTGCGGGTCGCCTGTTCGGCATAATAGCGCAGGAAATCGATGGCTTCGCGCACTTCGGCGATGGCATTCGGCAGCGATTTTCCGGCCTCGCGGACGATTAGGCCGAGCAGTGTCGGCATGCGGGCCTGCATCAGATCGGCGGCGCGCACCAGGCATTGGGCGCGCTCGGTGGGGGAGACGGCGCTCCACTTGGCACCTTCGGCAAGCGCGATCTCGACGGCCCGGCGGGCATCGTCTTCGGCGGTCTCGACGACGGAGCCAACGATATCGCGGTGATCGCCGGGATTGAGCACCGGACGGCTTTCACCACGCAGTGTCTCGGCGCAGAGATGCGGGGCAGCGGTCCAGTCGATCGCAGCGCTGGCCTTCAATGCCTCCGACAGCAACGACAGCGAGGCTTCATTGGAGAGATCGAGACCGGCGGAATTGCTGCGTCCGGCATAGAGATCGGCGGGTGCCTTGATCTGCTCGTGCTGGGCGCCCATCACCGGCATGGCGCGGACGGTATCGACGGGATCGGCGATCAGCTCGTCGATCGAGACGGCCGGATCTGCGATGCGGTTGACGAAGGAGGAGTTGGCGCCGTTTTCCAACAGCCGGCGGACGAGATAGGCAAGCAGCGTCTCATGCGTCCCGACAGGCGCATAGATGCGGCAGGGACGGTCGAGATTGGCCTTGCCGACCACTTCGTCATAGAGCGGCTCGCCCATGCCATGCAGGCACTGGAACTCGTATTTGCCGACCTTGAAATCGGGACCGGCCATTTCGTAGATCGTCGCCAGAGACTGGGCGTTGTGGGTGGCGAACTGCGGGAAGATCACGTCGGTCGCATCCAGCAGCTTGCGGGCGCAGGCGATATAGGAAATGTCGGTATAGATCTTGCGGCTATAGACCGGGAAACCGTCGAGGCCGTCGATCTGGGCGCGCTTGATCTCGGCATCCCAGTAGGCGCCCTTGACCAGACGCACCATCATCCGGTGGCCGGAGCGGCGGGCGAGATCGATGATGAAATCGAGCACGAACGGGCAACGCTTGCCGTAGGCCTGGACGACGAAGCCCATGCCGTTCCAGCCGGAGAGGGCCGGATCGAGGCGCAGCGCTTCGAGCAGGTCGAGCGACAGTTCCAGCCGGTCGGCTTCTTCGGCATCGATGTTGAGGCCGATGTCATAGCTTTTGGCGATCAGCGCCAACGCCTTCACCTTCGGCAACAGCTCGGCCATGACGCGGGCCGACTGGGCGCGGACGTAGCGCGGGTGCAGCGCCGAAAGCTTGATCGAAATGCCGGGGCCTTCATAGATACCGCGGCCCGCAGAGGCCTTGCCGATCGCGTGGATGGCGTTTTCGTAATCGGCATAATAGCGCTTGGCGTCGGCGGCCGTGGTCGCAGCTTCGCCCAGCATGTCGTAGGAATAGCGGAACCCCCTGGCTTCCAGCGCGCGCGAGCGTTTCAGTGCCTCGTCGATTGTCTCGCCGGTGACGAACTGCTCGCCCATCATCCGCATCGCCATATCGACGCCACGGCGGATCACCGGCTCGCCGGCCCGCGCGATCAGGCGGGTGAGCGCAGCCGACAGGCTGCGGTCGTTGACGGTGGAGGTCAGCTTGCCGGTAACGACGAGGCCCCAGGTGGCGGCATTGACGAACAGGGAACGGCCTCCGCCGATATGTGAGCGCCAGTCGCCATCGGCGATCTTGTCGCGGATCAGCGCGTCGCGGGTGGCGGTATCGGGAATGCGCAGCAGGGCTTCGGCGAGGCACATCAGCGCCACGCCTTCCTGGCTCGACAGCGAATATTCATGCACCAGACCTTCGACGCCGGAGCCCTTGTGCTTGGCGCGCAGCGCCGTGATCAGCTTGCGGGCGGTGTTTTTGGCGTGGGCGCGGACATCGTCGGGCAGGGTGGCAGCCGTCACCAGCGGCGGCAGGCATTCGCTTTCAGGGCGGCGGTAGGCGGCGGTGATCGCCTGGCGCAGAGCCGTCTGCTCGGCAATCGGCGGGGCAAAATTAGAAAAGGGAGCGGTTGGGGTATCGGTGGTGTTTTGTGGCTGCGGCTGGCTCATCGAAATCGTCCCTTTTCGAAGCTGTCAGGCACACGCGGCGTGGCCCGGAATTCATGGGCGCAAAATAGGGCAGGGGTCTCAGGATGGCTATCCGGTAAAACAAGCCTAATGCCGGACATTTCCCCGAATTAAATCCAAAAAACCGTACACTATGCGGTCATATCGAAATCGAACCGGACGATCCCGCGTCAGAGCAAGACTTTCTGGGATAATTTATGGCGCGCCATCAGGCATTCGTCGTCACCCGGCATGCAGGTGCGGCAGACGATCGGGCGCACCGCATAAATCTTGCAACCGACATGGATGCCGAGCTTGCCATCGAGCGCCGAACAGCGATTGTCCTCGCAGCGCATGCCGCCGAGATCGGCAGAAACATATTCAGCGGGGATAAGGTCCAGCTCCTCGTCTGTTTCCAGCGAAAAACGCGGCCAGTCTTCGGAATAGCTGCAGCAGGCGCCACAGCTCTGGCAGTCGAAATCATCAGCGGGAACGGCAAGGGTCATGCGGGCAGGGTAGCATGAAATTGAGGAGGGGTGGAAGGCTGTGGCTTCCTCTTCTCCCCGGCGGGGAGAAGGTGCCCGAAGGGCGGATGAGGGGGAACGGCATACTCAAAGTGCGTCGAACCGCCCCCTCATCGCCTCACTGCGTTCGGCACTTCTCCCCGAGGGGAGAAGAGAAAAACTAAGCCACGGTCGCTTCCCGGACGGCGATCTCGTAATCCTCCGTATGCACCAGAATGCCCGTGTCCGTCATGACGGCGATGCCGTAGGCGGCGGGTTCGTCGACGGAGAGCGAGGCGTCGGGGGCGTCGAAAGGCATCGGCTGCTGGTGGACCGGGCTCTTGAACACCGAGAACAGAATGCCCCGGCTGGAACCGGAGATGGTCCGGTGAACATGGCCGGCGAAGATATGCAGGACATTGCCCCGGCGCTTCACCACGTCGTAGAAATCCACCTCGTTGATCAACCGCATCAGGTCGATGCCGGTAAACCCGGTGGCGTGCGGCGGGTGGTGCATGAACAGCAGCACCGGCAAGTCGCCGGCGGTTTCCAGCTGACGGTCTAGCCAGGCGAGGCGTTTGGTGCAGAGGAAACCGGCATGGCTGCGCGGATAATCGTAGGGCGGCGCAAACAGCGTATCGAGGATCACGGCGCGGCAATCCGGAAAGTCGATGACGCGCTGGACGAAGCCATCCTCGTCCGTGGCAACGTCCGGAAACACATCAGTGAACGTTTCCCGGTGGTCATGGTTGCCGACGGTGATGGCGAGCGGCGGGATGAACTGGTCCAGCAAGGTCTTCAGCCGCTCGTAGGAGGGCCGGTCGGCGCGGTGGGTCAGGTCGCCCATGATGATCACCCGCTCCGCATCGGCATGGTGGCGGTTGACATGCTCGACGCCGGCGGCAAGCCGTTTGAAAGGATCAAGACCGATGATCGACTGCCCTTCCGGTACCATGTGGAGGTCGGTAAAGATGATCAGCTTCGTCATTTTGCAGAAATCCGATTAAAAAAGAAAACTCTAATTAATGTCGACACGCTGTCGGTGGATGGCGCGTGCGTCAAGCAACATATTTGGGAGGATTCAAATCAGCGCGGGCTTCAAATGGCGCATTCCCATATCCGATACCGTTGTCCCGATGGACGCCATAATGTCGCAACGTCGTTGACGGTCCCGGCTTCGATCCGAGATTGCAGGGTTTTTCCGGGGCCAGTCCGATAGCGTCTAGGCAAAGTGGGCTGGCTGATATATCACAGATTCAGGTCGGTTTTTCGATGTGACGGGCGTTGGTTCTCCCGGGTCGAGGATGCAAGGAGCGATGGGATGAGATGGAAGCGCACGATCCAGTTGCTGGATGTTCATTGCGAAGGTGAAATCGGCAAGGTCGCAATCGGCGGCGTGCCGAAAATACCGGGCAACACCATTGCCGAACAGTTGCATCACATCAACACCGTCGATGACAGCCTGCGCCGGTTCCTTTGCCTGGAACCTCGCGCTGCGTCGATCGGGTCTGTCAATCTGCTGGTGCCGCCGAAGCGGCCGGAGGCGGATGCCGGCTTTATCATCCTGCAGGCCGATCAGGCGCATGCGATGTCCGGCTCCAACTCGATCTGCGTCACCACGGCGCTTCTGGAATCCGGCATTGTCGAAATGAAGGAGCCGGAAACGGTCGTCATGCTCGATACTGCGGCCGGTCTCGTCAAGGCGACGGCCACCTGCCGGGACGGCCGATGCGAGCGCGTCAAGCTCACCATGGTGCCGTCCTTCGTGCATGAGCTGGATGTCGAGATCGACACCCCGGATTGGGGCCGCATCAAGATGGACATTTGTTATGGCGGCATCTTCTATGCGCTGGTCGATGTGGCGCAGATCGGCACCACGATCGAAAAGGCCAATGCCCGCAAGATTGTCGAGGCCGGCATGATCCTGAAGGATCTGGTCAACCGCACCATTCCCGTCGTCCATCCGGAAATCCCCGAGATCAAGGGCGTCGCCTATGTGATGTTTCGCGATACCGAGGCTGATGGTACGGTGCGCACCTGCACGACGATGTGGCCGGGCCGCGTCGATCGTTCCCCCTGCGGCACCGGCAGCTCGGCCAATCTGGCAACGTTGCACGCCCGTGGGCTGGCAAAGGTCGGCGATGTCTTCAAGTCGCGCTCGATCATCGGGTCCGAATTCGAGGTTGGTCTCGAAAGCGTCACGGAAGTGGCCGGGCGTCCGGCGATCATCCCGACCATTTCGGGACGCGGCTGGACCTTCGGCCTGCATCAGGTCGCACTCGACCCGTTCGATCCGATGGCCGATGGCTTTGCACTCACCGACACCTGGGGGCCGCAGGCGGGCGAAATTCGCTAAGCGAAAAGGTTAGTTTGCGCTTACGGTTTGCTGTTTGACTGTCCGTTGGGACGGGTAATTCAATCCGCCCCAACGGACGGCGCTGGGTTCTCCGGCGTGAGCAGGCCGGGGCCTCTTTCTGGGGTAGGGCGGCCTCACTTCACACGGTCAGTCTTCGGCATGGCCAGACTTGCCTGTTCGCTCAGTTCGACGCTGCTCGTGATGGCGGTATCAATCGCCGGCTGGGCGATCTTGCCCTGTGCGAACGCATCGCCCTTTTCCGCAGCCCGGCCGAACATCGCGGTCGCAGCAGAGGCATTCGCTGGCATGCCTTCGCCGCTCTCCAGCATCAGGCCGAGATTGACCATCGCATCGACATTGCCGCGATCTGCGGCCAGCTTGTAGAACTGCGCGGCCTTGCCGTTGTCCTCCGGGATTTGCGTGCCTTCGTCCAGCATGACGGCGAGGTTGAAGGCGCCCAGATTGTCCTTGGCGATAGACGCCCGCTCGAACCATTGCGCGGCGAGCGCACCGCTGGCCGAGGTGCCGATGCCGTCGCGGTAGGCTACGCCGAGATTATAGGCGGCGAGGATGTTTCCGGTGGCAGCCGCCTTCTGGTAGAGCGCGAACTCGGTTGCGTGGTCGCCGCGTTCGCCGAGCATCACGGCATAGTTCACCATCGCAACCGCATGGTTGCCTTCGGCCGCCTTTTCCAGCATCGCCACGGCCTGCCCGCGCTGGCCGGCGGCATGGAGCACGCGGGCAAGCTCAAAGGTCTGGCGCGGCCCGCTGCCCTGGTTGTAGGCTTCGCGGCAAGCCGAAAGGGCGATGCCGATGCGGATATCCTCGGTCGCCACGGGACGAAAGGCCAGGTTGCGTTGCAGGTCATGTTCGCTGCCGGCTTCCGCGTCGCATTGGTCTGCCGGCAGCAATGCCGGGGCGGCGCGGGCGGGGGGAATGGCGATCGCTGCGATCGAAACCAGGCTCACGACGGTGAGCAGGATGGCATTGACGGCCGAAATGCGCTTGCTGGGTCCGTTTTTCATGGCGTTCTCCTTGGCGTTTGTGTCACCCTATGGCGCGGGCCGGGCCGGCGCTGTTCCCCGGGAAACAGCGCCTGGAGCCGCCGGGCAGGAGGATGGGGATGACGCCGGGCAAGAGCGAAATCCGAGGGGACGTCAGACGTCTCAATCGAGGAAGCGGGGTTTTCGCCGGAAAACCGGATTGTTTTGGTCAAGGAGCAAGGACATGACGCCAGACATTCAAGTGCTGCGGCAAAGCCTGATCGGGCGGCGGGCATTCATTGCCGGTTGCGCGCTGGTCGCAGGCGGTCTTGCTGCCATACCGACCCAGGCAAGCACGGTGATCGGCAAGGCATCGGACGTGCGTGGCAAGGTCAATCTCAAGCGAGCGGAAAAACAGGAAGGGTTGGCGACAGGCGGGCAGATCATGGACAATGATTTTGTCGCCACCGGCAGCGACAGTTTCGCCGACCTGGCGCTGGTCGGCGACACGCGCATTCTGCTCGGCAGCGAGACGGAGCTTCTGCTCGACAGCTTTATCGCCGGTCAGGGCGGCACAATGGAACTCGGCATGGGCCAGATGGTGTTCGACCGGCCGGAAGGCCTGCCGAAAATCGATCTGGCGCTGCGCACCACGTTCGGCATGATCGGCGTGCGGGGTACGAAGTTTTTCGCAGGCCCCAATCGCGGCGTCTTTGCCGTTTTCGTCGAACATGGCCAGGTGGCGGTCGATGCCGGCGGCGTCCGGCGGCTGGTCGGTGCCGGTGAAGGCATCGAGATCGCCAAGCCCGGCGATGCGCCGAACAAGACCGTGAAGTGGAAGGAAGCCCGGATCGTCGAGGCCTATGCCAGTGTCGGCCTGAAGCGCTGACAGCAGTCAGGCCTGGCTGGTGAACAGTTCCATCTCGCCAAAACCGCGGATTTCGTGCATGCCGACCGAGCGCAGGGTGCGGCCGCTCTCGACGGCGGCCTGCGGGCCGATGCAGATGGCGGTGCCGAGGAACTTGTTGGCCTCCTGAAGCCGGGCTGCAAGATTGATGCAGTCGCCATGAGCCGTGTAATCCAGCTTGCCGCCGGCGCCGACCTCGCCAAGCACGGCAATCCCCGTTTCGATGCCAATCCGGGTGCGGCCGAACTGGTGCTCGGCAAAACCCGGACGCTGCCGCATTTCCTCCGTCAGAGCCCGGATCGCCTCGGCGCAGTCGATCGCCTTGTTGACGTGATCGTTCAGATCCTCCGGCGCATTGAAGAAGGCATGCACGGCATCGCCCACCACCTTGTCGACCATGCCCCCATAGCGCGCCACCAGGCCGTTGACCTCGGCATAGTAGATATCGAGCAGGGTGACGAGATCGCGCGGCGCCAATTTCTGGGATAGCGTCGAAAAGCCTTCGATATCGGTAAACAGCGCAGTCACCGGGCGTTCTTCTCCTGCCACCCGGTCGTCATCCGGATTGTCGATATAGCGGGCGACGACGGATTGCGGCAGGTACTGCGAGAATTTGCTGCGCGCTGTCGATTCCGCCCGCCGGACGCGGGCGAATTGCAGCGTGCTGGTCACGACAAGTACGAAGATCAGAGCAAGGCTGATGCCGACGGCATCGACCAGCAGCGCGGACCCTGCATAGATCGCCGCAGCAGCAGCGATCGTGGCCGAGATTGCCAGAATGCCGAGGGCAACGGAGGTGACCGGCCGCAGACGCGTGGCGACGAAGGCCACCAACAGCCCGCCGATCAGGGCCAGTGCCGCTTCGAACAAAGCAAGCTTTGCCTGCCTTTCCGGGATGAAACCGGTCAGCACCGCATTGGCGATGTCGGCATGGATCTGCACCGATGGTTCCAGCGGCATGGAGGCGGTGGAGCGCAACCCGCCGAGATTGGGCAGGCTGCTGCCGATCAACACCGTCTTGTCCTTGAAGCGCGCGTCCGCAACGCCGCCGCTCAAAACATCGCCTGCCGACACCGTGCGTGCCTCGATGGCTGCAATGGGGCTCGCGGCAAAACGCAGGCTACCGTCCTCATCCAGTTCGATCAGCCGGCTCTCAAGCTTCAGCCACGCGGGTTGTCCGCCGAGGATCGGCGTGTGTCCACCCTCAGCCAGGCGCGCGGCTTCAAGTCCCAACGCCGGATAGGCGTCGTTGCCGATGATCGAGAAGGCCTGGACACGGCGGATGCGGGCATCCTCGTCGCCGACCAGAAACGCGGCCGCTGCCGAGTGCGACGCCGTCTGCAGGAAGCTGCAGGAGGCTTCCGCGGCGTTGATGAACCAGAGATCGGGAATAGTGACCGGTTTGCGGACGGCAACCGGCGGCACCGGCGCGGGGTGTTCAGGTCCGCCATCGGCGATCAGGAAACCGAGAATGACCGGCACGCCGGAAATCGCCTGTGCCAGCGCGATATTGGATGGTTCCGCCGGATCGCAGGCCGTGCTGAAGATGAAGTCGATGGCAACGGCCCTGGCTCCGGCCTTGGACAGTCTCGACAGCAGATCGGCCGTCTCGGCCCGGCCCCAGGTCTTGTCCGTCGACTGCTGCATCGATTTACGGTCGACGTCGATGACGACGATCTCTCCGGATTGTGGTGCGGGGACCCATTGGGTGAGGGAATCGAAAAACTGTTCCCGCTGCGTTTCCAACGCCGGTCCACCGTAGAAGAACAGCAGCAATGCGCCGAGAAGGCTTGCGGCTGCACCCGCAAAAAGCGGCCTGATCCGGGACAGGCGGAAACTTTTCAACGGGTTATTCCTCTTCCGGTTCTGCGATCTTCTGCAGGCGGCCGATATGGCAACTGATGACACCATCGAGCCGCTTGATCGCAGCACTTTCCTCCAGCGCCAGAATGGCCCGGTTCACCTTGGGACGGCTGGCGCCAAGTATGCCGGCAATATCGGATTGGCTGAGCGTGATGCGCAGATTGGCGCTTTCGGGTAGCTCGTTGCCGTGAATCTGCTTCAGCGTCGCCAGGAAGAACCGTGCCACGCGGGCGTGCAGATCGTAGAGCGCGATGGTTTCCAGCCGGTCCGTCGTTTCGCGCAGCTGCAGGCAGAGATAGCGGATGATCGACGCGGCGGCGTTCGGTGTATGGGTGATGAAGTCGAGGAAGGATTTCTTGCTGATGACATAGCCTTCGGTTGCGGTGATCGCGGTCGCATCGGCGGAGCGGGGCTGGTTGTCGAGAATAGCCATTTCGCCGAAGAGCGCGCCCGCCTCGATATGGCGCAGCAGCAATTCGCGGCCCTGGGGCGTGATGAGCGACAGCTTGATGCGTCCGGACAAAACGGCAATCATGTAATTGCCTTCATCGCCGCGTTGAAAAATCACCGTTCCCGGTGTCCATTTACGATAGATCGCAAGTGCTGCGATCGCAGAAATCGTCTCCTTGTCGAATTCCTCGAAAATCGGAAAGGAACGCCAGAAGGCCGGACTCTTGTTGATCTCGCTCATTTGCTTCCCCGTCCGCCAATGCATTGCTTCCCCGCCGAAATTCTTCTCGCAGTCTTCAAGGCGTTGCAACAAAAAATACGATCGAAACCGCAATGTCCGGGGATATGCTGGCGATAGTCGAGTGGATTCGCCGTCGCAATGCTGCTCTACCTGCGTGACCGTTTACTCGGTTGACGATCTATGTGGGTCGTCTACTTATTGTGAACGATCTGTCTCCGGCCCATGGGCTGGATGAATTTGGAATTGCTGATAAATCTGTCGGCAACAATGAACCCAAACCGGAGTCTCTTCCAATGCCGCAGAATGCAGTCCTCCTCGTCGCACGTATCCTTCTGTCCATCCTCTTCATCGTCGCCGGTTACGGCAAGCTCACCGCGCTCGGCGGCACCGCCGGCTATTTCGGCAGCATGGGCCTGCCGCTCCCGATGGTCACGGCCATCATCGTCACCGCTGTCGAATTGCTCGGCGGCCTCGCCATCCTCCTTGGCCTTTTCACCCGTCCGGCCGCCTACATCCTGGCGCTCTTTTGCGTTGCCACGGCGTTTATCGGTCATGGTGATTTCTCGGTTGCCGGCAACGACATCCACTTCATGAAGAACCTTGCCATGGCAGGCGGCTTCCTGTTCGTCGCCACGTTCGGTGCCGGTGCTCTCTCGGTCGATGCCAAGCGCGCCTGATTGCTGATTAGTCGATAAAAAGCCCGCCGATCGACGAAATCGGCGGGCTTTTTCGTGTCTGTCGTTCAAGGCAGTCAGGAGTAGATGACGCCCTTGCGCAGGATGACATTGCCATAAAGCCGCGGTTCGCTGGTCTGGACGACGGTATGGGCGGCGCGGACCCGCGGATAGAATTCCGGCCCCAGCAGCGGCGCGACCGCCCTGTCCGGTTCGTATTTGGCGCAGCAGGCGATAATGTCCCGATGCACCGGGTCGAGCGCATCGCGGTCCTGCTTCACGGTGGCGCGGAAAATGGCCGACGGCACGAAATCGTCGATCGGCAGCAGGCTGAGGATCGCATCGAGAACCGGGATCAGATGATGCCCGTCGAGCCGGATCAGGCGGCGGCCGTGTTCCTGCCCGGGATAGTTGCCATCGACCAAAGCAATTTCATCGCCGTGGCCCATGGCGCGCAGTGTCGCCAGAAGCTCGGGGCTCAGGAGCGGGTTTAGACCTTTCAGCATCAGGCAGTTTCCTTGAAAAGAACGTTGGTATCGATGAGGTAACGCGAGAACAGCGGCAGGCTGGCGCCGCCGATGGCGCGGGCCTGGGCGCCGACCGCCCCCTCGATGATATCTGGCAGGATGACGCCCTCGAGATCAAGGTCGCCGGCCGCGTTGCGGATTGCCGCGACGATGCGCTCGCGCACCCAGCCGGGAAAACCGCCGTCGATGACGGCGGCGCCGAAATCGATGATCGAGGCGGAGGAGACGATGGCCTGCGCCAGCGCCGCTGCGGTCAGCTGGATCCAGGTTTCCAGCGGCTCGCCGAAATCGATCCATTCATCGGCCGAATACCAGAGCGGTTTGGGATCGATACCTTTCTCCCGCAGCAGATTTTCGAGTACGAAGATCGAGGCGATCTTCAACAGCTGCTGCGGCTTGCCGTTCTTGTCGGACACCTGCAGCGGGCCGACGGCGCCGGCCGTTCCGGAGCGGCCGGAAAACAGCGCCGAGTTGAGCACGATGCCACCGCCGATGAACGAGCCGATATAAAAATAGATGAAATCCGGATAGGAAGAACCGACCCCGAAGATAAGCTCGGCGCCGCAGGCGCTGGTGGCGTCGTTCTGCATCAGCACCGGGTGATGGGTGCGTGCCGCCACCTCGTCGCGCAGGTCAAAACCGCGCCAGCTGTTCATCGCTTCACGCGGAGCGCCGGTCTCCTCGGCCCAGCTCCACAGCTGGAAGGGAGTGGCGATGCCGACGCCGGCGATGCGCGCGCGCTGCTCCCCGGTCAGCATTTTTTCAAGTTTCGGTATGCCCTCGACGATGAAAGATAGAATATCGTCCGGCATCGGGTAGGCGTGCGTCTGATGCAACTGCAGGCGGATATTGCCGACGAAATCCATCAGCACGAGATCGCAACTGCGCCGGCCGATCTTGACGCCGTAGGAATAGACCGCATCCGGGTTGAGCCGCATCGGGATGGAAGGCTGGCCGACGCGGCCGCGCACCGGCTCGCCGCGAATGAGCAGGTCGTCTTTCTCAAGCGCCCGCATGATGACGGTAACAGTTTGCGCCGACAGGCCGGAACGCCGGGCGATATCGGCTTTCGAGAGGCTGCCGTGGCGGCGCACCAGCGACATGACCAGCCGCTCATTATAGGCGCGCACGCGGGTGAGATTGGCGCCGCCCCCCGGGTCGAAGACGTCCGGAACGGTCGATGCACCGCCGGAACCGGCTTGTGATGTCATGCCCGTTTCCTCCTAAAGCGCGATCTCCTATCCGGACTGGGTTGTTCCGGACTGGCCTCCTGGTCACGCCTTTCACTTTGTTTCTTGGGTGCATTGCAACCACGAGAGGCGCATGCACATTTTCTGCGCAGAGAATGGCACAGATTTTTAATAATTCAATTTGATTTATTTATTGACAGGATTTTGTTTTGATGTTTGTTTTGTGTCCGGAAGCGCCACCCGCTCAGAGGAGATGATGCGGTGGGCGAAGCCCGACGGGCCGGTTCGCCGGTGCCATTTTTCAATCCTTGGGAGGATTTCATGAAGAAGACTATTGTTTCCGCCGCTCTTGGCGCCCTGGCGCTCGGCGTCGTATTTTCAGCCCCTGCCCAGGCCGCCGATGTTTCGGCCTGCCTGATCACCAAGACCGATACCAACCCCTTCTTCGTCAAGATGAAGGAAGGCGCCGAAGCCAAGGCCAAGGAGCTCGGCGTTGACCTGAAGTCCTACGCCGGCAAGGTCGACGGCGACCATGACAGCCAGGTTGCAGCCATCGAGTCCTGCATCGCCGATGGCGCCAAGGGTATCCTGATTGCTGCTTCCGACACCAAGGCCATCGTCGATCAGGTCAAGAAGGCGCAGGACGCCGGTCTTCTGGTCATCGCGCTCGACACCCCGCTCGATCCGGCCACCGCTGCCGACGCGACCTTTGCGACGGACAACCTGCAGGCCGGCAAGCTGATCGGCGCCTGGGCCGCCGCGACCCTCGGTGACAAGGCCAAGGATGCCAAGATCGGCTTCCTCGATCTCGTTCCGTCGCAGCCGACTGTCGACGTTCTGCGCGACCAGGGCTTCATGATCGGCTTCGGCATCGATCCGAAGGATCCGGCGAAGATCGGCGACGAAGACGATGCGCGCATCGTCGGCCATGACGTGACCAACGGCAATGAAGAAGGCGGCCGCACCGCCATGGAAAACCTTCTCCAGAAGGATCCGGACATCAACGTCATCCACACGATCAACGAACCGGCCGCAGTTGGCGCCTATGAAGCGCTGAAGGCCGTCGGCAAGGAAAAGGACGTCCTGATCGTTTCCGTTGACGGCGGTTGCCCCGGCGTGAAGTCGGTGGCTGAAGGCGTTATCGGCGCGACATCGCAGCAATATCCGCTGCTGATGGCCTCGCTCGGCATCGAAGCCATTGCCCAGTACGCCAAGGACGGCACCAAGCCGAAGCCGACTGCTGGCAAGGACTTCTTCGACACCGGCGTTGCTCTCGTCACCGACAAGCCTGCCAAGGGCGTCGAGTCGATCGACGTCAAGGCCGGCACGGACAAGTGCTGGGGTTGATGCTCTAGGGCTTTGAGCACAGAATGAATATGGAAGGGCGGTTTCAGGGCCGCCCTTTTCAACAACCGGTTGGTAGGCCGGGCTCTTGGGAGGGAGGCGTTGTCATGACAAGCGTCCAGGAATTCGAAAAAACACTCGATCAAAGCGACAAGTCGGTCGCTTCATTCGAAGATCGTTCGCCGCTACGGCGCATTCAGCATTTTCTGCATTCGACACCGGCCGCCATTCCGGCGATCGTGCTGATATTTTCCATTATCGTGTTCGGCGTCCTGAAAGGTGAGCGGTTCTTTACGGCCGGCACCTTGACGTTGATCCTGCAGCAGATCGCCGTCGTCGGTATTCTCGGCGCGGCACAGACGCTGATCATCCTGACGGCGGGTATCGACCTGTCGATCGGCGTGATCATGGTGCTTTCGGCGGTGGTCATGGGCAATTGCGCCGTGACCTACGGCCTGCCGGCACCATTGGCCATTCTGGCGGGTTTCGTCACCGGCACCGTCTGCGGCATGACCAACGGTTTCCTGGTCTCACGAATGAAGTTACCGCCCTTCATCGTCACGCTGGGCACCTGGAACATTATCGCGGCGATCAACTATATCTACTCGGCCAACGAGACCATTCGCCGTGCCGACATCGAAACCGCTGCACCGCTGCTGGGTCTGTTCGGCGCCAGCTTCAAGATCGGTTCGGCCGTCTTCACGCTGGGCGTGATCATGATGGTGATCACCGTGGTGGCACTCTGGTATGCGCTCAACCACACCGCCTGGGGACGCCACGTCTATGCGGTCGGTGACGATCCGGAAGCGGCGGAACTGTCGGGTATCCGGGTCAAGGGCGTGCTTCTCGGCGTCTACGGCCTTGCCGGGGCGATTGCAGCTCTTGCTGCCTGGGTCTCGATTGGCCGCAACGGCTCGATCTCGCCGTCCTGGGCGGTCACGGATTACAATCTGCAGGCCATTACGGCAGCGGTGATCGGCGGCATCTCGCTGTTCGGCGGACGCGGCTCGATCCTTGGCACTCTCTTCGGCGCGCTCATCGTCGGCGTGGTGTCGATGGGCCTCAACATGCTTGGCGCCGATCCGCAGTGGAAAGTCCTGTTGACCGGTGTCCTCATCATTACGGCTGTCGGCGTCGACCAGTGGATCAGAAAGGTAGCAGGCTGATGGAACCTCTTCTCACCGCACCCCTCTTGACGGCAAGGGGTATCGTCAAGCGCTATGGCCGCGTCACCGCGCTGGACCAGTCCGATTTCGACCTCTATCCCGGCGAAATCCTCGCCGTCATCGGCGACAACGGTGCCGGCAAATCCTCGCTGATCAAGGCGATCTCGGGGGCGGTCCATCCGGACGAAGGCGAAATCCGGCTTGATGGCAAGGTCGTCAACTTCCGGTCTCCGCTGGAGGCACGCGAAGCCGGCATCGAAACCGTCTACCAGAACCTGGCGCTTTCGCCGGCGCTGTCGATCGCCGACAACATGTTTCTCGGCCGCGAGATCCGCAAATCCGGACCGATGGGGTCGATCTTCCGCATGCTCGACCGGCCGAAGATGGCCAAGATCGCCCGTGACAAGCTTTCCGAGCTCGGGCTGATGACGATCCAGAACATCAACCAGGCGGTGGAGACGCTGTCCGGCGGCCAGCGCCAGGGCGTTGCGGTTGCACGTGCTGCGGCGTTCGGCTCCAAGATGATCATTCTTGACGAGCCGACGGCAGCCCTCGGGGTCAAGGAATCGCGCAAGGTTCTCGAACTCATCCTCGACGTGCGCTCCCGCGGCCTGCCGATCGTGCTGATCTCGCACAACATGCCGCATGTGTTCGAGGTGGCCGACCGCATCCATATCCATCGGCTTGGAAAGCGCCTCTGCGTTATCAATCCGAAGGACTATACGATGTCGGATGCCGTCGCCTTCATGACCGGCGCCAAGGTGCCGCCTGAGGCCGCCGCCGCATGACCATGACGCTTGCCGCCATCGCGGATAGCATTGTCGAAAAGGCAGGCACGTCGCCCCGCTTCATCGTCGCCATTGCCGGCCCCCCCGGGGCCGGCAAGTCCACGCTTGCCGATGCGCTGCAGGAAGAGTTGACGCGTCGCGGCGAAAAGTCCGCCGTGCTGCCGATGGATGGCTTTCACATGGACAACGGCATTCTCGAAGAGCGTGGTCTGTTGAAACGCAAGGGCGCGCCGGAGACTTTCGACGTCCGCGCCTTTATCGATATCGTTTCGGCGGTGCGCAGGACGGATGAGGAGGTTCTCGTCCCGGTGTTCGACCGCGCCCGCGAAATCGCCATCGCGTCGGCCAGGCCGGTATCGCCTGAAACACGGATCATTCTGGCGGAGGGCAACTACCTGTTGCTCGACGAGGTACCCTGGTCGCGGCTCGACGGCATGTTCGATCTGTCGATCTTCGTCGGCCCACCTTATGCGGTTCTGGAAGATCGGCTGCGGCAGCGCTGGGTCCACTATGGGCTGGATGCCGCCGGCATCGAATGGAAGCTCTATGGAAACGATCTGCCCAACGGCAAACGGATCATCGACAATTCGCGTGCCGCCGATATCGCCATCGAGTTTTTCGAAACGGCCTGATGCCGGGCAATCGATCATTGTTTTCCGCCACACAATGATGCTATCGGAGCCTTCGGTCAGCGCAGGCTCCGAGCCCCCTGTTGCCGGAAGCTGTCCGCGAAAAGATTGCGTCTGGAGAATCCGTCATGAGCCCACAGCCCGTCACCGAACTGACGATCCGCCGTCCCGACGACTGGCATCTGCATCTGCGCGATGGCGGTATGCTCAAGGGCGTCATCGGCGATACCAGCCGCCACTTCGCCCGCGCCATCATCATGCCCAATCTCGTGCCGCCGGTGGTGACGACTGCCGATGCGACCGCCTATCGCGAGCGCATCATGGCCGCATTGCCGAAGGGCGATCGTTTCGAGCCGCTGATGACCCTTTATCTCACCGAGGGTACCCACCCGGATGACGTCGAGGCCGGTCATGCCAGCGGCCTGATCAAGGCCGTCAAGCTCTATCCGGCCGGTGCCACCACCAATTCGCATGGCGGCGTGCGCAACTTCGAAAACGCCATGCCGGTGCTGGAGCGCATGGCCAGGATCGGCCTGCCGCTCTGCGTCCACGGCGAGGTGACGACGCCTGAAGTTGATATCTTCGATCGCGAAGCCGTCTTCATTGAAACCGTGCTGGAGCCGTTGCGCGCCCGCCTGCCGGAATTGAAGGTGACGATGGAGCATGTCACCACCAAGGACGGCATCGATTACATCAAGGCGTCCAAGAGCAATCTTGCCGGTTCGATCACCACCCATCACCTGATCATCAACCGCAACGCCATCCTGGTCGGCGGTATCCGTCCGCATTATTACTGCCTGCCGGTCGCAAAGCGGGAACTGCATCGGCTTGCGCTGCGGTCCGCAGCTATATCCGGCGACGGCCGCTTCTTCCTCGGCACCGATTCAGCCCCGCATGTCGATCCGTTGAAGGAATGCGCCTGCGGCTGCGCCGGCATCTACACCTCGATCAACACCATGAGCTGCCTTGCCCACGTGTTCGAGCAGGAAAATGCGCTGGACAAGCTGGAAGCCTTCACCTCGCTGAATGGCCCGGCCTGGTACGGTCTGCCGGTCAACGACGAGACGATCACGCTGCGCAAGCAGGCGGCGGCCGTCACATTTCCGGAAAAGATCGAGACGGAGGCCGGCACGGTCACGGTGTTCGATCCGATGTTCCCGTTGCATTGGCAAGTGGTCTGAGCGATCCGGCTTGATAGCGGAGAAAACTTCGCCTAACACTGGCGCCGGCCGGATGCGGCCAGCCGCCCCGCAGTGCTCCGGCACGAATGGTGAATGCATCCATCCAAACCTTCTCATCCTTGCCTTTGGCGTTGATGGCGAACGGGTCAGCAGAGCGGGCACTGATCGTCCTGTTTGCCGCCACACGGAGGATGAACCATGCGCGATTTTCGCGATGCGAAACTGATGGCAAAGGTGCTCAGACAGGCCTTTGTGGATCGCAATACCAGTCTTTCCCACAGCGAAGCCCTTGAAATCGTTGCCGGCCAGTTCGGCTACGATCAATGGAATATCCTGTCGGCAAAGATCGATGCGGTGGAAAAGCCGACGCAAAAGCAGGACGGTCATGTCGGCATCAAACCGCCGATCCCGATCTTCCGCATCTTCGACGTCGCCAAGGCGATGGAGTTCTATTGCGGCTTCTTAGGCTTCACGCTCGATTGGGAACATCGGTTCGGCGACAATTTCCCGCTCTATTGCCAGGTCACCCGGGAAGACATGATCCTGCATCTGAGCGAACATGCCGGCGACGCAAGCCCCGGCGCCCGCGCCTTCGTCCGTGTCGGGGATGCGGCAGCATTGCAGGCGGAACTGGCGGGCAAGAACTATCGCTACATGAAGCCGGGGGTGAAAAAGGCGCCTTGGGGGCTGGAGGTCGAGGTGATCGATCCCTTCAACAACCGCATCACCTTCTGCCAGCAACAGGGCGAGAACCAGAACGATTGATTTCGGCGGCGCCCTCCACCTCTGGCATTGCGCGGCCTGACCTGCTATGCGGCGGGGGATAAAAATCCCGAGCTGCAGGAGCCCCGCCGATGATCCAGACATCCTTTCCCGACAAGGCCGTGATGGCCGGACTCGTCGCCAAGATGCTCTGGGAAATCAAGGCGGTGCATTTCAGTGCCGACAAGCCCTACAAGCTTGCGTCCGGCATGGCGAGCCCGGTCTATATCGATTGCCGCAAGCTGATCTCCTATCCGCGCATCCGCTCGGCAGTGATGGATTTTGCCGCAGCCACCGTGCTGCGCGAAGCCGGTTTCGAGCAGTTCGACGTCATCGCCGGGGGCGAAACGGCGGGCATTCCGTTTGCGGCGATGCTGGCCGAACGCCTGGCGCTGCCGATGATCTATGTCCGCAAGGCCCCGAAGGGCCACGGCCGCAATGCCCAGATCGAAGGCCATATGCCGGAAGGCGCCCGCGTTCTCGTCATCGAGGATCTGACGACGGCCGGCGGCTCGATGTTCAAGTTCATCGACGCCATCCGCGCCGCCGGCGGCGTGGTCGATCACGGCATGGCGCTGTTCTACTACGACATCTTCCCGCAGGCTCGCGGCGAGATGCTGGACAAGGGTGTGACCCTGCACAATATCGCCACCTGGCGCGATGTGCTTGATGTCGCCAAGCAGCAGAAATTGTTCGACGAAAAGACCCTGTCCGAGGTCGAGGCTTTCCTCAACGCACCGCTCGAATGGTCCGGCCGCAATGGCGGCGTCAGCGAGCTTCCGGCAGCCTGAAAACGGCGCTGGAATTTTGGCGCGCTTTGGTTTAAATCGATTGAAATAATATCCATGATGGGGAGGACGTCGCCGTGATCGTTTGCTGTGGAGAAGCCCTGATCGACATGCTGCCGCGCCAGACGACGGCGGGCGAAACGGCGTTTGCTCCCTATTCCGGCGGCGCGATCTTCAATACGGCCATCGCGCTTGGACGCCTCGGCATCCCCACCGGTTTCTTCACCGGTCTCTCCGACGACATGTTCGGCGATATGCTGCGCGAGACGCTGAAATCCAGCAATGTCGATTTCGCTCCCTGCGCGACCCTGCCGCTGCACACCACGGTCGCCTTCGTCAAACTGGTCAACGGTTCGGCAACCTATGCCTTCTTCGACGAGAACACGGCCGGCCGGATGATCACCAAGGACCACCTGCCGGCGCTTGGCGATTTCTGCGAGGCGCTGCATTTTGGCGCGATCAGCCTCATCCCCGAACCGTGCGGCTCGACTTACGAAGCGCTGATGACCCGAGAATATCAGAAGCGGGTGATTTCCTTCGATCCGAATATCCGCCCCGGCTTCATCAAGGATGCCGAGGCCCACAAGGCCCGCATGCTGCGGATGGCTGAGATGTCCGACATCGTCAAATTTTCCGACGAGGATCTCGACTGGTTCGGCGAAGAAGGCACGCATGACGAACTGGTGGCCAAATGGTTGCAGCGCGGCCCCAAACTCGTCGTCATCACCAAGGGCGCCGATGGCGCCGATGGTTATACGTCACGTGGCAAGGTCTCGGTTTCGGGCGAAAAGGTCGATGTCGTCGATACGGTGGGCGCCGGCGATACGTTCGATGCCGGCATCCTGGCATCGTTGAAGATGAACAACCTGCTGACCAAGCAACAGGTCGCGAACCTTAGCGAAAGCGCCGTCCGCGACGCATTAGCGCTGGGTGCCAAGGCCGCCGCTGTCACCGTCTCACGCGCCGGAGCAAACCCGCCGTGGAGCTACGAGATTGGTCTTTAATCCACCTCCCCCTTGAGGGGGGAGGTCGTCGCGAAGCGGCGGGTGGGGGTGACGATCGCAACTTCAGTGTCATCGGGAGATTTCATATCATTCCACCCCGGCACTGCGTGCCGACCCTCCGCCTCAAGGGAGGGTAAGAGAACGCTTTCGGCTATCTGTTGCGGTAACTCGACATTCGCTAAGAGGCCGCAGGCTGCACCGCAAAATAAGCTGTCCCGGCCGTCTACATCGGCCGCAACCGGCAGCCGCGCCCGGCAAAGGCGCTGCGGGGCACGCCGGCGAGGTTCGAGAGAAACTGGCGGGCGCATTCGCTCCAGCTGAAGGTCAGCGCCTTTTGCCGTGCTTCCTCACGTGAAAGCGTTAGCGCATCAAGCGCTGCCTGCCTGAGATCGCTGGACAGTACACCGCCGCCATCGCCCAGAATGTCCTTCGGTGCCGTCACCGGAAACGCGGCAACCGGGCAGCCGCTGGCGAGTGCTTCCAGAATGACATTGCCGAATGTATCGACCCGGCTCGGAAAGACGAAGACATCGGCCGAGGCGTAGATCGCCGCAAGTTCCGTGCCCAGGCGTTTTCCTAGAAAATGCACATCCGGATACCGTTGCCGTAACGCCGCGAGATCAGGCCCGTCGCCGACGACAAGCTTGCTGCCGGGCAGATCGAGATCGAGGAAAGCAGGCAGGTTCTTCTCCACGGCAACGCGTCCGACATTCAGGAAGATCGGGCGGGGAAACGGAAGGTCCTGACGGCGTGCCGGATCAAACAGCGTGGTATCGATGCCCCGCGTCCAGCGCTTGATATTGTGAAAGCCGTGGGCTGCCATTTCTGTTCCGAGCGAAGCGGTCGCCACCATCATGCCATTGCCGGAATTATGAAACTGGCGCAGCCACCAGTAGCTCCAGCTTTCCGGGATGGGCAGCCGGGCGCTGACGAATTCGGGAAACCGGGTGTGATAGCTGGTCGTGAACGGCAGCTTCCGGCGCAGACAAATGCCCCGCGCCACAAGACCAAGCGGCCCTTCCGTCGCGATATGGATGTAGTCCGGCGCCACCGCGTCGATCTCGCCCGCCACCTGCCGCCGCATCGGCAGTGCCAGCCGGATATCGGAATAGAAAGGCAGCGGAAAGGTCGCAAAACGTTCCGGTGTCAGGAAGTGGATGGCAATGCCCTGTTCCTTCAGGGACCGGGCGAGCTCATCAAGCGTGCGCACGACGCCATTCACCTGCGGATGCCAGGCATCGGTGACAACGAGAACGGTTTTTTCCATAAGAGGCCTCGACGGGGCTTTGCCACCTGCCGGAAAGAACCGGCTGACCTCGAATCAGGTGACGGCTGCATTTGGCCCGTTTGATCATGCTCTGATGACAGGCGGATGATCGGCCGTGTTGACGAATGGCGGGATTGTTTTCTTCGAAGAAAGGGGGAGGCAGGAAGGGTGGCGCCTTGGCGCTTACCGTCCGATCAACGCCAGTTGCTCATATCCGCGGCCGGCTGAAGCGGCAACGATAGCCAGGACAGGCCCTTCGAAGGTGCGCACATGGACGGTGAGCGAGCGATAATCAGTATCGCGGCCGATCTTGTCGGCAATCCTCTGGCCGTAATAGACGGCGGAACCGACGTCGAAATGATCGACGCCGTCTTCATCGACAACCTGTTCGCCGTCGAAATGCAGATCGAAGAAATAGTGTTCCACGTTATGCCCTGAACCCGTGCGCCGCTGGAGATTTCTCCGGCTTGAGGACGCGCGTTCAGGGATATCGCATTGTGTCCGAATACAGGCTGAATTGCGCGTTCAGCCTGTATTCATCGCTGTCCTGCGGCGCTGGCCGTTATTTCGCAGCCTTCAACAACGCGGCAACCAGTCCGGCGGTCGAGCTATCATGACCGGCCGCGCTTTCCTTGCCTTCGACGACCGGCAGCAGGCCCGTCGCCAGTTCCTTGCCGAGTTCGACGCCCCACTGATCGAAGGAATTGATGTTGAACAGCGCGCCTTCGACGAAGACGCGGTGTTCGTAGAGTGCAATCAGTCGGCCGAAGGTAAAGGGTGTCATCTCGTCATAGACGAGGGTCAGCGACGGGCGGTTGCCGGTGAAGACCCGGTGCGGCGCGATACGCTCGATAAAGTCCTTGTCGAGACCTTTCGAGGCCATCTGTGCCTTGGCTTCCGAAAGTGTGCGGCCCTTCATCAGGGCTTCGGATTGGGCCAGGCAGTTGGCCATCAGCAGCTGGTGCTGGTGGCGTAGATTGGTCTCGTGGCCGTTGGCGGCGATCATGAATTCGGCCGGAATGATGCTCGTGCCCTGATGGATCAGCTGGTAGAAGGCGTGCTGGCCGTTGGTGCCTGGCTCGCCCCAGACAACCGGGCCGGAATTGCCTTCAACCGGTGTACCGTCGAGCGTAACGCCCTTGCCGTTCGATTCCATGTCGAGCTGTTGCAGATAGGCCGGGAACCGCGACAGGCGCTGGTCGTAGGGGAGGATGGCGCGCGTGGCGTAGCCGAGCACGTTGCGATGATAGAAGCCGAGAAGGCCAAG
Source organism: Pararhizobium sp. DWP3-4 (assembly GCF_049898205.1). Lineage (NCBI taxonomy): Bacteria > Pseudomonadati > Pseudomonadota > Alphaproteobacteria > Hyphomicrobiales > Rhizobiaceae > Pararhizobium > Pararhizobium sp. DWP3-4. Next base: position 769,067 of record NZ_JAFCXF010000002.1, on the reverse strand, counting down.
AAGCATCGGGATATTTTCGCGCAATGGCGCCGTGCGGAAATGGTTGTCGATCGCGTGGGCGCCGGCCAGGAACTCGCCAAAGTTTTCCTTGCCGATGGCAATCATCAACGGCAGGCCGATCGCCGACCAGATCGAGTAACGGCCGCCGACCCAGTCCCAGAAGCCGAAGATGCGGTCCGCTTCGATGCCGAACGCGGCGACCTTGTCGAGCGCGGTCGAGACGGCGCAGAAATGATGGCCGACAGCCTTTTCGCCGAGCTTTTCGGCAATGAAGGCGCGTGCGGTCGCGGCATTGGTCATTGTCTCGATGGTGGTGAAGGTCTTGGAAGCGACGATGAACAGCGATGTTTCTGCGTCGAGCAGCTTCAGCGTGTCGGCGATATGCGCACCGTCGATATTGGAGACAAAATGCAGTCGGGGACCGTCGTGATTGGGTGCCAGCGCCAGCGTCGCCATGACCGGGCCGAGATCGGAGCCGCCGATGCCGATATTGATGACGTCGGTGATCTTCTTGCCGGTCGCGCCTTTCAGCGCGCCCGAGCGGATGCCGTCGGAGAAGGTGCCCATAGCCGCAAGCACGGCGTTGACATCCGGCATCACATCCTTGCCGTCGACCAGAACCGGTGTGTTGAAACGGTTGCGGAGTGCGGTATGCAGAACAGCCCGGCCTTCTGTGATGTTGATGATATCGCCGGCAAACATCGCATCGCGCTTATCCGTGACCTTGGCCGCCTTGGCGATTGCCTCCAGCCCGTCCAGCACCTGCTCGTTGACGGCGCATTTCGAATAGTCGAACAGCATGTCGTCGAGCGTCACGCTGTATTTGGCGAAACGCTTGGGATCACTGGCGAAAGCAGCCCGGATATCTGTTGCGTTGGTGTCGGAAACGGTGGATTTCAGCTGTTCGACAAGCGCGCTCATGGCAGGGTTCCTTGCATTGCGGAAGGGTTGCGATAGCTAGTCGCTTTGCCCTTAGCAAATCAAGAGCGTGCTTATAAAAAGCCGCGCGATGTGTTTTTCCTCGCCGGGAGGAAAACACCTTTAGATTGCAAAATCGTCAGCTTGCAATAGTATTTGACGCATTCGAGGCCGAAAGCAGCAACGTCACGCCAGCTGGCGCATCCGGGCGGATGGGCTTCCCGGACTGTAGCAGGACACAGCCCTGTCCTCGAATGTGGAGGTGATCTATGTGGTTCCGACCATTTAGCGTCACTTTTGGCATAAGAAAAACCCGCACGAGCTGGTTAATCACCGTGCGGGTTCAATTCTTTAACTAAGCAAACGATGGCTGGAGTTCACGCTCCAGTCATCACTCCCCTAAAATAGAGGTTTTGCGACGTTCTGACAAGTGATTGCGGAATCTACCCGCGCAGGTCTTTGCGCAAGATCTTGCCGACGTTCGACTTCGGCAGCTCGGTGCGGAACTCGACGAACCTCGGGCGCTTGTAATTGGTCAGATTAGCGGCGCAATGCGCCTTGACCTCGGCTTCGGTCAGGTTCGGGTCCTTCTTGACCACGAACAGCTTCACCGCCTCGCCGGAATGTTCGTCGGGCACGCCGATGGCGGCGCATTCGAGAATGCCGGCAAGGGTCATGGCCACTTCTTCGATCTCGTTGGGGAAGACGTTGAAACCGGAGACCAGGATCATATCCTTTTTGCGGTCGACGATTTTGACCAGACCTTCCGCATTCATGAAACCGATATCACCCGAGCGGAAAAAGCCGTCATCGGAAATGGCCTTGGCAGTTTCGTCCGGCCGTTGCCAATAGCCGGCCATCACCTGCGGGCCACGGATGCAGATTTCGCCGATATCACCGAGCGGCAGGGTGTTGCCCTCCTCATCGCGGATATCGACATCGGTCGAGGGTAGCGGCAGACCGATCGTGCCGGTGAAGTCATTGCCGTCGAGCCGGTTTGCGGTGGCGACGGGGGAAGTTTCCGAAAGGCCGTATCCTTCTTTGATCGGCGATCCCGTCATCTTCTCCCACCGCTCCGCAACCGGGCGCTGCACTGCCATGCCGCCGCCGAAGGTAAGTGCCAGGTCGGAAAAGTCTAGTCTCTGGAATTCGGCATTGTTCATCAGCGCGTTGAAAAGCGTGTTGAGGCCCGGAAAGATATTGATCTTGTATTTGGCGATCTCCTTGACGAAGGCCGGGATGTCGCGCGGGTTGGGGATCAGGATATTCTCGCCGCCCGTGCTTAAGCCCATCAGTGAATTCACCGTCAAGGCGAAGATATGATAGAGCGGCAGGGCGCAGAGAAACACCAGGCGTTCCGGCCGTTTCTTCTGAAGGAAGGCTGTTTCCAGCCATAGACCCATTTGCGCCATGTTCGACAAAAGGTTGGAATGGGTTAGCGTTGCGCCCTTGGAGACACCGGTCGTACCGCCTGTATATTGCAGGAAGGCGACATCGCCGGGTTTCACATCCACGGCCTTGAGCGTTTGGCCCGCACCCTTTGAGAGAGCCGCCTTGAAGGACAGATGTCCCGGCAGAGACCAGGCCGGCACCAGCTTCTTTACCTTGCGCACGACGATGTTGACGATCAGGCCCTTGAGGCCGAGAAGATCGCCCATCGTGGCGACGACGGTGTGTTTCAGATCCGTGCGTGCCGCCACTTGCTCGACGGTGTGGGCGAAATTTTCCAGAACGAAGATTGCCTTGGCGCCGGAATCCTTCAGCTGGTGTTCCAGTTCGCGCGGCGTATAGAGTGGATTGACGTTGACGACCGTATAGCCGGCCCGCAGGATGCCGAAGACGATCACCGGGTTTTGCAGGATATTCGGCATCATCACGGCGACGCGATCACCCTTGGCAAGGCCCGTCGATTGCAGCCAGGCACCGATTTTCCTGCTCTGCGTATCGAGGTCGCTGAACGTCAGCGTCTTGCCCATGCAGGTGAAGGCGGCGCGATCCGCATATTTCTTGCAGGACTGCGCGAAGAGGTCGCCGATCGAATCGTAGGGCAACGGAATAATATCGGCCGGCATGCCGGGGGGGTAGGATTGCAGCCAGGGTTTAGCCGCATGAGGGCCGGGGGTCTGCATCAATGTGTCAGGCATCGTCTCTCTCCCTCATCGGTCCGCGCCGCGCCCAAAAGTGAAGCGCGCCGTCTCTCCCTTTTCCATGCACAACCCTGTCCGAAAGTGTCTCCGGCAAGCCTCCAGCGCATACGCGAAAAATCCCTCCAGATCTTTCGCATGATCAAGATGGGGCTTTTGTTGCACGCCATCAAGAGTGTTCCGGATTATATAACCTTGACGTAAACGTCAATAAGCGACGCGCACCTGGCCAGATTTCGTGGCATCCCTGCGCATCAATCTCTTTGCGAGCAGGCGCAAAAGCGTATATTGCATCGCAATAGCGCCAAGGTCTTCATCCCGTTTCCGCCTCGGCTTCCCATTTCAGAACGAAAATCCTTCGGGCCCATGTGGCTCCAGGCAGGTCTTCCTATGTCAGACGACGCTCTTTCTTCCATTCCGGCCGCCCGCTGGGGCGGCATGTCCAGCGCTGAATTGGCCCTGGCCGTTGGCGGCTTCGGTATCGGTACCGGCGAATTCGCCATCATGGGGCTTTTGCCGCAGGTGGCCGGCGATCTTTCGGTTTCGGTTCCCTATGCCGGCCACGTCATCAGCGCCTATGCGATCGGCGTCGTCGTCGGCGCACCGCTTATTGCAGTCCTTGCCGCGCGGTTTTCAAGGCACAATGTGTTGCTTGCCCTGATGAGCCTGTTTGCGCTTGGCAATCTTGCCAGCGCCGTCGCCGATAGTTTTGGCCTTTTGGTTGCCGCCCGGTTTCTGGCCGGCTTGCCGCATGGTGCCTATTTCGGCGTTGCAGCGCTGGTTGCCGCCGGCATGGCTGCCCCGCACCAGCGGGCCCGCGCCATCGGCCGCGTCATGATGGGCCTGACGGTCGCGACCCTGGTTGGCACGCCGCTGGCGGCATGGTTCGGCCAGGCACTCGGCTGGCGCGCAGCCTTTGCCATCGTCGGCGCCATCAGCGTACTGACGATCGTCCTGACCTGGTTCTATGTGCCGAAGGATCGGCGCAACCCGTCGGCATCGCCGCTGACGGAGCTTGGCGCGCTTGGAAAATCCCAGGTCTGGCTGACGCTCGGCATCTGCGCCATCGGCTGTGGCGGCATGTTCTCGGTCTTTAGCTATATCACCCCGGCCCTCACCGAGGTTGCAGGCGTATCGCTCGGAACCGTTCCAATCCTCCTTTCGGTCTTTGGTGCGGGCATGATCCTTGGCAATATCGTCGGCTCGCGCCTTGCCGACTGGAAGCTGATGCCGGCCATCGGCATCGCGCTGGTCTTCAACCTTTTCGCCTATGTGCTGTTCTATTTCACCATGACGACGCCCTGGATGGCGGTCATCAACGTTCTTCTGATCGGCGGCGGTTTTGCCGTCGTACCCGGTATCCAGATGCGGCTGATGGATGTGGCGGGCAAGGCGCAGACGCTGGCCGCAGCGCTCAGCCATTCCGCCTTCAATCTCGCCAATGCGCTGGGCGCCTGGCTCGGGGGCCTGTCCATTGCCGCCGGTTACGGCTGGACATCGACCGGTCTTGTCGGCGCGATGATGTCGGTGGCCGGTATCGGCATTTTCCTATCGTCGGTCTTCCTCGACCGGTCGAAGAGGGCGGCCGCCAGCCAAGGATAACGTGACGTGGAATGCCGCCGCGGTTAACCGTCGTTCTTCCCGATCAAAAAACGTTTGTCATCCGCTTGTGTTGACCATGCGGTCATACTTACCTATGCCGCACGCTGACGAGTTTGCCGTACACGACGGAAACACGCTGGCTAGCCGTGAGTTTTGCTGTCATCTTGGTGACACTTGGAGGAACGCTTTTTGCAACTGAGCAATCGTGAACGGGACGAACTGCCCTCGGAACCGCGCCTTTTTGGCCGCACGGCCTATGAACGCTCGGCGCTTGTGGGCCCTATTGCGGCTGCGCGCTGGCTGTTGGTCTTCGTCCTTCTGGCAGGCGTCTATTTCTTTCATGGCTTTCTCGTGCCGGTTCTGGCGGCGCTGGTCATCGGTTTTGCAAGCTGGCCGATCTACCGTTGGCTCCTTGGCGCCATCGGCGGCAACCGGACGATCGGGGCGACGATTGCCATTATCGCCGTGATCTCCTTCATTGTTGCGCCGATCTCGCTTGCTGCCGTCTACGCCGTCGATGAGGTTCACAACTGGGCCGTCTGGACGATCGAGACAAACGCTGCCGGTGCTCCGGTACCGATATGGCTGACCCAGATTCCGGGGCTGGGCGTCTGGCTTGGCGTCCAGTGGGCAAAGTATGTCGGTCACCCCGGCGCGCTCGGTGAGTTGGTGCAACTCGTCAGCGGATCCAATATCGGCAATATCTATCGCGGCGTGCTGGTTGTCGGCGCATCGGCGTTCCAGTCGATGCTGACGCTTCTCTTTATGCTGATCACGCTTTTCTTTGTCTACCGCGACGGAGAAAAGCTCGTCGCCCAGCTCGATCGTCTTGGCGAACGTATTCTGCCGATGCGCTGGGAACGCGTTTCGCGCATCGTGCCGTTGACCATCAGCTCGACGGTGACCGGCATGGGCATCATCGCCATCGGCGAAGGTATCGTGCTGGGGATCGCCTATTGGATGGCAGGCGTTCCGTCGCCGGTCACGCTCGGCATCATCACCGGCATCATGGCGCTTGTCCCCGGCGGTGCGCCGCTATGCTTCACGCTGGTATCCGTCTATCTCTTCGCCAGCGGATCGCCGGTCGCGGCTGTGGCCTTGTTTGCCTGGGGAACCATCGAACTGTTCATCGTCGACAAGACGTTGCGGCCCAGGCTGGTCGGCGGCCCCATCAAGCTGCCGTTCCTGCCGACATTCTTCGGGCTTGTCGGGGGCGTCAAGACCATGGGCTTCCTCGGCTTGTTCGTCGGACCGGTGCTGATGGCATTGCTCGTGTCGATCTGGCGGGAATGGCTGCGCGAGGTGACGACCCCGACACCGCCAAGCACGATCATCAAATAAGGCTGACGGCGTCGCCATGCTGGATCGGCGGGGCCTCTACCACGCTGGCCAGAGCGCCAAAACCACCGCCGCCATGGCGGGCAATCGCGTGCAGAACCTCATTGGCGAAAGGCAGTTCGCCCTGTGCCAGCGCCGTAAAGCTGCAGCGTTCGCAGGGCTCGGTGACAGCAACCCAGCGCGTCGCCGATCCGCAGCCGCCTGCCGATCGGGGAAAGCCTGGTTCAGCCTCATCCATGCCGATGACGATGTTCGGGCGAAACCGTCTGACATCCGCCTGAGAGCCCAGCGGCACAAGGCCGGCAAGGGCTTTGAGCGACGCTATGGTCAGGATATGCAGATGCCCCCGATCACAGCGCGGCGCCGATTTCCTCCTTCTGCGCGAAAGTGAATCCAGAGATCGGAGGGAATTGCCGCGTGCTCTGCGCGCTGCGTTGCGCTAATGGTTTTCCACGCCCGATGGCATCCCGCCGCCGTCTTGGCTTATCCATTCGAAAGTTCAGGGAAGCAGATGAACCGCACCTATTACGCCCCGCAGGGCGGCGAGCCCGCGCAAACCCAGCTGTTGACGGACCGCGCCGTCTTTACCGAAGCCTACGCCATCATCCCCAAGGGCGTGATGATGGATATCGTCACCAGTTTCCTGCCGTTCTGGGAGGATACCCGGCTCTGGGTTCTGTCGCGGCCGCTCTCCGGATTTGCCGAGACCTTCTCGCAATACATCATGGAAGTCGCCCCCGGCGGCGGCAGCGACCGGCCGGAGCTCGATGACGCTGCCGAAGGCGTGCTGTTCGTCGTCGAGGGGGAATTGACGGTGATGCTCGACGGCGAAGTGCATCAGATGCGCCCGGGTGGCTATGCCTTCATTCCGCCTGCGAGCAAATGGTCGGTCCGCAATACCAGCGGCCAGACCGTACGGTTCCACTGGGTGCGCAAGGCTTATGAGTTCGTCGAGGGACTTGACGTTCCAACGCCTCTTTTCCTCAACGAAGCAGATATCGCGCCGTCGCCGATGGCCGGCACCGAGGGTAAATGGGCAACGACGCGTTTTGTCGATCCCAACGACCTGCGCCACGACATGCACGTGACGATCGTTACCTTCGAGCCCGGTGCGGTGATCCCGTTCGCCGAAACCCATGTCATGGAGCACGGGCTCTATGTGCTGGAGGGCAAGGCGGTCTACAGGCTCAATCAGGATTGGGTCGAGGTTGAGGCGGGTGACTATATGTGGCTGCGTGCCTTCTGCCCGCAGGCCTGCTACGCTGGCGGCCCCGGAAAATTCCGCTACCTGCTCTACAAGGACGTCAACCGTCACATGAAGTTGAAGCCGCGCGCCTGAGCGGCGACATCATCGTAAAGCGTTCCTGCTGGAAAAGCTTCAGGCAAATCCGGCGGGGATCGGTGCGATCGTCCGGTCGCTGCCATAGTCCCGCTGATGGGCCATATGGCCGCGAAGCCGCTGCGGTTCCGCTTTGATCTCGCGCGACGGAAGGTCGAAAGCACCGTCGGCATAGGTGCCGGTGTCTGCCGATTCGTTACGCTTGCCCTTGAGCAAATTGAAGATCATCGAAGGTCCTCCCGGGTTGTCGCATCAACGGCTGATCCGCCGAACCGTTCCGCTCATAGCCGGAAAATAGTTAAAAAATTAACCATGTTCGCCTGAGGAGCCGGGCCCGCAAATGCGATGCGTACCAAGGGGCATCTTACATATGATGTAAGACAGTCATGAGTCAGTCGTGTTTTGAAAGGACAGGCCGGGTCAGAAGGGACTAGTTCAGCGGCCCAGAAACCAGTTCGTCGCTCAGAATCCGGAAGGCTTCATCGAGAGCATCCACCAGAATATCGGTCAGCTTGTCGCCGTTCTCGTCCTGCAGAAACATGGCGATGGCTGCGTCGCTGGGTTCGGCTGAATACTCGATGATGTTCGACATGTCATTGTCCTCTGCTGCCCGGCATCATGCCGGAGGTGAGGGCAAGATAGGCTGCGTCGCTTGCGCCGGGCTTGAACATCCCGGTGTGGTGCTACTCCCCGCATTAACCTTCGATTAAGGATTTGAACAGTCCTGTTGCGTGTTTTTCACGCTCCGAACCTGCGCGCGGTCATTGGATTTGCAGATCAGCCGGAAATCTGGAAAATTAGCCGGGCAGAAGGACTTGCCTTGTTTCAACATCGCGCCATCTCTCCATTCTGGAGGAAGCATGAGCCACACGTTAGCACTGATTCTCAGTGCCCTCGGATTGTCCAGCGTGATCCTGTCGGGTTGCGTCGATGAACGCGGATACCTCTATTCCAATGCGCGTGTGCCCACCGCCTATCGCGAGCGGTTGGTCATGGAGCGGCGCGCTTACGACGTCAGGCAAGGGGCGAGCTATCGGGGCAGGCCGCGAGTTTTCTACGTTCAAACGGGAGACCGCAGAAGTCCTCGATGCTTCGGGACAAATTGCTACGTCGGCGCGACCTACAGGGAAGACCCCTATTACCAGCTGCCCAACTGAGCGGAGTGCGTTTGTCACAACTTGAAGAGTAGAATGAGCGCTTGAAATCCAGTGAGAATCGCAACTGCCTGTTTGTTGATTATAGCCCCACGTTTCACGCACATCACCATTCAGCTCGTGTATGAAAGCAATGTTTTTCCTTGCCGCTTCGCCGACATTGTGAAGCGCCGCCACGGCGGTGGGAGTTTGCTTGTGCTTAAAAAAAATCCCGAAGCCCCATAAGTCGCTCGCCCTCCCCAGCGTAAAACGACGACGTAAAAATGATATCAGAGAGCGCCCTTTTTGCTGCTGCCAATGATGCGGCCGCTGGCCTTGAAAGCGAATGCGAATGAAAGGCCTGGTGCGGGGCCATTTTCTGCCCGGCATCCATTGCCTTGTGGAATGAACTTGTCTTTGATGGTCGAATATTTTCAAAGGCTTTTGCATGTCCCTTCGCCATTATCTCTTTCCAGAACAGGAACCGCCGTTACGCCTCTCGCAGAGGCTTGTAGAGGGGTTGGTCGCTGGCACTGACGCGATGCCGCAATATGCGGGAACGCGACAGAAAATCCTCACAGCTCGCCTACAGCTAGACGAGGGAAAGCCGCTCGAAATCCTCGATACCAGTGGATCAACTTGGACCTTTGACGGCACGGGAGGCATCCGCGAGGGTCTTCACAGCTCATTTGCGGAAGTCATGAGCTCTCTCGGGGTGTCCGAATCATCCAATCAGACGGTGGTCGATCTCCGCCCTCGTATTAGCAAGAAGAAAATTGACACTGAACACCGCTGGCAGCCAAGTACCGCTGACATTGAGCGTGTCATCAAAGATATTTGGCCGAAAACAAAGGCCGATCGACTGCATCAGGCTGCCGGCGTTTCAAAGCGGCGCCCTCCTCTAACCTACGACGCGAAGCATGCTCTGGATGAAATTGCTGGCGGATTCTGGAAAATTGAAAATTCGATCGACAATCTAAAAGAACCGAGCCTCAAGGGTTTCATATTCGAAGCTCGCACTCGCTCAAGCGATGATCCGGAATACGGCCTGCTTTATCAGGCTGTCGCGGAAATGGCGCAGGAGCGGTTTGAAATCCTTCGTGCCCAGCGTTCAGACAAGGGCGTTTGGTATGCACTGGTTGAGGTGACGCTTTGGCAAGACCACATTGGCGAATGCGTAGAGCGCGTTTTCGAGAAGTGCTCAGGCAAGGGGGCGGCAATAACGACCGCACGACGCCTGCTTGCTGCGAATGCTAACAAATTCTCAGAGAATGTGACTGTTGAAGCCGAGCTGCTGACAGAGTTGGAGTGGATACGGCGGTCGAAGTTGTTTGATGCGTAGGAGGCTGTGATTTGGAAGAATTTCCCCAACCAACAAAGAACGCGCTGACAGTTTGGAAAATAACCGGAGCGATATGCTCGACCATCCCCGGATTATCTACGATCAGGGAGCTGTCACAGCATTTTCTGGAAAGCAGAATTGAGCTCTATCAGGGCAAGCTTATTGAGGCTGTAAGGCGGGAAGGCATCGAAGTTCTGTCCGATGAGCAGGCCGCTTTCTACGTACCTGCTGCCTATCGTTTTTTTGAGCAGGTGCGGCTGGGGGAATATGACCATAACCTCTTCGTTCTGGCGGCTTTAATAGCTGGCAATCTGAACAACGAAATGGGCAGGGCAGACGTGGGTAGGGTTGGCCGGGCTGCACGGAAGCTTGAATTGCTTTCGCTAGGCGAGCTAACAGCACTTGTTCGATGCAAGGAAGCCTTCGAGATATCCGGAACGCTACCGGACGACGACAGCAACGAACTGTGTTTCGGGCCTAGGCTACTTGTTAGGATCTATGGTTGCCACGGCCAGGAGATCACCTATTTAGCTGCCCTAGAAAGTCTACATGAGCTCGCAAGCAGAGGATTGCTCACGGTAGGTAGCAACAACAAAACGATGGGCGGCCAATATTTTTTTCGTAACAGAGCATTTGATGAAATTATTGAGGCTGCACTGACGCTCACGGCACGAACACAACCAGCCGCTTGAATTTCTCTCTACGTCGATGACTTCAGAAAGGTGGTTTATTTGGCGGGTTACGGCGACCCAGCTTGCAGGCTGCATCTCCCACTGAGAAAATGCGGGTCTACGTTCATATATTTCGGTGGGTTAACTGGTGCCGCTTAGAGGACTCGAACCTCTGACCCCATCATTACGAATGATGTGCTCTACCACCTGAGCTAAAGCGGCCAGCATGCGTTCCGCAAGGTTGCGAAACGATGTGTGAGGGGCTGATACCCGCAAACGGCTGGGATTTCAAGTCATCAGTTTTGAGAACGGGAAAAAAGCTTGCGGCAAGGGGAATGGCGCCTTTTACAGCGCCAGCCTTTGTCTTGCCGCTGCATATTCCACAGCCAGCCGATCGACGAGGCTGGCGGTAGGGACGACTTCCGTGACGGCGCCGATGCCCTGGCCGCAGCCCCAGATATCTTTCCAGGCCTTGGCTCCGGTGGTGGCCGTCTCGAAATCCATCTTGGACGGATCGGCTTGCGGCAGGTGATCCGGGTCGAGGCCGGCGGCGACGATCGAGGGCTTGAGGTAGTTGCCGTGGATACCGGTGAAGGCGTTGGAATAGACGATGTCGGCGGCCGCGCTGTCGACGATCATCTGTTTGTAGGCATCGCTGGCGCGCGCCTCGGTGGTGGCGATGAAGGGCGAGCCGATATAGGCCATGTCGGCACCCATGGCCCGCGCCGCCAGAACCGCGCCGCCGGTTGATATGGCGCCGGACAGCAGCAGCGGCCCGTCGAACCAGGTGCGGATTTCCTGAATGAGCGCGAAGGGGGAGAGTGTGCCTGCATGGCCACCGGCACCGGTCGCAACCGCGATCAATCCGTCGGCACCCTTGCGGATGGCCGAGTTGGCGTGGCGGTTGTTGATGACGTCATGCAGCACGATGCCGCCATAGGAGTGGATTGCGGCATTGACCTCGGGCACGGCGCCAAGCGAGGAGATGACGATCGGCACCTTGTATTTGACGCAGAGCATCAGGTCGTGTTCGAGCCGCTTGTTGGACTTGTGGACGATCTGGTTGACGGCGAAGGGGGCTGCCGGTTTGCCGGGATTGCGGGAATTGTAGGCGGCGAGGTCCTCGGTGATTTCGGCCAGCCATTCATCCAGCTGGGCTTCCGGCCGCGCATTCAGCGCGGGGAACGAGCCGACGACCCCGGCCTTGCACTGGGCAAGCGTCAGGGCCGGATGCGATATGATGAACAGCGGCGCGGCGATGACGGGCAGGCGCGTTGTGCCGTTGAGAATGGCTGGCAGGGACAAGGTTCACTCCCGGTTTTTATTTTGACGTTTCCGTAAACGTAAGAACTTTAGCAGCGGCTTTGCGTTTTGCAAAGGCTGATTTGTCGGCGCTGATACCCATGGTTCTGCCAAAACCACCGGGTTTTCCCCGGTGCTGACGGGCCGTTTGACGCGCAAGGCTTGCAGATCGCAGCGTCAACCGTTACCCAATTGTTAACACATTCAAAAGCGTGCCGGGTTTGCAAGGAAAGTCTGCCGTTGAGGATGGATTGTTTGTAAGGCCCAAGGCCGGTCGTGTAAGGTTTTTAGGCGACAGTCATCCGGCCGCTGTGGGTCTCGATGCGCCTTAGGCCTTGCAAGGTCACTGATGCCTGCACCAAGAAGGACGAAGAGTGAGCGGACTGGAAACTGCTATCAGACAGGCGTTGGAACGCTCCGAGAGGGCGAATTCCGAAACGCGCGCGCGCATCTACCAATCGGCGCGCAACGCGCTCGAGGCCGGCCTCAAAAAGCAGGATGTGCACGATCCCGACGTGATCGCCCAGCAGCGCCACCGGCTTGAAGGTGTTATCCACGCCATCGAGCTGGAGGAGCGTGCCAGTCTGAAAGCTGCTGCATCGGTGCCGCCACCGGTCCGCGCCGAGACCGCCAATATCCCGGTGCCATCGGCGGAGCTTGATCACGACATCTCCATGCCGTCCGAACGAAATGCGCAACCGGCGGATAGCCCCGTCGCCGACGGCGGGCTTTCCGGCTTGCGTCCGGAGCGCCGCGATGGGCCGCGTGTTGCCGAGGCAGCATCGGCCGAACCGGTAGCCGGCAAGCGCGGTCGGGCTGCCAAAGGCGAAGCGGCGGCAAAACCCCGGCGGCGCAAGCGTGGCAGCTTTCTCTCCTTCGTCATGGTCATCACGACGCTGGTTGCTGCTGCCGTGATGGGCGCCTGGTGGGTTGAAACCAGTGGGCTTTTGAAAACGGCGGCGGAGCGCGATACCAGCGTCGCCAATCCGCCCTCGACGGTACAATCGGAAGATTTCGACGGCGCAGCCGGCCTGAAGACGCTGGGGCCGCAAGCGGGATTTTCCGGCGATTGGGTTGACGTCTTCACGCCTGCCGATACGAGCAATGTCAAGGCGGACAGCCGCGCCGCAGCGGATCCCGTCGGCGACGAGCGTGGGCAACGCCTTCGCATCACCTCGGCGACGGCCGACGCGGACGGCAACGTATCGATCGAGATTCCGGCTTCGGTGCTTGAGCAGATTTCCGGCAAGACATCGACCGTCGCCCTCAGCGTCCAGGCCGACACCGGCAAGCAGACGCAGTTTTCGGTCGAATGCGATTTCTCCTCGCTCGGCGATTGCGGCCGCCACCGGTTCACGGTGAATGAGGAAAAGAACGACATGCTGTTCAAGGTGACGTTCGATCGCAGCCTTGCGCCGAGTTCGCCGGGACGCATCCTGATCAACAGCGATGTCACCGGTACCGGCAACAGCCTCAGCGTCTATGCGGTTCGGATTCTTCCCGGCCAATAAGCGCGTCCATCGAGTGATGGAACGCCACGGCTATTTTACAAAGCCGTGGCCGAAGCCGAGGATTTTGTCGTCAATCTTGCCGATCGCGCTCTTGTCCTTGCCGTCATAGTCGAGCGAATTCAGAAGGTAACGGATCAGGTTCAGGTGGGCCCGCTTCTTGTCGTTGGCGCGAACCACTGTCCAAGGCGCATAATCGGTATGGGTTTCCCGCAGCATGCTGTCGCGTGCCTCGGTGTAGTCATCCCATTTCGTCAAAGCGGCAATATCCATCGGCGAAAGCTTCCAAACCTTCAACGGATCGTGCCGCCGGTCGTGGAACCGTTTCAATTGCATCTCCCGGCCGATATCCAGCCAGAATTTGAAAAAGAAAATATCGTCGCCGGTGATCAGTTTCTCCAGCCGTGGCGTATGGCTCAGGAACTTCTTGTGCTGTTCCGGCGTGCAGAAGCCCATGACGGGTTCAACGCCGCCGCGATTGTACCAGGAGCGATCGAACATCACGAATTCGCCGGCCGCCGGGAAATGCGAAATATACCGTTGGTAATACCACTGTCCCTGCTCGGTTTCCGTCGGTTTGGGCAGCGCGACGACACGGGCGGAACGGGGATTTATATAGGATCGGATGGCATAGATGGAACCGCCCTTGCCGGCGGCATCGCGTCCCTCAAACAGCGCAAGAACGCGTTTGCCGGTTTCCTGCAGCCAGAACTGAACCTTGACCAGCTCGATCTGCAGTTTCTCCAGCAGATCGTCATATTCGTCGCCGTCGAATTTCTTGTCGTAGGGAAAGTCACCGGAAGCCAGCGCATTGTTGTCGATCCAGCCGGGTAGCTTCGGATTGTCGATGTCGAAAACCCGCTCCTTACCGTTGACCACCAACTCGACCGGCTTGTTTTCCTGAATATCCGTCATGACCTATCCTTGTTGAATGGATTGTACGGCCGGCCGCCGATTTCACGGGAGGAGGCCACAATTGCATTGCGATTTCAAGCATGCCGTGAAAATCATGTCATGAACCTCCGCTATCACCGGTCAATTGCACCGTGCACGTGAGACGATTTTGGAAGATACAACAAAAGTCTGGGAACGATTGAAGGGGACAGCCAAGTCGGAGATATGGGTCATCGGCCTGTCCGTCGCCGCTGCCGGAGGTCTTGTTTTCTCGGGCATTCATACCGCAGCTGTGCTGCTGTTCTGGCTTGTCTGGATGATCGTCCTGTTCAATCGGTCCGCTGATCCGAAGCCGCCGGTCCCGGAGGTTGTGCCCTCGGTGGTGGAAGACACTGATCTCGATATGCTCGCGACGGTCTTCAACGCGCTCGACACCCCGATTTTGGTGGTGGCGCCCGATGAGACGGTCCTGTTGCAGAATCAGGCGGCGGAAAAGGCCTTTGGCACCATCCCGCCAAACTCGGACCTGTCGGCTCGCGTCCGTTCGCCGGGCATTCTCGATATGGTCCGTGAGACCATCATCACTGGCAAGGTCAACCAGATAGAGCATTCGGAACGGTTCCCGTCCGAGGCAGTCTATATCGTCCGCGTCGCCCCGGCGGAGATCGGTCAACGGACCGACGAACGGCTATACGTTCTGTCTTACCGCGATATTTCGCAGGCGCGCCGCATAGACCGGATGCGCTCCGATTTCGTCGCCAATGCAAGCCATGAGCTGAGAACGCCGCTGGCCTCCTTGCGTGGTTTTATCGAGACCTTGCAGGGGCCTGCCCGCAACGACCAGAAGGCGCACGAAAAGTTTCTTGGCATCATGCACGAGCAGGCGACCCGGATGAGCCGGCTGGTCGATGATCTCCTGTCTTTGTCGCGGCTGGAGCTCAAATCCCATATCGCGCCGGATGAGGCGATCAATCTGGCGCCGCTGCTTGGCCATGTCCGGGATGCGCTGGCGCCGCTCGCCGAGGATGTCGGCGTCGAGATTTCGCTGATCGTGCCGGATGAGCCGGTCATCGTGCAGGGCGACCGCGACGAGTTGACGGAGGTTTTCGAGAACTTGATCGAAAACGCCTGCAAATATGGCCAGGAGGGCAAAAAGGTCGAGGTCACGCTGTCCGGCGGCGGTGGCATGCCGGCGGAAGTTTCCGTGCGCGATCACGGGCCGGGGATTCCCGCAGAGCATGTTCCGCGTATCACCGAACGATTCTACCGGGTTAATGTCGAGGCCAGCCGGTCGAAAAAAGGCACGGGCCTCGGGCTTGCCATCGTCAAGCATATCCTCACCCGGCATCGCGCCAGACTGCTTGTTCAGTCCGAAGTCGGCAAGGGTACGGTGTTTACCGTGAGGTTTTGACACAAACTTTTCACCTGAAATGTCATTTTTTTAAAATAGTGAATTATTTCAGCCTGTTGACCTGTCACAAATGTTTCGTCAAGTTGACATAAAAGGTGTGGGCATCGGGCGCTAACTAGGGCGGCCGATCGACACGGCGAAAGCGAGCGCTGGTGAAAAGCGCACCCACACAAGCCCATTATGGGAGTATTCTGATGAAGTCCTTGAAACTTACTGTTGCAGCTCTGGTTGCATCCGCCGCTTTTGCAGGCGTTGCCATTGCTCGCGACCAGATCCAGGTCGCCGGCTCCTCGACCGTTCTGCCTTACGCAAAGATTGTTGCCGAAACGTTCGGCGAAACCTTCCCCGACTTCAAGACTCCGGTCGTTGAATCCGGCGGCACGGGTGCCGGCCTGAAGGAATTCTGCAAGGGCGTTGGCCCGGACACGATCGATATCGCCAACGCATCGCGCAAGATCAAGGACAGCGAGCTGGAAACCTGCAAGGCAGCCGGCGTTACCGAAGTCCAGGAAGTCAAGATCGGCTATGATGGCATCGTTTTCGCAACGGACAGCAGCAATGCTGACCTGAAGCTTGAGCCGAAGGACATCTACCTCGCTCTGGCTGCCGAACTCGTCATCGACGGCAAGCTGGTTGCCAACCCTTACAAGAAGTGGTCGGAAGTCAACAAGGACCTGCCGGACGTTGAAATCGCCGCTTACATTCCGGGCGAAAAGCACGGCACGCGCGAAGTCTTCGACGAGAAGATGCTGGCCCACGGCTGCAAGGACACCGGTGCTGACGTTGCCATCAAGGGCCTCGTTGCCGACGAAAAGGAAGCTGCCAAGAAGTGCATCGCCGTTCGTAAGGACGGTCTGGCGATCGATATCGACGGCGACTACACGGAAACCCTGGCCCGTATCGCTTCCAACAAGAACGGCATCGGCGTTTTCGGCCTGTCCTTCTATGAAAACAACGCTGACAAGCTGAAGGTTGCGACCGTCAGCGGCATCGTTCCGTCGACGGAGACGATTGCTTCCGGCGAATATCCAGTTTCGCGCCCACTGTTCTTCTACGTCAAGAAGGCTCACCTCGGCGTTATCCCGGGCCTGAAGGAATATGTTGAATTCTTCCTCGACGACCAGATGGTCGGCCCGGACAGCCCGCTGGCTGCCTATGGTCTCGTTCCGGCTCCGGATGCCGAGCGCGAAGCCGACCGCAAGGCCTTCACCGACGGCAACCTGCTCTAATACCAGTCAAAAATCCGGCACGGCAGCCTTGCCGTGCCGGACCTCCCGAGTATGCGGATTTGCCGGCTGTCGATGATTGACACGCCGGGGGGACATATCGATGAGCACTTCTCTTATTCTTTTGATCATTTTGATCGTTGGCCTTGCGGCATATTTTGCCGGGCGCGCCCGGGCTATGGCCAGCTCCAATGGCAAGCTTTCCGTCCTGCATTCTCTTCCAGGCTATCATGGTGTCTATGTTGCCATCTGGGCGGTTCTGCCGGCGGCGTTCGTTCTTGCCCTGTGGCTTCTCGCCAGCCCGTTCTTCGTTGAAAATTCCGTTCGATCCGCTTTGCCGGAATCGGTGCAAAGCCAGGGTGGTGCGACCACCGAGCTGATGCTTGGTCAGGTCATGCAGGTCGCCAACGGTCTGAAGCTGCTGAACAGCGATGAGCTTGCGACTGTCACCAGCGGCTCCAGCAATCTTCGGGATGCGCTGGCTGCCAAGGGCGTTCCGATGGCAAATGCCGGCGAGCCCTACATGGTTGAAGCGGCGCAGCACTACAATTCGCTCAGGGATGGCAGCCGGTGGGTGATGAGCGCCGTCGTGTTGATCATCGCCATTGCCGGCGCCGTTTTCGCCATTCGCGGCATCAGCGCCCCGTTCCGGGCTAGAAACCGCGTCGAACGTGTCATGCTGGGCGCACTGCTTGTTGCCTCTTCCATCGCGATCCTGACAACGGTCGGCATTGTCGGCTCGATGCTGTCGGAAGCCATCCGCTTCTTCCAGTCTGTGTCCCCCAGCGCGTTCTTCTTCGGCACGGTCTGGGACCCGCGCTTTTCGGCCGCTGGTAGCGGTGGCACGGAAGGGCAGTTCGGTCTGCTGCCGCTTTTGGCCGGCACGCTCTACATCGCTTTCGTCGCCATGCTCTTTGCCGTGCCGGTCGGCCTGTTTGCCGCCATCTACATGGCGGAATATGCAAGGCCTGTCGTGCGTGGCATTGCCAAGCCGCTGCTGGAAATTCTCGCCGGCATTCCGACTATCGTCTACGGCTTCTTCGCGCTGGTGACGGTCGGGCCTTTCCTGCGCGATATATCCGCCCAGCTGAATGGACTGGTGACTGGAAACTACGTCAATTTCATCCAGGCACAGAGCGTTCTCACCGCTGGTCTCGTCATGGGCATCATGCTGATCCCGTTCGTGTCGTCGCTGTCGGACGATATCATCACGCAGGTTCCGCGTTCACTGCGCGATGGTTCGCTTGGCCTCGGCGCCACCCGTTCTGAGACCATCAAGCGCGTCATCCTCCCGGCAGCACTTCCCGGCATCGTCGGTGCCCTGCTGCTGACGGCCTCGCGTGCTGTCGGTGAAACCATGATCGTGGTGCTGGCTGCCGGTGTTGCCGCCCGCATGCAGCTCAACCCGTTCGAGGCGATGACCACGGTCACCGTCAAGATCGTCAATCAGCTGACAGGCGACCTTGAGTTCAACTCGCCACAGACGCTGGTGGCGTTCGCTCTCGGCATCACGCTGTTTGCCATCACGCTCTGCCTCAACATCTATGCACTCTATATTGTGCGCAAGTATCGGGAACAGTACGAATGACCGACATGACATCCTCCGTACAGTCCGCCTTCGTGCGCCCGGCGCAGACAAGACGCGATATCGGCATCAAGAAGCGCTATGCCGCCGAACGCCGCTTCAAGGCTTACGGCTTGACCGCCATCCTGATCGGCCTGTTCTTTCTGTTCGTTCTGCTGTGGACCGTCGTCTCCAAGGGCTACACGGCTTTCCAGCAGACGGCGATCACCCTGCCGATCGAGTTTTCGGAACAGATCGTCGATCCGAAGAACGAGCGGGGCGCCAATCCTGCCAAGCTGATGACGGCGAACTATCCTCTTCTGGTGCGTGACGCGCTGGTGAAAGCGCTTGGCATCGATCCGGCCAACAAGCCGCTCGTCAAGCAGGCGACGGACATGGTTTCGGCCAGTGCCCGCACCCAGCTGCGCGATCTGGTTGTTGCCAATCCGGCCATCATCGGCACGACCGCCAATGTTTCCCTTCTGGCGGAAGGCAATATCGACAGCGCCAACAAGGGCCAGATCGACCTGACCGTTGCCGAAGCCAACCGCAAGGTGAAGGATCAGCAGCTCGAATGGATGAAAAAGCTGACCGAAACCGGCGCGATGGCCAAGCAGTTCAATACGGGCCTGTTCACCTATGGTGCATCGAGCCGTCCTGAAGCTGCCGGTATCGGGGTCGCCGCTCTCGGTTCGCTCTATATGATGCTGATCGTCCTGGTGCTTGCCCTCCCGATCGGCGTTGCAGCATCGATCTATCTGGAAGAGTTCGCACCGAAGAACCGTCTGACCGATCTCATCGAGGTCAACATCAACAACCTCGCGGCCGTTCCGTCCATCGTCTACGGTCTGCTTGGCCTGTCGATCTTCATCAACTTCGCCGGCATGCCCCGTTCGGCTGCCGTCGTCGGTGGTCTGGTGCTGACATTGATGACGCTTCCAACGATCATTATCGCCACCCGTGCAGCCCTGAAGGCGGTTCCGCCATCGATCCGCTCGGCAGCTTTGGGTCTTGGCGCTTCCAAGATGCAGACGATCTTCCACCACGTCCTGCCGCTCGCCATGCCGGGCGTCCTGACAGGCACCATCATCGGTCTGGCGCATGCGCTCGGCGAAACCGCGCCGCTGCTCCTGATCGGCATGGTGGCCTTCGTCGTCGATTATCCGGGCTCGCCGATGGACCCGTCCACTGCTCTGCCGGTCCAGATCTACATGTGGGCCAACGAAGCCGAACGTGCATTTGTCGAACGGACTTCGGGTGCGATCATGATCCTCTTGATCTTCCTCGTCGTCATGAACCTTGGCGCAATCCTGTTGCGGCGTCGCTTTGAGCGGCGCTGGTAGTGAGGTAGAAACATGAACATGATGTCAGAAGCAGCAGTTGAAAAGGCGCTGGACCAGAAAATGAACACTGTTCCCTTCAAGATGATCGGAAAGGACGTTTCGGTTTATTACGGCGAGAAGCGTGCGCTTTTCGATGTGAACCTCAATGTTCGCGAAAACACCGTCACCGCGCTGATCGGCCCGTCGGGCTGCGGCAAGTCGACATTCCTGCGGACGCTCAACCGCATGAACGACACCATCGACAGCTGCCGCGTTACCGGCAAGATCACCCTCGATGACGGCGACATCTACGACCCGAGCATCGACGTGGTGGAACTTCGTGCCCGCGTCGGCATGGTCTTCCAGAAGCCCAACCCGTTCCCGAAGTCGATCTATGAAAACGTCACCTACGGTCCGAAGATCCACGGTCTCGCCCGCACCAAGGCCGAACTCGATCAGATCGTCGAGTCAAGCCTGCAGAAGGCCGGCCTCTGGAACGAGGTGAAGGATCGCCTGCATGAATCCGGCACCGGCCTTTCCGGTGGTCAGCAGCAGCGTCTGTGCATTGCCCGCGCCGTTGCCGTCAGCCCGGAAGTCATCCTGATGGACGAGCCGTGCTCGGCGCTGGATCCGATCGCGACCGCCAAGGTCGAGGAACTGATCCATGAACTGCGCACGAACTACACGATTGTCATCGTCACGCACTCGATGCAGCAGGCCGCCCGCGTTTCGCAGCGCACCGCCATGTTCCACCTCGGCAATCTCGTCGAGGAAAACGACACCGACAAGATGTTCACCAATCCGGACGACCAGCGGACCCAGGACTACATCATGGGCCGCTTCGGCTGAGGACTTAGCTTGCCACCCTGTCATGAGGGCAGGGTGGTGGCCTTCCAACCCGGATTGTGATCGCAAGGAAAAACAATCATGTCTACGCACATTGCTTCCGTCTACGACGAAGATCTGAAGTACCTGACCCGGCGTATCTCCGAGATGGGCGGCCTGGCCGAACAGATGGTGGCCGAATCCGTGCGCGCGCTGGTCAATTCCGACTTGGCGCTTGCCCAGAAGGTCATTTCCGACGACGCCATTCTCGATGAGGCCGAGCGCCAGATCGGCGAAAAAGCAATCGTCACCATCGCCAAGCGCCAGCCGATGGCTGCCGACCTGCGCGAAATCATGGGATCGATCCGCATTGCCGCCGATCTCGAGCGGGTCGGCGATCTCGGCAAGAACAACGCCAAGCGGGTCATCGCCGTATCGACCGCCAGCCTGCCGCGTCAGCTGGCCCGCGGCCTCGAGCATCTGGCCGAGCTTGCGCTCGTTCAGCTCAAGGAAGTGCTCGACGTCTATGCGTCGCGTTCGCCGGAAAAGGCCAACAGCATCCGCGAACGCGACAACGAGATCGATGCGATCTACACGTCGCTTTTCCGTGAACTGTTGACCTACATGATGGAAGATCCGCGCAACATCACGCCTTGCACGCATCTCTTGTTCTGCGCCAAGAACATCGAGCGCATCGGCGACCACGCCACCAACATCGCCGAAACCATCTATTATATGGCGACCGGCGCGCAGCCTGTCGGCGAGCGACCGAAGGACGATACGGCCAACACGGTCGGCGCGATCGGTAACTGATCACGCGATAAAGTAAGTAAATTCTTACGCACTGATTGCGCGAGCGACCGCTGGAGCCGCTCGGCAAGCCTTCGGCCATCCGGCCGGGCGCCAAGGAGCTGAACTGAATGTTGCCAAGAATTGCCGTCGTTGAAGATGAAGAGGCGCTCAGCGTCCTCCTCCGATACAATCTTGAGGCCGAAGGGTTTGAAGTCGATACGATCAATCGTGGCGACGAGGCGGAAATGCGCCTGCAGGAACGCCTTCCCGATCTCCTGATCCTCGATTGGATGCTGCCGGGGGTTTCCGGCATCGAACTGTGCCGCCGGCTGCGCCAGCGCTCCGAGACAGAGCGCCTGCCGATCATTATGCTGACGGCACGCGGCGAGGAAAGCGAACGTGTTCGCGGGCTCGCCACCGGCGCCGACGACTATGTGGTCAAGCCGTTCTCGACGCCCGAACTGATGGCGCGGGTCAAAGCGATGCTGCGCCGGGCCAAGCCCGAAGTGCTGTCAACGCTGCTGAAATGCGGCGATATCGAACTCGACCGCGAAACCCATCGCGTCCATCGCAAGACCCGCGAAGTTCGTCTCGGACCGACCGAGTTCCGCCTGCTGGAATTCTTCATGGCCTCGCCCGGCCGTGTCTTTTCGCGCTCGCAGCTTCTGGACGGCGTCTGGGGCCACGACATCTATGTCGATGAGCGCACCGTGGACGTCCATGTCGGACGCCTGCGCAAGGCGCTGAACTTTTCCAACATGCAGGACGTGATCCGCACCGTGCGCGGCGCCGGCTATTCGCTCGAAAGCTGAGCGCCGTACAGGGAAGAACCGTCAGACACTGCCGAGCGGTTCGCCAATCTCTATGGCGTGACCATCCGGATCATAAAGGCGGAAGACCCTCTGCCCCCAGGCTTGCGTCTCGATGGGGTGGATGAGGTTTACATCGCCGGCAATGCGCTCGAAAAGCGCATCCAATTTATCGTGTTCGAAATAGAGCAGGATATTTTGGCGGCCATAGGGCTCGGGAATGACTGACGAATGTCCCCAGATCGTCGTTTCCAGGGATTTGCCGTCATGGATGGCAAATCCCGTTTCAAACATGATGAAATTGCCGAAGTCTCGGCTGATCACCAATCCCAGTATCTCGCAATAGAAAGTCTTCGAGATGCCAATATCCCGCACGAACGGGATGGGATTGACGAAACGCACGGCCGATCCGGCCTCAGCGGGCCCGGCGACGCTCGCCGGACGGCTGGTAGGCAAGCTTGGCGTGGAATGTGCAGTAGGGCGATGTGTCCGGGGAATCGTTGCCGCAGAAGTGGAACTCGTCCTTCATCGGATCGCCGATCGGCCACTTGCAGGTGCGGTCGGTAAGCTCGGTCAGGACCAGGCGGCGCGACATTGGAACGACAACGTTATTGCCGGCCGGTGCTGCTTCCTGATCCTCGCTCGCGCCGATTTCCACTTCTTCCTTCATGACGGTTGCACCGGCGGTGCGGGTCACTGTGCGGGTGGCGGTCATGCGCGACGCTGTGTAAGTCGGTGCACGCGGCGCAGCGGACGGTGCTGGACGTTTTGCACGTGCCGTTGCAGTGCTGCCGCCGGCCTTGGCGCGGCCCGGCAGGCAGAGACGGTGGACCTTGCCGATGACGGCGTTACGGCTGACGCCGCCGAGCTGTGCAGCGATCTGGCTCGCGCTCAAGCCTTCGGCCCACAATTTCTTGAGTTTTTCGACCCGCTCGTCAGTCCAATTCATGGTCTTGTCTCCATTCCCAGCGTTGGTGATGGTCGAATCCTCCACCGAGCCCTGGATGTGATCCGAGGCTGAAACGCGATAACACTTTTGGTGACTAGGTCCGCCGCATGCGTTCTAGTAATTGTTTCTTAACGTAGAGCCCGGGGGACTCTCTGACAAGAGTCCGGGGAATCTCACCGAATCGATTTCTGAGTTTTCCCCAACTTGCTTGCGATGCGTGGCATTTTTGCAAGGGTATCCGGCTAAAAAAATTGCGTCCGTTGTATAGCCGTGAATTGCCGGAAATCATGGGCTTTTGTTGACATCGCAGTGCGAAGTGAAGATAGTGCCCCTGCCGCCGAAAGGCGGCATTTTGATTTTTTGCGGGTTGGTCACAGCCCTGTCGACGACGCCGATTGTACAATTGCCGTGATGGTTTGAGGAGACATGCGCCATGGCCGATGCCACGCCGCTTTATGACACATATGCACGCGCGCCCCTGCGCTTCGAGCGCGGCGAAGGCGTCTGGCTGATCGCCGAGGACGGTACCCGATATCTCGATTTTGCTGGCGGTGTGGCGGTTAATTCGCTGGGGCACGCACATCCGCATCTTGTGTCGGCATTGAAGGAGCAGGCAGACAAGGTCTGGCACCTCTCCAACCTTTATGAAGTTCCCGGCCAGGAAAGCCTCAGCCGCCGGCTGACGGAAGCGACGTTCGCCGACAAGGTGTTTTTCACCAATTCCGGTGCAGAAGCGCTGGAATGCGCCATCAAGACGGCGCGGCGCTATCATTTTTCCAAGGGCCAGCCGGAAAAGTTTCACATCATCACGTTCGAAGGCGCCTTCCACGGCCGCACGCTGGCGACCATCGCCGCCGGTGGGCAGGCAAAGTACTTGGAAGGCTTCGGCCCGAAGGCGCCGGGCTTCTATCAGGTGCCATTCGGCGACATGGGCGCCCTGAAGGCTGCCATCAGCGAAGAGACCGCTGCGATCCTGATCGAGCCGATCCAGGGCGAGGGCGGTATCCGCACGGTACCGAAGGAATTCATGCAGGAATTGCGTGCCCTTTGCGACGAATACGGCCTGCTGCTCATCCTCGACGAGGTCCAGAGCGGCGTCGGCCGGACCGGCAAGCTGTTTGCGCATGAATGGGCTGGCGTCACCCCGGACATCATGGCGGTCGCCAAGGGCATCGGCGGCGGTTTCCCGCTCGGTGCCTGCCTTGCGACCGAGGACGCGGCGTCCGGCATGGTCGCCGGCACCCATGGCTCGACCTATGGCGGCAATCCGCTGGCCATGGCCGTCGGCAATGCCGTTCTCGATGTCATCCTTGCCGACGATTTCCTGCAGAACGTCCGCGATGTCTCGCTGGTCTTCCGCCAAGGGCTTGCCTCGCTGGCCGATCGTTTCCCCGATGTCATCGAGGAAATCCGCGGCGAAGGCCTGATGCTCGGCATCAAGGCCAAGGTGCCGTCTGCCGATCTGCTGAAGGCCATCCGCGCCGAAAGACTGCTGGCGGTGCCAGCGGGCGAGAATGTCATACGCCTGCTGCCGCCGCTGGTGACGACGGCGGAAGAAGCCCGTGAAGGCCTGGCGCGGCTTGAACGCGCCGCCGAACAGCTGACAACGGAGCGACGACAGGCATAGGCCTGAACGACGCTTCGCCAACACGCTGAAAAAACACAGGACTTTGAATAGAATGGCCGGTACCAGACATTTTCTCGATCTTTCTGCCATGACGACAACCGACTTGCGGTCGATCATCGAGGACGCCCGCGTCCGCAAAGCCGACACCAAGGCCGGAACAGCCGAAAAGCCGCTGGCCGGCAAGATGCTGGCGATGATCTTCGAAAAGCCCTCGACCCGTACCCGCGTGTCCTTCGATGTCGGCATGCGCCAGCTCGGCGGGGAGACGCTGTTTCTGTCCGGTACCGAAATGCAGCTCGGCCGCGCCGAGACCATCGGCGACACGGCTAAGGTCCTGTCCCGCTACGTCGATGCCATCATGATCCGCACCACCGATCATAACCGGCTGTTGGAACTGGCCGAGCACGCCACCGTGCCTGTGATCAACGGCCTGACGGATGCGACGCATCCCTGCCAGATCATGGCCGATATCATGACGTTCGAGGAACATGCGGGGCCGGTCAAGGGCAAGACGATTGCCTGGACCGGCGACGGCAACAACGTGCTGCATTCCTTCATTGAAGGTTCGGCGCGTTTCGGCTACCGGATGAACATGGCCGTGCCGCTCGGCTCGGAGCCGGACGACAAGATCCTCAACTGGGCCCGCAACAATGGCGGCGAGATCAAGCTCTATCACGATGCCGATCAGGCCGTGGACGGCGCCCATTGCGTCGTCACCGATACCTGGGTGTCGATGAACCAGGAACACCGCGCCCGCGGCCACAACGTCTTCCAGCCGTTCCAGGTCAATGCCCAGCTGATGGCGAAGGCCGACAAGGACGCGATTTTCATGCACTGCCTGCCGGCCCATCGCGGCGAAGAGGTGACGGACGAGGTCATCGACGGCAAGCAGTCGGTTGTCTTCGACGAGGCCGAGAACCGTCTGCATGCGCAAAAGTCGGTTCTTGCATGGTGCCTCGGCGCTCTCTAGCAACTGTCGCGCAAAAGTGCCTAGCGGCAAAGCAAACCTGAAAGATCGCGGCGCTTTTGCCGGCTTGCCCGGCATATTGAAAACCGGGTGGTGGCACACGATCTAAGCAACACGTTGAATGACCGGCAGGCGGCACGTCCTCCTTTGCCGGCCATTCGTATTCAGAAATATCCATCCATCCGCGCCGCCGTCCTCCATGGAGGCGGCTGAGCGAACGGCCGTTTTTTCAGGAACGATCTGGACAAAGCGGGCTTGCGCAGGATCAATAGAAAGCATCGGACAGCGCCCCGGCCTTCATGGCGGGAAAACGTCCGAGGGCTAGGAGCAGAGTGATGACGGAAGCAGACTTTGGCCTCGGCCAGTTCGATTTTGCCGGCGACGATCATGTCGTGCCGTTTCAGGTGGAAGGCCTCGACGTGCGCGGCCGCGCCGTGCAACTCGGCCCGATGCTGGATGCGATCCTCGAGCGCCACAACTACCCCCTACCGGTCGCCCGTCTCGTTGCCGAAACGGTCGTGCTGACGGTACTTCTCGGCACCTCGCTGAAATTCGAAGGCAAGCTGATCATCCAGACCAAGAGCAATGGCCCGGTCGATCTGGTCGTCGCCGATTTCGCGACACCGGACCGGGTACGTGCCTATGCTCGTTACAATGAGGAAGCTCTGAAGATTGCGGAAGAGAATGGCCTGACCCAGCCGCAGCATCTGCTCGGCGAGGGCATCCTTGCCTTCACCATCGATCAGGGCGCGCATATGCAGCGCTATCAGGGCATCGTACCGTTGGACGGCGCCTCGCTGGAAGAGATTGCCGGCGTCTATTTCCGCCAGTCAGAACAGATCCCCACCAAGGTTCGCCTGGGTGTCGCCGAACTGCTCGATCGCGATGAGAACGGCAAGCCACGCCATCGCTGGCGGGCCGGCGGCATGGTCGCGCAGTTTCTGCCGGAAACGCCGGACCGCATGCGCCAGCGGGACCTGCACGGTGGAGATGGCGACGCGACGGATGCCAACGCTGACTTCGAGGTCGATGATCTCTGGGGTGAAGCCAGCGTCATGGTTCAGACCATCGATGCCGACGAACTGACCGATCCGACCGTTGGTACCGAGCGTCTGCTTTACCGGCTGTTCCATGAGCGTGGCGTCAAGGTCTATCCGCCGCAGGCCGTCTACGACAAATGCAGCTGTTCACGCGAGCGGCTGCGCGATGTGCTGGCCGCCCTCAGCCAGGACGATATCGACCATGCGGCGGAGGACGGAATGGTGTCGGTCAGCTGCGAGTTCTGCTCGACGACCTACAGCTTCGAGGCAACGGAAGTGAAGCCGCAGTAAGACGCTGCGGCCGTCAGTTCAGCGTC
The DNA here is from genome assembly GCF_049898205.1 of Pararhizobium sp. DWP3-4. NCBI lineage: Bacteria > Pseudomonadati > Pseudomonadota > Alphaproteobacteria > Hyphomicrobiales > Rhizobiaceae > Pararhizobium > Pararhizobium sp. DWP3-4. The sequence continues at coordinate 742,027 of NZ_JAFCXF010000002.1, read as the reverse complement.
CGGTTCTGGCCGGGCGAATCCAGCGAGAAGGCGGGGATGGCGACGTTGAAGGACACGCCTTGCGTGGTTTCCATCAAATAGTGGCCGAACATTACCCCTGATGGCGTATCGAGCGGGCAGCCGGAAGAATACTCATAGGTATCGCCGGGGTTGAGAACCGGCTGCTCACCGATGACGCCAGGTCCATTGACCTCGTCAACCTGGCCGTTTTCATCGGTAATATGCCAGTAGCGCGTCATCAGCCGGACCGTCTCGTCGGACAGGTTCGAGATCAGGATCCGGTAACCCCAGACGTACCGGCTGTCATCCGGATCGGATTGCTCCTCCAGATAATAAGGCTCGACGGTCACCTCGATGTCGCGTGTCAGCGCGCGGTACATATGCAAACCCTTTTCAAGTCCATAGGCGATATTCTACAGCAAGATGGTTTCGTCAAGAATAATGGACAGCGTAAACTGTCTGGATAGGGCACAGCATGCTGGACGGTCATCTCAGGAAGCGGCTCGACCCTTGGCTGGATCGTGCAGGTCAAGGTTTGGCGGTGCGCGGTATCGGGGCGGACACGGTTACCATCATGGGTTTCGTGATCGGTCTGGCGGCCGGGATCGCCATTGTTCTCGACGCTTATGTCTGGGCCTTTGTTCTGATCGGCTTAAGCCGGATTTGTGACGGCCTCGACGGCGCCGTCGCCCGGGCGACCCGAAAAACCGATTTCGGCGGTTTCCTAGATATCGTGCTCGATTTTGCCTTCTACGGTCTCATCCCGTTCGCCTTCATCCTGGCCGACCCTTATGAGAACGGCGTTGCCGGCGGGCTCTTGCTGCTGTCATTCTATGTCAATGGCGCCAGCTTCCTCGCCTTTTCGATCATGGCTGAAAAACGCGGTCTTACGACGGATGCGCGCGGCGCGAAGTCGCTCTATTTCACCACCGGTCTTGCCGAGGCGACCGAAACGATCGGGGTCTTCCTGGCCTTCTGCCTGTTTCCGCAATGGTTTTGCGAGATCGCGGTGATCTTTGCGCTCGTCTGTTTTTATACGGCCCTGTCGCGCATCATGCTGGCACGGGCGAGCTTCAGGAGAGAAACCCAGGCATAGAAAAACGCCCGCGTCCGGCAGGACACGGGCGTTTCACAAAACTCGAAATCAGGCCTGAACCGACTTCAGAGCACGGGCGAAATCCTCGATCAGGTCTTCGCTGTCCTCGATCCCGGCCGAGAAGCGCACCGTGCCCGGCGAAATGCCGAGTTCGGCGCGGGCTTCGTCCGAAAGGTTCTTGTGCGTTGTCGTTGCCGGATGGGTGATCAGGCTCTTGCTATCGCCGAGATTGTTGGAGATCAGCACCACGTCCAGCGCGTTCTGCAGCGCAAAGGCCGCTTCCTTGCCGCCCTTCAGCTCGAAGCAAACCAGCGTCGAGCCGCCCTTCATCTGCCGGGCGATGATATCGGCCTGCGGATGGTCCTTGCGGCCGGGATAGATCACCTTGGCGACCTGGCTCTGCTCTGCGAGGAAATCGGCGACACGCGAGGCATTCTCGCTCTGCTGGCGCACGCGCAAGGGCAGTGTCTCGATGCCCTTCAACAGCGTCCAGGCGTTGAACGGCGAGAGGGCCGGGCCAGTGTGGCGGAAATAGTCGTGCAGGTGCTCGTTGATCCATTCCTTGTCGGACAGGATCACGCCACCGAGGCAACGGCCCTGGCCGTCGATATGCTTTGTGGCGGAGTAGACGACGATATGGGCGCCCAGTTCCAGCGGCTTCTGCAGCAGCGGCGTCGCAAAGACGTTGTCGACGATGACCTTGGCGCCGATCTGATTGGCGATCTTGGCGACGCCTTCTATATCGATCACTTCCAGCGTCGGATTGGTCGGGCTTTCGAGGAAGAACACCTTGGTGTTCGGCTTGACGGCCTTTTCCCAGTTTTCAAGGAAGCGCCCGTCGATCAGCGTGAATTCGATGCCGTATTTCGGCGCCAGCGTTTCGACCACCCAGCGGCAGGAGCCGAACAGGGCGCGGGCCGCAACGATATGGTCGCCGGCCTTCAGCTGGCAGAGGATTGCGGCGGAAACCGCAGCCATGCCGGATGCGGTGGCGCGCGCATCTTCGGCGCCTTCCAGCATGCACATGCGCTTTTCGAACATGTCGTTGGTCGGGCTGCCGTAGCGGGCATAGATGAAGCCGTCCGTCTCGCCCTTGAAGCGCGCTTCCGCCGCTTCCGAGCTGTCGTAGACGAAGCCTTGCGTCATGAAGATGGCTTCGGAGGTTTCGCCATGGTTTGAACGGGTCGTGCCGCCGTGAACGAGCTGTGTCGCGGGGCGCCAATTGTTGCTCATCGATTGTCTCTTTCAAAACAAAAAAACCGGCCGCGTAAAGCAAGCCGGTTTCAAACCCGGCCTTTTTAGCTATTTGTTTTACGTGGCTGCAAGCCGACCGGCCAAATCACCACGGGATAAGTCAGTATTTACTGATTAGCCGCGCTTGCGTCAATTCCCGCGAACAAGAAGATATGTCACAGGGACAATTTGGTTTATGACGTGCCGGGTGCGGCAAAGAGGACGATGGAAATGACCAGGGCCACAGGCATTCTAGCCGATCGCGCCATTGCTGCGCTGTTTGATGCGGGACGGTTGAAAAGCGAGGCAAAGCTCGATGCCGACCAGATCCAGCCGGCCAGCCTTGACCTGCGTCTGGGCTCGATCGCCTTTCGTGTGCGCGCCAGCTTCATGCCCGGTCCCGGTCATCTGGTGGCCGACAAGCTCGACCGGTTGAAGCTGCACGTCATCGATCTCTCCAAAGGGGCGGTGCTGGAAACCGGCTGCGTCTACATCGTGCCGCTGATGGAAAGCCTCGATCTTTCACCGGAAATGTCCGCGTCGGCCAATCCGAAAAGCTCGACCGGCCGTCTCGACATCTTTACCCGCGTCATCACCGATCGCGCCCAGGAATTCGACAAGATCCCGGCCGGCTATTCCGGCCCGCTCTATCTCGAAATCAGCCCGCGCACCTTCCCGGTCATCGTCCGGCGTGGTTCTCGCCTGTCGCAGATCCGCTTCCGCATCGGCCATGCGCTGCTCACCGAAACCGAAGTGCTGGCACTGCACGAAAGCGACGTGCTGGTCGCCAGCGACAAGCCCAACGTCTCCGGGGCCGGCATTGCGCTGTCGATCGATCTCAAGGGCACCGGTGCCGATGGCCTGATCGGTTATCGCGGCAAGCACCACACCGCCGTCATCGATGTCGACAAGAAGGCCGAGCACGGCATTTTCGATTTCTGGGAACCGCTCTACAGCCGCGGCCGCGACGAACTGATCCTCGATCCCGACGAGTTCTACATTCTCGTCTCGCGCGAAGCGGTGCATGTGCCGCCGCTCTATGCCGCCGAAATGACGCCGTTCGATCCGCTGGTCGGCGAATTCCGTGTCCATTATGCCGGCTTCTTCGACCCCGGGTTCGGCCACGTCTCGGCCGGCGGCAAGGGCAGCCGCGCGGTGCTCGAAGTCCGCAGTCACGAAGTGCCGTTCATCCTCGAGCATGGCCAGATCGTCGGCCGCCTGGTCTACGAGCACATGATCGAGCGCCCCGAAGGGCTTTACGGCCTCGGTCTCGGTTCCAACTATCAGGCCCAGGGCCTGAAACTCTCCAAGCATTTCCGTTCGGAGTAAATTCCGCCGGAAAAGCGGCTGCCGCCTTGACAGGCAGCCGTGCTTGGTGGAAACCTCGGGCGCAAGGCGGGTATGATGTAGTGGTAGCTTGTCAGCTTCCCAAGCTGATCGTGCGGGTTCGATTCCCGCTACCCGCTCCACTTTGTTTCTCAGGGCTTTGCGGCCAATCTCGACAGCCCCTCAAACAGACGGTTTTACAGGTAGTTTTACAGTCTTCGTTCTGGCTTTGGCCTTGTCGATCTGTTTGATCACCGCTTCCGTGGCTGCGGTACGGCTCACATATCGACGAATAATCTTGTCCACGGTGTCTTCTTCCCAGCCCATAATCTCTGCAATGACCCTCACAGACAGCCCGGCAAGGTAGAATTTTGTCGCCGCCGTTCCACGCAGGTCATGAAAGTGTAAGCCTGCCGGGATCAACTTGGCTTCTTCGGCCTCGTCCCTGGCTTTGGTGAAGACGGAAGAAAAACCATCCTTCGACCAAGGTCTCTTGCGGCTGTTTGTCAGGATGGTGACTTGGCGTTTCGGTATCTCGGCAAGCAGCTCGCGCAGCTCAGCGTAAATCGGGATGACTGCCTCACGACGGTGGTTGCTCTTGCCCGTGGAAATCACGATGGCGTTTTCACCAACGTGCGTCCACGCCAGTCGAAACAGATCGCCCGCCCGAAGCCCTGTGAGTGCGGCCAGGCGTACGCCCCAGCTCACCTCGGTAGAGCATTTTGCAAGGATCGCTGTTATGTCCTGCTCCTCCCAGATAATCGCAGAGCGATCATTGGTGTAGATCTGCTTGATGCCTTCGCACGGGTTCGTCGCAATCTTCGAAAGGGGATCTACGGCATAAGACAGGACGCGGGAAAGCACCTGAAGACCATAGTCGGCTGCCCTCGGCGTCGCCGCATACTTGCCGCGCCACTGCCGAATGACCGGCCGGATCTTCTCCGGACGGTCGAAAAGCCGGATGCTCATATCGCCGAAGTGGATGCTGATGCGGTCCAACCAGCCCGACCAGTTCTTTTTGGTGCTGGCGGCCAGCTTCTGATAGTCGGGGCTGGCGCGATAAAGTGTGACCAGCGTGCGGAATTTCGCTGCGTCCGGTATCCGTCTCTGCTCAATGGCCTCGTTGTAGGATTTCATGAAGGCATCCGTGCCAGGCTCGCCCTCAAGGCGGGGGCCTCCGCGCCATGCGTAGTAATAGACGCTGCCCTTGGCCTTAACCGTATGGATGCCCTTCAGATCAACTGTAACCATTTTTCACCTTGAATGCCTCAAGCTCACGATCAAGTGCGGATTCTTCGCTCTCGTCAACTGCCGGCCGCATTTGGTGCGGTGAAACGCGGATTGTCGTGCCGTTGCGGACGATCTCGATCATGACGTTCTTGGCTGTCGCCAGCGCTGCGATCTGATTCAGTTCCACCTTGTTGATGGTTGCTGTTCGGCTCATGGCTTGTCCTCCGGTTTATGCCGGATCTTCGTCGGCGGGTGAATGGCGCGGACCGCGTTTGCCAGTAGGCTGCGATCCGTGGTGTCGACAGTCTCGATCACCTGGATGGCGAGATCGCGAGCTTGTCTAAAACCCTTGAGATACATCTGCTGCCGGCGGCGCTTGTTGCTGTCGAGTTCTGCCCTCACGGCATCACCTCCTCGCATTCAAGCGACGGCCCGCCGTTATGACCAAGCCGCGCACGGCGCGCCTCTTCCCGTCGTATGGCGTTGCGCTTACGGGTGACCATTTGAACGTGCTTATCGTTGTCCGGCCTGACACAGCGGCGGTTGCGGCAGACGTGGTCCAGCTCCTTCTTTCCGGGGATGAAGCCGTGCTCATTGGTCCACATGGCTTTGTGAACAGCAACCGTCTGACCGTCCAGCGACATGCGGGGATAGTCTGCCCCCCGGCCCTCGTTACCCGAAGTCGGGCCGGTCCAGTTGTAACAGCCTGTCACAGGGTCGATCTCGACCCGCGCCATGATCTTCGCTCGGATGCGGTCGCGGCGACTACTCATCGGTTTCCGCCCCCGGAGCGGGAGTAGGATAGGCTTCGCCTCGCTCGATCGCCTCGGCAAGGACCTTGATCTTGTCTTCGTTCTGCGCTTGTGCGCCATGCGTTCCACCATCACGCGTTGCAGCTAAAACAGCAGTCTCTGCATGTTCACCCGCCACATTCGGTGTTGGCGGTGTGTTGCTGGCAGCCGTTTTGAGATCGGCGCACACCATGGCGATTTCTTTCGGAAGACCCTCCATGAAGCCGACCGACGCTTGCGGATGGATATAGGCGCCGTTTGGCAAAGCAGCCGCCGCATCGCTGATGATTTTGCGTAGCGCGGCGTTCTCGACCCCCATCAGTCTCGTTGCGGGCGGTGTGGAATCGTTGCCATTGTTCTGGTAGTCTGCGGCTGTGGAGCGGCAGTAGGCTAAAGCCAAGTCCGAGCACGACAGGGTTCCGCATGGCGGAGTAGGCGAAAGCTGAGGCCCACAAGCGTCGCGGTTGTCCGCTCCACTAATCTCTTTCGGTGCGGGCGATGCCGCATTTCGGAAAGCTTCCGCAAGGTAGGTTTCGACGCTCTCCAAAACAGCCTCAACCACCGGCGCTACATTGCTCTCACCTTCCAGGCCTCGCCGGATCGCGGTGCGGAGTGCGGATCGATCCAAGGTGGGCGTCACCATGTCCGGTACGGGCGGGTTGGCTTCGGGCGCAGGAGTTGGCCAAGTAAAGAGCGCGACCTCCATCGGCCCCGGTTTGTCACGCGGTACCGTCATTAGGTATTCGCTGCTGCGATCGGCGATCAGCTGGCCGAACGCCTTTTGCGAAATGAAGGCCAATGGCTCGCTGCTGACTACCGGATAACCTGCATCGACCATCCGTCGTTTAAGCATGGCGGTAACCTCCCAGAGGTTGTCATCGGTCATGCAGAAATCGGCTGTCGGCTTATCCGGAGTGCGGACCAAGACGGTGACTTTCGCGCCGGGTTTGAAGTTGGCAAGGATCTCGTCCATCCTCTCTTGAATGCCTTCGGCGGTGCGCTGAAGAAGATCACTCATCGGCCGGCCCTCCACACGAAGGGCGCAGGGATCAGCTCGCCGTCCTTTAAGGGCTCGCCATCGGCGTTGACGTAGCTTTCCCGCCCCGGGCCACAGCAGCCAGCGTGAAGATGACCGGTATCGTCGCTGTTCCAGTAGACCATGTCGCCGTCTTCAAACGGCATATCGCAGGCAGAGCACAGCTCTGCCTCGTCTTCGCTGACCGGTTCCAGAACACGAAGCTCGTTGGCAAAGGCTTCACGCGCGCCGACCTGCGCCCATATGATGCAGAGACGGCTTTCAACTAGGTGCAGGACGGCCGCGATCTGATCCTCGGAAAGTGCAAGCAAATTCTCTGCGGGCGATTGCGTATCGCCGGTAACGGGCACAGTCCGCCAATCGTGACTGATTGACGGCCGTGGCGAATACACCCGCCGCTCCCACTTCTGTTCAAGGATGTCGTTGTTCCAACGGAGATGCGAAGTCGGCTCTTCGCCGCTGACTTCCGAGAGGTCCGGAGCGCCAAAGGTAAGATCACTCATCGGCTGAGCCCTCCGACTTGAGGGCGGCGTTCGGGTGCTTTGGCATGGGTTGCCAAGCGATAGGGCGCACAAGTCCGCTGTTCGGGCTGGTGACCCACCCCATGACATAATCGCGCTTACGCCTGTCGTAGTGGGCGGCGCCCCAATATCCTTCGCTGACATCGCCGTGTGGCAAGGCGAGTAAGATGTTTTTTCGCCCGGTTAACTCCGCCGTGTCCATTGGTTGCCACGCTTCCACATTCTGTGAGGGCGGTGGGTTTTGGGTGTCGCTCATGCTGATTTCCTCCTGCGAACCTGCGTCACCGCATGTTTCAGCTTGGCCACGGCCATGATGGTCGGTTTGATTTCAGGGGCGGCCTGGTCGTAGTGCATGCCAAATCGGCCGTTCAGCCGCGGCAAGACTTCACGCGGGATCAGTTCCCAATTCGACGGGTCGCAATTTGTCTTGTCCTCGCCAATGCACTTCAGGACGAAACCATCCGGGATCGGGCCGTTAGCTTGCTCCCACAGCCAGCGATGCTTGTGCATCGGGCGGGTCGCAGCACCAGTCCAGGGATTGACCTCATCCACGATTATGATCGCGTAGCCATCCTTGCTGTCGATGCGTTCGTGGCCTGCGCCTTGATGGTTGTGCGGAAGTCGGCCGGGTCGAAATTGTGTGCGCTGCGCGTTCGGGTGCAGCCCACCTGTTCCAGGTGCGCATTTTTTGCCCTTGTTGAGAGGTTCCGCGCCCTTCACAAAATGTCCGGTTCGGCCTGTCTTCCAGCCCTCGCGCTTCCGCAGGCCGTGAAGATTGGCAGCAGAAACATCTTCTCGGCCGAACTCTTTGCAGAAAGCCGGATGGTATTCGCTGATCGGCATCGAGCAATGGTTTCGCAGCCACGTGATCTCGGCATCGCTAAAGCGCCGGCGGCGACCGATATAGCGCCCGCCGTCGCGGCCGACCTTCCATCCCTTGCGCTTGCGCAACTGATTGAGGTGGCAGAGAGATACGTCGTCGCGCCCGAACGCGGCAACAAAGGCGCGATGATAGTCGCTGATCACCAGCTTAAAGTTTGCTTCGAGCCAGACCATCTCTTCGGCACTGTAGGGGATAGGGCCGCGTCTCATTTCTCGGTCCCATCGGTGATCGCCTTGCCCTCCAAAGTTTCTGCCGGCCGGAAGATCGTCGGAAGCATCGGCTTAAAACGGTCGCCGTGGTTGGCAACGAGGGTCGCAGCCTTGAGAGACAGTTCGGAGTTTCGGATAAGCTGTTCGCTGACGGCAACGATAGCGTCCGTCCGCTTCACCTCGTTCTCGATCTGATCGGACGTCAGGTTTTCTTCGCTCAAACGCTCAAGCTGAGAGAACAGATGATTATTGAGATCGATGAGCCTATTTTTCATGAGCGGTCTCCAGGGTGGCAGCGGCGCGGTCTAGGCGCTCGATTTCGGCGAGTATGAGCGCGGCTGCTTTGACCAGGTCGCGGCGCTGGCCGGCTGGCTTCCACCACTCGGCGTCCCAGGGCCACGCTTCGGGCTTGGGAAGCGACTTGCCACGCTCGTCGCACTGGCTGGCGGTCAACAAGCCGAGACCTTGCATCTTCGCGGCAACCGCTGCGTTCTGCAGGTAGCAGGTTGCTGCCCACACCATCTCGCCGGACGTGTAGTGATCGTCCTCGTCGATGCGGAAATCTTCGACTTCTACCTGCCGGCGGCGCTCAGCCAGAACGTCTTGAGACCCCCGCGAAAGATCTTGGGGTGGTGGGGTGCGCAGGCGCTCAATCTGGTCGGCGGCCTCGTCGCAGATTGTGTGCTTGACTGGATCGCCGAATTCGTCACGCGGCCGATATCGGCGAAGGCGGGCGACGATATCACTCAAAGGAAGACCTTCGGGTGCTGACATTGCAATCGTGCCCTGGTGTTCGATCTCGGTCATAGCTTTCTCCATGCGTAAAAGTCGGCCAGTAGATTTTTCCAGCGAGCAAGGGCGGCCGGGTCAGTGTTGAGTTCGGCGCGCGACTGGACCGCAAGGATGTGGCGCACGCGGGTGTTGATGCGCTCTATGTCGGACTGGTCGGTCAGCTGGTGACGCTCCAGCAGGTAGCGGCGGAAAACCCTGTCGTTGCAGAGGCGTCCGCAATGTTGGGCATGATCGGTCTCTTTCTCCTTGCGGCGTCGCTCGCGCTCGGCGGTCGCCTCGGGAGGCTCTTGGCTGCGGATGACGCGGCACGCTTCGACGAACAGCGCGTCGAGTGCGGCAAGGTAGGTTCGGGCACGCAGGATCAAACGCTGGTCGGCAAAGCCGCATTCGGGCAGGATAGATGCCATCGGATCGACGCGTCCGGTAAGGCGGTCCTTGCTGCAAAGCTCGGTGCGTCCCTCGGCGACGTTGTAGCTCTCGCTCCATTCCTCGCTGGAAAGACCAAGCGTCTCGCGGATCTCCGGCAACATGCGTTTGGCATCAGCGAGGTTCATCCGCCCACCTCGTCGCAGGTCATCCGGCTGGCGGCCGTCAGAAGCACGTCAGCATGGCAGGGCTTTCCGTCCAGAGCGCACCAGCAGGCGAGATTTTTGCCCCTTAGGCTGGCGAGATTGTCGGAAACGTAGTGGCGGATCTCGCGCTGCTTCTCGACTGAGGGCGATAAGGCTATAAAGTACCCCCGCGTAAGCATGGTGATGTAGAAATCAACGCACTCGGAGCGCGTGCCATCCTTGCCGACGATGAACGGGTTCCCCCATTTCGACGGCCGTGCGACGTTGACGGCCGAGAGGCCGTTGGTGGCGATCGACATCGCTTGCAGATCGAAACCTTTGGCGCGAGAAAGACGGAGGCGAAGGGGTGTCATGACCTTCCGTCCTCTACGAGTTCGACCAACGCCTCGCCGAGCGCCTCGGCAAGGGTCCTTGCTTCGCGGGCACATGTAGACCCATTTGCGACGCAACCGGCTAGAACTGCCATCATGGCTGCAAGAGCGTCTTCGTATTCGAAGCCTTCCAGTAGCGACATGACCGCTCGCGCAATCTGGGTCTGAGTGTCGTTCAGGGGGCCGGTGTCGACGGTAACGTCAGTCATAGCTAGAAGTTCTCCCTGACGATCTTGATCTTGTTGATCGACTGTTCCGGCCTCTGCTTCTTCATGCGCTCGCGCACTTCGGCCGCGTCGCAGGCGTCGATATCAAACGGTTGGATTGCCGGGTCGTTGAAATGGACCCGGAATGGCAGCATAGGGCGCTCGATCGGGGCTGGCTTCATGGCCTTCCCTCCAGGGCTGCGACATGCATTGAGATCTTGGCGACTGAGAATGGGCGAATGTCGTAGCCGCCGTCGCGGCGCGATCTGGGGCGAAACAGCACGATTCGATCGCGTTTCACCTGGTACGGTGCCCGGCGCTCACTCAACCAGCGGCCCCGGCGGGTCGCGAGAAACACCTCCATGACGGAGTACGACACGCCGTGGCGTTTCGCGATCTCACGCGTCGGATAGCCCGCGAACACGTCGGCCCGGATCGTCTCGACGACGGCGGGTATGAACTCGTGTGTTGCTCGTGCTGGGGCGGCGGAGACCTTAAGCTGACTGGTGTGCGTCATGGAGGCGGCTCTCCTGCTGCTGTCTGTCACGCTGCTGGCGCAGGCGGGTTGTGGATTCTCGTGCGGGATCGTCGAACCACGCGACGCACAGGTCTTCAGGGTCGAGGCCATGGCGGGCCGCGATCTGCTCGAAGGAGCCTGATGGCTCCACGGCGTCGCGGCGGCATTCGGCCAAAGCTAATTGAAGGGCGCGCGACATCAGACGCGGGCCTCAGCATAGTGCCACGCAGCCTGGCGGTGAATGCCGGCGGGGATGAGCGCGGCGCTCATGAAGAGGGCCATGAGCAAACCGAAGAGGACAATGGCAAGCAGACGACGATCCTGACGTACCTGCAGGCGTGCAAGTTCATAACTGGTGAGGCGATGCTTCATGACATTCTCCAAAAAATGAAGGCGACAAGGCCGTGTATGGGGAGGGTGGCGAGCGCGCCCGTCAGAAACCAACTCAGGAACGGCGAGGCGGCTGGCGCCTCGTCAGCGACAACGACTTCGCCGGTTTCCGTGAGCGTGCGGGTGTCCATCGGGTTAGGCCGCGCGACGGGCGGGAACGCGGACCTTGGAAAGAGGCTCGGCCTTGGCCATCGCCATCTCACGGGCGGCATCGCCGTAGAGGTCTAGATGGGATTGGCTGAAGCCGAGCAGTTTCAGGTGGCGATCGGTGCAGCCGTCGCCCTGGCGTCGCATTCCCTCTGCCATTGCTTCGATGATTTGACGGGGGGAAGCGTTGTCAAATTTGTTCGTGGTCATTTCCGTTCTCCATGGCGCCAGGATGGCGCGGACAAACTGGAAAATAAATCCAATAGTCTGAAAGGTCAATCCGTAATTGGATTTAAATTCCATATTGATGATTCGACTCGACTCGACAGTTAATTTCTGGATTTATGAGAACCAAAGGAGAACAAACGTTATGTCAGTTGCGCTTCGACACAAGCCTCGCGTCTTCAATCTTCACCTTCGATGCTCAAACTGCTTGCGGGAAAGTGAGCGGCGCATTGACGTGCCTGCTGTGGACGACGCGCCGGAGGACATAGACGAACTCATTGAGAGTGGTTTGCTTGGCGAAATGCGATTTCACTGCATGGATTGCCAATGTCTGGTCGGAAACATCATCGGTATTGGACAGGAGAAGAATTATGACCTGTAGGGATGTGATGAGTTTTGTAATTGTGCCCCCGCCAGACAATCGCGGCTCGCTTACTCAGCAGGAGAAACTAATTGACCTTCTGCTGCGAAAGTTTCCGGGCTACAGCTTCAGGGTTACTAAGCTATCCCCAGTAGGTCACGGCCCAGACTTCGGGGTGTATCCTGTGATGAACTTTCTTGGTCCCGATGGTGAAATGCTTTTGTGCACCGAGCCAAAAAGCTGGCTGATTGCGGGGATACGCGAAGCATGCTCGCGTTTCATGAAGACCGAAGCGCTGGCAGCGTAAGTTAGAATGTCAGATCGTTCTGAATGCTTCGAGCTAATGCAATTATCTCTACTTTCACGCCATCGTCGGCATTAATGTCTCTGTAAATAACAATTGGCTTATGCTTAGGGTTTGTTGATCGAGGGTGAAATTCGGTCCGATCCTGATAGATCTCTACCTGCTTAACCGACCACTCTCTTGTTTGCCCTCCGTCGCGCGTTCGCTCGACCACTACGACCATACGGTCTCGCAGTACCGCTTCATGTGCGACATCTTCATAGGCAACGCAAACGATGCGGTCGCCATCCAAGATCGGCCTGGGGCTTAGATCATTCATGGAATCCCCGGATACGTCGAACACCAGCATACGAGCGTGCGGGAACCGCTCGTCGGCCGGAACGGAAATTAAAACCTGTTCAGACTGGTCGAACTCGTCGATTTCGCGAAACGATCCAGCTTCGACCCGCCCTACGATTGCTGCTGCTACGAGTTTGCCGGCGGAAGGGGTGACGTCATTTTCCCCAACTTCAGTGCCATCTCGCAGCCACACCAATGGCCGCCTGATCGCCTTAGCAAGCGCCTCCAAGGTGTCCCCGCGCGGGTTTTCAACTTCGCCACGCAAATATTTGTTGATGTTGTCGTAAGGTATTCCTGTGCGACGAGCCATCTCAGCCTTATTCCAGCCAAGCTCGCTCCGCCTCTGATCTAATCTCTGCCACCAAAACATGCTAACCATCATACTTTCGGATTTATTTTCCGGTTTGGAATTCGAGTGCCTTGAAGTTGGAATTAAAATCCAGTATTGGTGCACCTATGAGCGAAATCTCGATTAGGAAGATCATCAAGGATGCGGGTGGCCCCGATGCGATTGCGCGCGCCAGCGTTACAGCTGGCGCTGAGATTTCCCGCGACGCGGTCTACAAGTGGACGAGGACTGGAATACCAGATCGTCACTGGCCGACGATCATTGCGTTGACGGCATACGGGCCAACGGAGCTGTACCTCGCAAATTGCGCGGTCAGAGAGGTCTCGACGGAGTTCCAACTCACCCATGAGGCCGCTCAATGATGTCTTATCGGTTCCCCCAGCAAGGCAGAGAGACCGTGGGGTTCCTCCCCTCTCCCACGGGCCTTGCCGACTGGCCCCGGCATCTCCTCCTCCCAGCCGGGGCCACTTTGTTTTTTGGTTTGCCATGTTCCTGCGGTCCTCCGTGATCTGATGGGCTGACATTCGCAAGTTTCATCTCTTCCCACTATGGGAAAACCCGCTCGAAATTCCCGGCGCGGGAAAGGCTTTTTTGCGCGCTTGCGCGGGAGACGTTCCGATGTCCGATACAATGACGAATGCATGGTTTCACCGGCTGAAAGCCGCCAACCGCATGTTGATCAAGCTTAACGGCGGGATCGAGGAAAGCGCGGAACTGGCATCGATCTCGAAAAGCCAGATTGGTCGCTGCAACTCGACGACTGATACCGAGCTTCTCCCGATCACGGCGATCATCCGCCTTGAGGCTGAATGCGGCGATCCCGTCGTGACACGCGCCATGGCCGAACTGCACGAATGCACGCTCGTCAGCCCCAAGGACAAGCCGGCGGACGGGCGGTGCGTCATGCGGGACAATGGCGAGCTGCAGCGGCTGAACGGTGAATTGCAGATCGGCCTGGCCGCTGCTGTCTCCGACATGGTCATCACGCCCTCCGAGGCAATGATCTCGATGCGCAACCTTGAGGCAATGGAACGCAAAATCCCGGACATGAAGACTTCACTTACCCAGATCATCGCGCGGGGCGGGATTTCGGCGGGCCTGCGCGTGGTGGGTGATTGATGCCGCTCTGCCATCTCACCTTGCCAGGCCGCCTTTCCGCTTCCTCGCCGATGCAGTCGACGCTCGACGTGACGCTTGAGGGTACGGCTCGTGCCTTCCTGCGCAAGCTGGAAGCGGCTGGTGGGCGGCTGTTTCTCGAAACCGATGACGATCGGCGCCAGTCGCAGGCCTGCCTCCGGCAGGATCTCGCCGGTCCCGCAGGGCCAGACCGGCGTTGTGTCTCCATTTCACCAAAGGGCCGGGCGTATCTCGCCAGATTGCGGAGTGCTGAATGATGAACGGCCAGATTGGTGAAGCCCAGGCTAGGGTACTGCAATCGGCATGCCTGTCTGGGTCGTATCGGTGCGCGACACCGCAGGAACAGTCGGCGGCGCGCAAGCTGAACGGGAAGGGCATGCTGTCGCGTGATCCGAAGGATGGCACGATCTGGTATCCGACCGAGAAGGCGCAAAAACTCGCGGTCGCTGTTTCAATGGTTGTTCTGGCAGGACCGGCGCAGGCTGAGCAGGGGCCGCATGAAATAGAAAACCTTCCGGCGGTGGCGCCCGATGCATCTGACCTGGTGCAGACAATCGAGCGTGCACGGTCGCTGCTCGACGAGGGAGACGCGGTGGCGGCCAAGGTCCTTGCCTCGGGCGCCTATCGCGAAAGCAAGGCGGCAGCCGGGTTTGCCGCAGAATTCGGAGCTGCCGGAAAGCGGCTGGTCGATAAGGCACATCGCATGCAGGCCGATGCGCTGTTGATTGAGGTATGGGCCAAAATTCGGATAGCGGACGCCTATGACGCGGCGCGCGATCGTGGCGAGGCGGCGGGACAAGGGCGGCCAAAAAACGTTCCAGACGAGAACGTTTTCAAGCTGGCCGATGCGGGCCTGACCCGCAAGGAAATCATGGAAGGACGGCGGTACCGCGAGGCGCATGAGCGCTCGCCCGGCTTCCTCGAAAGCACGGTAAAAGCGCGGGTCGAGGGCGGTCTAGAGCCTTCCCGCGCCAATCTGCGATCTGCGATCGGCACGGCCTCGGCTAGCAAAAAGGATCGCGGCGACAATTTCTACCAGACGCCGCCGGAGGCGATGCGGACCCTGTTAGCCTTTGAAAATTTCTCGGGGACCATCTGGGAGCCCGCATGCGGCCTGGGCGCAATTTCGAAGGTGCTGGAAGGGCAGGGTTATGCGGTTCTCCTTTCCGACCTCGTCGACCGTGGCGCGACGGATCAGCATGGGGGACGTCAGGCGGTCGGCGACTTTCTCGCCAGCGTGGCGGGTGATGGCGAGGGGCCGGATATCGTCACCAACCCGCCCTATGGCGATGTCCTGAACGATTTCGTGGCGCATGCGCTGCGCGTGCACCGGCCACGCAAGATGGCCTTGCTCCTAAATCTCAATTTTCTCTGCGGCTTTAAGGATGAGGCTCGGTCGTTCGTGATGGACGATAACCCGCCGGCGAGGGTTTACGTGTTCAAGCGGCGCCTGCCGATGATGCATCGCGAAGGTTATGACGGAAAAAGGGCGTCCAGCCGGATGAACACCGCGTGGTTTGTCTGGGAGCTGCAGCCTGACGGAACCTATGGGCAGGACACCAGCATGAAGCGGGTGGACTGGGCCGACTATCAGGAGCGGTCAGGGCTCGCGCCAGGCGACGGCGGCGCTGTTTCGATGGCGTCGTTTATCGACGATGACGAGGACTTCACCCGTACAACCCCACGAAAAACCATGGATGAGCGGATCGACGAAGGCCGGGAGTTGGCTCTTGTCTGGATACGGTCTGTTGCTGCGTTCGGTCGGCGCGATCTGCGCCGCGAGATCGGTGTTCGCGACAGTGTGGCGGAAGCGCTGATTGGTGAGTTCCTCGCGGCCGGGTTGATTGGCGAAGCGGACGATGACGGCGCTTATCCGGTGCTGGCGCCGCGTGTCAGCGAGGCGGCGGAATGACGATCATGCTTCCGATTATCGAACAGCTGGCTAATGCCCCGGACGACGCCATGCGCGCCCGCTGGCTTCTGAGGGTGCCTGAGCAGGTCCTCTCACGGGATCATGTTGCCATTCATGACCTCCTCGTAACCGCCGGATTTCAAGACGGGATAGCGGCGCTCAATGCTGAGGTCGCCGCGTCTTCGGCCATCCGCGACTCGAGCGGGACAATTCCACAACGGATTCGGTTCGAGCGGGAATATGCCCGCATCGGGCTGGCGATTATCGCACGCGGCGGCGAGGGGAAGGGGGCGTAGATGACGGATTCGATCTTGCTGATATCCTTGGTCATCATTTGGAATTCACGAGCTCGGCGCGATCACCTGCGCGAGCGCTTTGGTCTGCTGGGTTTTGCCGAACTCGCTACGTTCTGGTTTGGGATCGTGCTCGCCATACACGTTCGAGGTGCGGCATGAGTAATGCACGGTTTTCTATCGTTCCTGCCTGGATCATCACCGACAGCCGCCTGAAGGGCAGCGATCTCAAGGTGCTGTGCCTTCTCGGCAGCTTCACAAACAAAGAGGGATGGTGCCGACGCAGTCAGGTCAAGATGGCGGACGAACTCGGCTGCGGTCGCTCCACGGTCCAGGCGTCGCTAAGTCGACTCTACGAAATTGGGGTTGTCGAAAAACGCGAGATCGAAAGCGCAGACGGCCGCGACTCCGCTCACTGGTACCGTGTCATTCACGATCGGGCCGTGTCGGATATGGTCATGTCTTCTTGGAATGATGGTGAAGTGGACGAGGAATATGATCCTATAGCGGGCGTTGTGTCGGATGCCCCCCCTGCCTTCTCCAGCGGGCACCCCCTGCCTTCCACGTCGGGCACCCCCTGCCTTGCCCAGCGGGCACCTATTAACGATACATCTTTAACGCCGTCTTCTAACGAAAGAGAGAGAGAGCGCGCGAGCGAAAATGGGGAAGAGGAAGAAAATCCCAAGAACCTAGAGCGCCGGTTTCGGAAATGGTGGGCAACTTGGCCCAGCTATGCCAGCGATACCGAGATGACGACGCGGCGCGCTTGGCTGGCGTTGACGCCGCAGCAACGCCGGGACTGCGAGGAGCGGACCGCCGCCTATCTGTCGTCGACCAAGGCAATCGGTCGATCTTTCACGAAGGCTGGGGCCACGTATCTGTCGGAGCGTGCTTGGGAACGGATAGGCACTGCGTCGGGTGTCAGCCATCAGGCACCCCAGGTATTCAAGGCTTTCAGCCGTGCATGGCAGGCGATGCGAATTGCAACGCTGCTGGGGCCAGAGCAGCCGTTGCCACGCATGACGGCCTATCTCGAAGCTGTTGTGAAGGCAGGCGGTGAGAAGGGCGAGACGGAGCGTAGGCAATGGCGAATGCGCTACGCTTGGCCGAAGGTCACCGAGATGCATAACGGCTTCAAGCCAGTGCATGTCTCGCCGGAACTCGTTGCGGCTTCAGAGGGCTTCAAATCGTACAGCACGCAACGCGATGCCGCGATCGTCGCGGCCTGGAAGCGCCTGCATGAGCGGATGGGTTGGCCATGGCCAGAAATGGGCTCGGCGGAATGGATCTGCTTCCCGGTGACCGATGGTGACAGCGACGACGCTGTCTTGGCGGCGCTGGACACGTTCAAGGAAACAATCGGCAGAGGGCAGGGCGATGAACATGCAGCATAGGTTCAACGGATTTGACGGCAAGGTGTCGATGAAGGGCATCATGCAGCTTTCGAAGCTAGCCGATCATCAGGCCATTAGAGCGCGGGAAGTGGCTGCAGCCTCTAAGCGAATCGCCGACGAATCGCCAAAGGAGGCAACGTGGATCTGCCTTCAGGTCGATAGCGGGCGGGAGCTAACTGTGGAAAAGATGCTCGGCGATGCAGAAATCGATGCGGTTGTGGCAATGCGTAAAGGTCCCGTTCTTCGCCGCAGACACAAGGAATTGCCACCGCAAGACCTACCTGTCCTCAATGGTTATGTGCCTGTTCGATGCGTTTCCACCCCTGAAGCGATGCGCGGTCTTAAGGGTTTCGACTATGTCCGTGGTGTGGTTGGTGGGTGGGATAATCCGCGTTGTGTCGCCTTTCAAGAAATGACTACTTTCAATGAGAAGGCGGCGCGTGGGGAGTACGATTTCAAACGTCCGGCTGGGCTGTTTAGCAAAGGCCAGAAGGTCGAGGTGACCGCCGGGCCGTTCAGTTTCCTGAAGGGCGAAATCATCACCTGCAGGACAGACGGGTGCGGCGACGCTGTCGTCGAGATGGTGCTGTTGGGGCGTCCAGTGCCCGTTCTGTTGCCTCTTGCATTGCTGAGACGCTTATGACTAGAAAGTGGAGTGGATGATCCGGTTCTCAGTGACCTTCGCTCTCGCGCCCGGACCCCGCCCTACCAGCCTCAAAACTTTCGAGGCACCGATTCAGGGCAACTGCTACTGCTATAAACAGAGTTTGACGAGGCGGCCGATAGGTCGCCTTTTGCGCTCTTAGAGTATGGGCAAGCTCACCACTCTCGCGCCAAGGCTGAGCGCCATGGCACCACGGCTCGGCCGTCTGGCTGGTGATGAGAAGACTCGCCTTCGTGAGCGTGACCAGAACGTGGCATGGCGCAAGTGGTACAAGACCGAGCGCTGGCGCAAGCTGAGGTTAGAGGTGTTGCTTCGTGATGCCTACACCTGCCAGCAGACCGGTGTCATCTGCATGGGGAAGTACCCTGCACCGAACAGCCCTGTTGCTGACCACCGGATCAAACACAACGGTGATGAGCAATTGTTCTGGGACATCAAGAATGTCCAGACCGTGAGCAAAGCCTACCACGACAGCGAGAAGCAGAAGCAGGAGCGGGCTCAGCCCGGTTGGTGATATGCAGATTGGTATGATCGCGGGAGCAACCCGCGTGATCGGCAAGAGCCAAGGATACCTGGGCCTTCCCCTTCGTGATGAGACCATCAATTGCACCGTTGGTGGTGATGGCACCCACGCTATGTGTACCGCGTGGTTGCCAACACCCGACGAGATCGAGCGCATCAATGCAGGTGCTCCTGTCATCCTCCGTATCATCGGCACTGCACATCCTCCTGTCATGGTCGAGGTCGGCCAGACCCCCGACGAGGGCTGATCAGGCCCGAAGGGGGGGGGCGGGTCAAAAGTCTGAAAACCGCCGCCCCTCCGGACCCGCGTCCCCCGCTTTCAGAGGTTTTTTTCCTGTGGCAAACGAAAATTCTGGCGACAAGCCTGACATTGACTTGTTCGGGAATAAGATACTCCCCCTCCGTGATCGGCGGGGCCGTCCATCATTCAAAAAAGACAAGGATAATCAAGACTTTGTCATGGTACGTGTCGCGGCCGGTTGGACGCATAAGCGCATCGCCGAGGACATGGGGGTCGATGAAAAGACGCTCCGCAAACATTTTTCCCGTGAGCTGGAAAATGGGGCCGTCTTTGTCGATGGCCTAATGCTCGATGTGTTGTTCAAGCGGGTTCGGGAAGGTCACACGCCTTCAATCCGTCAGTTGCGAGAGAGGCTGGCAGAGGCTGGACCGATGGCTCCCCGCAATAAGCCGTCGGAGCGAGATGAAGACGACGACGCAGAGGAGCGGGCGGCACCTCTCGGCAAGAAAGAGCAACGACTGCAGGACGCCCAGGTTATTCCCGATGACTACGGCGATATCTTCGCGAAGATGGGACGCAAGCATTGACCGACGCCGTCTCATTCGCGTGCCCGGACTGGTTTCAGAAGCTTCAGGCGGGAAAGACACCTATCCCGCACATTCCACTCGACGAAGTGCGCGCAGAGTGCGCCGTTGCCCTGTTCAATAAGCTGCGCGTGCCAGATATTCGTGGCATGCCGACGATGGGGCAGGCTGCCGGGGAATGGATGCGCGACATCGTTCGTGTGGCCTTTGGTTCGATTGACCCAAAGACCGGGAAACGTTATGTCGGCGAGATCTTCAACCTGGTGCCGAAGAAAAACGGCAAGACGACCAATGCGGCGGCGCTCGGGCTGATCGCGCTGATGATGAACACACGGCCGAACATCGACGGAATGATCGTGGGCCCGACGCAGGAAGTCGCCGAGAAGTGCTTCGAGCAGGCCGTGGCGATGATCAAGGCAGATGATTACCTTGATCGCCGGTTCAAGGTAATCGACCACAAGAAGACGATTGTGGATCAGCATGTCGATCCCGAAACCGGCGTCCGGATGAACGCCAAGCTAAAGATCAAGAGCTTCGATCCGAAGGTTGTAACAGGGTCTATACCGGCCTTTGCCATTCTGGACGAACTCCACGTGATGGCGCATGCAAGTTTTGCCAGCCGCGTGATCGGCCAGATCCGTGGAGGGATGATCACCAACGAGGACAGCCTCTTGATCATCATCACGACACAGTCGGAGGTACCACCCTTCGGCGTGTTTAGAGATGAATTGCAGTATGCTCGCGGTGTGAGGGACGGTCGCATCACCGAGGGCGTTCGGATGCTCCCGATCCTCTACGAATTTCCCGAGGCAATGCAGACCTCTCCAGAAAAGCCCTGGCGCGATCCCGCGAACTGGTCACTGGTCCTGCCGAACCTCGGCAGGTCGATTACTGTCGAGCGGCTGATGTCGGAGTGGCGGACTGCACAGGATAAGGGCGAGGGGTCCGCGCGGGAATGGGCGTCGCAGCATCTGAATATTCAGATCGGTCTTGCAATGCATTCCGACCGGTGGGTCGG
Organism: Pararhizobium sp. DWP3-4; assembly: GCF_049898205.1. NCBI lineage: Bacteria > Pseudomonadati > Pseudomonadota > Alphaproteobacteria > Hyphomicrobiales > Rhizobiaceae > Pararhizobium > Pararhizobium sp. DWP3-4. The sequence continues at coordinate 721,364 of NZ_JAFCXF010000002.1, read as the reverse complement.
GTCTGACTATTGGGAGCAGGCGGCGGACAAGAGGCTTTCCTATGAATACATCAAGGCAAATAGCGATGTTGTCGTAGCTGGAGGCGACGTCGGCGGCCTCGATGACCTCTGGGGGCTTGCCATTCTCGGCCGACACAAGGTGACCCGTCAGTGGATGCTGTGGGTCAAGGCTTGGGCGCAGCAGATACTGCTCACCCGCAACAAAGAAATCGTTGAAGCCCTGCGCGGGTTCGAAAAGGACGGCGATCTCGTCATCTGTGAACGAGTAACGCAGGACGCCGAAGAGGCCGCCGCTATCATCCTCGATTTGCGAAACGCCGGCCTGTTGCCAGAAAAGGGTGGTATCGGTCTCGATCCTGCTGGTGTCCCAGCTCTGCTCGAGGAATTGGCTTCTCACGGCATCGGGTCACCCTGCACGCAAGCCGTCAGTCAGGGCTACAAACTCTCGTCTGCCATCTTCGGCGTAGAGCGGAAGCTTGCTGATGGGACGATGCGACATTGCGGGTCGCCCCTCCTCAACTGGTGCGTTGGTAACGTCATGTCAGAGGCTCGCGGCAGTAACGTCTATCTCAATAAGCGCTCTAACAGCGCCAAGATTGACCCGCTGATGGCCGCATTCAACGCGGCCGAAATGATGAGCCATAACCCGGAAGCTGCTTCGGTCTTCGACGCAAAAGCATGGATTGCGAGCTACGCATGAACTGGCTGACACGACTTATGCGCCGCGACGGCGTCAAGGACATCGAACCGTGGCGTGGATCTCAGGTCTCGACGGAGAACGGCGCGAATTTCGTCACCAATCAGGTAACCGTCGCGGATTATCGGGACTTGCGCTCCGCTCAGGGATCTTCCGCCGTTGGTCTTTCCGCGACCTGGGCATGCGTACAGTTGATCGCGGGGACGATCGCCTCCTTGCCGCTGATGGTTTATCGGACGGATTCGAAGGGTGTCCGAACCGTTGCTCGCGATCACCCTCTCTATTTTGTGCTGCACGACAGCCCAAACTATGACCAGACAGCTGTCGATTTCTGGGAAGTCATGGCGGCGAGCATCGAGCTGTATGGCAACGCCTATGCCGTCATGGAGCGCCGTTCTGGCGGCATTCTAAACGCCCTGCATCCGATCCGGCCTGATCTCGTAAAGGTCCGACGCAACGGCAATGGCGACCTGGAATACGAGTGGAGCGATAACGGTCGCAGGGTCGTGAAGCCCGGGGAGGATGTTCTACACATTCGCGGTTCACTCGGCGACGCTCTGTCTGGCGCCTCGACGTTGTCGATGTGCCGGAGCGTTTTCGACGATGCCTTGTCGGCCGAGCAGGCCGCCAGTTCGATGTTTAGCAATGGCATCAGCCCAACAGGGATCTTGTCCACCCCAGATAGTGTCATGCTTACGAAAGATCAGCGGCAGGAGTTGGAAACCCTTCTGCAAGAGAGGCACCAAGGCGCCATGCGTAGCGGCCGCCCGATGCTGCTCGATAACGGGCTGAAATGGACCCAGCTTTCGGTAAAACCGCAAGACGCCCAGATGCTGGAAAGCCGCAAATTCAGCGGCGAACAGATTTGCAGGATTTTCGGAGTTCCGCCTGCAATGGTCGGTTTCGGGGACAGCTCGTCGAACTGGGGGACGGGGAAAGAGATCGACGTCCTCGGCTTTCAGAAATTCACGCTGCGGAAACGGCTTAAGCGCATTGAGCAGGCCCTGTTGAAACAGCTCGTCCCGCTTGCCGAGCGCCGCGCCCAGGGAATTACCATCGAGTTCAACTTCGAAGGTCTGCTCCGAGGCGACACCGCCAGTCGGTACGAAGCGTACGAAAAGGCAATTCGAATGGGTATTGCGACGCGTAACGAATGCCGCGCGCTTGAGAATTTACCCCCGATCGAAGGCGGCGATATCGTGACCGTCCAGATGCAGGACATCCCACTGGCTGATGCAATCAAGGGAGATCGCAACAATGGATAAGAAAACAGCGCCCATTCTTGAGATCAAGGCTCTTAAAGAAAGTGGCGAGTTCGAGGGTTATGGCTCCACGTTCGGTGGCGAGCCAGATGCCTATGGTGACGTGATCGCCTCCGGCGCATACGTGGACAGCCTGGCGGCCCATAAGGCCAAGGGCACGATGCCAAAGCTCTTCTGGCAGCACAATGCTGACGAGCCGATCGGCAAATGGCTTGACGCGAATGAAGACGATCACGGCTTGCTGTTGCACGGCAAGCTCAACATGGATGTTCAGCGCGGTCGCGAGGCCTATGCCCTTTTGAAAGCTGGCGACATCGATGGTCTATCCATCGGTTACCGGGTCAAGGAATACAGCGTCGATACTGACAGCGGCGTCTGGACGCTTGAAAAGCTCGATCTTATCGAGGTGAGCATCGTCTCCCTCGGCGCAAACGAGAATGCGGTTGTGCAGAGCGTCAAGGCTGCAAAAGCCGCGCATGATCTTATGGAAAAGCTGAAGGCCGGGGACCGGCTGACGGAACGAGAGTTCGAGACTTGGCTCAAGGGGCTGGGTTTCTCGAATTCGCAGGCGGAGCGCGCCGCGCGCCTTCACCTGAAAGGGCAAGGGGACCTTGCCGACGCGGCTGACGACGGCGTTGCGTTTTTGCAAGCCCTTATGAGCTGAAAGCTCGATCTCAACCGAAAAACTGGAGGTTCCCCATGTCGGGACATAAACTGGCTGTCCTTAGCGGCAGCTCGATTGCATTCGTCGTGGCATCCATGGCCGCACTGCCTTTCGGCCCACGTATCGTTTTTGCACCGCCGGATAACAATCCGACCGGCACGAAGACCGCTGCAGAACTCGCTGCGGAAGTGCGCCGCGATTTCGATACCAAACACGACAAGGTCAAGGAAATTGCCGAAAAGGCGCTTGCCGAAGCCGAGAAGGGTACGCCGCTGGCCGCAACTGCCAAGGAATTGGCGGATCAGGCCATCATCGGGATGAACGAGGCCAAGGCACGTCTCGATGAACTCGACCAGAAATTGGCACGCCGCAACACGAATGCCGATACGGCGCTTTCTGCCGGTGAGCGGTTCGTCGAGGATGAATCCTTCAAGGCGTTTGCAGGTCAGACCCGTCCCCGTGGTCGCGTTCTGGTCGACGTTAAGGACATCACGTCGCTGACCACGGATGCCGCCGGATCTGCCGGCGCGTTGATCCCGACAGATCGTCGCGGCCTCCAGGTGGAGCAGCCGCAGCGACGCCTGACTGTCCGGTCTCTGCTGTTGCCTGGCACGACTGCCAGCAATCAGATCGAATACGAGCAGGAAAAGCTGTTTACGAATAGCGCGGCGCCCGTGGCCGAAGGCACTGCCAAGCCGCAGTCCGAACTGCAGTTTGAAGACAAGACTGCGAACGTTCGTACTATCGCACACTGGATGCGCACGTCTGTGCAGATCCTCGCCGACGCGCCCGGCCTCCGTTCGATCATTGACCAGCGTCTCCGTTACGGCCTGGCTTTTGTTGAGGAGCAACAACTGCTCAACGGCTCCGGTACCGGGCAGAATATCCTTGGTCTCGTGACTGCGGCGACCGCCTACGCAGCACCGGGCAGCCTGACGGCCACCACGCAGATTGACATCATCCGTCTGATGATCTTGCAGGCTGCGCTTGCCGAGTATCCGCCGAACGGCATCGTGATGAACCCGATCGATATGGCTGCCATCGAGATGACGAAGGATGGCGATGGCCGATACCTGATCGGCAACCCGCAGGGAACGATCCAGAAGGCCCTTTGGGGTCTCCCGGTCGTCGAAACGCAGGCAATGGGCGTCGACAAGGCTCTGGTCGGCGCATTCAACCTCGCCGCGCAGATCTTCGACCGACAGGACGCCACGATCGATGTGTCGACGGAAGACCAGGACAACTTCGTGAAGAACAAAGTCACGATCCGCGCTGAAGAGCGTCTCGCCCTGGCGATCTATCGTCCCCAGTCGCTCGTCTACGGTGACCTCGGCCGCGTTGCCTAAGGTCTTTGCCTAGCCCTTGGCCGGCGCTGCTCGATGCAGCGCCGGGCTTTTCCTAAGTTTGGAGATTATCATGATCAAAGCTGAACTTCTTAAGCCCCTCGATGGTGACGCCGAGGGCACCATTCGCGAATTCGACCAGACGGATTTCGACACCCTGGTGGCTCTAGGTGCTATTCGGAAGGCCTCGAAGGGGGGCGACCTTCGCGACGATAGCCCTACTGTCTCGGAGTATGTGGCTGCCGGCTACAAAGCATCCAGCTATCCACCCCGTGGTTACGCCTCGCGTAATACTGCGGAGGAAATTGCGGCTGCAGTTGCGGCTGCCAAGCCGAAGAAAGCTCTGCCGGTCAAGAACAAGATAGCGCCACCTGTCGCCAACAAGGCCGCGCCGACTGACCAAGACAGCGACAAGCTTGCGCCAACAACCCCGGCCGCAGGTACTACAACCTCACAGTCTGAAGCCTGAGAACCGATCATGCGCGTTGTCGTCATCGAGCCTCCGCAGCCCGTCGTTACTCTGGATGAGGCGAAAAAGCACCTCATCGTCGAGTATTCTGACGATGATACGCTGATCGAAACCTACATTTTGGCGGCAACGACCTGGCTCGATGGCCCTGCGGGTCGGCTGGGGCGTGCGCTCGGGGTGCAGGTGCTTGAATGGCAGTCGTGTGCCTGGCCTTGCGGTGATTTCCGACTTCCCTATCCGCCGGAGATTGAGGTGGTGTCGGTTAAGTACATCGACCCCGATGGCATTGAGCAGACATGGCCGGTTCCAACGCCACTTTATTTTGCGAATCTGCCGCCACTGCGTGGGCGGCAGGGTGATGTGAAAATCCGTTATCGCGCTGGTTACGGGACATCGTCCGGAGATCCGGTCGTATGGGCAAATGCTGTGCCCGCGCCGATCAAGGTCGCGATCCTGATGCTAGTCCACCAATGGTATCACACCCGGGCGCCAGTCGTGGTTGGCGCGACTGTCGAAACCTTACCGTTCGCCGTGGATGCACTGTTGTCCCCATACCGCGTATATCGATAGGAGGCCGTCATGGCGAGAGTTCGGTTTACCCACGACTTCGACTACCTCCCCACTGGGCAGGTGACCATTGGTTATCTTGCGGGGATGGAGGAGACCGTGAAGCGCGATTGCGCCGACAAGGCAATCGCGGCAGGCAAGGCCATTGAGATTGATGGCAAAGGCAAGGAAAAGATCGATGGCGAAGTCTCGGTCAGCGGGTGATCTCTTTCACCGATATGCCTTCGATAAGCGTGTCGAGGCAGATCGCGGAGATGGGGTGAAGGTCGGCGCGTTCGTTGAGCAGTTCCAGTGCCGGGCAGGAGTCATCAATCTTCGCGGCGGCGAGACGGTCTTGGCAGGTCGCCTTCAAGGCCAGCATTCTAAGTTAGTATTTATTCGGTCTTCGGAGGCGGCAAGACTTGCCACTACCGAGTGGCGCGCACGGGACGTGCGTTCAGGTGTGTTGTTCAACATTCGCGAAATCACTCTGAGTGACGATCGAATGTGGCTTGATTTCCTATGCCAGAGCGGTGTCGCGGCCGGATGACGAAACTTCTCAATCTTGCCCGACTTGACCGCAAGCTCAAACGGCTCCCGTTGGTCACAAGCCAGAAAATCCGTTTGGCAATGGAGAACATTGCCGACGATATCGTGTCGATGATGAAAAGCCTCGTCGCAATCGAAGATGGCGATTTGCGCGATAGCATCGGTTGGACCTGGGGGAAGGCTCCCAAGGGATCGCTAGCGGTCGCTTCTGTGAAGGCGAGCCTTGGCGGAGATTTGACGATCACCATCTACGCAGGAAGCACCGAGGCCTATTATGCCCGTTGGGTCGAGTTCGGTACAGCCCGACATCCGAACAACGGCAAGTATGAGGGCACAATTCATCCAGGTACTGCCGCGCATCCTTACTTCTATGTCAGCTTTCGCGCGAACAGAAAATCGGGCCTTCGGGCCATCAGGAAAGCGACGCGCGACGCCGCAAAACAGGTGGTGTCCGGATCATGACCGAAGATGTTTCACACGAACTGCAGGTGGCAATCGTGAAATGCCTCAAGGACGATGCTGTCGTTGTGGCGCTGATCGGGGATCGCGTCTTCGATCGGGTCGAACGCGACACCGCTGGAGAGGTCACCGCGACGTTCCCCTATGTCTCATTTGGGCCGGAGCAAGAGATACCAGAGGATGCAGATTGTATGGATGCATCGGAGATTTTCCTGCAAATTGATGCTTGGTCCCGCGATCCGGGTTATCGCGAAGTCCGGCGCATCGCCAAGGCCCTGAAGCAGGCGCTGGATGAAACACGTCTGCCGCTCGCTGACAATGCCCTGGTCTATTTTGCGTATGCCGGCCGACGCATCCTTCGCGATCCGGACGGCCTAACCTCCCATGCTGCCCTTACTTTTAGGGCAGGCGTCGAGATCCGCTGACGACCATCAATATTGGCATCCTGCCATCCCTGCCTATTGGGCAGGCGCTTTTCGCTGCCATCAAAGGAGAAACAACATGGCCGAAGGAACAACCATCAAGGGCGGCAAGGTCAAGGTCCAGTTGGGCTCTGGCACCGCCCCCATTGTCTATGCATCGCCGTGCGGTCTGACGCAGCGATCCATAACGTTCAACAAGGGCTTGGAAGAGTTCCAGCTCCCTGACTGTGACGATCCGGACAGCATCGACTGGTTGGGGCGCGATGCCACGTCCCTTTCCATGGCAATAGCGGGCGAAACCATCCTCGCCGAAGAGAGTGTCGAGGTATGGCTTGATGCGTGGGAAAGCATCGATTCGGTTCCGGTTAAGGTCATCTGGGAATTTCCGGCAAAGACGATTACGTGGACCGGAAAAATGCATGTCGAGAACTTGGAAACGACTGCACCCAACGCTCGGCGCGTCACAGGTAGCGTCAGCATGCAGAGCGACGGCAAGATGACACGTGTGGTGGCTTAATTGAGCCGCGACGCGACCATTATGCTGCCGTGGGCGGATGGTGACCACACTTTCCGCCTCGGCTGGGGTGAATTGGAGCTGCTGCAGGAAGCCTGTGACGCCGGTCCCTATGTCATCCTCAACCGGCTTTTCGATGAAAGCTGGAAGATTGGCGACATCTCCAACACTTTGCGTCTCGGCCTGATCGGCGGCGGCATGACGCCTGGCTCGGCGTTGAAGCTCACGCGGACCTATGTCGAAAAACGCCCTCCGGTCGAAAACCTCGTCTTTGCGCAGGCGGTTCTTTCCGCTGGTTGCATCGGGGCGCCGGAGGAACGCGTGGGGGAGACCGGCGCGCCAAGCCCAGAAGCGGAGAGCGACTTGACGACCTCCCCAACGGAAAACTGAGGTTTGGCGCGATTTATGGTTGCGGCGCCGCGATGGGATTTTCGCCGCAGCAAGTGCGGGCCATGTCCGTCTGGCAATTCACCGCTGCCTGGGAAGGCTTTGTGAAGGCCAACAGTCCAGAGGATAAGGGGCTGTCCGAAAAGGAGGCCGATGAACTCTGGAAGTGGATCGAGGCCGGCTAGCTGTCGGTCAATGTTTCCCTGCCAACAATCAGCATAACCGCACCGACCAACGTCAGTGTTGTGAGCGCGGTTATCCAGAATAGCGGAAATTCCGGAGCGAACGGTACGCCGGACACCTCACCAAGTCGCTGCTTAAACGCGACCTCTCCGGGAGTCATCGAATTTTTGACCGACAGTAAGTAGGCCCCGATTGGGGTGGGGAGCACAAATAGTGCGGCCCCGATCCAGCCTGTGGCACTCAATCTGCTTCTGGAAACCTTCATCTTCACCTCCCCACACCCGTTTTCATAGGAACGCCCGGATGGCAACCGACGTTGAAAAACTTGTCGTGCAACTTTCGGCTGATATCAAGCAATATCAGCGGGAGATGCAGCGTGCGCAAGGCGTGACGAACTCACAAGCTCGCGCAATCGAGAACCGCTACCGCCAAATGGACAAGCGGCTTGGTGCGATCGGTCAAAGTGCGGCGCGCTCTCTCATCGTTCCCCTGACGGGCATTGCCGCCGCTATCTCCGTGAAGGAGGTCCTCGGTTATGCGGATGCATGGACTTCAGCGAAGAACAGCCTCGCTGTCGCAGGCATTGTCGGCAGTAACCAGGCCGATGTATTGGACCGTCTTTATCAATCCGCACAAGCCAACGCCGCACCGGTTGGCGCACTCGCGGACCTGTTCGGGAAGGCCGCGCAGGCTTCCGATAATCTCGGTGCATCGCAAGACGATCTCATCAAGTTCTCGGATGGCGTGGCGACTGCATTAAAAGTCTCCGGCGCCAGTGCTGCACAATCGTCCGGTGCGTTGGCCCAGCTTGGTCAGCTGCTTGGGTCGGCACGCGTGCAGGCGGAAGAATTCAATTCCGTCAACGAGGGCGCGCGTCCCATCCTTATCGCTGTCGCCGCCGGGCTCGATGCGGCCGGCGGGTCGGTCAACAAGCTCAAGCAACTGGTGAATGACGGCAAGGTGTCTGGACAGCAGTTCTTTCAGGCGTTCATCAAGGGTCTGCCGCAAATCCAGTCCATGGCTGCAAACTCAACGCAGACGATTGAGCAGGGTGTTACGAAGATTAGCAACGCGTTCACCAAATATATTGGTGAGACGGATGCAAGCCTCGGCGCATCCCAGCGCCTTGTCGGCGGTCTTAATGCTTTAGCGGACAACTTCGACCAGACCGCTGATATTGTTCTTAAGGTCGCGGGTATAATCGCCGGGGCTTTGGCTGGCCGCTCCCTCGGGTTGATGATCGCAAAGTTGGGGCTAGCCACTTCCGTGGTGGCCCGTTTCGTGGCAGCACTACGCGCTGCAACCACAGTTGGAAGTCTCTCGACCGCGCTTGGCGGTTTATCGGCAGCGGCGGGTCCGGTTGGCCTTGTAATCGGCGGAGCTGTCGTCGGTGCCTTGGCGCTGTTCTCCGCATCATCAGGTGAAGCGGGAGCCGGAGCCGACCGCTTTGCCGAACGACTAAAACACCTCGAAACCTCGGCTGATGCGGCTGCTACAGGCGTCGAGGATGCTGGAAAGCGTGCGGATGAGGCATTGAAAAATGCACTGGCCGGTGAGGTCGATGCGGCGACCGGTCAACTGGCTGACATTCGACAGGAAGCAATCAACCTTCTGGACGCGTTTTCGCAGGTCCAGTCCATGAGCCTTATAACGCCATCACAATATGCCGAACTCAGCCGTCTGAAAGAAGGGGTTGAGAACGGGAGCATTGCTGCAGAGGATGCCCGTCAGTCGTTGTTTCGCATGGCTAACGCTGATTACAATTTTCAGGAGGTCGCAGACGCCATCGCACCAGTGCTCGCGCAGCTGGCCTTAATCAGTGCCGGAGCTAAGCAGGCGCGGGCCGATCTCGCAAGCGTAGGCGGCCCCACGATCACAGAGGATCGCGACAGCAGAGTGCAGAAAGACCCCTACTTCCAGTCACGCGAAGCTGGCAATGCATTCTTGAGGGACGCGCAGCGGCGTAATAGCTTGACGAAAGAGCAGCTTGCTTTGGAAACGGAGATTGCCCGCGTCCGAAAAGACATCCCATCCGGAGCTTTCCTTACGGACAAACAAATTGCAGCGTTAGCGGAGGCGAATATTGCTGCCGATAAGTCCCGCTCCGCGTCCAGCAAATCGACCGCCGCCAAACCTGTTAAGGCAACTGCCGACAGCCGTTTCAACGACGACATTCAGGCAGTTCGCGACCGTACTGCGGCACTTATCGAAGAGCAGAAAACTGTCGGCGCTTCCTTCGAGGCGCAGGAACGCCGCCGGATGGCGCTTGATCTCGAACAGTCGGCCCTTGCCGACCTTCGGGAAGAGGCGCGTAAGAAGGGCCAAACCGATCTCGACAACATCAAGCTCTCGGATGAACAGCGGGCAAAAATCGATGCGGCGTCCGCTGCTTATGCCGAGCAGGCTGACGTGTTGCGCCGGCTGGAAGACCAACAACAACGGAATGAGCAGGCCGCTGGGGAGTTTTATGACGCATTCAAATCCGGAGCCATGGAGGCCATCACAGGCGCAGAAAGCTTAGGCGACGCGTTGTCTGGCCTCGCCAAGCGATTTAGCGAACTTTTTCTAAGCGCCGCCTTCGACGGGCTGTTCAAGCCAGCGTCGTCCGGGGAATCCGGCGGGCTTTTTAGCGGCATCTTTAAAAGCCTTGGCTCTCTCCTGCCAGGCCGTGAGCGCGGCGGTCCGGTCCAGAAGGGTAAGCCCTATATTGTGGGTGAAAAGCGTCCGGAGGTTTTCGTTCCGACCCAAAGCGGGCGGATCGTACCTCAAGTGCCCAGCTTGCCTTCGTTGAGTGGGGTACGGCAGGGCGGCATGGCGGTCAGCGCAACGTTCGCACCGTCAATCGATGCCCGTGGTGCATCCGTCGAAGCCGTGGCGCGACTGGAACAAGCATTGACCCGCCAGCAGGCCGATTTCAGCGCCAATGTGGTGCAGACAATTCGCAAGGCGAACGCTGGTGGGACGAAATTTGGGAAATTCCACTGATGGCCTTTGATGGACTGAACATTCTCGCCAGCTTTCCCGGTTGGGCGCCGGACTTTGACCTGCAGTACAGGCAAGAGCAAAGCCGAGCTGCTGGGGGCAAGACTTATGTCAAAGACATGGGCGATCCCTTGTGGGGCGGAACATGGGTCAGCAAGAATTTGAGCCCAAACCTGCTCGATGCCTGGCGCGCCAGGCTCAAGTGGCTTGAGAATGGCCTGCAAGTTTTTCGCGCGACCCCTCCAAGCCGGTTCTTTCCGATTGCCTATCCTAACGGGAGTTGGCCCACCGGTGGCGGCTTCTCCGGTGCAGGCACGCTTGGTACCGTCAACGTCAATCGCAGGGCCATATCGGCGGCAGGTTTTCCCGCCGGTTACCGTCATTCGGTCGGGGATTACGTACAAATCGGCTTAACTGATCTGCATCAAATCCTTGAGGACGCGACCACGGGCGAATTTGAAGTGCGCCCGCATCTTTGGCCCGGCGTCGCCGCCGGCGCGTCCCTCAAGGTTTTGCGGCCATTTTGCTTGATGAGCATTGTCCCCGGCTCGATCACCACCACGGCCGATGCCAGTACCGGTCGTGGGAAAATCTCTTTCCAAGCGTTTGAATCGAGAGGCTGACATGCGAGCGCTTTCACCCGAAAACAACGCCGCCCTGCAAGAGCGGCGCCTGATCCCGCGTGACTTCATCTGGTTGAAGGCACGTACTCTCGATACCGGTCTACCGTTCGAATACGGCTTTTGGTCGGGTGTCAGCAATGTCTCAGCGTCTGTCCTCAATCCCGACACGGGAACAGCGGTCACCCGGAATTTCGAGGGCGCGGGATCGTTGATCTCCATCAGTGATGTTCCTCTCGTATCCAACGCCGAGGTGCAGTCTGTCACTGTTACGCTCTCCCAGATCGACGATGCCGTGGCCAACATCGTGCGCGGCTATGATCTGAAACAGGCTGTCATAGAAATCTATCGCGGCCTGTTCTCGCCTGAGAGCCGACAGCTGGTCGCTCCGGCGTTCTGCCGCTTTGTCGGCTTTGTCGATGATCCTGAAATCACCACGCCTTCGGAAAACGAGGAAGGCGCCATCGTGCTTTCTTGTGTCTCCCATACGCAGGAAATGACGCGCGTCAATTCCGATACCCGCTCCAACGAAAGCCAGAAGCTGCGGTCCGCGACGGACAATTTCTTTCAGGACGCTACGACGGTTGGCGAATGGGAACTGTTCTGGGGACAGAGCGCAGGCAAAATCGACACGGCAGCCCCGCAGCGCATATCTATCAACATCCCGGCACAGCGATGATCAGGCCCGCTGTCTATGCTGACCGCATGCGCGTTCTGGCGATGGCCAAGGCTTTTCACGCGGCTTCCGGACTTCCGTTTGCATTCTCCGCTCCCATGGCGGATGCCCTTTTCAGTGTCACGCTCAACGATCCTGAGATGCTGTGCCTTGTGTTCGAAGCTGACGGACAAGCACGCGGTATCCTGGCCGCGCAAGCGCAGGCGCATCTCTTCGCGCCCGCTAAAATGGCCGTCGAACTGATTTTCTGGATCGACCCGAACTATCGGGGAAACAATGCCCGGCCGATGCTGGATGCATACGAAGGCTGGGCGCGTGAGCGTGGTTGCGTCTACGTCAATTTGGTCGGTCTTGGCGGCGATCCTCTGACGACACGGCTCTATGAACGCCGTGGCTATCAGGCCGTTGAGCGGCATTTCATGAAATCTCTCTAGCCGATAACGGCTCATCAGGAACATCATGGCTGTCTTTACCGCTGCCGCCGTCGCCGGCATACTCGGCGTTGCATCAACGTCCTTCCTTGCGACCGTCAGTGCCTTTGCGCTTAATGCCGCTGTCGGCATCGGATTGAACCTTGCTGTACAGGCGCTAAACAAAGCCGATCAGCCTCAAGTGGCCGGCGTTCGTGGCAAGATGCAATCTGGTGGCGATGTAGCGCGCTCGTTCCTGATGGGTGCACGGGCCACTGCTGGTTCTCTGGTCTATGCGAACACGTGGGGAAGGGTCAAAAAGACCCCGAACGCTTATCTTACTCAGGTCATAGCCCTCTCCGACGTGCCGATCAGCGGCGTGACGGCGATGTGGGTGAACGGTTCGCCCGTCACCGTGAACACCGCCGACACCTCCCATGGGGTTCTGGGCTTTCCGGTAACGGAGTATGGCAACCATCTTTGGGTTAAATTCTACGACGGTACGCAGACTGTCGCAGACCCGTTACTTGTTGGCACCGTTTCGAGCGCCAGCCGCCCATACCAGAGCACGCGCGTGGGGCGGGGTTGCGCTTATGCCATCGTCACGTCTCAGGTCAACAACGAATTGTTTTCCGGCTTCCCGAGCTTTCGGTTCGAGGTTGCGGGGATGCCGCTTTATGATCCGTCAAAAGACAGCTCTATAGGTGGTGTCGGGCCACATCGTTGGAGCAACCGCGCCACATGGGGCGGCGATGGCGATAACTTCCCAGCCGTGCAGGTCTACAATCTGCTGCGCGGTATCAGTTATGACGGCTCCTGGCTCTACGGACTGCAGAACCTGTCGGCAGCTCGTATTCCGGTCGGGGACTGCATAGCGCAGATCAATAAGTGCCGTGCGTTGGTGTCTGGGCCTTCAGGGCCGGAGCCGCAATATCTTACCGGCATTGAAATCTCCGTCGATACAGAACTGAGCGCGGCAATCGATGCAATTCTCAAAGGTGCGCATGGCCGATTAATCGAAGTTGGAGGGCTCTATAAACTCCAGATTGGCGCGCCTGCAGCACCGGTTCTAACTTTTTCTGATCAAGATATTCTTTCGACCGAACAGCAGAAGGGCAAACCGTTCGCCAGTCTCGCTAATTCGATCAACGGCATTACGGCGAGCTATCCAGAGCCGATGGAGGCTTGGAACACCAAGCCTGCACCAGCGCTTTTCAATTCCGACTTCGAGACGCGAGATGGCAAGCGGAGGCTGATTGCCGATCTGCAGCTGGAAACAGTGTCGCGAAATTCGCAGGTCCAGCGGATCATGGCTGCTGCGCTTGCGGAAGCACGGCGCGAGCGTCGGCACACATTCACGCTCCCGCCATTCGCGTGGGCACTTGAGCCCGGAGACGTTGTCGCGTTTGGTTCGACGCGAAACGGTTACGCGGACAAGCAATTTCGTGTTGAGGGTGTCGGTGACAAGGCAAACCTCGATGTCCTGGTCGATATCATCGAGGTTGATCCCACCGACTATGATTACGGGGCGGGCTATATACCGCCGACGTTTTCGCCGCTTGATCCGGTGCGACCTGGGCCCAGCATCATTGATGGTTGGTCTGCCGAGCCCTGGACTATTGCGGACGCCTCTGGCGCCCCCCGTCGCCCGGCAATTAAAGTCAGTGCAGCGCCTGATCTCAATGACGTGCTGAACGTCCATGTGGTCGCGCGCGTTAAGGACACCGGGGCGATCGTGTTTGACAGCGTCGAGACTCCTTACGCAGAACCGTATTCTTGGATTCTGTCCGGAAATTGGTGCCTTCCCGCCACGGTCTATCAAGTTAAGGGAAAGGAAATCCCGTATTCGGGGCGCCAGACTGAATTTTCGGAATGGATAGACGTTCTGACGCCGAATGTCCTGTTTGGTAGCGGCGACGTCCTCGACGGTGCGATCATTGCGGCAAAGATTGCCACAGGCGCGATCATCGCTGACAAGATTTTCACCGGCGCCGTTACCAGCCTGAAGCTAGCGGACGCTGCTGTCACGACCGCGAAGATCGCTCTTGCGGCGGTGATTTCAGACAATCTTGCCAATAACTCGGTCATCACCTCAAAGCTCGCCGATGCGGCGATCACCGGTGCAAAGCTTGCTGCCGAAGCGATCGACGCAACCAAGTTTGCCAGCTCGATCGAGCCGGTGACGATCGTCACCGCAGGTTTGCCTACAACGCGCCTCACGGCTTCGATTTCGTACCTCGGCAAACTCTATCGCTGGAACGGCACGGCCTATGTCATCGGTGCGGCTGCAGGTGAGATTGTCGGACAGATCACTTCTACGCAGATCGCCGACGATGCCATCACGACGCCGAAGATCGCGGCAAATGCCATCACGGCGGCGGAAATTGACGCGTTCGCGGTAACGGCTGGCAAGGTTGCGGCTGGGGCCATTTCGACGGCTGAACTCGCTGCCGGCGCGATTACTACAGCGAAACTAGCTGCGGGCGTCATCACAACCGATAAGCTCGCAGTTGGCAGCGCGGTCAATCAGATTCCTAATGCCGATTTCTCTGCCGGCACCACCGGATGGGCTTACGACTATAACACCGGTGGGACCTGGCTTGCTCTCACGACCACACTCCTCAACCCGACGATTAAGACCTACGGGATTCCGACCGGATCGCTTTCAATAACGCAGACGACTGACAACGTCGGTATCGTTCTAATGGACGTGCTGCCGGTAGACCCTGCGACAGGATCGTTCAGAAAATTTACCGTCGCTCCGGGAAAGAAATACGAACTTTCTGTCTATTCGTATGGTCATAGATGCGCTTACACGCGTGCGCACATCGGCTGGTTAAACACCGCCGGAGTTGCAATTGCCTATGACTTTGCCGACGCTCAGTCTCATCAAAATGGCGACCCACAGCAGAACATAAACAACTACGCCCGAATTGCATTCATGGCAGTCGCTCCTGCTGGGGCCGTAGCAGCCCAAATCTTTTTCCGGATAAATATTGACACCGTAGCCTGGGGCGGCACTGCTGGAAACTGGACGTGGCTAGCTCAACCCTATTTTGGGGAGGCCCAGCCAAATCAAACTCAGCCTTCTGCCTGGAATTCCGGAGCCACTACCTTGATCAGTAGTGGCAATATCGTCACCGGGGCTATCGTATCAGACAAGATAGCGACGGAAGCCATTGTCGCGGGCAAAATAGCTGCGGGCGCGATTACAGCGGTGGATATTGCAGCCTCCACTATCACCGGGTCAAAGATAGCTGCCAACACGATCGGCGCGACGAACATCGCTGCGATGTCCATCACGTCGAAACACCTGTTGCTGACTGATTACACCAATTTAGTCCCGAACGGCTATTTCGAATCGGATGATCTCGCCAGCAATTGGGGCGTTGCTGGTCCCGGCATTATGGCGGTTCTTCCAGGTTCGGGGGGCTTTGGAGAGAATGGCGGCAAGGCCCTTCTGCTTCAAAAGAACGCAGTCGGCGCCAGCGACGTCTTTATGTACCTGCAGGCAAATTCCTACATTCCGGTGCAGGGTGGCGGCACTTATTATTTCGAAGCAGCAATCAAGACCAATCAGACGCCAACGTCGGGCGGCTTCTTCTTTCGTGTCTGGTATCTCGATGCCAACAAGGTTGACCTCGGGATTAACTACGACATGGTGGCGGGAGCCGCCTTCGGAAACAATTACACCAAATACTCGGGCAAATGGACCGTCCATCCGAATGCTCGCTACGTCACAGTCCACATTTATAACAACTCGGGAAACACCGTCAGCCAGAACCTGATTGTGGATCGATTGATTATCAGGAAGGCCAACGCCGCCGAGCTGATCGTCGATGGCAGCATCATAGCCCAGCACATCAGCGTCACATCTCTTTCGGCGATTTCGGCCAACCTGGGCAGCGTCAACATTTCTAATGCGATCATCGGAACGCTGACGGTTGGCACGTCGAACATCCAAGCGGGTGCGGTCACCGGATACACCACGGTCGCCTTTTCAGGCGGCGATATCGGGGCGATTGACGGTTCTAGAGATGTCTTGGTCACGCTCAATCACCCTGATCCGGCAGTAACCCCCGGTCTCGTAATCCGTGGTGACGGCTGGTGCTCCGGTAGCCAACTTTCCTCGGCGTCTGGCTCGATAACATGCTCGCTTCTGGGTGCTGGAGCGAATTTCGCGGCAGGATCTGACTTTGCACAAGCCAGTGCACCCGGAAGGGGGACAGCCTTTGGCGTTTACGCGCCTGCGGCCGGTACGACATCAACGGTCATGACCCTTCGATGCACCAACAGAGGCACACTAAGCGGCGGCTTTGCCATGTTCCAAGTGTTCAAAAAGTGACTTCATAACTAACCTGAAGGAAAGTGCATGTTCAGTATCGACATGATGCATGACTCGGCGATGGAAGCCTTTTTCAAGGCGCTCAACGAAGGGAAAAAGGAACGGTGGATGGCTGCGGTTGCGTGGTGGGTCCACCGGCAGTTTGTAACGAACTGCCCGGACTATTGGGGAGCGATGGCGGCGCACGTCACCGTCGCTCTGCCCTCCTCTGATCGGGAGGCGATCAGCTCGCAACTGACGAAAAACGAGGACATCCTCGTTGCCAATGCGGGCGAAATGCCGCCAATGCCACGCGAGGTTATCGAGTACATGGCCAGATGGGAGCCTATACCAGCACCGTTCGACATTGAAGCTGCCAAAGCGGACGCGATCAAGAAAATAGATCGCGATGCCGAGGCCTACCGCCTGAATTTCATCACCAACGGCTCCGGCCAGGTCATGGCCTACCAGCAGAAGCTCTCGGAGGCGAAGGCGAAGCTGGCCGACGATGGCATCGCCGATGCGTCCATCCCGCACATCGTCGCTGAGGCGGCTGTTGACGGTGTGACCCTGGCTGCGAAGGCGGAGCAGATCGTCGCGACATTCGAAGGTTGGCAGATCGTCTCTGCCGGCATCGAGCGCAAGCGTATGGCTGCGAAGAAGGCAGTGACGGCGGCGGAGACGGCCGAGGCAATCACGGCGGCCGCAGCGGTCAATTGGGGGGCAAGCTAATGAGCTGCCTTATCCCGCTCCTGGAAGAGCAGATCGACCTGTTGCGAAAGCAGGTGAAGGACGCCGGCCTGTCCCATGACGCCCAGCACGCCAAGATCACCCTGCTTGAAGCCGAAAACGCCCGCTTGCGCGAAAAACTCTATCCGCAGCCGCCGATTATGGAGGGAACATTTGTCCCTACCGAATCGACGAGCGATGCAGGAGGCGACGGCTCGACTACAGGCGCATCAGGCGAAAATAAGAAGCGGCAAGCTTAGGATTGCAAGGGTTAAAGCCGCCCCAGTCGTAATGCGGGCCGCTCTCATTATCCGATGTCGCTTTCCATCCCAGTCGTAAGTCATTCCCGCCCCTCAGTTTCGCACAGATTTGGTGCGGATCGGCAGAACGTCAATACCCACAAAAGGGGAAACGACAGGTGCCCGAAGCGGTCACCCGCTTCGGAGACGGGTTAAGTTTCCGACCGCCCGTCCGACGGCGATTATGGATAACCGTCACACCTGAACCCTCTCGGGCAGACTTATTGTGGCAGATTTTCCGCAACTTCCAAGTGCTCTTGTTGGCAGAGGATTCCCGGTCGCCGCCTGACCGAAAGCGACCGGGTACTTTTTTCGCTTCACGTATCACTGCATGAAGCGGCAGCGCGATATCACCTGGCGGCCGTTTGCTCAATCTGAAAATTGGACGAGGCCTGGGCGCCCCGAATGGCGACACCAAGCCTCTAACCAGCGTTTCGGGAGAGTGGGTCCGAAAGCCAGCTGTATAGAAACTGTCATCGCTCAGTTTTGTTCTCAACATCGACGTGAATATTAGGACGGACGACGTCCGGGGCTGCAGGCGAGGCCTGACCCCGCTGGGGAGCGGCGATACAGGCCTCTAGCCGACCCGTGGGGATCCAGTCCTCAAGCCAGCTGCCGACAAACTGGCGATGAACTCATTTGTTCCAACATCAAAGGACACCATCATGACACGACGCATTAACGCGGCGGGGCTTTCCCACATCAAGCAGTGGGAAGGTTGCGAACTCGTCGCCTATAAGGACATTGCCGGGGTTTGGACCATCGGGTTCGGCCACACCTCGGCGGCTGGCACCCCAAACGTCAAGCCTGGGATGCGGATCAACGATGTTGAAGCTGAAGGCATCCTTCGCAATGACCTCGCCGTATTCGAGGCTCGTGTTGAACGGCTCGTAAAGGTTCCCCTGACTGATAACCAGTTTGCCGTGCTCGTCTCCTTCGACTTCAACACTGGCGCCCTCCACAAGTCCACTCTGCTGAAGAAACTCAACACTGGCGACTATGATGCAGTCCCGGCCGAGCTGATGAAGTGGGTCAATGCTGGCGGCAAGAAGTCGACGGGCCTGGTCAATCGCCGATCGGCTGAAGCTGGCCTGTGGGCCAAGGGTGAGTTTGTGGCCAGCAACACGGTCGCGGTCACCAAAGCCGTGAATAAGAAAGACGTGGCCGTCATCGTCGGTACCGGCGCGGGCGGCGCGGCTACATCGATCGTTCCCGTCCTCCCTGACGTTTTGGACGCCGTCACCAAGCAGCACGACGATCTGACAAGCGGGGAGTGGGCTCGGATCATCGTTGCACTCGTGATCCTCTCCCTGACGATCTACGGCATCTATCGCAAGGTGCGGTCGTGATTACCAAGACAGCGGCTATCATCGGCGGCGTTGGGGGGATCCTCCTCGCCTTCGCCATCTTCCAGCTAGCCAACACGGTCTGGCTTCTCCCTGCGGCTCGGAATGAGGGCAGGGAGATGGAGCGGGCCGATGCCCTCAAGAAATCAATCGAGCTTATCCAGAAGCGGAGCCAAACCAATGCCAAAGTTCGTGACCTATCCGCTGGCGGCCTGTGCGCTGATCTGGGTGGCAAGTTTGTTGATGGGGTGTGCCAGTAACACGGCCGCCCTCGATGGCGCCGGGTTTGAGCGGCTCACGCCGGCGCCTGTTTCCAGGCAGTTCATCATCGCCAACGATATTGAATTTGCCCGGCAGGTCGCGGCACATAACGCGACCTGTAATGCGCAGCCTGGGTGCCGGAAATAATCATGGCATCCAATGACGACATCATGCTCGCGCTTGGGAAATTGCAAGAGGGCGTCGACCGCCTTCGGGTCGATTTCCAAGATGAAAAAGGAATGGCGCATGAAAGCCGCGCGGTGATCCACCAGCGGCTCGACAACCAGGCCCTGCAGATAGCCCACATGGAAACGACAATAGCAGTTAGAGGTCAGATCGACGCTCAGGTGAGGGGAGAAATCCAAGCGCTGAAAGAGACGGTGGAGAAAAATCAAGAGGCTGTGTCCCCAACAGTTGCGGAGTGGCAGCGCATGAAGACGCTAGGGCTCGGCATCGCAGGGCTGATCGCCCTCGCTGGCCTGACGATAGGTGGAATAGTCGCCTACATGAGCGAGACGGCCGTCTCGGGAATTCGGCACTGGTTGAAAATCCCGTAAAAAAAGAGCCTCACCAGCAATGCCGGGAGGCTCCTCAAAACCCACAGCGTTCGAGGTCTACGGGTGTGGGCAAATGAAGACATTGGGTGAGGATTGTCAATTCCCAGCCGCGAAATCCACCCCTAGGATTAGCCGTCTATCTTCGTCCAACTCACCGACCATTCTTCTCTACTGCCCTCGCCGTGGGTGTAGATTCCATTATCAGGCACATTAGCATTCAAAGTGACGAATCCTACCGGCGTTGATCCCGTGGGGTTCAGGGCGCGCAGATTTTCGAGCATCTCGTTTAGATGGCCCACTTTTTTGGTACTTTGCCGGCCAGGCTTCGATATCGTCCAAGCGTAGATGCTCATTCTTCTTCCGCACCCCCGCGTCCGTGGGTGAAGGCGCGCCCTTCATTGGTCTCTTTCGGATCACCCTCGTTAGGATGTGGATGGTCTGCGTAGATAATCCGCAGATTTTTCAGGACTTCCTCCATGGCGCCGATCGTTTCCATGGTGCCCCAGCCGTTGGTCGTTGCTCGATTGATTATGTCCTGAAGAGATCCGTCAACCTCTTCCTGACAGAGCAGATGACGATCCTCGTGCGATACCGGAAGCTTCGGCGTGTTGATCATCGTGGTTCCTCCATTTTGCAGGGAACCCTGATTGCGCGCAATTGTTCCTTTAGCGGACACTCACGTAACTCTGTAGACGTCCGCCGCATCGGCGCTGTCCCGCAGCCCTTTGAAAGAAGCGTGCCTCAGCTTCCCATCGTTCGTCCAGGCGCGAAACTCGATTTCGGCGACCAGTTCCGGCCGTGCATAGACGAGGCTCTTCCCCTTGATAGCGACAGGCGGCTTTACGATCTGCATCGAATCGAGCTGCTTTCTGAGATCGCGGGCAACGCTGTCTTTGAACCCGGTCCCGACAGAACCAACGTACACCAGACCGTCACCCTTGCGGGCAGCGAGCAAGAGGCTGGCAATGGCGCCGGGCATCGTGGTGGAAGGCTCATAGCCTACGACGACAAAGCTCTCACTCTGTACGCACTTGATTTTCAGCCAGTCGCCGGTCCGGCCGGATCTATACGGGCGATGGCGGTTCTTCGCGATGATGCCCTCAAGGCCATGCTCGCATGCGCTCTGCAGCAGTACCGCGCCATCAGCTTCAATCTCTTCTGAAAGCCGGATTGGACCGTCGCTGTCGATCAATATGCTTTCAAGCAGCATTCGGCGCTCAGACTGGTCCATGCGGGTGATATCGTGGCCGTCGAGGTAGAGAAGGTCGAAAGCATAGAAGACTGCCGCGTTGGCATTTCTCTTGCCGCCCCGGCCACCAAGGGCGTTCTGCAGCGCGCCAAAATCTGACCGGCCCTGGTCGTCGAGGACGACCGCTTCCCCGTCCAGTATCATGCTAGCCGCGCCGAGATTTCGGGCGGCCTCCTCGATGCCGGCAAACCGCGTCGTCCAGTCGTGGCCACCTCTGGTCAGAATGCGGACCTTCGTCGGCTCCACATGGACGGCTAGCCGGTACCCATCCCATTTGATTTCGAATGCCCAGTCGTCGCCCTTGGGCGGCTTGGACGCCAGAAGCGCTAAGCAGGGTTCAATTCGGTCTGGCATAGGGTCGAAGGGAAGGCGAGGCTGATTAGGGTCACGCGGCGCCGGCGCCCGACTTTTCAGCGGCTGGTCGGGTTCTGTTCGAAGGCCAATAGACTTTGGGGGACGTTTTGCCATCCCGCCATTGCGCCACAGAAGAATTAACGAGTGCTTGCAATTCAGTGGCGGGGGACGGCTCGCCCCTCCCAATAGTCCGCCGCAAGGTGCTCGATGCAGCGCCACTCGGTTTCGCCCCGGCTGCGTTCTTTCCCAAACGAGCCCCAGCGCTTGCATCCCTCATGGCCGCACCAGTGTTCGAAATGCACCGGCGAATTCGGGTGAACCATACTGTCGTCAGTCATAATTGTCTGCCTTCAGGACGCTGCTGCGCGGCTCCATGACACGCAGGCACCTTTCCCAGTATTCCTCGACATTCTGCGTGGCAAGCCGGGCCGTGGCACTGTAGCCAGCGTTCGGTGTTGGAGGGCTGCCTTTGTGGGTTTTGGGATATGATCCAGCCCAGTACCATTTGCCTTTTGTTGGCCCGTGCGTCTCTTTCCTGATGCGGCCGATGTATGCCGTCCCATCCATCCCGGTCCAGTCGGTTTCGCTGGGTGGGTCGTTCTTGTCCAGCTGGGTGCGGTGCCATTTGTATTTGGGCTGGTAGTCGGTCATCAGCCAAAGATATCGGCTGGACACATTTTCGAAAAGCATAATGATTGCTGACGACGTTTATGTGTCCGGAAAACTACCGAGTTGCTGAAAAGGTTCACTTTCCGCAGTCCGGCACGGGGCACCACTTTTCCGCGAATCCGCGCCTTTTGTGTATGGAATTTTAAGAGAAACGTCGATAATCATTCCATAGATTTTGGGTGGGAAATAATGACCGATCATATTGACAGTGCGGACAGACGACTTGTTCCTGCCCTGCGTTTTAAGCAGTGGCTATCGGAATGGGACGCGTACGATTTCGACGCGGGACAGCATCGGCGGAAGCCGGAAGAGCACATTTACGTATTCTCAATGAAGGCTGCCGAGTTGAGGCGCTTATGTGATGTTTATCGTCGCAAGCGGGATGGATCTAACGTAGAGGGTATTCAGCGAATTAGGGACGAAAGCCGCACGAGCCGAATTCAGCGATATGTTCGTTATGGATATCCCTACGGCGATTTAAAGGGGCCGCAACGCACGCCCGATAAAGCTCCTCTTAGGAAGCCTGGTTGGCTGCCTACGGCTATCGTTGTTAATATCTTGACCGGTGGCGACAAGCGTAGAGGTAAAACTGTAAATTCAGATAGTCTGATCACAATTCAAGAAGAGGCGGGCGGTCAATATAAATTGTCGGTTCCTGATATACAGGTGATAGACGACAATCAGCTGGCACCTTTTGAAGTTATTGACGGGCAACACAGGCTTTGGGCGTTCGATGATGAGACGAGTGACGAGCCAGTGCCTGATGATTTCGAACTTCCGGTTGTAGCCTTTTATGGGCTCGATATTGCATGGCAAGCCTATCTCTTCTGGTCGATCAATGTTTCGCCGAAGAAAATAAATCCAAGTCATGCTTTCGATTTGTACCCCCTGTTGAGGACCCAGGATTGGTTGGAATCCGTCGGTGAACTACCCGTCTATAGGGAGGCTCGTGCACAAGAACTGACGGAGACCCTCTATTCTCATCAGAAAAGTGTCTGGAATAACCGTATCAATATGCTGGGTGAAAAAGGTACCGCGGCAGGTGTTAGCCAAGCCGCATGGGTCCGATCACTCCTAACGACTTTCCTTTCAACAGGAAAAGGTGTTTCACGGCCGGGCCTTTTCCAGTCGAACCTGACAAGAGACGAAGAACCTCTTGAGTGGACGAGAGCTCAACAAGCCGCGTTTTTAATTACGCTTTGGAATGACATAGCTGACGAGGTGGCTACTGGCCCTCGACATTTGTGGATCCAACATTTCAAAAAGCGGTCGGACGCCTTTGGGGGTAAAGCGTCAATGCTTAACCAGGATATGGGCGTCCGGGCGCTGTTAGCGGTCGCGAACGATATTTTCTACGAAGCAGCAGAAGAGTGGGGCCTTGAACAATGGTACCCCCACCTAGACCCTAATCTCGATCTGGATCTCCAGCAAATCGATGTAGTCATCGAAAAACTAGACGCTGCGCCGTTTCGTATTCACCTGCGAAATTTGGCGTGCAGTTTGATTACCTACGATTGGCGATCCTTGGAAGCGCCGGGGATAGTGGACGGTACTGATGATGCGATACGTAAGCGCTCCTATCGCGGGAGCGGCGGGTATGCGAGTTTGCGCAAAGATGTGCTTGAAGCAGTTGCCGCTAGCGATGTGGATGACGTGTCGCGGATTGCGAAGGATATCCTTTTCTCCGAGTCAGTAAGACGATGACAATACAAAAATCGGCTCTCTTGCTGGCTGATCGTGGTCATATTCTCAAGGCACTGGCAGGGTTTAGCGGGAAAACTGCCTCGCAATGGCTTGCGACCAATCATCCTGCAAAAAAAGGAACACTTCCACATCGATGGCCAGACGTTAAGCGGTTGCTCGGCGACCAGCAGCTAGTAGAGGCGGTAGCTGCTTCGGCTCCCAACCATTGCATCGATGGTTGGAGCTATGTGTCCCGTTCATTGGCGGCCTTGCTTGCCGGAGACCTCCACGCGGCGCGGCACCTAGCATATTATGCTCAGCTGCGCGGCGCGCTAAGTTTGCTTGGTCACATGGGAGTCGGGATTTTCAACGGCATTAATTTTGTAATTGAAAAGAGTGGGAACGTCCGGCAGCTCGACAACGGTTTGTATCCCTTAGGCACTCATTCTGCAGTCTGGCAGGCTCTTTCTATGTGGGTCGGGGAACCCGCTGCGGCAAGGCAGTTTCTGGATCTAGTTAGAATTGGTTCATCATCACTTTCTCAGTGTATTGACGCGATTTGGCCAGGTTCGTCTGCAACCGCCGTAGCCGGGCAACTTGTTACGGCTTGGGGTGTCGACTTGCGGCGCGGGGAATCTGAGCACCGAGCTCGAAATATGTCGAGCTACAACCCACGTGCGTTCGAGCATATGCCGGACGAACCGGCAGATAGATTGAATTTTGTGGAAAATGTTTGGCATCTTTTTGAGCCGACTTCCTCTAACAAGTTTGATCGTCTCGATAGAAGCCTTCTCCGCTCACTTTTTTGGCAGCAGCACGCGCTATTAGATCCGCTGGTGCCGAAGGAAAACGGCGCTATTGCACGCCGGTATCATGAGCTTCCTGCGAACATCCAATCCATCGCGTCAAAAGAATTTCTACTCGGACAGTCAGAACCGCGCGATCCCAAACTTCTCAGACAAGCCCGTATGATGACGGAACCCGCGCTGCCAACCCAGATGATCTCACGCGCCCTTCTTTTACTCCGAACGGCGACTGCGTTTACAGTTGCGAATTTCAACGATGCTGGAGTTCGTCTTGAGAACGGTAATCTGCGGGCGTGGGTGGATCCCATTGCTGCTGCGCGAGGTTTTTGGGGAGGTGCAGCGCCACTAACTGATCCTATTGATCTTTGGGAAGATGTTCGATTGGCGCTTAAGGAATTGGCCAAATCCAAAAAGCCGGCTCCCACCTCCTTAAATGATTGGGTTCGAAATTTTCCGGCTGGATTACCAATTATAACCGAAGCAGAACGAATTGGCGTCTGGAGCTTGGGCTCGTGAAATACATGGGCTCAAAGCGCTCCATGCTATTAAATGGACTAGGTGATGCCATCTGCGCGGCGGTACCAGGCTACGCACGCTTTGTTGATCTATTCGCTGGGTCGGCATCTGTCTCATGGCATGTCGCTCAGAAGTATGAAATCCCTGTCCTCGCGTCGGACTTGCAGAGCTTCTCTGTTATTTTAGCCGAGGGCGTCATTTCCCGGACAAAGCCGTTCGACGAAGCCGGTTTGGTGAAGTGGAATGAACGTGCAGCCCGAGTTGTCGGCTCGTCTCCCATTTACTCCGCCGCTTTGGAGTGCGACGGGCAGTTGGATAACGCACCGATTTTTGAAGTCGCCGAATTTGCGAAGAACATATCTCGTGCGGACTCGGGCGTAATAACATCGGCGTACGGTGGTTATTACTTCAGCCCCATGCAAGGGTTGTGGTTGGACGCATTCAGGAAGACGCTTCCAAGTGATAGCGAAGGGAGATCACTATGCCTTGCTGCACTTATATGGGCGGCTAGTCGCTGCGCCGCGTCACCAGGACATACGGCTCAACCCTTTAAAGCAAACGAGACGGCCGGCAAATTTCTTCGTGAAGCATGGAAGCGAGATATAGGACGCTATGTCCACCAATCGTTCTTGACCATTGCTCCTCAACACTCAAAAATTAAGGGTTCAGCCTGCAAGGGCGATGCAAACGAGCTTGCAGGCAAACTGCGAGATGGCGATCTTGTCTTTCTAGACCCGCCTTACTCGGATGTGCACTATAGTCGATTCTACCATGTCCTTGAAACGCTAGCGACGAACGGTGCGGTTTCTGTATCAGGAGTGGGCCGATATCCTCCCGCATCCGACCGTCCCCAATCGTCATATTCAAAAAACAGTACCTCCTATGGCGCTCTAAAAGAGTTGCTTAAGTCACTTTCCGTTGTGGGTGCCGGCGCAATTATTACTTTTCCAGCCGGCAATGCATCGAATGGTCTCAGTGGAGAGTCTGTTCGTGCTGCGGCTGATGAATATTTTCATATTAAGTCTGAAAAAGTCACCGGGCGGTTTTCCACTCTTGGTGGCAACTTAAGGGGGCGGGAAGCTCGGATTGTTTCAAACGAACTGATATTGACGATGACCCCCCGTGGATGAATAGGCGGACAAAGTGCGTGTTGCCATGCCCGCATGTCGATCGAGGTATCGACCGCCATTGAAAAACGGCGATTTTTGTTTTACAGTTGGAACCTAAGCTATTGATTTCGTTAGTGGCGTTTTTAGCGGTTTTTACATTTATGTATTTGAAAAGGCCCGCAAAAGACTAGCTTCCCAAGCTGATCGTGCGGGTTCGATTCCCGCTACCCGCTCCACTTTGTTTCAGATGTTGCAGGCGTATCCATCTTGAACAAGGAAGCGCCGTTCCGGCCATGGAAAAATCCACAAAGCGCATTCGTTTGGAAGAGGAACGCGATCAGCTCAAGGATGAGTTGGCAAACGAGTTCAAATTTTTCAGCGCCACCAACGAATTCCGCGAGGGGATGCTCCCCCATATCATTGCGGTCATGACGCGATACGACCGGATCGAACGTGTCCTGAAGCGTTACCAGGATGAGGTGTTCACGCCGTTGGTTGAGCCGCAACTCGACATTGATGCTCCGCCGGTGGAGGGCGACACGCTGCATTTTCTCGGAGAAAAGCCTCCATCCGAATAGACCCCAGCCGTCCAAACGCCCGGAACCATCAGCTTTCACCGGAGTCGCAGACTGGAAGATGCGGCGTCTTGTTCCAGGAAAACGGAGCCGTCCGCAACTCCAGCAAGGCCTTCCATGCGGCCAGGGACATAAACAGCCAGTACAAAGGCACGAAAATCCAGCGCCAGCCGACAGCCCGTTTTTCGCGGGCAGTCATCCGGCTTCGCCCAAGTGAGACGAAGACCGCATAGCTGCCGAAAATATTGACGATATCGCAGGTGAAGAGCCAGAAGGTCAGCCAACCCTGCGTATGCGTGCCGTCATCCAGCATCAACCATGTCAGATAGACAAGGAAGCCGACGATGAAGGGATGGCTGAGGGCGGAAAGCAGCAGTCCGGCGATCAGGATCTGAAAGACGATGAAGGCTGGCCAGCCCATCTCGCCGCTCAGTTGACCGGGCTTGCGCATCAGCACCAGCCATGTCTGCAGCCACCCCTTGAACCAGCGCGTGCGCTGGCCAAGCCAGACGGACCGGGAAGTCGGTGCTTCCTCCAGCGTCGGCTTGAAGATGACGCGCGAACGGTAACCGAAGCGATGCAGCCGCAGCCCGAGATCGGCGTCCTCCGTCATGTTGTAGGGATCCCAGCCGCCGATCCGTCTCAGCTCTGCCGTGCGAAAATGATTGGATGTGCCGCCCAGCGGCAACGGCAGGCCGGTTAGGGAAAGCATCGGCAGCAGCCCGCGAAACAGCCCGGCATATTCCAGCGCAAACAAAGCGCTCCACCAGGATTGCTGCGCATTGGTAACGATCAGCGGTGCCTGCAGGCAGATGACATGCTGTGGCGCGGCCGTGAAGGCGGCATGGGCCTCGCGCAATTGTTCGGGATGCGGCCGGTCCTCGGCATCATACACCGTCACATAGGTACCGCGGACGCCGGGAAGGGCGTAGGCCAAGGCTTTCGGCTTGGTGCGGGGCATGTGAACCGGCACCCGAACGATCTCGTACTCGCGCGCCAGCGGTAAGGCCTCGAGTGCCGCAATGGTTGCGGCATCGTCTTCCTCGCAGATCAGCTTGATGTCGAGCCGGGAGCGTGGCCAGTCGAGTTGGTTGAGCCCATGGATAAGTTGCGCCACCACGCTTTCTTCCCTGTAAAGCGCGACAAGTACCGAATAGACCGGCAGCGGCCCGGTGGTGTCCGGCGGTTCCGGCATCCTCTCCTCGCGTCGTTGCAGCAAGGCGCTGCCGAGCGCGTAAAGCCGCACCAGGAAATTGGCCAGGTAAAACAGTGTCAGTACGATATGCAGGATCAGCATGCTGATCAGCGGGACAGCCGCCGCCGCCGCGACCAGGGCACACAGCGCGACGCCGGCGTAAAAACCCTGCTTGCCCCAGAACGTGATGCGGGCGCTGTGGAGCGGCGCGGTCTCGAACAGTGCGCGCGTCACCGCCGAAACCCGCCGGTGGCTGCCGGCTCGCCAGACTGCACGGCGCACCGCCGATGGCGTCGACACGGCGAGCGACGCGCGCAGCAGCGGTGTTCGCTGCAGAAGTGCTGCAAGCCCGGCAAGTCGGCCAAGCGAGGGAACGATCACGGTGACCGGCGGGCGGCTCGCATGATGGACCCGCAGAATTTCCGGCCGGGCGATCTGGGTGTCGAGCCCTTCGATGTCCTGGACGCGGCCCGCATCGATATCGGGCATGAAATCAAGCTTCAGTGTTTCCGCCAACGCTTCGAAATAGATGGGTTCGTCGATCTCGCCGGATGCGAGCAGTTCGTCCTCGACGGTGGTGCCTTGCGCCTGGGCGAGCTGCATTGCCCGCGCGATCGAAGGCTTGCCGACGCCCATCTGCAGCAACAGCCGGCCCTCCTGCTTTAGTGCGGACGCAAATCCTCCCCCTACGGTATCAGGCGGTGTTCGCCCGACCGATGGCCCATTCGCGGTAGCCATTCCGGAATTGTCCGGATATTCTCCCAGACACATGAAAACCCCATTGCCGCGCCCCGCGGCAATACCCCTGTCTCATCCCGGGAATAATCATAATGCTACGCGCTTTCCGTGCATCTCTAAAATTTTACGGGATTTTCACGCTTTGCGTGTTGTCGGTTGCATCTTTTCCTGCCGTGTCGCGCGCAGTGGATGGAGTTCATGACTTGCCGCTCCTGTTTGATGCCCGCGAGCGGATTGCAAAGCCGGACTTGAGCGGTCTGGCGCGCCTGCGGTTTCTGACCACCGTGGATTTTCCGCCGTTCAACTTCATCGATCAATCCGGCAAGCTTGCCGGCTTTCATGTGGATCTGGTCCGGGAGATCTGCCGTGAGCTGGAAATCGACGCCAAATGCCAGATTCAGGCCGTGACCTTTGCGGAACTGCAGCCGGCACTGGAGGGCGGCCAGGGGGAGGCCGTCATCGCCGGGATCGGCACCAGCTCGGAACTGCGGCAGCGGTTCGCCTTTTCACGCGCCTTCATGAGGCTTCCTGCCCGGTTTGCGGCCAACCATCAGGTGCTGGGAAATGCTCTTTCCGTGGCGTCT
The DNA here is from genome assembly GCF_049898205.1 of Pararhizobium sp. DWP3-4. Classification (NCBI taxonomy): domain Bacteria; kingdom Pseudomonadati; phylum Pseudomonadota; class Alphaproteobacteria; order Hyphomicrobiales; family Rhizobiaceae; genus Pararhizobium; species Pararhizobium sp. DWP3-4. Next base: position 692,187 of record NZ_JAFCXF010000002.1, on the reverse strand, counting down.
CTGGCGGGAAAGCCGGTTGGTACTGTGTCGGGCACCACGCATGAGGCCATGCTCAAGGCATTTTTTCCGCAACTTGAAGCGCAGCCTTTTCCCAGCCGCGACGCCATGCTGGCGGCACTGAAGCAGGGGAGCGTTGCTGCGGTTTTTTCAGACGCCATGCAATTGTCCTTCTGGACGGCCGGCAGCGATGCCGCTGGTTGCTGCGCGCTGATCGACGGCGCCTATTTCTCGCAGCGCTTTCTGGGTGAGGGTTTGGCGATCATGAACCGCAAGGGCGATTCTGCCCTGACGCAGGCGATTGATCACGCGTTGCTGGAACTGTCCCGCAAGGGTCGGCTGAACGAGATCTACCTGCGCTATTTTCCGGCTGGTATTTACTGAAACCCGGTCAGCCGGTCTTTCGAAACGGCAGCAATAGCGACCAGGATAGCCGCGCCGGCGACGGATTGGGATACTGCGCAAGCCCGATCCGCATAGTCTCCGGCGAATGTTTAGAGCGCTCCCGGTAGGTTGAAAACAGCCGGTCCCAGAGCGAAAGGTTAAAACCGTAATTGGTGTCCGTCTCGTCCGGATCGGCGGAATGATGGATGCTGTGCATGTCCGGCGTGACGATGAGGCGGCGCAACAGGCGATCGACGCGGGCGGGGAGTTTCAGATTGGCGTGATTGAACATCGCAGCCCCGTTCAGCACGATCTCGAAGATCAGCACGCTGACCGGCGGTGCGCCGATCGAAAGGATCACGACTGATTTCCACAGGACCGACAGCAGGATTTCCAGCGGGTGGAAACGCAGCGCCGTCGTCAGGTCGAGACCGGTATCGGCATGGTGAACCCGGTGGACGCGCCAGAACAGCGGCACCTTGTGAAAGAGCACATGCTCGACCCAGATAGCGAAATCGAGGACCACGAAGGCGAGGAGACCGCTCACAAGCGATGGCAGTCCGAGCATCGGCAAAAGCCCATATCCATGCGCGTCTGCGTAGAGTGCGACACCGGTGGCGGCCGCCGGAAAGATCATCCGCAGCAACAGCGACGACAGGATCAGGATGGACAGGTTGGTAAACCAGCGCCTTGCTTTCAGCGCGCGCATCAGTTCAGGGCGCTCCAGCCGGGGGTGAGCCAGTTCGAGCAGGGCAAGCGACAGGAAGATTGCGGCAAAGACGGTCAGGCGCCCGGCCGGTTCGCTGATGCCGAATATCTGTACTGTCATATCTGCCCTATGATCGTTTTGCCGATGGCCATTCTAACGCGACGGCGATCAAGGGAAATGCACTTCGGCGTGAAGCGGAAATCTGCCGCCTCACTTGCGGAAGCGGGCCATGGCGCCCCGCTCGATCGCAGCGCAGGTCAGCTTGTCCAGCCCCAGCCGGTCACGCAGCAGTTGCAGCAGCCGGATTTCTTCCTGGCGGATCGAAAGGTCGGCCGCAGCAAGCTCGACCGCCAGCGCATAAGCCGTATCGGAGAGACGCGCCGGAAGGGCTTCGCGCACGACTTCCAGTGCGATGTCCAGTCCTTCCGGTCCGTCGAGAAGGGCCGTGCATTCACGCGCCGCATGGATCAGACGGCCATGGTCGAAACCGTCGAACACGGGCAGGGAGCTGGTCAGCCTGCCGATGCGTTCCATCTCGGTATCGGTCATGGCGGTATCGACGGCCGACATCATCACCATGACGTAGATGAGGGCTTCGTGATGACTCATGGTGTCAGTCATGGCGTATCCGTGTTGCTGTTCCGGTATTGTGAAGTATGAACCGTCGCCGTGGTCTACAAGCCCTGATCGGTCGTATCCGCGCCGGCATTCGCATCCCCGGGCAGCGGTGTTTCGGCCGGCGCCGCCGTGGTTGTGTCGAAAGTTCTGGGATCATCTCCGAAGAAGCCAAGACGGGCCTTGCGGGCAGCTTCCACTTTGCCGGCCAGCGGCGATCCCGCCGGCACTTCCGCCCAGCCGCTTTCGGCGAGCCAGGCGGCAGGATCCGCATTGTTGAGGCGGCAGGTAGTGGTCAAGGTTCCCTGCCAGCTGTTTTTCGGTACGTTGCAGAGGAGTGCACGCGCCCTGATGAAATTGCGCAGTGCTGTTCGCGCGATCACGCCGCATGGCCAGGTCCGTCCCGCTTCGCCGCAGACCCGATCCGCCTTTTGCGGGAGAATTCCGTCGAGTTGCAGCAGCCGGCCGCCGAATTGTATCAGGCCTGCCGACAGCGCCACTGGATGGCGCAGCACGGTGGGGAGCGGCTCGGGCCTTGCAACGGGCTGTGACAGCGGCGTACGGGGCTCTATGCGTTCCAGCGGCTGCGCTGTCACGTCTTCTGGAAGGCCGAATTGTTCAGGGGCGATATCGCGTACGGATACGCCATGCGGCTCGATTGCGCCGCTACCATTGCCATCGCCAATATTGGCGGAGCTCTCGGAGGCGGTGACCGGCTGCGCGTCCGCGGTTATGGCGTCGCCACCGAGGTCGGGCACATCGGCGTCGGGCACATCGGCCATGTCAGGTGTTTCGAGCGCGAAGTCCGGCGTGGCAGCGCTTTGCCGCCCTTGAATGGCTGACGCACCGGTCAGCAACAGGGCGACCGTCAGGGCAATTCCGGCGAGGCCGCCGCCGATGGTGAACAGGTGCCGCTTCATCAGGAAAACCGTCCTATTGGCTGGCCCAGATGATACGGGCGATCCATTCGACGTCGCTGAGTTCGAATGTGCGGTTGGGGTGTTCGGGGTTCAGTGACAGCAACTCGATGCTGCGCGGGGTTTGGCGCACCAAAACCTTGGCCATCACCTCGCCTTCGGCGGTCTTGACCACCACCCGGTCCCCGCGGCGGATTTGCGCGCCGGGTTCGACGATCAGCACATCGCCGTCGCGATAGAGCGGCAGCATGCTGTCGCCCTGGATTTCCAGCGCATAGACGCCGACCTTGGTACCGGGAGCGGCTGGAAACTCGACGACATCCCAGCCCTGGCCTGCCGGAAAGCCGCCATCGTCGAAGAAGCCACCCGCGCCTGCCTGGGCAAAACCGAGCAAGGGGATGGAGCCGGTCTGCGGCGGAAAGGCACCCTCCGGCAACGCTCCGGAAGCAGGTTCCGGCCGCAGGAAGTCCATGAACTGGTTGATGGTCGAACCGGTCGCGCCGAGAACCTTGGCGATCGATTCCGTCGACGGCCAGCGCTCGCGGCCATCGGCGGAATGACGCTTGGACTTGTTGAAAGAGGTCGGATCGAGTCCGGCCCGCCGGGCGAGGCCCGAAGGGGATAGCTGATGCCGCTCAGCGAGCGCATCGATGGCACTCCAGATCCTGTCGTGTGAAAACATCGTTGCGCATCCTGCAAGCGGTGAAGCGTGACGCTTTCCTGTGTTCTGGCTTCTTGCTGTCGTGAATATTTGTCCGTGCAGATTAGCCAAAATGCGGCGGGGAGTAAAGTGTGCAAGGAAAATAATCCTGTCTCTTGCCTGCGCAAACGCGCCCGTTCCGATTGAAATACGCCGCGTGCCGCCTATACTTCGCTGCACCTTATTTCCGCTGGTTGCGAGGCGCCGCACTTGTTGATCCTTTTGAAGTCCGAAATCCTCTTGGGCGTAGCGCTTGTTTTTGCCGCCGCCGGCTTTCTGTTCGAGCATGCGCTGCTTCAGGCGGGGCAGATGGCAGCCCTTGCCGGTGCCGCCGTGCTGGTCTTTGCCATCGTGCTCGCGTCACTGCGCGTCGCCCATCATGCCGAAGTGCTGGCCGCCAAGGTCGGCGATCCCTATGGCACGATGATCCTGACGCTGTCGGCGGTGCTGGTCGAGGTGATCATCCTGGCGATCATGATGAGCGGCGAAGAGATATCGCCGACCCTGGTGCGCGACACGATCTATTCTGCCGTCATGCTCGACATCAACGGCATTCTCGGGCTCGCAGCCCTGTTGGGCGGCCTGAAACACGGCGAGCAATCCTATAACGACGATTCCAGCCGCACTTACAGCGTCATGATCCTGACGGCGATGGGCATTTCGATGATCGTGCCGGAATTCGTTCCGCAGGCCAAATGGCACTTCTATTCCGCTTTCACCATCGTTGCGATGGTGACGCTCTATGCGGTCTTCCTGAAGATGCAGGTGGGCGTGCACAGCTATTTCTTCAGCTACAGCTATCCCAAGCGCGAACATTCCAAGCGTGAAGGCGTGGAAAACCACACGTCCGAGGATGAACCGGTGGCTGCGTCCATAACCATCCTGATCATCGGCATCATCATCATCGGCGCGCTGGCCGAGATCATGTCGGGCCTTTTGACCGCCGGTCTCAAGGGCAGCGGCGCCCCGCCGATTCTGGCCGCGATCGTCGTGGCGGCCATTTCGGCCTCGCCGGAGATCATGACGGCAATGCGCGCGGCCCTTGCAAACCGCATGCAGGCCGTCGTCAACATCGCGCTCGGCGCCTCCCTTTCGACTGTCATCCTGACGGTGCCGGTGATGGAGGCGATCGCGCTTTATACTGGCCAGCCTTTCATCATGGCGATGACGCCGGTGCAGACGGTGATGGTGACGATCACCCTGATCGTCGCTGCCATCAACCTCAATGACGGCGAAACCAATGCCATCGAGGGCATGACCCATTTCGTGCTGTTCGCCACTTTCGTCATGCTGTCGTTTCTTGGTCTCTGAGGCCGGAGAACCGGGTGGGCTGACGCGCACGTCTGACGGCGGAGCGTCCGGCAGAATTCACGGCGGCTCCCCATTTTTCGCCACATGCCGGCCTGTTCTCCCCCTTCCGCCCCGGCGTGCCGCACGATATCACAGGCTGCGCGTGACAAGTGCCGCGCCATCGGGAGCCCTGCGTGAATACCTCCGTCCTTTCTGGCATTGTGCTGACGATCTTTTCCTATTTCCTGTTCACGCTGCAGGATGCCTCGGTCAAATGGCTGGTGGTGGCGCTGCCGGTCTGGCAGATCCTGTTCGTGCGCAGCGTGACGATTTTTGCGATCTGCGCCGCCATCGGCCGCGGTCCGCTGCTTGCCCGCTCGTTGCGCTCGCCGGTTCTCAAGCCGATGATCCTGCGCAACCTGCTTCTGCTGGCCGCCTGGCTGTCCTACTATACGGCCGCGCGCGATCTGGGCCTGGCGGAGCTGACGACGATCTATTATGCGGCGCCGATCCTGATCACCCTTCTCGCCGTGCCGATCCTGAAAGAAGATGTGCCGCCGCTTCGCTGGATCGCGGTCATCGTCGGTTTCGCCGGGGTGTTGGTGGCAACCGATCCGTTCGGCTCCGGCATGAAACTGTCCTTGCCCGTCTGGCTCGCTCTCCAGGCGGCGGTGTTCTGGGCGTTTTCGACGGTGCTTTTGCGCAAGACCGCGATGCAGGAGGTGACGCTGGTACAGATGACGCTGTCGAGCGGCTTCTTCATCCTGTTCACCGGCATCGCCGTTGTCGTCACCTGGGTGACGCCGAGCCTTCCGGACGTCGCGCTGATGATCGGCACGGGGCTGATCGCCGGGATCGCGCAGTATGCGCTGTTTGAAGGCATGCGCCGGGCGCCGGTCTCCATCCTGGCGCCGTTCGAATATTCGTCGCTGATCTGGGCCTTCGGACTCGGATTTTTGATCTGGGGCGATGTTCCCGCAACCCAGGTTTTTGCCGGCGCAGCTCTGATCTTTTCCGCCGGCCTGATCATCATTCTGGGCGAACGTTTCGGACGGCGGCTGCGGGCCGGCTAGGCTTTCTTGCCGATGAACCGGCGGAAGGCTTCCAGCGTCTCGACGCTGACATGATGCTCGATGCCTTCGGCATCGATGCGCGCCGTTTCCGGGCTGACGCCAAGGCAACGCAGGAAGGCTTCGACCGTCTGGTGGCGTGCCCGGCTTTCGAGCGCCATCTTCTGGCCGGCCTCTGTCAGGAACACGCCGCGATAGGGCTTTCGCGACACCAGGCCTTCGGCGGCAAGCCGTGCCAGCATCTTGGCAACCGTCGGCTGCGCGACGCCGAGGCGGGCGGCGATATCCACCTGCCGGGCCTCGTTTCCATCCTCGATCAGGTCGGCGATCAGCTCGACATAATCCTCGATCAGCGCGCCTCGCCGTGCTTCGCGGGTCTGCCGGAAGCCCTCGGAATGAATGTCCGCGTCTGGGAGCGGGTCCGTGCGGGGAACGGGGCGGCGCGGCAAGGGTGCGGTATCCTCTCACGTTTCTTCAAGATCGCGTTTTTTAAGTTTCATAACACGGGCTTGGATTTTTCATAATGATTTATCCCGTCCTCCACATTCCCCTCGCATGTGCCTCTCTGTTTGCTGAAAAAAGCATGATCGATGAAATATAGCATATTGCATAATGTTTTGCCTTGGCATAGCTTTCGGATAACAGACCATTCCGCATCCGGAGACCGTGCATGTCCAATTCCGAAGCCGCCCTTCCACAGCAAAAAAGCTGGACCTTTTCCAGCCCCAAGGAGGATGCGCGGCCAAGCCTCCCCGAAGTCAATGCCAGCATCCCCGTGCCCTCCGGTGGCGTCTGGTTCCGCCGCCTGCTCGCCTTTATGGGGCCGGGTTACATGGTGTCGGTCGGCTACATGGACCCGGGCAACTGGGCGACCGATATCGCCGGCGGTTCGCAGTTCGGCTACACGCTGCTGACGGTCATCCTGCTGTCCAACCTGATGGCGATCCTCCTGCAGGCGCTGGCCGCCCGTCTCGGCATCGCCACCGGCCGCGATCTTGCCCAGGCCTGCCGCGACACCTATTCCAGACCCGTCAACTTCATGCTCTGGCTTGCCTGCGAAGCGGCGATCATCGCCTGCGACCTTGCCGAAGTGATCGGCACGGCGATTGCCCTGCAGCTTCTGTTCGGTATTCCGCTGATCGGCGGCGCGCTGATCACCGCGGCCGATGCCTTCCTGCTTTTGCTTTTGATGAACAAGGGCTTCCGCTATCTCGAGGCGTTCGTCATCGCGCTTTTGATCGTCATCGCCGGCTGCTTCATCGTCCAGATCGCTGCCGCCGCACCGCCGATCGCCGCCGTCCTCCACGGCTTCTTGCCCTCGACCGAGGTGGTCACCAATCCGGCCATGCTCTACATCGCCATCGGCATCATCGGCGCCACCGTCATGCCGCATAATCTCTATCTGCATTCCTCGATCGTCCAGACCCGCAATTACAAGCGCACCGACGAGGGCAAGCGCGATGCGATCAAGTGGGCGACCACCGACAGCACGATTGCGCTGATGCTGGCGCTGTTCATCAACGCCTCCATCCTGATCATTGCCGCGTCCGTCTTCCACGCCAATGGCCGCACCGATGTGGCCGAGATCGGCCAGGCCTACGAACTGCTGTCGCCGCTGCTTGGCCTTGGCATCGCCTCGACGCTGTTTGCCGTGGCGCTGCTGGCCTCGGGCCTCAACTCGACGGTGACGGCGACGCTGGCCGGCCAGATCGTCATGGAAGGCTTCTTGCGGCTGCGCATTCCGCAATGGGCCCGCCGCCTCATCACCCGCGGCATCGCCATCGTTCCGGTCGTCGTCGTCACCTGGATCTATGGCGAGAAGGGGACCGCCGAACTTTTGGTGTTCAGCCAGGTCATCCTGTCGATGCAGCTGCCCTTCGCGGTCATTCCGCTGGTGCGCTTCGTCTCCGACAAAAAGAAAATGGGCACCTTCGTCATCCCGAAATATGTCGCGGCCCTCGCCTGGATCGTCGCCTCGATCATCGTCGTGCTCAATCTCAAGCTGCTCTACGACACGTTTATCGGCTAAGGCGGATCTGCCAAGCCGGGACGGGGAAAGGCGGCGTGTGTGCCGCCTTTTTCTTTGGGGATTATCGCCCGGATTCAACCCGCGGGGATAATTTCCGAGGTGTTTTTCTGCAGTGTCACCCGCATTCGATGGCCGCTTTACCGTGAACTGCGGCGCAAAACCCTTCAATTCGCCGCTCGATGCCCCCATATGGGATGCAAGAGGCGCGCGCTTGCGGGCCGGGAGTGAACGATAGGATTGGGTTTCATGTTGAGAGTTGGACGCGTTCTTGCGACCTTTGCGGTCGCTTCCATGGTGATGCTGACGGTGGTCGATCTGGCCGAGGCCCGGCGCGGCGGCAGCAGCTTCGGCAGCCGCGGCACCCGCACATTCTCCGCACCGCCGGTCACCCGCACGGCGCCGGCGGATGCGACGCCGATCAACCGGACAATGACCCCGCAGAACCAGGCGACGACGCCCGGTGCCGCCGGCCAGCAGAACATGGGCCAGACGGCCCGTCCCGGCGCCCAGCGTCCGGGCGGCTTCTTCGGCGGCTTCGCAGGCTCGATGCTCGGCGGTCTCGCCCTTGGCGGCCTGATCGGCATGATGATGGGCAATGGCTTTGGCGGCATGGCCGGCATGCTCGGCATGCTCTTGCAGATCGCGCTGATCGGCGGCGCCGTGATGCTCGCCTTGCGCTTCTTCCGCAATCGCCAGACGGCTGCACCGGCCGGCTACGCACCGCGTGGAGCGGGTAGCTCGCCGATGCAGGGTTTTGGCACACAAGGTCAGAACTCGGGCTCCGGTTCGGGCATGCCGTCTTTCAAGATCCCGTCCATCGGCGGCGGGGCGCTTGGTGGAGGTGCTCCCGGTGGAGCCGCGACCGCTGCCGCCCGCCCGGCGCAGCCGCGCGTCGCCGATGATACGACCGACGAGATCGGTGTCGGCGGAGAGGATCTTGGCCAGTTCGAGGCGATGCTGAAACAGGTTCAGGCTGCCTACGCCGCCGAGGATTATGCCACGCTGCGCAAGCTGACGACGCCGGAAGCGATGTCGTGGCTGGCCGAAGAGCTGAGCGACAACGCCACCAAGGGCCTGAAGAACGAGGTCCGTGACGTGCACCTGGTGCAGGGCGATGTCGCCGAAGCCTGGAACGAGGACGGCGATGACTATGCGACCGTCGCCATGCGCTACGAGAGCATCGACGTCACCCGCGACCGCGCTACCGGCCGCGTCGTCGAGGGCGATCCGGACAACCTGACGGAGACCGTCGAACTCTGGACGTTCCTGCGCAAGCGCGGCGGCGACTGGCAGGTCTCGGCCATCCAGGGCATGGCAGCCTAAGCGCCGCACCCACCACCACTTCGATCTTCGACCGCCGGCACTGCCGGCGGTTTTCATATGTACTCGGCGTCATCCGGTAAGCCGGCAAGTCTGAACATTTCCCTCAAGGTTGCCGACTGACGCCGCGGCTCCTCGCGGATGCAGGGCGGAAAGCACCGGTGATAGCGGCCGGACGTTGCCTGCGTCTCCGAAAGAAAGCCCCGGCAGGCCTTTGCGCGGCGGCAGGGCGAGAGGCTGCAGGTCTTCCAATAGCCAAGCGAACTGGCGCTGACCTGTAGTATTTTCTGGCACTCCTGCTCCTGCTGGCGCTTCGTCAACCGGTGGAATTCGCCCCAGGTGAAGCCGGGGATATAGGGCTTGGCATCGCGTTCAGCGTCGTTGCACTGCTGTTCCTCCTGCCTTCTGATCTTCATCTCGCCTTTCCTTTGCGCATGTTTCTGCGGTCACGCGGCAGTTTTGCCCGTGTTGAAATTCGTGGAGAGCCCACACGAGTGCGAAACCTCATTTTGTGTTTTAGTGCGTGGCTCCGCACTCGCGTGGCCTTCGGCGTTCGCTCGGGGTGTCCGGCCCCTACAGGTGATTGCCTCGCCTCGCTGCATGGCTTTCTTCACGGCATCCTTTCGGGATGCCCGGCCACTTGCACGGCTCAACCGAACCGGGCCTGGCGGCCCGGGGGAGGCTTGATAGGCGGCGCTGCCTAAAGACAGGACCACCATGGCATTCAACTCCCTGGCCATTGCCGCACGTTACGGATCAAACCAGGGCGCCGGCCTCCACCTGCCCGCGACCGTCTCGCGAAACACTCCGGCGGCGGAGACGGGAAGAAGTATGGCCGCATTTTTCAGGCCGGGGATGAATGGGGAAGATTTTTTATCAGAAATGCCGGGCGCAGCGGCATTGGGCGGCTAAGGCAGGCTTTATTCGTCCCCGCCGAGCCGGGCGAGGGCCTTCTCGACACGGGCCAGACGGTGCTTCGGCGTGGTGGCTTTCAGGAGCGGCAGGATCAGCGCGTATTGGCCGGTTTTGTCGAGCGCTGCAAATGCGGCGGCGGCTTTCGCATTGCCGCTCAATGCCGCCGCCAGGTCCTCCGGCAGCCCGGCATTGCGCTGCGGCTCATAGGCCACCGCCCAGCGTCCATCGGCCTTTGCCGCAGCCACTTCCGCAAGGCCGGCCGCCTGCATCCGTCCGGCCTCAATCAACGCCGCCACCCGATCGACATTCAACCGCGACCACGGACTTTTGCCCCGCCGGGGCGAATAGCGCTGCAGATAGGACTGTGCGTCAAACCCCTTCCGCTGACTGTCGATCCAGCCGTAGCAAAGCGCGACATCCAGCGCCTCGCCAATGCTGATCAGCGGCTTTTTGGCGTTCTTCTTGGCGATCAGCAGCCAGATGCCGGGGGACTGGGCGTGGTGGACGGCAAGCCAGGCGTCCCATTCGGCTGGGGTGGTGAAGGCGTGGGGGGTGAGGGCGTCCATGGATGGTCCGGGTTGGGGTGTGGCGGCGAGTGTATCGGGTGTGCGGCGTATGGCTAGGGGGTTAGCGGCGTCCGAGATATTTGCGAAGAGGAGCGCCCCGCAGTCAGTTGGTTGGCGTCGGCGGCTCCCCAAAACTCCGTCATGCCTGTGCTCGTCACAGGCATCCAGCCGCCGCGCGTCTGCGTGGCGAGAGAACGCCTCAAGAGAAGCGAGTCTTGCGCGCCGCAGACGCGGCGCACTGGATTCCTGTGACAGGCACAGGAATGACGGAGGAGAGGGAGGTGCCTCGGCCGACAGAGCCGAGTGTGAGGAGCCTATGAGACGCGCTGTATAGTCTGGGGCGGCGCATTCAAGGAGCGCCACCGCCCTCTCACAGCCCATGCAGATAATGCGCGATATCCTCCCAGTTGGGGTTCATCGCCTCGATCAGGTTGAGCTTCCACTGGCGCGGCCATTTCTTGATGGTCTTTTCCCGGGTGATCGCCGCCGTTACCAGATCATATTCCTCGAACCACACCAGCGTCTTGACGCCGTAGCGGCTGGTAAAACCCTTGGTGAGTTCGTTCTGATGCTCGAACAACCGGCCCGGCAGATCGCTCGTCACGCCGGTATAGAGCGTGCCGTTGCGCTTTGAGGCAAGGATGTAGACGTAGCCTTTCATGGCGGGAAAGGTGCGGCATGGGCGGCGGGCTGGCAAGAGGGTTGGGCAGCTGTTGTTTGGAGGGATGGTGCCCACTAGCGGCATCCTCGAGAGGCTGCGGACCGCTTTCGAAGGCTGTGGTTTGCACGCGGCAGCCTCCCCACCCTCCGTCATGCCTGTGCTCGTCACAGGCATCCAGCCGCCGCGCGTCCGCGCGGCGAGAGAACGCCTCAAGACAAGCGAGTCTTGCGCGCCGCAGACGCGGCGCACTGGATTCCTGTGACGGGCACAGGAATGACGGGAGGAGGGGGAGGCGCCTCGGCCGACAGAACCGATTGTGAAGAACGTGCAGGAAGCAATGAGCAACGGGGAGAGCACATTCAACAAGCACCACCGCTCTCTCACAACCCATGCAGATAATACGCGATATCTTCCCAGGCCGGGTTCATCGCCTCGATCAGGTTGAGCTCCCACTGGCGCGGCCATTTCTTGATGGTCTTTTCGCGGGTGATCGCCGTCGTTACCAGATCATACTCCTCGAACCACACCAGCGTCTTGACGCCGTAGCGGCTGGTAAAACCCTTGGTGAGTTCGTTCTGATGCTCGAACAACCGGCCCGGCAGATCGCTCGTCACGCCGGTATAGAGCGTGCCGTTGCGCTTTGAGGCAAGGATGTAGACGTAGCCTTTCATCGCGGGAAGGTGCGGCATGGGAGGTGGGCTGGCAAGGGGGTTGGGTGGTCGTTGTTTGGAGGGATGGTGCCTGGTAGCGGCATCTTCGAGAGGCGGCGGGCCGCTTCCGAACGCTGTGGTTTGCACGCGGGCAGCCTCCCCATCCTCCGTCATGCCTGTGCCTGTCGCAGGCATCCAGCCGCCGCGCGTCCGCGCGGTGAGGGGGCTTTCATGTTTGCGGCGAGTCTCGAAGAGAGTCTTTTGCGCCGCAGACGCGGCGCACTGGATTCCTGTGACAGGCACAGGAATGACGGGGGAGAGGGAGGTGCCTCGAGCGAAAGAGCGGAGTGTGAGGAACGTGCAGGAAGCGACGGGCAACTGTAGGGAAATACCTGCAAGATAAGGACGGCGTCGCCAGCCACCAGATGCAGAGTGCAGGTCCGTCGCCGCGTTCCACCTCACGATGCAGGATATTTGCTGAGACAGGCCCCGCAGGGCCTGTCTGATCATTTTGAGAGCCCGATATCAGGCGGCCTTTGTCAGGCGGCCTTGGCGGCTGCCGCGTACGGGTCAAACCGGCCGTAGAACGTTTCGCCCTTGGCGGCCATGTCTTTGAGCAGCGGCGTCGGCTGGAAATGGTCGCCGTAAGTCGCGGCCAGCTTTTCGCAGAGCGCCACGAAGGTCTTGACGCCCATGCCGTCGATATAGCTCAGCGTGCCGCCGGTATAGGGAGCAAAGCCAAAGCCGAGGATCGAGCCGACATCGGCTTCGCGCGGATCGGTGACGATGCCTTCCTCGATGGTGCGGGCGGCCTCTAACGCGATGGTGACGAGGAAGCGCTGCTTGATCGTCTCGACGTCGAAGCTTTCGGCCGGCTTTTGCGGGTAGAGGTCCTTCAGGCCCGGCCAGAGCGACTTCTTGGCCGGCTTGGCCGGATAGTCGTAAAAGCCCTTGCGGTTCTTGCGGCCGCGGCGGTCGAGATCGTCGACCAGTTTGTTGATCAGCGTCATGTGGCGCGGATCGACCGAGCCTTCGCCGAGATCGGCGATCGAGGCCTTGAGGATCTTCTGGGAGAGGTCGATCGCCACTTCGTCGTTGAGCGACAGCGGGCCGACCGGCATGCCGGCCATCTTGGCGATGTTCTCGATCATCGCCGCCGGCACGCCTTCGATGAGCATGTCATAGGCTTCGTGGATATAGCGGAAGACGCAGCGGTTGACGTAGAAGCCGCGCGTGTCGTTGACGACGATCGGCGTCTTCTTGATCGCGGCGACGAAATCGAGCGCGGTGGCGAGCGCTACGTCGCCGGTTTCCTTGCCGAGGATGACTTCCGTCAGCATCATCTTCTCTACCGGCGAGAAGAAATGGATGCCGATGAACTGGGCCGGGCGCTTGGAATTCTCAGCAAGGCCGGTGATCGGCAGGGTCGAGGTGTTGGAGGCGAAGATGGCGTCCTCCGCCAGCACGGCCTCGACCTTTTCGATGACGTCCTTCTTGACCTGGCGGTCTTCGAACACGGCCTCGACGACAAGCTTGACGTTCTTGAGGTCGGTGTAATCGGCCGACGGGGTGATGCGGGAAAGCAGCGCTACCGCCTCGTCCTGCGTCAGGCGTCCCTTACCGATGGAATCCTTGACCAGCCCTTCCGAATGGGCCTTGCCCTTCTCAGCAGCTTCGATGTCGCGGTCGATCAGGGTGACCTCGATGCCGGCGGCAGCGGCGACATAGGCGATCGAGGCGCCCATGAAGCCGGCACCGACGACCCCGATCTGCTTGAGGTCCGACTTCGGAATGCCGGCCGGGCGGCGGGCGCCCTTGCCGAGTTCCTGCATCGAGATGAACAGCGAGCGGATCATCGAGAAGGCTTCGGTGGTCTGCAGGATCTCGGTGAAATAGCGCTGCTCGATCTTAAGCCCCGTATCGAAGGGAACCTGCAGGCCTTCATAGACGCATTTGAGGATGGCAAGGCCGCCCGGATAGTTGCCTGCGGTCTCGCGGCGCAGGATGGCGGAGGCTGCCGGCCAGAGCTGGGCTGCAGCTGGCGTCCAGATGCCGCCGCCCGGAACCTTGTAGCCCTTTTCGTCCCAGGGCTGGACGGGTTTGAGGCCGTTCTTGATCATCGCCTTGGCGGCATTGATCAGTTCGGCCGGCTCGGCGATCTCGTGGATCAGGCCCATCGCCTTGGCGCGCTGCGGGGTGAGCGACGAGCCGGTCGTCATCATCTGCAGGGCGTCCTGCGCATTGGTCAGCCGCGGCACGCGCTGCGTGCCGCCGGCGCCCGGGAAGATGCCGACCTTGACCTCGGGAAGGGCAAGCTTCACCGATTTCGAATTGGCGGCGACGCGGCCGTGGCAGGCGAGCGACATCTCAAACGCGCCGCCCATGCAAGTGCCGTTGATCGCCGAGACCCACGGTTTGCCGGATGTTTCGAGCTTGCGGAACAGGCCGGTCATCTGGCCGGTCAGCTCGAACAGTTTTTGCGCGGCGTTATCGGGGTCGAGCTTCTTCTGCTCGGCCTGGAAGGTAAACATGCCCTTGATCATCGACAGGTCGGCGCCGCCGGAGAATGTCGACTTGCCGGAGGTGAAGACGACGCCCTTGACGGCCTCATCGGCCACGGTCTGGTCGACGATGGCGTCGAGTTCCTTCATCACCTCGACGGTGAAGACGTTCATCGACTTGTCGGGCATGTTCCAGGTGACGAGCGCAATGCCGTCTGCGTCGGTTTCGATGGTGAAATTGGTATAGGTGGTCATGATGGGGTTCTCTCCCTTGAAATCTTGGCTTCGCTCGATGCCGCCGCCTGAAATTGGGGCGATCCGGCCGGGTTGAACCCCTCCCCCCTTGTGGGGAGGGGTTGGGGAGGGGCTTCCTGCCGTGCGGCGAAAACCCCTCCCGGCCCTTCGGGCCACCCTCCCCACAAGGGGGAGGGAAAGGCCTCACACCCGCTCGATGATCGTCGCGGTACCCATGCCGGCGCCGATGCAGAGGGTGACCAGCGCGGTCTGCAGGCCGCGGCGTTCCAGTTCGTCGAGCACGGTGCCGAGGATCATCGCGCCGGTGGCGCCGAGCGGATGGCCCATGGCGATGGCGCCGCCATTGACGTTGATCCTGTCATGGCTGATGTCGAAGGCCTGCATGTAGCGCAGCACGACGGCGGCAAAGGCCTCGTTGAGCTCGAACAGGTCGATATCGGCAATGGTCATGCCGGCCCGCTTCAACAGCTTTTCGGTGACATCGACCGGGCCGGTCAGCATCAGCGCCGGATCGGAGCCGATATTGGCGAAATGCTTGATACGGGCGCGGGGTTTTAGCCCCATGCTCTCGCCGCCGGCCTTGGAACCGACCAGCACTGCCGCCGAGCCATCAACGATCCCGGACGAATTGCCGGCATGGTGGACGTAGTTGATACGCTCGATTTCCGGATGCGCCTGGATGCCGACGGCATCGAAGCCGCCCATCTCGCCGGGCATCTGGAAGGACGGGTTGAGCGAGGCGAGGTTCTGCATCGTCGTTGCCGGACGCATATGCTCGTCCTTGGCAAGGATAGTGATGCCGTTCTGGTCTTTTACCGGGATGACCGACTTGTCGAAATAGCCGTTGTCCCAGGAATGACCGGCGCGCTTCTGGCTCTCGACGGCATAGGCATCGACGTCGTCGCGGGAGAAGCCATATTTGGTGGCGATCAGGTCGGCCGAGACGCCCTGCGGCATGAAATAGCCGGGGAAATTGACCGATGGGTCCATGTACCAGGCACCGCCGGACATGCCCATGCCGACGCGCGACATCGATTCCACGCCACCGGCAATGACGATGTCGTCGGCACCGGCGGCGATCTTGCCGGCGGCGAAATTGACGGCATCGAGACCCGAGGCGCAGAAGCGCGAGATCTGCATGCCCGGCGCCTTGTTGGAATAGCCGGCCTCGAAGGCGGCGGCCTTCGGGATCACGGCACCGGCCTCGAACACCGGATCGACGCAGCCCATGATGATGTCGTCGACGGTCGACGTATCGAGCCCGTTGCGGTCGCGCAGCGCCTGCAGCACTTTTGCGGCCAGACGCGGCGTCGGCACTTCGTGCAGCGCTCCATCCTTCTTGCCCCGGCCGCGCGGCGTGCGCACGTGGTCGTAAATGAAGACGTCGGTCATTGTTTCATCTCCCTATAGCGCTCAAGGCGCTCTTTATTCGTCAACTCTATTCGAACAGTGCCGAAACCCGGGCCAGAACTTCATCCGTGATGAAGTCCGGTGCCCTTTCAAAAAACCGGCCGCCCCGTGCTTTCATATCGACGGCTCTAATCTGATGACAAAGAATCACACCTGTGGCCTCAGTGCCTGCTCCTGTCAGCGAAACGGCAAATCCGGACGTTCGGGCGAACTGGCCGCCACTCGTAATGGGTGCGACGATTTGGGTGCCATTTTGGTTGATAAGCCTCGGTGTGAGGACCAAAGCATAACGCGCTTTGGCCTGCTCTCGCCCGCGTGTCGGCTCCAGATCGACAAACCAGATATCGCCCCTATCCATCAGTCTATGATCTCGTTGCCAACTGACGGCATATCCAGCCATTCTTGTTCTTCGGCCGTTCTTTCAGGCCAAGGGGTCCATTCGGCGATCAGCTCCTCCAGTGTGTACTTCGGCCGCGCCCGGGCAACAGCGACGATCTTGCCGTCCTGCGCGGTCACGTCCAGCTTTGTATTGGCCTGAAGCCCGAGCTCTTCGAGGACCGGCTTGGGAACCGTCATCATCACCGATCCGCCCACATTGCGTAATGTCGAAACAGCCATTTTCATCTCCATCGGAAAGTTATATCAATGTATAACTTTCCTCGGGTTTGTCCAAGACCTCAAAAGGCCGCCGCATCGAGCGCCATCATCGTGTCAGCGCCGGTTTCGATGCGGGCTTTGCGCAGCGCGGTTTCCGGCATGATGCGTTCCATGAAGAATTTGGCGGTGACGAGCTTGTTCTTCAGGTAGGCTTCGCGACCGCCGGCGCCCTCGGCCAGTTTTTCCTCTGCCGTCTTGGCGATCTTCGCCCACATGTAGCCGAGCACGACGAGGCCGAAGAGGTGCATGTAGTCGGTGGAGCCGGCGCCGGCATTGTCGGGTTTTGCCATGGCGTTGCCCATGAACCACATGGTGGCCGCCTGCAGGTCGTTCAAGCCTTTCTTCAGGCCCTTGGTGTAGACGGCCAGCTTCTCGTCGGACCGGTTTTCCTCGCAGAAATCGCCGATCTCCTTGAACAGCGCGGTGATCGCCCGGCCGCCGTTCAGCGCCAGCTTGCGGCCGACGAGGTCGAGCGCCTGGATGCCGTTGGCGCCTTCGTAGATCATCGCGATGCGGGCATCGCGGACATACTGGCTCATGCCGTGTTCTTCGATATAGCCGTGGCCGCCGAAGACCTGCTGGGCCATGACGGCGTGGTCAAACCCCTTGTCGGTGAGCACGCCCTTGAGGATCGGCGTCATCAAGCCGAGGATATCGTCGGCTGCCTGGCGGTCCGCATCATTGTCGCCGCGATGGGCGATGTCGGATTTCAGTGCGGTCCAGAGCGTGAAGGCGCGGCCGGCTTCGTTGAAGGCCTTGATGGTCATCAACGTGCGGCGCACGTCGGGATGGACGATGATCGGGTCGGCCTTCTTGTCCGGCGATTTGACGCCGGAGAGCGAGCGGCCCTGGATGCGGTCGCGGGCATAGTTGGCGGCGTTCTGATAGGCGACTTCGCTGACCGACAGGCCCTGCAGGCCGACGCCGAGGCGGGCTTCGTTCATCATCACGAACATGGCGTTGAGGCCCTTGTTCTCCGTGCCGATGAGATAACCGACCGCATCGTCATAGTTCATGACGCAAGTCGAATTGCCGTGGATGCCCATCTTGTGTTCGATGGCGCCACACGAAACCGTATTGCGGGCGCCGACCGAGCCGTCGGCCTCGACATGGAATTTCGGCACGATGAACAGCGAAATGCCCTTCACGCCTTCCGGCGCTCCCTCGATACGGGCAATCACCAGATGGATGATATTGTCGGCCATGTCGTGCTCGCCGGCGGATATGAAGATCTTCTGGCCGGAAATCTTGTAGGAGCCATCGCCCTGCGGCACGGCCTTGGAACGGAGCAGGCCGAGATCGGTGCCGCAATGGGGCTCGGTCAGGTTCATCGTGCCGGTCCAGTCGCCGGCGACCATCTTCGGCAGATAAGTTGCCTTCTGCGCATCGGTGCCGTGGACGAGAATGGCTGCGATGGCGCCTTGGGTGAGGCCGGGATACATGGTCAGCGCCATGTTGGCAGACGACATGTATTCGCCGATCGCGGTGTGAAGCGTGTAGGGCAGGCCCTGGCCGCCGAATTCTTCCGGGACCGAGAGCCCGAGCCAGCCGCCTTCGCGGTACTGGTCGAACGCCTGCTTGAAGCCCTTGGGCGTCGTGACCGTGGCATCGTCGTTGCGCTTGCAGCCTTCCTGGTCGCCGGACAGGTTGACCGGGAACAGCACTTCTTCGGCAAGCTTGGCCGCTTCGCCGACGATCGCCTCGATCATGTCGGGTGTCGCATCGGCAAAGCCGGGAAGGTTGTTGTAGCGCTCGATACCGAGAACGTCGTTGAGAATGAAAAGCGTGTCTTCGACCGGGGCCTTGTAGCTGGGCATGTCTCGTGTTCCTCACCTGTAGCCGTGTCACGGGGCGGCTTCTCCAGCAGCGCTCCATGAAATTTCCATCATGCTACAAAACTTTGACGTGCGCGTAAACGTCAAAGTTTATGGACGTGGCAAAATTTGATCCATCGCCGGAATCGGAGGGTCGCGTGTGCCGAAATGAATTCGGGAGGTCTCCCGATGCCAGCACGCGCGCAAATCGTTAAAAAATTTTCAGTCAGGTTAACGGCTTATTTACTACGTTTCGTGAAAGTGCGTGTTGAGATGGTCACAGCTGCATTAGTTTTGTCTTCGCGTCCTTGCAGCTCTGTCCGGATCGGTACCGGAACTCCCGGAAGGCGGGGATTTGCCTTTCTGAAGCCCGGATTCCGATCAAGGCCGATGAAAGAGGCGAAGAACGATGAACGGATCGCGATCAAACACTCCACGTCCCGGCGCCCAGTCTTATGGCGACAGGTCGTCTCTCGACGCGCTGAACCGCACGATCGAGGGCTTGGAAGCGCGCATCGAAGGTTTGATGGGAACGGCAGGGCGTGATCAGCGGGGTAGTGTCCCGGCCGAGCGTGATGTCCCGGTGGCTGTCGCCGACCCAGTCACTGAAATCATGCAGCGGCAGCGGACGCTGACGGCCACGCGGGAACGCGAAGCTGTCCGGGACCGCGACGCCGTCCGGGAACGCGACGCCGTTCGCGAACGTATCCAGCCCCGGGCCGAGCCGCGCACCTATGACGAGCGCAGCGTTCCTTCGTCCCAGTCTCCGGCATTCCAGGCACCCGTTCAGCCGCGTCGCGAGATGCCGGTGGCACCGCCGCTGAGCGAACAGCTGCGCAGTGAAACCTATCGCAGCGAGCCGTTCCGCCGCGAGCCGATCCGCCCAGAAATCACGCGCCCAGAAAACCTGCGCCCAGAAAACCTGCGCCCGGAAACCATCCGCCATCAGCCGGCCCTGCGACCGGAGCCCGTTCGCAGCGAGCCGCTGCGCTCGGAGCAATACCGCAGCGAAGCGCAACGCCAGGATCCGGCCATGGCCGAGATTGCCCAGGCGCTGGTCGGCCTGCGTCAGGAATTGAAGAAGGACATTGCCGACGGACTGTCGCGCGAGATGACGACGTTGCGCGCCGAAATCCGCGGCATCACCGCCGATGCGGCCCAGGACCTGACGATGGCGGAAGATATCCGCAGCGATCTGCAGCGCCTGTCCGACAGCATCAATCAGCTCGGCCGGCAGGCATCGCCGTCGCAGGCCGACGCGCTCAAGGTCGAGTTCGACGAACTGCGCGTCATGATCGATGGCCTTGCCCGCGAGGACAGCGTGCACCGTATGGAAGCGCGCTGGACCGGTGTCGAAGACCGGATGAATGCCTTCGATGCCAACCGCGACGACGAACTGGTGGCGCTGGCCTACCGACTCGATGAGATCAAGTCGCAGATCGGCTCGATGAACAGCGGCCCGGCCATTCACGCGCTGGAAGACAAGCTGGTTTCCGTCGCCCAGGCGATCGAAATGATCGGCCGCCATATGCATCCGGACGATCGCCAGATGACATCGCAGTTTGCCGACCTTGACGCGCGTCTCGACGAGATCAGCCGCGCCATCGTTGCCAGCGGCCGTGCTTCCGTTCCAGACAGCGCCGGCGTGACCCGCGTCGAAGGCCGCCTTGCCGACCTTTCCCGCCAGATCGACGGCCTGCAGCGGCCAGCCGACAATGGCGTCGGTTCCCGCATCGAGGCTCTGACGGCCCGTGTCGAGGAATTGGCCAACGAAGAGGCCGCCGTCCGCCTTGAAGAGCGTCTCGAGCAGTTGTCGCAGATGCTCGAACGGTCGCAGAAGGTGTCCTCCCAGCCGGACCTGACCGGATATCTCTCCGATATTTCCCGCAAGATCGACGCGCTTGATCAGGGTTCGGTCAACGACGCGCTCGCCGAGCGTCTCGATGATCTCGCCCGCCGGATCGACCAGCTGGATATGCCGGCCACCTCCCATTCCGGCGATGCGCGTTTCGACCGGCTCGAAGGCCAGCTGTCCGATATTGCCATCCGCCTCGAGGAAACCCACGCAGCGCCCTATGATGATAGCGAGATCCTGCGCAGCCTGCAGGACCAGATCGCCAACCTGTCGAGCCTTGTCAGCCAGCCACGCGAAATGGCCGCGGTCCCCGTCGAGTTCGAAGGCCGGATGAGCGCGCTTGAGGATTATCTGGCGACCAGCGACGAATATATCATCGAGGCAGCCCGCCAGGCGGCCGAAGCGGTGATGGAAGCCTATTCGAAGAGCGGCATGGGCCATTCCGCTTCCGGCGGCTCGGATATGGCGGCGATCTCGGCGCTTGCCGACGATCTCAAGGTTCTGGAAGACATGAGCCGCTCGAGCGAGGAGCGCACGGCGCGCACGTTCGAAGCGCTGCACGAAACGCTCGTTCATATCGCCGAAAAGCTGGAGCGGCTGGAAGAGCGCGGTCAGGAACAGGATGCGCCCCGCGCCTTCGGCTCGCGCGGCCTCAACAGCCAGCCGCCGATGCCCCACGCCACCCAACCGGTTTTCGAGACGCAGGACGATCCCTTCGCCGAAGCTGATTTTGGACGCCGCTACGAAGACCTGAAGCGCGACATGCACGGGATCGCCGACGAGGCCGAGCCTGCAAGCCCTTCGCGCGAAGAGGTCGCGGAAGCCGTTGCCGAGCAGGCGGCCGTGCACCAGAGCGATGTCAAGACAGCGCCGGTGCCCGCGGCCAAGCCCAGCCTTCTTGCAGGGCTCACCAAGCGGTTTACCAGCAAGCGCACGGAGCCGGTTCGCGCCGTCGAGCGCCAGGTCATCGACCCGACGCCGTCGATCGATGCGGCCGATGCCATCGAGCCGGATATGGCCAACCAGCTGCTGGAGCCCGGCTCCGGCGTTCCCGATGTGAAGAAGATTCTCGAACGGGTTCGTGCCGGCCAGACCGGCCGCACCGCGCCGCCGAGCGAATCGGACAAGGCTGACTTCATCGCCGCCGCCCGCCGCGCAGCCCAGCAGGCGGCCGAAGAAGTCGATACGATGAACCGTGGCAAGAGCGGCGCCAGCGCCTCGCCGATCGGCGTCTTTTCCCGTCATCGCCGTCCTATCCTCATGGCGGTCGGTGCCGTGCTTCTGGCGATCATGTCCTATCCGCTGGTCAACACGCTGATCCGCGGCGAACAGGCGCCCGTCGAGGCGCCGGTGGCTGCGATCGAACAGCCGGTGACACATGAAGTGCCGGCCGCTGCAGAAACACCGGCAACGGAAAATGTAGCCCCTGCGACGGAGGCTGCCGATAACGACGTCGAGCCGCTGACCTCGTTGCAGCCGCAGGCCGAAGGGCAGACAACCGGAGAGCCGGAAACCCCGCTGTCCGAAACCGTTCAGCCGGACGCAAAACTGCCGGACGCCGCCGCGCAGCCCATGCCGGAAACCGGAGCGGTCAGCAGCCGGATGCTGTCGCCGGTCATCGAAGGTTCCGCACCGGAAACGGCAACGGGTCTGAATGCGGCAAAGGACGAGGTCAGCACTGCAGCGGCACAGCCTGCTGCGGGCGAAGCCGCACTGACCGTTCCCGCCGACATCAAGCCCGACGCGCTGGCCGAAGCCGCGAGGAAGGGTGATCCCCTCGCCATGTTCGAAATCGGTGCCGTCTATACCGAAGGCCGTGGCATCAAGGCCGATCTCGTTCAGGCGGCGAAATGGTATCAGCGCGCTGCCGACGCCGGCGTCATTCCGGCCGAATACCGTCTCGCCAGCCTTTATGAAAAAGGCACCGGCGTCAGCCGCGACCTGGTCAAGGCACGCACGCTCTACCAGCAGGCCGCCGAAAAAGGCAATGCCAGCGCCATGCACAATCTCGCCGTCATGCTGGCAAGCGGCGGCAGTGCCGCTCCCGATTTCGCCGGCGCTGGCAAGTGGTTTGCCATGGCCGCCGATCGCGGCATCCGCGACAGCCAGTTCAACCTCGCCATCCTCTATGCTCGCGGCAACGGGGTAAGCCAGGATCTGGAAGAATCCTACAAGTGGTTTTCGATCGCTGCCCGTGACGGCGACGCCGATGCCGGCCAGAAGCGCGATGAAGTCGGCAAGGCCCTGAAGCCCGACCAGCTGAAAAGCGCCAAGGCGAAATTCGATGCCTGGAAGCTGACGCCACTCGAGCCGGCGGCCAATTCGGTCGATGTGCCGGATAACTGGGTGGGCAAGGGCACGAAGACCGCATCGGTCGACATGAAGAAGGCGCTGCGCAACATTCAGGCGATCCTCAACAATAACGGCTTCGACGCCGGCAAGCCGGATGGCGAGATGGGCCAGAAGACCGTCGCCGCGATCAAGGCCTTCCAGAAGTCGATCGACCAGGAGCCGACCGGGCAGATCACCGATGCGCTCGTCAAGGAACTTCTGAAGCGGAACGGCTGAGGCTTTCTGTGGCCATTCGGGCACAGGCCGGCGATTTGACTGGCCATGCCCGGGAACGGCATCTGCGGCCGCAATAATGCCGCAGACCGGCCGGACAAAGGAACGGGTTTCTGGTTAGGGTAAAGCCTGCAAAAGATTGACAGGCCTGACCCCGGGGCGCATGACGGAACGACGTTGAATTCGCGATTTTAACAATTGGTTTTCAAGACTGTTTCATTCCTTATCTCCCGTGGTGAATCACTTGCCACTTTGATGTTTTCCGCCCGCCTTGCGGGCTATTGGCATATTTAGAGGTCTGGCCGTGACGGTGTATCTGCCCATTGCAGAGTTGTCGGTGAACATTTTCATCATCCTCGGAATGGGCGCAGCCGTCGGCTTTTTGTCCGGCATGTTCGGTGTCGGCGGCGGCTTCCTGATCACGCCGCTGTTGATCTTCTACAATATCCCGCCCGTCGTTGCCGTCGCCACCGGTGCAAACCAGGTTGTCGCGTCCTCGATCTCCGGGGCCATCACCCATTTCCGGCGCGGCACGATCGATATCAAACTGGGAACCGTGCTGCTCTGCGGCGGTCTGGCGGGGGCGACGGTCGGTCTCTGGCTCTTTTCGCTGCTGCGCCGCATCGGCCAGCTCGATCTGGTGATTTCGCTCGCCTATGTGCTTTTGCTCGGCACCGTCGG
This sequence comes from Pararhizobium sp. DWP3-4, assembly GCF_049898205.1. Lineage (NCBI taxonomy): Bacteria > Pseudomonadati > Pseudomonadota > Alphaproteobacteria > Hyphomicrobiales > Rhizobiaceae > Pararhizobium > Pararhizobium sp. DWP3-4. Next base: position 668,626 of record NZ_JAFCXF010000002.1, on the reverse strand, counting down.
CTCGCTGATGCTGTGGGAGAGCATCAACGCTCTGCGCCGTGCCGCCAGGAACGAGACCGTCACGCTGAAGCGGCCGGGTCACCACAACTGGGTGCACCGCCTGCCGCTGAAGATGCGGTTCAAGAAATCCAAGATCTATCTCAGCGTCATTCCGATCGCCTTGCTGGGTTTCTGCATCGGCATCCTGACATCGGTGATGGGCGTCGGCGGCGGCTTCATCATGGTGCCGGCGATGATCTATCTCCTGCGCATCCCGACCAATGTCGTCGTCGGCACCTCGCTGTTCCAGATCATCTTCGTGTCGGCCTATACCGTCATCGTCCAGGCGTCGGCCAACTACACCGTCGATATCGTGCTGGCCTTCGTGCTGATGATTGCCGGCGTCATCGGCGCGCAATATGGCGTGCGGGTGGGGCAGAGGCTGCGCGGCGAGCAGTTGCGGGCGCTTCTGGCGCTTCTGGTTCTGGCCGTCGGCATCCGTCTTGCCATCGAGCTGGTGATCCCGCCAAAGGAAGTCTATTCGATCGTCTCCGCGGGGCTCGGTTTCTGATGCGGATCGTCTCGCGCTTCCTCTTTGCCGCTCTCCTGTTTTCCGCGCCGCTTGCTGCACGGGCGGAACCGGTCGACTTCACCGAGAAGCTGGATATCGGCATCTCCACCGACGAGATCGCCATCACGTCGGATTTCCGCGGCGCCGATCTGACGATCTTCGGCGCCATTGACGGTGCCGATCCGGGGCTTCTGGCGCAGGGCAAATACAATATCGTCGTGGCTCTGGAGGGGCCGAAGGAAAACACCACGGTACGGCGCAAGGAGCGTGTCTTCGGCATCTGGATCAATACCAGATCCATGACCTTCGAAAAGGTGCCGGAATCCTATTCCCTGTCGAGCACGCGCGATATCGAGACGATCGCGGCGCCCGGGAACATGAACAATATGGGCATCGGCGTCGATCACATGCCGTTGACGCCGATCGGCTTTATCGGCGATGGCAGCAACCTCACCGAATTCCGCGATGCGTTCCGGCGGCTGCGGGAAACCACCGGCGTCTATCAGCGCGATCCCGGCGGCGTGCAGTTCATCAGTTCCAGCCTGTTCAAGGCCTCGTTGCGCCTGCCGGCCGACGTGCCGAACGGATCGCATATCGTCCGCGCCTATCTGTTCCGTGACGGCCTTTTCGTTGCCGCCAAGGCGCTGGAACTGCGTGTCGTCAAGACCGGCCTGGAGCAGGCGATCACCACCGCAGCACATCAACAGCCGTTCCTCTACGGCCTGGTGGCCGTGCTTTTGGCCGTCGTCACCGGTTGGCTGGCCAGCATCGTCTTCCGCAGGGACTAACCGGATGCGGCTTTGCCTCGTCGTGAAAACAGGCTATTTGCGATCGAAACATCAGGAGACTGAGCCATGAAGCCGATTTTCGTCCAGCTGCAATGCGCCCCCGGCAAGACCTACGAAGTCGCCGACGTGATCTACAAGAAGGAGATCGTCTCGGAGATGTATTCGACCAGCGGCGACTACGATCTTCTGATCAAGGTCTATGTCGATGAAGAGCAGGATATCGGCAAGTTCATCAACGACAACATCGCCACCGTGCCGGGCATCAACCGGTCGCTGACGACGCTGACGTTCAACGCGTTCTAGCCCGCGGGGCACTGTTCCAACGGCCGGTTTTCCCGGCGCGGCAGCGTGACGGCCCAGTAGATCAAGGCGGCGAGGCTGACGGCACTGCCCAGAAGACAGACGCCGGCCCAGCCCGCATGGGCATAGATGGCCGTCGATGCGATGGCGCCGCTGGCGCTGCCTGCGGAGTAGAACACCATGTAGCCGCCGATGATCCGGCTTTTGGCCTCGGGCCGAATGGCCAGGATCGCACTCTGATTGGTGACGTGGACGGCCTGGATCGCCAGATCCAGAAGCACCGTGCCGGCGATCAGAGCTGGTATCGACGTGTGAAGCATGGCGATCAGTGCCCAGGAGGCCAGCAGCAGGCCGAGCGCAATTCCTGTCGTCCAGTTGCCCAGGCCACGATCAGCCAATCGTCCGGCACCTCCAGCGGCAAGCGCACCGGCAACGCCCGCAAGTCCGAACAGTCCGATCGCCGTGTGCGACATCGCATGCGGTTCGACACTGAGCGGCAGTGCCAGCGATGTCCAGAAAATACTGAAAACGGCAAAGATCAGGAAGGCCATGCCGGCCGTTCTGCGCAGCACCGGCTCTTCGATGAACAGCACGGGGATGGAGCGCAGCAGGCTCCAATAGGAGGGCGTCGGCTGGCTTTCGCGATGATCCGGCAGAATGCGGTGGAGCGCGATCGCCATCAGCAGCGTCAGCACTGCCGAGGTCAGATAGACCGACCGCCACCCGCCCATGTCCGACAGCAGACCCGCTATGAAGCGGGCACAGAGGATGCCGATGACCACGCCGCTGGTGACGATGCCGACGGTCCTGCCGCGCGCTGCCGGGGCAGCGAGAACGGCGGCAAAGGCGATCAGCGTCTGAACCAGCACGGACAAGAGTCCGACGGCGGCCATGGCCGCCATGAACAGGCCGCCGGTCGGTGCCAGAGCGGCCGCCGCCAGTGCCAAGCAGAGCAGGAGCGATTGCACCGCGATCAGCCGGCGCCGGTCGAGAATGTCTCCAAGCGGCGTGATGAAGATCAGCCCGAGCGCATAGCCGATCTGCGTCACCGTTACGACGATGCCGATGGAGGCCGGGCTGATGCCGAAATCCCCGGCCATCGCCCCGAGCAAGGGCTGCGCGTAATAAACGTTCGCCACGCTCAGGCCGCCCGCCACGGCAAACATCATGGTCATTGCGCCGGAAAACCCGGCCGGGCCATGTCTCGCCGTATCTGTCATTGCACCGCGCATCAATTTTCCTTTCAGTTTGGTCTTATAATAAGACCAGTTGCGCTGATGCGAGTCTAGTCCTATTTTAAGACCAGTCATGGATTATGGGGTAATGGTTTTGAAACGTACAAGCCTGACGCAGGCAGAATGCCCGGTTGCCCGCTCTCTGGACGCGATCGGCGACTGGTGGTCCTTGCTGATCGTTCGCGACGCTTTTGACGGCATCAGCCGTTTTGGCGAGTTCCGCCGCAGCCTCGGCATCGCCAAGGGAATGCTGACGGCGCGGCTGCGCGATCTGGTCGATTGCGGCGTCCTGGAAACGGCACCGGCATCGGATGGCAGCGCCTATCAGGACTATCTGCTGACGGAAAAGGGACGCGCGCTCTTCCCCGTCGTCGTCGCCCTGCGGCAATGGGGCCAGGAGCATCTTTACGCGCCCGCCGAGCCCCATTCGGTGCTGGTGGACGTGGCCACCGGGAGCCCGGTGGAGAAACTGGAGTTACACTCGGCCGATGGCAAGCCGCTGGGGTGGAGCGATACGAGGGTTAGGAAGGTTTAGCGGCGGATACTCAGGTGGATTGCCCCGTTTGCTGAGGGGTATTCCGTAGTCTTGATTTCTCGGGCTTTTGCGCTCAATGTAGTCACAAATGACCACAAGGAGTGAATGAATGTCGACGGTCAGTCTGCGGGACGCGAAAGCTGGATTTTCGAACCTTGTCGATGAGGCGATCAAAGGCGAGTTCGTGACGATCACGCGCCACGGGAAACCGGTTGCGGCACTTGTCAGTATCGAGGCTGCTGAAGCAGCCAGAAAAGCTATGAACAAGGCGCGGCCGAATTTCGGCGAATATCTCATGACCTTTCCCGGCGGCGTGGAGCTTGAACGCAGTCCGTCGAAAATGAGAGATATCGATCCGTGAGCGGTTATCTGCTTGACACGAATGTCATCTCGAAATTTGCACCTGACAAACCGGCGCCCTCGGACGCCTTGATCGCGTGGATGCGTGAGCAAGGCGCGGCAGACAGATTATTCCTGTCCGCCATGACGATTGCGGAAATTGAAAAGGGGATCAGAAACCTTGAACGGCGCGGCGCCAGCGAAAAGTCGTCGCGGCTTCGGCAGTGGCTGGAGGGGATTGTCTCATTATTCGATGACTGCATCCTGCCGATGGATATTGCAGTTGCAAGGGTCGCCGGAGCAATCGAAGATGAGGCGGACGGACGAGGCCGGCATCCCGGGCTTGGCGATGTCATTATCGCCGCCACGGCAAAGCTACATGGTTTGACGGTCGTCACCGAGAATGTACGGCACTTCGAGCCACTCGATGTGATGGTTGAGCTTCCGGACAATCTGAGTTTCGTAGAATAAGTGGTATAAACTGCTTTAAATCAAAGCCGTGCGTCTAACGCCGCTCGTCGAACATCTCGGCGGTGAAATTCCGGCCGCCGTAGAAAATGCCGAGAATGATGACGGTGTCGGTCTCGACCGCAAATGCGATGCTGACACTGCGCCGATATCCGATGATGCGTAAGCCCGGCATCAGTTCGACACGCTCCGTGCCGCGCTCCGGGAAATCCGACAATTGTGTGCAGAATGTGCGGATGCCCGACACGAAGTTCCAAGCAGTTGTTGGGCCGGCACTTTCTGCAATTGTATCGTAGAGCGCATTCAGCTCTTCCTTCGCCTTCTGATGGAGAAGAACTTTGTAGCGCATGGTCATTTTGACTTGGCAAGCCGAGCTTGATGCCGCCCTTCCAATCTGGAAAAGGCGTCTTCGAGCGAAATGGCTGTCTGCGGGTTTTGGCGGATATCCTCCAGGCGCGACGGGATTTCGTCGCGCAGCCAGCGCTCGCGTGCCGCCTCGAAATCTTCAAGCATCCGCAACCCCGCCCGCACGACTTCGCTGGCATTGTTATAGCGGCCGGATTCAAGTTGTGCCTGGATGAAGCGTTCATAATGCTCGTTCAATGCGAAACTCGCCATCGCTCGTCCTCATGAAAGTGATAATTATTGACAATAATTATCATAATGAGCGCGATGGTAAAAGAGTCAGCGTTCACTCCAGCAGATCGGCAAGCCGAATAAATCCGGCCCACCCCAGAGCGACAAGGTGATCAAAGAGGCCGCGCATGATCAGTCGACGGCAGGCCGCTTGGATGGAGCGATACCCGGGTCGAGAAACCGCAACCGTCTTTCAGACGCCTTCACGATAACCGATTGCATTTTGCAATCTGTTTGATTAACATCAGGCCGCTTGTGAATTCCAATCTGTTTTGATCGAAGGAGCTTGATATGGGCAAGGTCATCGTCTGGAATCTCGTCACCCTCGACGGCTATTTCGAGGGGGTGAAGAAATGGGATCTCGATTTCCACAGGCAGGCCTGGGGGCCGGAACTGGACGCGTTGAGCAAGGAATTCGGCAAGAAGGCCGAAGCGCTCGTCTTTGGCCGGGTCACCTATGAGGGCATGAAGGCCTATTGGACGACTGCGGACGACGACACCGAAGTCAAGGCCTACATGAACGCGCTTCCGAAGATCGTCGCCTCGCATACACTGGAAAAATCGGACTGGAACAACACCCGCGTCGTCAAGAACATCGCGGCCGAGCTTGCGCAACTGAAGCAGGCCACCGACAAGACCATCTACATTTTCGGCAGCGCCGACCTCGTCGCCTCGCTGTTGCAGGACGATGTGATCGACGAGATCATGCTTTGCGTCGTGCCGGTCCTGCTCGGGCAGGGGACGCCGCTGTTCAAGCCCGCAGACCGGCGCAAGTCGCTCAAGCTGCTGGAATCCCGGCCGCTGGGATCGGGCGGAGTTATCCTGCGATATGGGGCGGAGAAAGATGCAGCGCGCTAGATGGCAGCGTCGAAACTGACGCCCATCTCATTGAGCTTGCGCCATCTGACAGTGCATTTGTAATTCCTGTCGTCTGCACACATCAAAAGAAATTCATCGGGGAGCCCGAGGGCATTCTCGACAAGAAGCTTGGCGCCGCTTGCTGAGAGGTTGCGGATCGTGCAGTCGATCGAGGAAGATCCGTGATTGAACATGATACGGCCGCTCTTGAGAGCCCGTGTCCTCGGTGAACCGCGTTTCTCCGTCATGCTCAGGCTCTCCGCTACGGTCTTCGCTCCCGGTATTCCTGCGCTCATCCCAGCAAATTGGCAAAGCGTACCGAATAGATCCGGTCCCGCCCCAGCATATGGGCGATGAGGCTCTGGTGGTCGAACAGGCCGCGCATGGCCTGGTGGCGCAAGTCGAGGCCGCCGGTGGTGACGCCGAAGGCGGGCATGATCAGGCGGCGGCCGTCGGTGGCGAAGCAGGCGCGGCGCATGTATTTTTCACGGCGGCGGACGGTGGCGGACGGATGGAGATGGCCGGCGATCTCGCCTGCGGTGGCGTTGAGTCCCGGTTCGTGGCGGAAGATCAATCCGCAATGGATGAGTTCGTCCATCGATGCACCGGGCAGGGCAGTGGTGCCGTCGGGATCGTGGTTGCCGTTGATCCAGATCCATTCGCGGCCGCGCGCCATGGTTTCGATCATGCCGCGAAACAGCTCGGGCATCAGCGCCGAGCCGACCCGGTCGTGAAAATTATCGCCGAGGCTGATGACGGTCTTCGGATTGTGACGGGAGATCACCGCATCCAGAATGCGCAGTGTCGCCAGCGTATCATAGGGCGGCAGCATCATGCCGCGGCGGGCAAAGGCCGAGCCTTTTTCCAGGTGCAGATCGGAAACGACGAGTGTGCCGAGATCGGGCAGATAGAGACCGCCCAGCGGATCGCAGACGCCGATGACGCCGTTGACGACGATGCGGGCCGATTGCGCCGGATTGTCCGGTAGGGCGGAGATGGCATGGGCGATGCGGTGCATAGGATTTCCGGCGCGGCGTTGTGTTCAGTCTCTGACCAAGGTTTATGGCGATGCCGTGGCCAGCACGTCCGCAAACAGTTCGTCGGCGGCTTCGGCGAGCAGAAAGTCCTGCGCGTCGCCATTGACCGATTCCCGGCCGATTTCGAGCATGACCGGCACGGCCAGCGGCGAAATACGGTCGAGCGGCCGATGGGTGATATGCCCCTTGATTCGCGACAGCATATCGCCAAGCCGCTCGATTTCCAAAAGTCCGGTGGATGCATCGTTGCGGGTGGCCTCAAGCAGGATGTGATCCGGCTCATGGCTGCGCAGGACGTCATAGATGAGATCGGCGGAAACCGTCACCTGCCGCCCGCTCTTTTCCTTGCCGGGATGGCGCTGGTCGATCAGTCCGGCGATGACGGCGCAGTTGCGAAAAGTGCGTTTGAGCAGAAAACTTTCGTTCAGCCAGGCTTCGAGATCATCGCCCAGCATGTCCTCGTCGAACAGGTCGGCAAGCCACGGCCGGCCGGACGTGAAGGCGTCGCTCAGATCCTCAAGTCCCCAGACGGCCAGCGAATAATCGGTGGCAACGAAGCCAAGCGGCTTCAATCCGGCGCGGTCGAGCCGCCGCGTCAAAAGCATGCCCAGCGTCTGATGGGCCAGCCTGCCCTCGAAGGCGTAGATCACCATGTAATGGCGGCTGCCGCGGGGGAAGGTTTCGATCAGAAGCTCGTCTTCCTTCGGCAGCATCGAGAGGTCTTTTTGCAGGGAAAGCCAGTCGCGCACCTGATCGGGCAGCGTCGTGTGCTGGCTGGGATCGGCAAGCATCTTGCGGACCTGCTGGGCAAGATAGGTCGACAGCGGAAACTTGCCGCCATTGTAGGAGGGTACCTTCGGGTCGAGCTTGAAGCCCTGGCTGACCAGGCATTCGTTTTCGCGGATACCCTCAAAGCGCAGCACCTTGCCGGAAAACAGGAACGTATCGCCCGGCGACAGCATTTCGACGAAATTTTCCTCCATCTTGCCGAGCGGCATGCCGCCACGACCGAGAGCGCCACGGGCATTGTGCTTGACCATGCGCACGTTGAGCATCGGCGATTCGATGATGGTGCCGACATTGAGGCGGTATTGCTGCGCAATCATCGGATTGGACACGCGCCAAAAACCTTCGGGCGTCTTGCGGATCTTGGCGTAGCGTTCGTAGGCGCGCAGCGCATAACCGCCGGTGGCGACGAAATCGACGATGCGCTCGAAGGTTTCCCAGGTCAGATACGCATAGGGTGCTGCACTGGTGATCTCGGCATAGAGCGCCAGCGGGTCGAAGGGCGCAGCGCAGGCCATGCCGAGTACATGCTGGGCAAGCACATCGAGCGCGCCCTTGCCGACCGCGGGCGTGTCCTGCGCGCCGATATAGTTGGCGTCGAGGGCGGCCTGGCATTCCATCACCTCGAAGCGGTTGGCCGGCACCAGGATGGCGCGGCTCGGTTCGTCCATGCGGTGATTGGCGCGGCCGATGCGCTGGGCAAGGCGTGATGCCCCTTTCGGGGCGCCGACATGGATGACCATGTCGACGTCGCCCCAGTCGATGCCGAGATCGAGCGTCGAGGTGGCGACGACGGCGCGCAGACGGTTTTCGGACATGGCCGCCTCGACCTTGCGCCGTTGGCCGACATCCAGGGAGCCGTGATGCAGCGCAATCGGCAGATTGTCGTCGTTGATGGTCCAGAGATCCTGGAAGACCCGCTCGGCCTGGCTGCGGGTGTTGACGAACAAAAGCGTGGTCTTGGTTTCGCCGATCGCCTTGTAGATATCGCCGATGGCGTAGACTGCGGAATGCCCGGCCCAGGGCACGCGCTCCTCGGTGGACAGGATGGAGATTTCCGGCCGGGCGCCTCCGGTGACGGTGATCAGCCCGGCATGATTGTTTTCACCCTCTCTCTGCGGCGCCAGCCAGCGCTGCAGATCCATCGGATCGGCGACGGTCGCCGACAGGCCGATCGCCTGCATGGCAGGCGCGAGCTGGCGCAGGCGGGCAAGGCCGAGCGAGAGAAGATGGCCGCGCTTGGAGGTGACCAGCGAGTGCAACTCGTCGAGCACCACATATTTCAGGTTCTTGAAGAAGCGCTCGGCCTCGCCATTGGCCAGGAGCAGCGCCACCTGTTCCGGCGTGGTCAGAAGAATATCCGGCGGATTGAGCTTCTGGCGCTGACGCTTGGCGGCGGGGGTATCGCCGGTGCGGTTTTCGATGCGGATCGGCAGGCCCATGCCGCCAACCGGCTTCATCAGGTTGCGTTCGATATCGACGGCGAGTGCCTTGAGCGGTGAGATGTAGAGCGTGTGGATGCCGGTGAAGGCCGAGCCCGGCGGGATTTTTCCGCGCTCGGTGAGCGATACCAGCGAAGGCAGGAACCCGGCCAGCGTCTTGCCGGCGCCGGTCGGGGCGATCAAAAGCATGCTTTCGCCGCCCTGGACGCGGGAGAGAAGCTCCAGTTGATGCGCACGCGGCTGCCAGCCCTTTTCTTCGAACCAGCGCAGGAAGGGCGGCGGCAGGAGAATTTGCGTCTTGGCGCGCGGGATGGAATCGATCTGGTTCACATCGGTGAATGTAGTGCAATCGCGGGGGAAAAGAAGCGGGGCAAGACATGCAGTTTGGCCGGCGGCCGGCGGAACCGTATGAAGGGAAGTCCGGTTACGCTGCCTGCCCGGCCTTCGTCGTCTGTGCCGGACGTGTGTTTTGCCGGGGGTCGGAGGCGAGCACGGATGGCGCATCGGCCCGATACGCTTCGATGCGGTTCCTGCCGCGGCTCTTGGCCCCATACAGTGCCGTGTCGGCGCGGCTCATAAGCTCGTGCAGCGGCAGGCCGGCGCAGGCCACAGCCGTACCGGCGCTGATCGTGACCGGGATAAAGGTCTCGCCCACTTTGACTTTCAGCGACTGGACGGCGTTGCGCAGTCTTTCGGCAACGTCCTGCGGATCGAGATTGGATGCGGCGGGCAGATAGAGGCCGAATTCCTCACCGCCGAGGCGTGCGAAGATTTCACCGTGGCGCAGGTTCAGCGCCATTTCCCTGGCGGCGGAGGCGAGCACGATGTCGCCTGCGGCATGGCCAAAGGTGTCGTTGACGCGCTTGAAGTGATCGATGTCGATGATGATGAAAGCGTCGCCGGCAAGTGGTGCAGCGGGCAGCGTCAGGAAGAACCAGCGGCGATTGCGGATCTGCGTCAGCGCATCGGTGTCGAGCAGCGTCGTCAGCATGGCTTCCACTCGTTCCTTGACGAAAACCAGCGAAAACAGAGCTATGGCGAAATGGCAAAGGATGAGCAGGAAGAAGGCGTCGCGCGGATGAAGAGGTGCTGTATCCGGCGCCATCAACCCAGCAACCACGAAAACCGACAGGATGACCGCCACGGCAATCGCTGCCGCCAGCGCATATCTGGCCGACAGTTTTTCATGCCGGTCGTCCAGCATAAGCGTCACGGCCGAGGCACCCAGGAACAGGATCGAGCTGCCTTGAAAGATGCTCGCACGCCAAATGCTGTCGAGGTGAAATCCGGTGAGGAGCGCTGTCACGATAAGGCCTGCGGGAATTGCCAGCGCAAACCAGTCCAGTGAGCGCCGATTGTTGTTGCCGCTAAGCCTCCTCATTCCAATCCAGAAGACGGCATAGCCAAGGGTGCCGAGCGAAAAGCTCGACAATGCCCACACGGAAAGCTGCAGGGCATGCTTTTCACCGAGGCCTGCAAATGTCGAGGCAACGGCCTGGAGGGTGAAGGCGACGGCGAGGATGCCGAGCCCGTGACTGCTCGGCGATTGCCAGCGAACATACAGGAAGCAGAGCGCACCAATGAAAAATGACGACTTGTGAAGAAGCAGTACGGTCGCGAGGTCCAAGGCTGGTATCATCCGCAGGTTATGGGCGTTGGAGGTGCCGTATAACAGGCATCGATTACCGAATTCTGAAATAGACCCGCAATGCCTCGACAGGACTGGTGCGCGCCGCTTTCATCGCCGCCGTGGCTGCAGAGCTTAGGCGGACGCGCCTGCGTTCCAGCGCTTCTGCATTTCCTCCGGCGTCACCTGTTCGATGGTCTGCGACAGCATCCAGCGATGGCCATAGGGGTCGAGAACCTGCGCCACGCGCTCGCCAAAGCTCTGGTCTGCGGCCGGGCGCAACAGCGTCGCTCCGGCAGAAACCGCCTGCGCCACGGCGGCATCGGTCGATACCGTGTCGATATGGAAGGTGACGGGCGAGCCGCCGATCGTGTCGGGCGACAGGGCGCCGAAGTCCGGATATTCGTCCGCCAGCATCATCAGCGTCTCGCCGAAGCGCAATTCGGCATGGCCGATGCGGCCGTCCGACGGGTCGGTCATGCGGAAGATCTCTTTGGCACCAAAAGCGCGGCTGTAGAACTCGATGGCCTGGGCTGCATTCTTGACGACGAAATAGGCGCTGACTTTGCGGGCAATACTGGTCATCGGACGCTCCTCCTTGACGGGTCTGTATATTAACGTTACGTATCGTAATGATATGAGTCAAGACCCAAATACACAACCGAAGAAACGCGGACGCCCGCCAAGTGAGGCCGCACAAAAGCGAGCGCTGGAGGCTGCCCACGACATCCTGATGGCGGACGGTTTCGGCCGTCTGACCATCGAGGCCGTGGCGGCGCGCTCCGGCGTCGGCAAGCCGACGATCTATCGCTCCTGGGCGAATGCGCAGGAACTGGCGATGGCTGCATTGCTGGTCAGTCGGTTGCCGCAAGCGGAAGCTAAGGGGGCGACGGCGGACGTCGCGCTTCATGCGCAGATGCGCGGCCTGGTGACGGCATTCGCCACCACGCGCGGCCGGCAGATCACCATGGCGCTTGCGGCGGCAGACCCGGAAAGCGAATTCACCAAGGCATTCCGCAATCAGGTGATCCTGTCGAGCCGCAATGCCGGACGCGTCATTCTCGAGCAGGCGCTGGCAAGGGGCGAGATCGCGTCGCCGATCGATCTGGAGGCCTTGCTCGACATGATCTACGGGCCGGTGTTCTTCCGGCTTTTGGTCGGGCATCGCCCGGTCTCGATAGAATTCGGCGATGCGGTGGTGGCGACCGCCCTGCGTGCCGTTACGCCTTCAGGGGCGTAGCTGTCGGCCTTCTCACATCGCGATATAGCGGTCCTTGCGGTGGTTCATCGCCAGCGTGATGTTCATGACGACGGCGCCGGCGATCGAGCAGGCGATGATGTAGGGGCTGGCGAGGAAGAACGAGCAGGCGACGATGGCGCCGTCGAAGCCGAGTTGGACAAGGCCGGCCCGCCAGCCGAAACGATCCTGCAGATAGAGCGCCAGAATGCCGATGCCGCCAAGGCTGGCGCGGTGGCGGAACAGCGCGAGCAGGCCGGCGCCAACGACAAGGCCCGCAAACAGCGCTCCGATCAGCGGATCGACATGGGTGATCCCCAGAGCCCGTGGCAGGACTTCGGACATGGCCGATGTCAGGGCGACGGCGATGAAGGTCTTCACCGTGAAGGCCAGGCCCATGCGGCGGAAGGCCAGATAATAGAAGGGCAGGTTCACCACAAAGAAGCAGGCGCCGAAGCTGAAGCCGGTCGCGTAATGGACGAGAAAGGCGATGCCGGGCGTACCGCCGGTCAGAAGTCCGGCACTGGAGAACAGCGTGATGCCGAGAACGGCGAGCATGCTGCCGGAGATCACGCCCTGGGCGTCATCGACGATCGAATGCCGCTCGGCGCTCGAGTTCATCAAGGCCGCAAAGGCCGATTTTGCAGGGGTTGCCATCATCGTCACTGTTTCCCGTCGCCTGTATCATGTTCTTCTATCTCCCGATTTTGCGAACGCAAGCTCTGTGACGCATTTCACCGCTTGACGGCCGGAATAATCATGGATATAAATTATCCACGATAAAAAGCGGAGGCAGGACAATGAAGCTGGGTGAGGGGGTCGAGCAAGCTATTCACAGCGTTGCGATGCTATCCGGCCTTTCCGAGGGCGGGGTTCTGTCGGCGGCTGCGATCGCCGAGTTTCATGGTGTCTCGACCAGCTATCTGCTCAAACATCTGCAGTCTCTCTCCGGTGCCGGCATTCTCGATACGGTGCCCGGCCCGAAGGGCGGATACCGGCTGGCAAGACCGGCAGAGAAGATCACGCTGCTCGATATCGTGCTTGCCGTCGAAGGCTCGGCGCCTGCCTTCCGCTGCGGCGAAATCCGCCAGCGGGGCCCAAACCCCGTCGGCAATCATCTGTTTTCCAAGCCCTGCAACATCTCGGCCACCATGCTGAGGGCCGAGCGCGTCTACAGGGCGGAACTGGCCAAGACCTCGATTGCCGACCTCGGCGTGCAACTTGCCGAAATCGACGATGGATCGATCGCAGCAAGAGGCTGCGCCTTCCTTGAAATCCACGAACGCAAAGCGGCTCGCTGAGCCCTCAACAAAGGACAAGACCATGCACCCGCGTCTCGATATGACAAAAGCATCGCCGGAAGCCTTCAAGGCCGTGTTGGCGCTTGAAAATTACGTGCAGAGTTCCGGCCTGGAGCGCCGCTTCATCCACCTGATCAAGCTGCGCGCCTCGCAGATCAACGGCTGCGCCTATTGCGTCGACATGCACGTCAAGGAATCCCGTCATGACGGCCTAAGCGAGCAGTGGATCAACCTGTTGTGCGTCTGGCGTGAATCACCAGTCTATGACGTTCGCGAGCGGGCTCTGCTCGGCTGGGTCGATGCCGTCACCAACATCGCCCAGACCGGCGCGCCGGATGATGCCTTTACTGCCTTGAAGGAGCACTTCTCGGATGCGGAGATCGCCATCATTACCGTGACGATCGGCGCCATCAACGTCTGGAATCGGCTGGCCGTCAGCTTCCGGTCGCAGCATCCGCTGGACAAGGTGGCAAAGGCCGCCTGATCGGCAGAACAGCTACGGCGCCGCGCATCCGCAACAGGTGCGGCGCCGGAGAGCGGGAAGGGGTTGTTGCTTTTCCCGCTCTCACCTGGGATGCAAAAGGTTGGATGAGGGAGCGGCCGGTGCCGCCCTTTGGCATTAGCGCGACGCAATCGTTGAAGAATGCGCCTTTGGCCCCCTCATCACCGCGCTTTGCACGCAACGTCTCCTCCGCCTGGAGGACGTGCGTTTTTTACAAAGCGATATAGCGGTCGGCGCGGTGGTTGATCGTCAGGAACAGATTGAGCACGACGGCACCAAGCACCGAGTAAAACACGACCGGCGGCGTGGTGACGAAGAAAGCGACTGCCAGCACGCAGAGATCGATGGCAAGCTGCACCAGACCGGCGCGGATGCCGAAGCGCTCCTGCACATAGATGCCCAGAATGCCGACGCCGCCGAGGCTGGCGCGGTGGCGATAGAGCGCCAGAACACCGTAACCCAGAAGCAGACCGCCGAGCAGGGCCGCCCAGGCGGGATGAATGCTGGCAATCTCGAACACCTGACCCTGAACATTGGTCAAAAGCGAGGTTATAGCGATGGCGATGAATGTTTTTACCGTGAAGGCCATGCCGAGACGTTTCCACGACAGATAGAAGAACGGCAGGTTGAGCACGAAGAAGGCAAGACCGAAATTGATGCCGAGCGCATAATGCAAAAGAAAGGCGACGCCGGCGGTGCTGCCGGTCAAAAGTCCGGCACTGGCAAGCACATAGAGACCAAGGGCTGCAACGAGGCTGCCCGAAAAGATGCCCTGCACGTCCTCGACGGGTGTGTGACGCGTCGCGCTTGTGTTCAAGAAGCCAAGGGCATTGACGATGCTCATGTCGCGATCTCCGAAGACGGCCAGGCGGCGCCCGAGTAAACCTCGAACGGCCGTGAAGGGAATGAATGAAGGTGCAGATGCGCCGGCAGTCCTTCGACCGTGGCGCCTGTGTGCAGTGCAGCAATTATCGGGACTCTGCCCGTCGCAATCAAGTGAAATACGTAAGCAATGCTGACCTATTTCAACTTCGCAACAAAACTGCGCTCACGCCGATCTGCGCGTAAGGAACAGAATGCCGAACACCGGTTTGCCGCCATCATTGCGAATGGCGGTTTTGCTGATCGCGAGAATATCAAGCCCAAAGCGCTTGCAGAGGCTATGGATATAGGTTTCCGAATGGGCGTAGCGCAGCGACGGCCGCAGAATAAAATCGCCCTCCACATCGGCATCCTCGACGGAAAAGGCAAACAGGCCGCTGCTGCCCAAGAGCTGCGACGCGATGACGAAGACGCTGTCGAGATTGCCGAGATACATCAAGACGTCGGCGGCGCTGACCAGATCGGCACGGTGGTCCGGCATGTCCGAAAACAGCCCGGAGGTTTCCGGCGGCATCGAAAGGTCGGCTTGCGCGAGACGGTCGTAACAGCCCTTGCCCTCCGCTTTTGCCAGCATGTTGGCGGACAGGTCGAACCCTTCCAGCCGATCCGCCTTGTCGCGGATGCGCTCGCCGAACAGGCCGGTGCCGCAGCCAAGGTCGATGACATTGGCAAACCGCGCCTCGCCCGTGTGGCCGGTAATCAGCGCCGCCAGCTTTTCCGGAACGGTATAATCAAGCTTTTCGACCAGTGCCTTGTCGAAGCGGTCGGCATAGTCGTCGAACAGTTGCGCGACGTAGAGGCTTGATGGCTGATCGGGTGTTTCGGCGCCGCCGAGAAGGGCAAGTTTCAGGCCGGCGCCAAAGATATCGTCCGGGTTGAGGGTGAGAACTATGCGCAAGGCCGCGATCGCCGCCTCTTTGCGGCCGGATTTCTCCTCATAGTCGGCAAGGCGGAACCAGCCGGCCGCCCAATCGGGCACAAGCTCCAGCGCCTGGGTCATCAGGTCGGCTGCATCCGCATGATCGCCGCTATCGGCAAGCATATGGGCATATTCGGCGCGGCGGTCGGCGATGAGATCGCCGGAGGAAAGCTGGTTGAGCGACATGGTTCCGGGTCTCGATTGCGAGCCGCCAATCGACGGTCTGGGCTTCCCGCGCTTGTCGCGTGCGACTGTAGAAATGGCAAGCGGCGATTTGACGGCAATGTTGACGGCTTGCGGCAGGGGCCATGGCGGCCTATGTGAAGAAAAACAGGAGAATCATGGGCCATGGCCGATGGAGTGAACAGGTTTCTGGGCGATTCGCCCCTTCGGGTGCTCGTCAAGCTGTTGGTGGTCTCGGTCATCGTCGGCTTTGTCATGGCCGTTTTCGGCTGGACACCCTATGGCATCTTCTACACGGTTCGGGATTTCATCCTCGATCTCTGGCATTCCGGCTTCGCAGCCCTTGGCCGCGTCGGCGATTACCTGCTGCTCGGTGCGGCCGTGGTGATCCCGGTCTTCATCATCCTGCGCGTCCTGAGCTACCGGCGGTAATATGCACGATCAGAACTTTTCTGCCTCCCGGCGGACGTTCCTGCGGGCCGGTGCCCTGCTTTCGATCGGTGTGCTCGCCAGCTGCGGCACGCCCAAGGTGAAACCGAGCGGCAATGGCAGCGACCAGACCGATGCCACGCTCGGCTACATCAACGCGCTTAGAAAACAAAAGGGCCTGAAGCCGCTGGTCCGCGATCCGGCGGCAGCGCAGGCGGCCCTGTCGCAGGCTTCCCGCATGGCCAAGGCCGGCAAGATGTCCCATCTGATCGGCATGGGCGACAGTTTCCTGTCGCGCATGAAGGGCGGCGGCGTGGCGCTGCCTGCAGCCGAAAACATCGCCATGGGCCAGGACAGCGCCGAAAGGGCCTATGCCGCCTGGTTCCACTCGCCCAAGCACCTGGAGAACATGCTGGGCCCGAACTATAGCGGTCTCGGCGTCGCCGTGATGCGCAACCCCGCTTCCGGAAACCGGCCCTATTGGGCCATGGTGCTCTCGACCGGTTGATCAGGATTTCGTCATTCCGGTGCCTGTCACAGGAATTCAGCCACGCGACGTCTGTCGCGTGAAATGAGTCTTTTGCGTTCAAGCACTTGAACGCACTGGGTCCCCGCCACAAGGGCTGACATGACGGAGGGAGGGAGGTGCCAGAGCTGAAGCTAAGTGGCAGGTCCCCGGATCGAAGTTACGCTTTGGACGCCCAATAATCCGTGCGGCTGCCGCAGATGTCGCTGATCGAGGTCAGCGCTTCGCGGTCGCAAAGCGCCGACAGGCCGCGGACGATCTTGCCCGGCAGTAGTGGCCCTTCATAGACCATGCAGGAATAGAGCTGGACGAGATTGGCGCCGGCGCGGATTTTTTCCGCCGCCGTTTCAGCCGACGAGACGCCGCCGACGCCGACGATCGGCAGGTCGGGACCGACGCGTTTGCGCATCTTGGCGAGCACGATGGTGGATTTTTCAAACAAAGGCTTGCCGGAAAGACCGCCGCTCTCCTTGGCCTGCCGCTGGTCCTTCAGCCCGTCGCGCGACAGCGTCGTGTTGGAGACGATCAGGCCGTCGAGATGATGGGCCAGCGCCACGGCGGCGATATCGTCCATGCCCTCTTCGGTCAGATCCGGCGCGATCTTCAGGAACACCGGCACGGGGCTACCAGCCTTTTTGGCTTCGTCGTCGCGGGCGGCAAGGACGGCGGCGAGCAGGGCCGCAAGGCTCTCGCGCGCCTGCAGGTCGCGCAGGCCCGGCGTGTTCGGCGAGGAAATGTTGGCGGTAAAATAGCGGGCGACGCCGTAGAACGTGCGGATGCCGGTGACGTAATCGGCGATGCGATCGGCGCTGTCCTTGTTGGCGCCGATATTGACGCCGATCATGGCCTTGCGATCACAGGCCTTGAGACGTTGCAGTGCTGCCTGATGGCCCTCATTGTTGAAGCCGAGGCGATTGATGACGGCCTGATCCTCGACCAGCCGGAAGATGCGCGGCTTGTCGTTGCCGGCCTGCGGTTTTGGCGTGACGGTGCCGATCTCGGTAAAGCCGAAGCCAAGTCTCAGCAGCGCTTCCGGCACGTCGGCATTCTTGTCGTAACCGGCGGCAAGGCCGATCGGGTTGGCAAAGGCGAGGCCGGCGACGGTCTGCGCCAGGCGGGGGTCTGCGGGGGCGGCGCAAGCCGGAACGAGGCCGGTCTTCAGTCCCTTGATCGACAGGCCGTGGGCAGCCTCCGGATCAAGCAGGAAAAGGCCACGACGGGCCAGCGACTGGAGGACGTCGATCATTGGTCAAGCTCCGGGAAGACATGGTTGCCATCAGCGCCGCGCGGCAGCGGCTTTTCCCAGATGGCCGTATCGAGCGGCAAGGCGGCGTAGAGATGCGGAAACAAGGCGCCACCGCGCGATGTCTCGTACACCAGCGCTTGGCCCAGCTTTTCGCCATCGACGGCGACAAGCAGCAGGCCGTCCTGACCGGCGAAATACAGAGCGGCGGTCTGCTTGACCTGATCGGCGGTCGAAAAATGGATGAACCCATCGGTCAGATCGATCGGAGCGCCCTTGAATTCTCCGCTTTCGCGCGCATCCTGCCATAGAGTTGCCGGAACGATTTTGTAGATAATGCTGCGCATGCCGCCGTTTCCTGAAAGCCTGGACGATATCCTTTGCGGGATTGCCGCAATCTTCTGCGAATGTCCACCGGCAAGCGTGAAGGGATCCTGATTTTTTGGGATCAGCGGAATTTGTCGAGCAAGGAGAATGCAATGAACAGGATGCTGATGCCGGTAGTAACCCTTGGCGGCGTGTTTGCGGCTTTTGCAGCCCTGGCGCAGGAGCCGGCGCCCGGGCGTTACGCCATGCAAAAGACCGATAGTGGCATCGCGCGGCTGGATACGCAGACCGGCGAGGTCTCGCTCTGCCAGGAAAAGAACGGCGACATCGTCTGCCGGATGGCGGCCGACGAGCGCACCGCCTTTGAGCTGGAACTCGATTTGCTGACCAAACGCGTGGAAACTCTGGAAAAGACCGCCTCGGAAGGCCCCTTGGGCATCAAACCAAGGCTTCCGACGAAGGAAGAGATTGACCAGACGATGGGCGTCATGGAAAGAATGATGCGCAGTTTCATGGGAATTGTGAAAGATCTGGAAAGCGAGGAAAAGCCACCGTCCGACAAGACGGAGGACGTGCCTCAGAAGACCTGACCGGATCTGGACGGCACAGCGGGTGAATTGGAGGATTTTTCCGCCGTGACGGGCCTTGCGGCCATGCTCTTGGGAGGGAGCGTCATGACGTCAGGATTGACCATCATCATTGCGGACGATCACCCGCTGTTTCGCGGCGCCATGCGCCAGGCTCTGGCGGGCATGCCCGGCAACCCGTCGATCATCGAGGCCGGTGATTTCGCCTCGGCGCGGCAGGCGGCGATCGACAATATGTCGGTCGATCTGATGCTGCTGGACCTGACCATGCCGGGTGTCAGCGGGCTTTCCGGGCTGATTGCGCTGCGGGCCGAATTCCAGAGCCTGCCGGTGATGATCGTCTCGGCCCACGACGATCCGGCAACCATCCAGCGCGCGCTTGAACTCGGCGCTTCCGGGTTCCTCTCCAAATCCGCAGGCATCGACGAAATCCGCCAGGGGATCGATACGGTCATGGCCGGCAATATCTTTACGCCACCGGGCTTTCAGCGCGGCATGGAGCACGAGCCGGAAGTGGCGGCATTGCTGCACCGGCTGCAGACGCTCACCCCGCAGCAATCCCGCGTGCTTGGCATGCTGGCCGAAGGCCTGCTCAACAAGCAGATCGCCTACGAACTCGGGGTCTCCGAGGCGACCATCAAGGCGCATGTCTCGGCGATCCTGTTGAAGCTCAACGTCGATAGCCGCACGCAGGCGGTCATTCAGCTGGGCAAGATTTCGGCTGTGGCTGCGTAGGAGCAGCCTAACGTCCCGCCGCCTGCTTTGCAGGGGCGATATTCGTGTTGATATCGCCGCGCGCCTGGCTCGATTGATGGATGTCGATGACGATGTCCCTGCCGAGCAGGGACAGCGCGCGCATAAGTCGCCAGACGGAGTAGTCGCCGACATTGCCGTTGACGATTCTTGAGATGTCCGGCTGCTTCAGGTTGGTCAGTTCCGCAGCAGCTTTCTGGCTTAGAACCTTGTCTTCGATGGCAAGCGCAATCTCATTCGACAGCAGAAACTTGACCCTCATTTCCGCAG
This sequence comes from Pararhizobium sp. DWP3-4, assembly GCF_049898205.1. NCBI lineage: Bacteria > Pseudomonadati > Pseudomonadota > Alphaproteobacteria > Hyphomicrobiales > Rhizobiaceae > Pararhizobium > Pararhizobium sp. DWP3-4. Next base: position 648,866 of record NZ_JAFCXF010000002.1, on the reverse strand, counting down.
GGTCGCTATAGCCGCGGTCCTTGAGGTAGTTTCCGCTTCCCAATTTGGCCGGTCCGGCTGCAGGGTCCGTCATTGTTTTCACCTATGTCAATTCTCTTCGCTTTTGCCGCGCATCGTAACGTTCGCGTAGCAATGCCCAATTTCCGGCATAAAACTGGTCTGCCTGACGTTTTCTCTCCAAGAGCCGAGCAACCTGTTCCGCCGGAATTTCGCCGTCCTTTTTTGACTTCTTCATACCTGCGTCGATCAGGATCACCACCTCGTTGTAATTCGCAAGATAGTATGTCCGGTAAGTGTTGCTGTCGTGGAAGACGCGGAGTTCTTCGATCCCTTCGCATTTCCCGATAGCGCCTGATGATGCCTGGCAGGCAGGCGTCGAAGGTTCTGTACCGCAGTTATCCGGGAATCGAATGCTTCAACCACTTCCGTCGGTTGGGAAAGGTAATCGTCTTCGACACGCTGCGACAGGAAGATCACCTCTTTAAAATCGATCGCATCGTCCGATGTCATAAGCGAACCAATATAGCAATTTCACTATAAAATCAATTTTTTGTTTATTCCGCCGCTGCCTTCATCGACACCGACAGCTGCGTCAGCCAGGCTCGCATCGAGGCCGGGCGGACGGGTTTGTTTTGCAGGGTGATTCCGTCGCGTTCTGCGCTGGCCCGCACTTCCGGAGAGCGGTCGGCGGTGACCAACAGCGACGGGATGTCGGTGCCGAAATAGAGCCGGATGGCGCGGATCATATCGATGCCGGTGCCGTCATCGAGGTGATAGTCGGCAATGATCGCGTCGGGGCGCAGGTCATGGGCGGTCAGGCCCTGCTGCCAGATATCGAGAGAGGGCGTGGTGGTCACATTGCAGCCCCAGCCCTCCAGCAGCAGCTTCATGCCCTCCAGGATCAGCGGCTCGTTGTCGATGCACAGCACACGCAGGCCATGCAGCGGCTCGGCAGTGCGCAGCAGTTCGGACGGCGCAGCCTTGACGCTGCCGGCGGCCGTGCGGTCGATCGGCATTCTCACGCGGAAGCGCGTGCCTTTGCCGGGTTTGGATTGCAGGTCGACGCTGTGGTTGAGAACGCGCGAGATGCGGTCGACGATCGACAGGCCGAGTCCAAGGCCCGCAGCCGTCTTGGCGCCCTCGTCGAGCCGGGCGAACTCCTTGAAAACCGTGCGGAACTTGGACGCCGGGATGCCGATGCCGGAATCGAGCACCTGGATGATCGCATCGCCACCCTCGCGGCGCACGCCAACCAGCACCTTGCCGGTCAGCGTGTATTTGATGGCGTTGGAGACGAGGTTCTGCACCAGGCGGCGCAAGAGATTTGGGTCGGTGCGCACCGTCAGCGATGTCGGCATGACGGTCAGCTTGAGGTTTGCAGCGCGGGCCACCGGTGCGAAATCGGTCTCGATGCGCCGCAAGAGGTCGTTGAGCGGTACGGATTGCAGGCGCGGCTTCATCGCACCGGTATCGAGCCGGGAAATGTCGAGAACGGCGCCGAGAATGGTTTCGACCGATTCCAGCGACGAATCGATGTTCTGCACCAGCACGCTGTTTTCCGATTCGCCGAGACGCTCGACCAGCGAGGACGAATAGAGGCGGGCGGCATTCAGCGGCTGCAGGATATCGTGGCCGGCAGCGGCGAAGAAACGGGTCTTGCCGATATTGGCCTCTTCGGCAGCAGCCCGGGCCTCGGCCACTTCCTTGTTCACGCGGGTGAGTTCGCCGGTGCGTTCGGCAACGCGCAATTCCAGCGTCTCGTTCGCCTGCTTCAGCGCCATGTCTGCCGCAACGCGCTGGGTAATGTCGGTATAGGTGGTGACGATGCCCTTGTCGGGCATGGCATTGGTGCGCACCTCGATAATGCGCGCGCCGCCGGAAAGTTCGAGCAGGAAGGGTTTGTCGAGCGTCAGGAAGTTGGCAATCAACCGCTTGCCGTCGTCCTTGCGGATATCGCCGCGCTGGGTGAGCATGGAGACGATGTCTGCCAGCGGGAATCCGACCTGACCGGCGGTTTCCGGCAGGTCGAGCAGCTGGCGGAAGCGGCGGTTCCAGATGATCAGGTTGTTGGAACTGTCGAAGACGGCGATGCCTTGATCCATCTGCGACAGCGCCGTCTGCAGCATGTCCTGATTGTATTGCAGCGCCTCCGATGCCTGGTCGAGCAGCCAGGCGGTATCCGACGAGGTGTCGTCCAGCCGCTGCAGCACCAGCGACAGGACCAGCCGGGCAGAGGACGAGCCGATGGCGCTGCCAAGCAACTGTTCGGAAAAATGGATCAACCCCATATCGGCCGGCAGGTGATCCTCCAGCCAGCGGCCCGACTGGCGCTCATAGGTCTGGAAGGAGCGCTGCATCCGTTCCTGGCCGAGATAGCGGGCAATCGTGGTTTTGAGGTCGAGCACAGTGATCTTGGTCTTGCGGCCGCGAAATGCCTTTTCGGTGCGCGATTTGCGGCGGATGAACACGCCTGCCTGCAGCCGTTCCAGCGGTTTTGGTGCCCGGGTGAGCGAGCCGATGACATAAGCGAGCACGTTGACCAGCAGGCTGAGCGCCGAGGCATTGACCAGCGGATCGGCTGCCGGTCCGGAAAAGATGGAGGTGAACGGGAAAAGAAAACCGAGAACGGTTGCCGCGACATGCGAATTGTCCGGTCCGCCGAGGCTCGGCAGAAACAGCAGATAGGCCCAGACGATGAAGCCGAGCGTCATGCCCGCAATCGCGCCTCGGGCGTTTGCCTGGCGCCAGACAAGGCCGCCGAACAAGGCCGGTGCCATTTGAGAGATGGCGGCAAAGGCAAGAAGGCCAAGCGAGGCGAGGCCCGAACTCATGTCGGCGGAGCGGTAGTAGGCGTAACCGAGCAGCAGAACCACGAAGATCGCCGTGCGCCGGACGTTGAGCAATGTGCCGGCCACATCCTGCGAGCCACCGCGGCCCATCAGGTTGCGCCGCAGGAACACCGGCATGATGATATCGTTGGAAATCATGATCGACAGCGCCACGGACGCGACGATGACCATGGCCGTCGCTGCGGAAAACCCGCCGATGAAGGTGATCATGGTCAGGACCGGCATGTCGGCGGCCAGCGGCAGCGTCAGCAGATAAAGGTCGGCATCGCCGCTGCCGGCGAATGTCAGCACGCCGGCAATCGCGACGGGCAGCACGAATAGGTTGATGGCCACGAGGTAGATCGGAAACAGGATGCCTGCGGTGCGCAGGTCCTTTTCCGTGCGGTTCTCGACCACCGTCACATGGAACTGCCGGGGCAGCATGATGATGGCGAAGGAGGACAGAACGATCAGCAGGATCCAGCGCGGCAGCGGCGTCTGGTAGTTCAGCGCCGTCATCACCTGCTGGTTGGCAAGAGCTTTCGCCCACAGGTCGCTCGGGCCGTCGAACAGGAAGAAGATCACATAGATCCCGGCGGTGACCAGAGCCAATAGCTTGACCACTGATTCCATGGCGATTGCCAGGATCAACCCGTCCTGATGCTCGGTCGCATCGGTATGGCGGGTGCCGAAAACGATGGCGAAACAGGCAAGGAAAAGCGTCACCAAAAGCGGCAGGTCGATGAAGTCCTGGCCGGAACCGATGCCGTAGCCGCTGGTATCGACCATCGCCGATACCGAACTCGACACGGCCTTGAGCTGCAGCGCGATATAGGGAATGGCGCCGATCAAGGAGATCAGCGCGACGATGGCGGCAACCATCGGGTTCTTGCCGTAGCGCGCGGCGATGAAATCGGCAACCGAGGTCAGTTTTTCGGCCTTGGCGAGCGCGATGATCCGGCGGATGACCGGCAGGCCGATGGTGAACATCAGGATCGGGCCGATATAAATGCCGGTGAATTCCAATCCGCGCTCGGCAGCAAGACCGACGCCGCCGAAATAGGTCCAGGAGGTGCAGTAGATCGCCAGGCTCAAGGCATAGACCAGCGGCCTGCCTCTCCCGGCAGGATCGGTCTTGCGCGCCTTGCGATCGCCATAGCTTGCCACCGCAAACAGCAGCAGCAGATAGGCGAAGGCGGCCCCGAAAATGATCGAGCCCGAGAGCATATCTCCTCCTTGTCCTCCACCAGAGCATAGGACAAGACGGATGCGAAGAAAATCGGCCTCGCCTAAGCCTTAAGTCAAAGAAACCGCAACTCTTTTTCAGGGCTTCGCGACCGATATATGCAAGGCTAATTTCGATTGCGTGATTTACATGATTTTGATTTCGGTTAGCATCCGGCCTGTACCCGGTTGCGTAGGAACAGGCCGCCGCAGCTGGTTTCAGTCTTAGACAAGGAGAGAGTAATGATAAATGAATTCAAGGCGTTTATTGCCCGGGGCAATGTCATGGACCTTGCGGTCGGTATCATCATCGGTGGTGCGTTCACGCTGATCGTCAATTCGCTGGTCAACGACATCATCATGCCGGTCATCGGTGCCATCACGGGCGGCCTGGATTTTTCCAATTTCTTCTTCCCGCTCTCCAGCACAGTAACGGCGACCTCGCTTGCTGCGGCACGCGAGCAGGGCGCAGTCTTTGCCTATGGCAACTTTCTGACCGTGGTGATCAACTTCCTCATTCTCGCCTGGATCATTTTCCTGATGGTCAAGGCCGTCAACAAGATGCGCGTTTCGTTGGAAAAGCAGAAGAACGAAGAGCCGGCAGCACCGCCACCGGTGGACGTTCAGCTTCTCACCGAAATCCGCGATCTCCTGAAAACACAGCGCGTATAAGACGCGTTTCGCGATCGTCAGGCCGGTGTCGATACATCACCAGAATCGATAAATCCGTCACCGAATATCGCGTGATCGTGATGTGAAAAACAGCTAGAAGCGGCGGGCAACTAGAGCGCCGCGCGCCCAATTGGGCGCGCAAAAGGTGCTCTAGTATTTTTTAGCTGCGCATAACCGCGAAAATCGGTTCCAATTTTCGGGGTTATGCGCGAGGGAGCCCGCCGATGACCATACTTGCCAGCCTCAGCCCCCGATCGCTTTCTGCCCCTGAAAGCGGCATTGTCGAACTGGTGAATTATGCGCGCGGGCGCGACGGGCTCATTCCGCTCTGGGTTGGCGAGGGCGATCTGCCGACGCCGGATTTCATCTCGCAAGCGGCCCAGGATTCGCTGAAAGCCGGCGAGACCTTCTACACTTGGCAGCGCGGAATCCCAACATTACGCGAGGCGCTGTCGCGCTATTACCAGCGGCATTTCGCCAAAACGCTGTCGCCGGACAATTTCTATGTGACCGGTTCCGGCATGCAGGCCATCAAGCTTGCCATCGAGGCCGTGACCTCGCCGGGCGACGAGATGGTGTTCCTGACCCCGGCCTGGCCGAACTTTGCCGCCAGCGCCGAATTGTCCGGCGTGCGCGCCGTCGCCGTGCCGCTGAGCTTCGAGGACGGCAAATGGCAGCTCGACATCGGCAAGCTCGAGGCGGCGATCACGGAAAAGACGCGGGCTCTTTTCGTCAATACGCCCTCCAATCCAACCGGCTGGACGGCCACGCATGACGACCTGAAAGCCATTCTGGCACTGGCGCGCAAACACGGCCTGTGGATCATCGCAGACGAGATCTATGCGCTCTATTCCTACAATGGCGACCGCGCGCCGTCCTTCCTCGACGTGATGGAGGAGGACGAGCGCATCCTGTTCGTCAATTCGTTTTCGAAGAACTGGTCGATGACCGGCTGGCGGGCCGGCTGGATCGTGGCGCCGCCGGCGATCGGTCAGGTGCTGGAAAACCTGATCCAGTATTCGACATCGGGCGTGGCTCAGTTCATCCAGGCGGGGGCCTTGGTGGCGCTGGACCAGGGCGATGCGTTCGTCGCGGAAAACGTCGCCAAGGCCGCCCGTTCACGCGACCTTTTGTGCGACGCTCTGATCGCCACAAACCGGGTGCAGACGCTGAAACCGGACGGGGCGATCTACGCCTTCCTGAAGATCGATGGCGTCACCGATGCCCGGCGTGCAGCGCTGGATATCGTCGACAAGACCGGGGTTGGCCTCGCACCCGGCACCGCCTTCGGCGAGGGCGGATCGCTGTTCATGCGTGCCTGTTTTCTGCGTGATCCCAGGCAGATCGCCATCGCTGCCGAACGGCTGGCGGGCTATATCGCCGCACTCTGAACCACCTTCGGCTGCTGTGCAGCGCACAAAAGTCTTGTGAAACGCGCCGCGAACGGGTTTTATCCCGCTCACTTGAACAGCGCAGGAGCAGGCAATGGCGGTATTGGTAACGGGCGGCGGCGGATATATCGGCAGCCACATGGTCTGGGCATTGCTCGATGCGGGCGAACAGGTCGTCGTCATCGACCGCCTGTCGACCGGCTTTCGCTGGGCAATCGCACCCGAAGCCCGTTTTTACGAAGGCGATATTGCCGACACGGCCCTGATGCAGCAGATCTTTGCCGACAACGACATCGACTCCATCATCCATTTCGCCGGCTCGATCGTCGTGCCGGAATCGGTCGCCGATCCGCTCGGCTATTACGAGAACAACACCGTCAAATCGCGCAGCCTGATCGCCAGCGCGGTCGAGGCCGGTATCCCCTATTTCGTGTTTTCCTCGACGGCTGCCGTCTATGGAACGCCGGACGTACTCGAACCGGTGACGGAAAGCGTCAACCTCAAGCCGGAATCGCCTTACGGTTCATCGAAGCTGATGACCGAGATCATGCTGCGCGACACCGCGGCCGCCCATGCCTTCACCTATACGGCGTTGCGCTATTTCAACGTCGCCGGTGCCGATCCGAAGGGACGCAGCGGCCAATCCTCCGCACTGGCCACCCATCTGATCAAGGTTGCCTGCGCCACCGCGCTTGGCAAACGCCAGTCGATGAGCGTGTTCGGAACCGATTATCCGACGCCGGACGGAACCTGCGTGCGCGACTATATCCATGTCTGGGACCTGGTTCAGGCGCATTTGAAGGCTCTGCAGCGCATGCGCGCAGGTGGCGGGTCGCTGGCGGCCAATTGCGGTTACGGCCACGGCTTTTCCGTGCTCGAAGTGCTCGATGCCGTGCGCCACGTGCACGGCGAAGATTTTCCGGTGACGTTTTCGGAGCGTCGTGCAGGAGACCCGGCGATGATCGTCGCCAATCCGGCGCTGGCCAAGCAGGAGCTTGGATGGGTACCGCAATATGACGATCTGAACGGCATCATCCGCAGTGCGCTGGATTGGGAACTGCATCTGATGCGGAAAAATTCCTTCTAAGATACAGTCGGTTCGGTGTCTTTCTGACGCTGACGTAGGGTCGCCAGCGCAAAGCCGGGCGACCTCTCCAGTTTGACGACAGTTTCACCCTCTAGGGTACAGGTCAGAATAGACTGACTGGACCCGGAGCATGATGGAGTTTTCGCGCCTTAAAGACCGTATGACCGCAAGGCTTCTGGCTTTGCAGTCGAAGGCGGCACATGGGCCTGGTGATGCTCGATCGCGGGCCGGCCGCATTTCTGCTTCCTCTCGCCAAGTCATCGCCGGCACTGCCCGCGATCGTCTTTGCGTCTAACGGGAGGGGCGGATGAAAGCTGTCATTCTTGCCGGCGGCCTGGGGTCGCGCATCGCCGAAGAAACCCATCTGAAGCCGAAGCCGATGATCGAGATCGGTGGACGGCCGATCCTCTGGCATATCATGAAGCTCTACTACGCCCACGGCGTGCGTGACTTCATCATCTGCTGTGGTTTCAAAGGCTATGTGATCAAGGAATATTTCGCCAATTACGGCCTGCACATGTCGGACATCACCTTCGATCTGTCGCAGAACTCGATCGAATTCCATAGACAGAGCGCCGAGAACTGGCGCGTCACGCTGGTCGATACCGGCGAAAGCTCGATGACCGGCGGCCGCCTGAAGCGGGTCGCGTCCTACCTCAAGGATGAGGAGGCTTTCTGCTTCACCTATGGCGACGGCGTCAGCAACGTCGATATCGGCAAGACCATTGCCTTCCATAAGACCCACGGCAAGCAGGCGACGGTGACCGCCGTCCGTCCGCCGGCGCGGTATGGCGCGCTGCAGCTGGAAGGCACCGAAGTCCAGGGCTTCATCGAAAAACCGGAAGGCGAAGGCGGCTTCATCAACGGCGGCTTCTTCGTGCTTTCCCCCCGCGTCATCGACCGGATCGAGGCGGATCATTCAAGTTGGGAAGGCGATCCATTGATGGGACTGGCCAGAGAGGGCGAGTTGCAGGCCTATTTCCACGACGGCTTCTGGCAGCCGATGGATACGCTGCGCGACAAGAACCACCTTGAAAGTCTATGGCAGAGCGGCGCCCCGCCGTGGAAGAGCTGGTGATATCTATGACGAACGAATTCTGGCGCGGAAAACGGGTGCTCGTCACCGGCCATACCGGCTTCAAGGGCAGCTGGCTATCGCTTTGGCTGCGCGAACTGGGCGCCGACGTCTCGGGCCTTTCGCTGGCGCCGCAGACGGAGCCTTCGCTGCATCTGCTGCTCGGCGGCGGCATGGATGGGCCGGGCATCATCGATATCCGCGATCGTGATGCCGTCACCCATCATGTGCTGAAGACCAAGCCACAGGTCGTCTTTCATCTGGCGGCGCAGGCTTTGGTGCGCGCCGGTTATCGTAATCCGGCCGAGACTTACGATATCAACGTCATTGGTACCGCCAATCTGCTCGATGCCCTGCGGGTGTCGGAGGATGTTCGCTCGATCGTCGTGGTGACCACCGACAAGGTCTACCACAATGCCGAGACCGGCCTTGCCTTCATGGAGAGCGATCCGCTCGGTGGCCACGATCCCTACAGCGCCAGCAAGGCGGCAGCGGAGATCGTCGCGGCAAGCTACCGCGCCTCGTTCTTTGCCGCCCGCAAGATCGGTCTTGCCACGGCGCGCGCCGGCAATGTCATCGGTGGCGGCGACTGGGCCGAAGACCGGCTGATCCCGGATGCGGTGCAGGCATGGCAGCGTGGCGAAACATTGCAGGTGCGCCGTCCACGCGCCGTGCGTCCCTGGCAGCACGTGCTTGAGCCACTCGGCGGATATATGGGATTGGCGGAGCGCCTATGGCAGATGCCGGATGGTCCCGAGAGCTACAATTTCGGTCCGGATCACGGCGAGGCAGCCTCCGTCGGCGCCGTGCTGAAAATGGCCGAGCGGCATTTTGGCGGCGGCGCCATGGTTCTCGGCGATGGCACGGATGGTCCGCACGAAGCGGGCTACCTGGTGCTTGACAGTGCCAAGGCGCGCGCCGATCTCGGCTACCAGCCGCGCTGGCGTCTGGCGGAAACCGTCAAGCGGACGATGGAGTGGTATAGAGCGCAAGGGCAGGGACAGGCGGCGCTTGACTTGTGCCTCGGCGATATCCGCGATTTTGCCGGACTTGCCACCAAGGACGAACCTTTGCGGGCGGCCGGATGAGCGCGCGGTTCACGGCGCACCAAACGCCGCTCCAGGGGCTTTGCGTCATCCGCCGCAAAACCATGTCGGACGATCGCGGCTTTCTGTCGCGGCTCTTCTGCGAGGAGGATCTTGGCCACTTTGGCTGGCAGGGGCGCGTCGCCCAGTTGAACGAGACCGGCACGCTCCACAGGGGCACGGTGCGCGGCATGCACTTCCAGATGCCGCCGCATGCCGAGATCAAGCTCGTCACCTGCACCCGTGGCCGGGTGCTCGACATCGCCGTCGATATTCGGGCGCACTCGCCGACGTTTCTGCAGCATTTCGCCGTCGAGCTGTCCGAAGGCAATGCCTGTTCGCTGCTGATCCCCAAGGGTTTCGCCCATGGTTTCCAGGCGCTGACCGATGACGTGCGGATGATCTATGCCCATTCAGAGCCTTATGCGGCGTCTTTTGAGGGTGGCCTCAATCCGCAGGACCCCGCACTCGGCATCGACTGGCCTTTGCCGGTCGCCAACCTGTCGCCGCGCGATGCGGCGCATCCTTTGTTGTCGCCGGACTATCGTGGAGTAGCCGCATGAAATGCCGTCACTGCGGATCGACGCATATGGTGCCCTTTCTCGACCTCGGCACCGCGCCGCCGTCGAATTCCTATGTCAATGCCGGTGAACGGCATCTGCCGGAACTCTGGTATCCGCTGGTGATCCGCTGCTGCCAGGAATGCCGCCTGGTGCAGACCGAGGATTTTGCCGATCGCGAGACGTTCTTTTCCTCAAGCTATGCCTATTTCAGCTCGTTCTCGACCTCATGGCTTGAGCATGCCAAGCGCTATGTCGCCGATATGCAGGCCCGTTTCGGCCTGACCCAAGCCTCCCATATCGTCGAGGTCGCCGCCAATGACGGTTATCTCTTGCAATATGCCAGGGAGCGCGGCATTGGCTGCCTCGGTATCGAACCCACGGCAAGCACGGCTGCGGCTGCGCGGGCGAAGGGTATCGAGATCGTCGAGGAGTTTTTCGGCGCGGAACTCGGCGAAAAACTTGCGGCAGAAGGCCGTCCCGCCGATCTTACGGCCGCCAACAATGTGCTCGCCCACGTGCCCGATATCAACGATTTCGTTGCCGGCTTTACGCGGTTGCTGAAGCCAAACGGCGTCGCGACCTTCGAGTTTCCGCACCTGCTGAACATGGTGCGCGAGGCGCAGTTCGATACCGCCTATCATGAACACTATTCCTATTTGTCGCTGACATCCGTCAGCCGCGTCTTTGCAGCCAACGGCCTGTCCGTCTTCGATGTCGCGACGACGCCATGGCATGGCGGCAGCCTGCGGGTGTTTGCGCAGCGCAGCGACAGCGGCAAACATCCGGTCACCACGGCCGTGGCCGCAACGCTCGCCGATGAGCAGGCTGCCGGCATGCTCACCGATGCCTTCTACACAGACTTCCAGGCGGCGGCGCAAACCGTGCGCGATGGCTTCCTGACCTTCCTGATCGACAGCCGGCGGGCCGGCCTGAAAGTCGCAGCCTATGGCGCTGCGGCCAAGGGCAACACGCTGCTCAACTTCTCCGGCGTCAAGCCTGACCTCTTGCCGTTCGTCGTCGACAAGAACCCCGCCAAGCAGGGCCTGCTGCTTCCCGGCAGCCGTATCCCGATTGTCACGGAAGAATTTCTCAAAGCCGAAAAACCGGAAAGAGTGGTGATACTGCCATGGAACCTTCAAGCCGAAATCAGACAGCAACTTTCGTATATCAGCGATTGGGGTGGCAAGTTCGTGACAGCGGTACCGACGCTGACGGTGCATCCATAGCGGACGGCGCCATCGCCGCACTGCCCGAGGCCACGGCCGAGGTGCCAGCCAAGAAAGCCGACACGGCCAGCCTCAAGATCGGCTGAACGCCGGTTTGCGGCTATTGTCCGCTTTCCCCCAGAATGCCCATCTCATGCTCGATCGAATGCTGGATCAGGCGTGCCCAGATATCCTCGTAGAAATCCGGATCGAGCCCCGCCAAGCCGGCGTTGCGGCGGGCATTGAAGCGGACTTCATCGACGCGCGAGGGGATGTCGGCCTTGAGACCTGCCGGTTTCTTGATGGCTGCAGCTCTGCCGATATAGCCCCAGCGCTCCTGGAAGAGCGCCATCAAGGCTTGATCGATACGGTCGATCTCGACGCGGATCTCTGCCATCGAAGCACAGTCTGCCGGGCTTTTCTGCATAAGGGTCTCCGGATACGTCATCACCGCGCTGCTGCATCGCAGGGCCGCATGCGACGGTGCTTATCAAGCCATGCAGCGGCTGGAAAGCCGAAAACCGGACTTATGACCAAAGGGTCGCGGGCAAGCTTCGCAAAAGCCTTCCCCGCTAGTCTGCGGCAAACGGAGAAACTTCATGTTCGCCCAGCCGAAACTGACGATTTGTGTGCCATCGCGTAACCGCCAGCCCTATTTCCAGGAAACGATCAGAAGTCTGCTGGCGAACATGCGCATGGACGTCGAGTATGTTTTCGCCGACAACTCGGATGACCCGTCGATCATGGACGACTTCATGGAGGAGGTTTTTGGCGACCCGCGGGTGAAATATCTGCCTTCGGTGGACCGGGTCTTGCCGATGGTCGAGAATTGGGATCGGAGCGTGGAGGCCGCCACCGGCGAATTCATCTGCATGATTGGCGATGATGATTACGTCGATGTCAATGTTGCCGACCTGATCCGGCGGTCCCACGCCGAACAGCCGGCGATGGATGTCCTCATTTGGAGCCGCCTGACGTTCAACTGGCCTGGAAACCGGCCGCAGCGTTGTAACGTCGCCGCAAGCCTCGATACCGGTGTGTACTCCGTTCCACGGGCGACCGCCTATCAGGATTTCTTTTCTTGGAGGGGGGGTGCGCCAACTCCGAACATGGCCTTTGGTTTCTATCACGGCGCTGTTTCGAAACGCGTGATGGACAAAATCAAGGCAAAGTTCGGCGCTAAATACTGCGAATATCCGGTCGTCGATTTCGAGAATATCTGCAAAGTTCTGGTGACTGCCGAGCATATGGTTTACGCGGGACGACCATTTTCGGTTCTCGGGTCCTGCGCGAAAAGCAATTCGGCGAAGATTAAAACGGCTGACAATGTGAAAGAGCAACTCGCCATCTTCACGCGCGAAACCGGGCGCAACATTGATGACGACCCGCATATGAAGGACTTTCCGTTTCCCACACCCTTGGGGCTCACAGCCTGCATCGCGCAGGTGCAGCATTGGTTCCTGACACGTTACGGGTACAGCCCGATGCCGGGATGGGAAGCCAATTTTGCCGCAGCATGCGGCAACAGCTGCAGCCTGATGGCCACTCAGCAAGACAATGACAGAGCTATCGAAGGTTACCGGGCCGTCTTTGCAAAATGGCATGGCGGAAAATATCTGAAGCACTTCCAGCCGGTTGATTTTGTGGATCCGGCGGTAGGACAGTTCTTCACCGGTGTTTCCGACAAGCAGCTCTTTATGGACGAAGAGATTGGCGGCGTTCAGACGCCAGCCGAACTTTATCATTTTGTTTCGCAGATGCTGGTTTCTCCAGAGGCGCTGGAACTGAACTTGAACGAAAATCACAGGGCTGCCTGATGATCGTATCGGCAGGCCGGCGAATACGGGAGCGCAGCCCGATTGCGGCTTCGAAGCCGGATTGCCAATGTCCCGCGATGAAACCAGCGCGGATTTTGTCACCCAGAAAAGGATGCACAGCATGATTCAGAATGAAGTCATCATTCCCGCCTCGGCCAAAGAAGATTTCGCCGCCAAGGGCTATACGATGCTGCCGCAGTTCTATGATGCGCAGCGCGACGTGGCGCCGATCCAGGAAGGCATCCGCATCATTCTGGAACTGCTGTGCCGCAAATACGAGGTCGATGCGCCGACGGATACGTCCTGGAATGCGATGACCAAGGCCTATCCGGCCCTGATCGCCAAAAACCGCGCCTGGGGCGGTGAGGTCTATGATGCCGTCAAACAAATTCCGGCCTTCATGCAGCTCGTCACCAAGACTGTGAATCAGACGGTGTTCCAGCACCTGCACCCGGGTTCCATCCCGGGCATCGCGGCTGGCGGCTATGGCATCCGCATCGACAACCCCGGCGAGGAAAAGTTCCGGGCACAATGGCATCAGGAATTCCCCGGCCAGCTTCGCAGCCTTGACGGCATCGTCTTCTGGACGCCGCTTCTGCCGGTGACGGCGGATATGGGGCCGGTTCAGATTTCCGAAGGCTCGCATGCCGAAGGCCTGATCCCGGTCTATCGCGACGACGCGGGTCTCGGCAAAAGCGGCGCCTACGCGCTTTACATGGACGGTGCCGAGGAGCGTTTGGCAAAATACAAAACCGTCGCGCCGCTCACCCAACCAGGCGACCTGATCCTGATGGACTTCCTGACCATGCATCAGGGCGGACATAATGTATCGACCATGCCGCGCTGGAGCATCCAGTTCCGCTATTTCAATTTTGCCGATCCGCTCGGTACCCGCATCGGCTGGTGCGGCTCGTTTGCCGCCGGCGTCGATTTCTCAAAGGTCCTGCCGGAACTGGTAACGGATGGGGAGACGGCGGTATGACCGCATGCCGGGTCTGCGGATCGCACATCGCCGCGGCCTCCTATGAGGCCTCGGCACCTGCCTTGACGTCGATGATGAGTTTCATCGATGTCCCGACGCTGGCCTATGTCTGCGACGAGTGCGGCCACGCGCAATGCGCCGATCTGCCGGATATCGACAGCTTCTACGACACCACCTACCGGATTTCGCTGGAATCGGACGATCACGACCAGATCTTCGCCGTGGGCGCGGACGGAACGCCGATCTATCGGACGGACCATCAGGCTGAGATCGGGCTGCGCCTCCTGGATCTGTCGCAGGGCGCGTCCATTCTCGATTATGGTGCCGGCAAGGCAGATACGCTGCGCAAGATGTGCGCGGCGCGTGCCGATCTTCATCCCCACGTCTTCGATGTCAGCCGCGACTACGTGCCGGCATGGAACGGCTGGGTAAAGCCGCAGGATCAAGCAAGCTATAGCGTGCCGGATGCATGGGCCGGCCGGTTTCAGGCAATTATCAGCCATTTCGTCATCGAGCATGTGGCCGAACCTGTTTCCTTCCTGAAGACGCTGCGCGGGCTGCTTGCGCCCGGCGGCCGGCTTCTTCTGTCCATGCCGGATGTGGCCGCTAATCCCGGCGACATGACGGTCGCCGACCATCTCAACCATTTCAGCATCGCTTCTCTGAAGCGGGCGCTGGCGTTGTCGGGCTTCACGCTGCAGACGGTGGACAGTGAAGCCTTTCCAGGGGCCTTCTTCATCGTGGCAGTGGGCGCGGACCAACCGATAGTGAATGCGGCGGACCGCCAGGAGGCAGCCGACGCCGCAAAGAAGGCCAAGGAAATCTGCGCTTTCTGGAAGCAGGCGACCATTCGTCTCGACGGTGCGGCCAAGCAGTTTTCCGGCAAGCGCGCGGCGGTCTACGGCTCCGGATTCTACGGCAGCTGGATCTGCAGCCGGATCGAGGCGGATGTCGATTTCCGGGTCTTTCTCGACCAGAACCCGAAGCTGCAGGGTTCCGTGCATTTCAACAGGCCCATTCTATCGCCGTCAAAACTTGAGGACGACGTCGATGTCGTCTTTGTCGGTCTCAATCCGTTGAAGGCCCGCGCCGCTATCGCCGGCCAGGCAGCCCTTCACCGGCCAGGCCTTGATCTCGTCTGGATCGACGGCTGACCGCACAATCCGGCAACCAGCCTCGCGAAAGGCTTTGGCGATACGGTCGCGCTGTCAAATTGTCTGGAGATGCTGCCATGGTGGTGGCCTCCGGCAAAGGTCGGGCAAACTTGAACGGATCATGAGCCGGAATATCGTTATTTCACAGTCGATGTACTTTCCCTGGGTGGGTCTGCTGGAGCAGATCCGTCTGGCGGATGTCTTCGTTCATTATGACGACGTTCAATATTCCAAGGGCAGTTTCAGCAATCGTGTCCAGGTGAAGGGCATCAACGGCGTCAGCTGGCTGACGCTGCCGTTGCGCGACTATCATCTCGGCCAGCGGATCGACGAAGTAATGCTGGACGACCGCACCGACTGGCGGAGCAAACATCGCGAAATCCTGCGTCAGGCCTATCTGAAGGCACCGTTTCGCGACGAAATGCTGGGCGTGGTAGATCGCGTTTTCGCGCAGGACGCATCGACGGTCGCCGACATATCCCGTCAGTCCATGCTGGAGCTCGCCGCCTATTTCGGCCTGGACCGGCCGCAGTTCCTCTCATCGCAGACATTGCCGGTGCCAGGCGCAAGCAGCGAACGGGTGTGCGACATCGTCGAGCATCTGCAGGGAGCGGTTTACATCACCGGGCATGGCGCCCGGAACTATCTGAACCACGGGCTGTTCGAGGAGAAAGGCATCTCCGTTGAATACATGCGTTACCAGCGCACGCCCTATCCACAATTGCACGGCGATTTCACCCCATACGTGACCGCATTGGATCTGATCGCCAATTGCGGTTTGGCGGGCGCCGGGCTGATTCATTCGGGAACGATCGGTTGGAAGGAATTCACGCAATGACGACGGAAAATCTCGATGCAGTCTCATCCGAGTATCTGCCGAATGCAGCGACGGCGATCGAGAATGATCTTATTCTCAACTGGTATCCGGAGCGCATCATCCGGCGGTTCGGCTTGGTCGGCTCCATTCTTGAGCTGGGCATCGGCCATGGCTATACGCCGGGTCTTTTCAACGCAGCCTGCGATCGTCATGTGATCATCGAAGGCTCGCAGCTGGTTATCGATCTCTTCAAGGAAAAAAGCCCGGATTTCGCCGGCGAAGTCGTGTTCTCCTATTTCGAGAATTTCGACACGGACGAGCGCTTCGACGTCATCGTCATGGGCTTCATTCTGGAGCATGTCGACAACCCGGGCATGCTGCTTGACCGGTTCAAACGGTTCCTGAAGCCGGGCGGGCGAATCTTTGTCGCGGTTCCCAACGCAAAGTCGATGAACCGGCGGCTTGGTGTCGAGCTGGGCAAGATCGACGATATCTATAGCCTCAATGCCAACGACCATGCTCTCGGCCACAAGCGTCAATATTGCCGCGATACGCTGAAGCAGGAAATACAGAGCCACGGCTATGCGGTGAGCCTCGAAGAGGGGATTTACCTCAAGCCGCTGCCGCTGGCCGTCCTCAAGACGTTGCCGGACTTTCAGGAAAATCTCGAGGCGATGTTGCGCGTAGGGGTCGATTTTCCAGACCTGTGCGTTGCGATGCTGATGGAAGCCACCGTGCAATGAAGACTGCCGCCATCATCGGCGCACGGTCCATGCTTGGCAGCCAGTTGATCGAGCGGCTGCAGCAGCGGGGCGTGGTCACGATAACGGTAGGGCGGTCGATGGATGATGATGTCTATTTCGATCTTCGCAGTGAGCGGGCGGTCATACAGAATGACCTTCGTGCCGATGTAGTCTTCCACTGCGCAGCGACCTTTTTCGGCGATGATGAAGACGGGGTTCGTCAGAATTTTTCAACCAATGCGGCGAGTGCGCTCCCGATTGCCGGACTGGTGCAAGAGCTTGATGCTAAGTCACTGGTCTATGCCGGATCCATATTTTCCGATGAGACATTGGGGAGCGGCAATTTCACATCCTATGGTCTTACAAAGGCCATTGCCGAGCAGGTCATGAGCTGGGCTTTGGAAAAGCAGGACAAGCTTTTCTGCAGTCTTCGCTTCGCGCAACTGTACGATACCGCTGGCCGTTGCTGCGCGCATCAACCGTGGTTCGGACGCGTCATTGCCTATGCATCGCATGGGAAGGATATGCGCATGCCGCGATCCGATGGTGTTCGCAACTTCCTGCATGTTCGGGATGCTGCGGATATGATGATCCAGGCGGCAACCTGCGGCACGACAGGAATTCTCAATGTCGTGCATCCGGAATCGCTGCCGTTCGAAGAGATCGCGAACATTGCTTATGAGGTTTTCGGCGAAGGAGGCAAGGTCGTCATCGCACCGGAAAAGCCACCCTTTCGGCCGATCCATTTTCCTCATGGTGCCGAAACCTTTGAACGGCTGGCTTTCGAACCCGCGGTCGGCATGCGTCAAGGTATCCATATGATCAGGGATTCCGGGACAGCGAAGGCCTTCGGGCCGATGGACATCACATGACGATGGTTGAAAAACAGCCAGGAGACGTGATCACCGTCGTGGTGACTGCGGTCGGTGCGCTGATCGGGCAGGGGATCATCCGCTCGCTGCGTTTGTCGGGGCTTTCGGTGCGGGTCATCGGTGTGGACCGTGATCCAAACGGCATCGGGCCTTACTGGTGCGACACGTTTTTTGCCAAGCCGGTAGTTGACGAGAGTTCGGACGCCTATCTCGACTTCTGGAAAAGCCTGCTGGTCGGCGAAGCCATCGATCTCGTCCTGCCGGGGCTCGAACTCGACGCGCTGTTCTTCAGCCGCAACCGGGCAGCGTTCGCCGATCTCGATGCGCGCATCGTCCTCAACGATCCCGGGATTATCGAACTGGCGCAGGACAAATGGGATTTCGGTCTCGAACTGGAGCGGCTCGGTCTGCCAGCCATTCCGGCGTTGCTCGGAGCGGGCTGGACGGAGTGCGTTCGAGAGTTGGGCCTGCCGCTGCTCTTGAAACCCCGTCAGGGCAATGGTTCGCGGGGTATCGCGGTGTTACGCGACGAGGATGATTTCAACTACTGGAGCCGCAAGAGCAGGGACGAATTCCTCATCCAGAAATTCATCGGCAGCGACGAGCAGGAATTTACCGTCGGCGCCTTCGGCTTTGGCGACGGCACGGCGCTGCCACCGATCATCTTTAGGCGAAAGCTCTCTGTCGCGGGTAATACGGCATATGCCGAGGTTGTCGGTCACCCTGTTCTGGTTGACGCAGTGACCCGGCTCGCCGCGATCTTCAAGCCGGTGGGGCCGACGAACTACCAGTTCCGCATGCACGGCGAGACGCCTTATCTGTTGGAGATCAACCCGCGCTTTTCCAGCAGCACCTCGCTGCGTGCCGCCTTCGGTTATAACGAGGCGGCCATGGCGGTTGAATATTATCTGCGTGGCAAGAGACCGCCGCCACCCGAGATCCGCTCCGGTCGCGGCTGGCGTTATTACGAAGACCTTGTGGTGACATGATCGCGATCATTTCTGACGTTCACGGCAACCTGCCGGCACTGAAGGCGGTGTTGGAAAAGATCGATGCGCTTGGCTGTGAAACGATCATCTCGCTTGGCGACGTCGTTGGCTATTATGCGCAACCGGGCGAATGCGTCGATCTGCTGCGCGATCGCGGTGTCGTCAATATCCTCGGCAATCACGATCACTACATCGTCAGCGGCGAGGGCTGCCCGCGCTCGAAGCTGGTGTCCGATATCACCGAGTACCAGCGCGGCATCATCTCGCCGGAGCAGGTCGCCTGGCTGGCGCAGTCGCGGTCCCATATCATCGACGGCTCGACCTATTTCATCCATGGCGGCTGGCAGGACCCGGTCGATCAGTATCTCTACGCGATTGCAGAAACGGATATTCCGGCAGGAGCCCAGACATTCTTTGCCGGGCATACGCATGTGCAGGTTCTACTCGATGTGAACGGCAAGACGTTCTGCAACCCCGGTGCCGTCGGCCAGCCGCGCGATGGCGATCCGCGCGCTGCATTTGCAACGTTCGAGGATGGGCATATCGAGCTGCGCCGGGTCGAGTACGACATCGACGAGACCGCATTCCACATGAAGGAAGCCAGGTTTCCGGCCAGATGCTACGAAAATCTCTATATCGGTGCGCAGATCGGCGGCCGGATCGACAAGATCACGCTGGCGGTCTGACTGCGCCGCCGGTCGGGGCGCGGCCCTTTCTCATTCGCAAAACGGTGACACAGACATGCAAAGACCCACGTCTTGCCGTGGCGAAACGCGGGTCTTGAAACCGGAACAGAATGTGTGTCAGGCCGCGTCGGGCAGGCGGACGCAGTATCCGCCCGGCGACGACGCAAGCACGAGCTTGCCGTTGATCACCGGATCGACCTGGAAACGATCGTTTTCCTTGAGATAGTCATTGACCGCGGTCAAAGGATCGTTGCCTCTGAACCAGGATTTCGAGCGCTTTTTCGGGGCTTGGTCTTCGGTCAGATGGCCTGCCGCCGTGTCGGCCACGACGAGATAGCAGCCCGGCGTCACCAGAGCGCCATAGGCACGGCATTCGGCCAGCACGTGACCATAGGAATGGTCGCTGTCGAGGACGACCATGACCCTTGCACCTTCCGGGATCAGATCGCGCACGGCTTGCAAGGTGCTATCGTCGACGGAGCCGCCTTCGATAAGAGCGATGCGACTCGCCATCGGATGGGTCTCGATCGCCTCGCGGTTATGAGCGCGGATGTCGATGTCGACACCGATAACCTTGCCCTTGTCGTTTCCGGTCATCGCCAGCAGCGAAGCCATGAAAATCATCGAGCCGCCGCGCGCGACGCCGGTTTCGATGATGATGTCGGGCCTGGTGTTCCAGACGATTTCCTGCGTTGCCATGATATCGGCCGGCAGCTGGATGATCGGCACGCCCATCCAGCTCCAGAGGTAGGAATAATCGTATGTGTCGAGCGCCAGCATCGTGTCGATCGACTGCTTGAAGACCTCTTTGTCCTGGCCAAGCGCCAGGCACATTTCCTGCCGGTGCGCTTCAAATTCCTGGCGATCGTCTTTGGTTGTCATGGGATGTGGTGCCTTTGTCATTCAGGACGGCTATCGAAGGCCACTTGGACTGCGGCGAGTGATGGCCGGCTTTTTTTCAAGCGGATTTTGCCAGAGGTAGTTCGCCGGCTGCCCGGCTGTCGATCAGGCTGACGATGACGCCGGTGACGCGTTCGATCTCTTCCTCGGTCATGTCATGGTAGCTCGGCAGGTTGATGGCGCGTTCGGGGATATCCCAGGCATGCCGGTTTTCGCGCCGCTCGGAAAACATCGGCAGGCTGGTCAGCGGATGGAAGAACACGCGCGCGTCGATATTGGCGGCGCTGAACGCCTTCTGCAGCATTTCGCGGGTGATGCCGATATCGCGGTCGAACACGGCGGTCGGCATCCAGGCGCCGTTGACGGTGCCGGTGTTCTCGGGGTTGAGGCTGATGCTCTGATAGGCTTTCAGTCTTTCGGCATAGCTTGAGAGAATTTCGCGCTTGCGGGCAATCAGGCTCCCGATGCGCTCAAGCTGGGCGCAGCCGAGGGCGGCCTGAATGTTCGACATCTTGTACTTGAAGCCGACATCATCCGGCCAGAACTGCTTTTTCTGGGCGCGGGCGCGGCCGTGATTGCTGAGCGTCAGCACCTTCTCGAACAGCGCGTCATCGCTGGTAACGAACATGCCGCCTTCGCCGGTCGTCAGTGTCTTGGTGCCGTGGAAGGAGAAAGTGCCGAACGTGCCCATCGACCCGGCGCGCCGGCCGTGCCATTCGGAGCCGATCGCCTCGGCCGCATCCTCGATGACCGGAATGCCGTGGCGGCGGCCGATCTCAAGAAGGCGGTCCATGTCGCATAGATTGCCATAGATATGCGTGGCGATGATCGCTTTGGTCTTCGGCGTGATATGGCGCTCCACCTCGGCCGGATCGATGCACCAGCTGTCGGGCAGGATATCGACGAAGACAGGGGTTGCACCGAGATGGACGATAGGTGCAGCCGTGGCGATCCAGTTGGTTTCGGCGAGGATGATTTCGTCGCCATGACCGATGCCAAGCGCTGCAAGCCCCATATGCATCGCGCCGGTGCAGCTCGACGTGGCGATCGCGTGGGCGACACCGAGATGGCGGCGGAAGCCCTCTTCGAACCGGACGATGTAATCGTAGCAGCGGTCGCCCCAGCCATGGGCGGCGGCGTCGGCAGCATAGGCGACTTCCAGCTCGGTAATCGAGGGCCTGGTATAGGAGATTCTCGATGCGGTCTGGTTCATGCCGCTTTCGTGTCCTTGCGATAAAGATCACCGCCGCAGATCAGCCCGACCGGGGCCATCATCAGCTTGACCGTCGCGTAAAATTCCCTGGCGTCACGCGCGCCGGCGATGAAACGATCGATCAGCAGCGCGCCGTCATGCAGGCCTCGCCGTTGATCCTTTTGCCGAACCTCATGGAATTCCGGGCGGAACAGTGGTGCGAGATGGCCGCCTTCGAATTCCTTCAGCGCGGCGAAATAGGCGTTGCCCTTGCTCTTGTAAGCCTCGCGGCCGGTTTCCATCATGCAGTCGATCATCAGCGCGCGCACAAAAGCTTCGTTGCCGCCGGACCACGGAGTACCGAGTTCACGCAGAACGTGAAACTGCACCTCTGCCACCGCCCCGGCAATGCCGATGCCGGAATGGAACGGGAAATTCCAGGGATAAAGCGGCTCTTGCGCAACAAACGGTACAACATTGATCGCCGACATCGGCCGGCCGCAGAAGGCCAGTTCATTGGCGAACAAAAGCACCTTGGCCGCCCATTCATATTGCGGCACCGGCGTCGACCAGTCCTGCGGCTCCGGCAGTTGCAACAGTGCATCCAGAAGCGACCGGCGAATGGCGGCGTGGTAGAGGCCAAACGGCATTTTCGGACTGTTGAGGCTGTTTTCCCAATAGAAGAAAGACTTCAACATGATGGTCTTGTCGAGCTTTTCGATGTGGTAATTGGCCGGGATGGCGACCGAGCTTACCTTGCCGGGTTCCGCATGGCGGTCGATCTGGAAGGCGTTCCATGCCAGGGCATCGACACCCGGCGACGTGGTTTCAAGAAAGGCGACCATGGTTGCAAGGTCGCTTTCGATGACATCGCCGGGATTGACCAGCGTCACCCAGTCGCCCTTGGCGGCAACAGTCGCATGGCGCCACAGGCGCTGGCGGGTGGTCCCCGCTTCTGCATCGGCAATGACGATTTTTGCAGCGCTGGCAGCAAGATCGAGAAGGGCGCCGGAGAGGGCGACATCTGCAGGTTTTGCGATGACGATCTCAAAGTCTGCGCTTTTGTTTTCCAGGAGCAACGTCACCAGCGGCAGGGCGTCTTGCGCGGCGGTTTCCACGGGAATGCAGATCGAGAGTTTGGTCATGGCTTGCCTCGTGACGTCAGCGGTCCTTGCCGAACCGTCACTGCGCGTGGCCAATCCGGAAAATGGTCACATCAGCAGGCAAGTACCTTCTGCACAGAGGAGGGTGCGGTCCTGTCTCGCAGCGGAAGGCATTGTCTGCTGACGTGTGCTTTAGAGTAGCGCGGGAAACTTGAGCGAAGCTTTGCATGGAGAGGCGCGCTGCCCGGCGCGCTTCAAGCGCCGAGCGAGAGTTTGATGGCAAAGCCGACGATGGTGACGGTCAGCACGCCGAGAAACCACAAGCCGACGAACCACAGCAGTTTTTTCGAAAGGCTGTTCTCAGCTGGCATCAGTGGTAGCCCTCCTCTGGATCCATCTTTCCGCGAAACACCCAATAGGCATAGCCGGTATAGATCAGGATGACCGGCACGAGGAAGGCTGCACCCCACAACAGGAAGGCAAGGCTGGAATCCGGCGCCGCCGCATCCCAGATGGTCACCGAAGGTGGCACCATATAGGGGTAGAAGCTGATGCCGATGCCGGCAAAGCCGAGGACGAACAGGCCCAGCGCCGCCAGAAACGGCTGGGCATCGCGCTCGCCGCGGATACCCTTGAGCAGCAGCGCAAAGCAACCGAGTACCAGCACCGGTACGATGATGCTGAAGACCGCCGTTGGCCAGCTGAACCAGCGCTCCAGATATTGCGGCCTGAGAAACGGAGTCCACAGGCTGACGATGCCCATCGCAGCGATTGTGGCAAAGCAGGTGCGCAGCGCGATCTTGCGGGCCTTTTCGGCCAGCTCTCCGGTCGTCTTCATGATCAGCCAGGTCGAGCCGAGAAGCGCATAGCCGATCAGGATGGCAAAGCCGGTGGCGATGGAAAACGGCGTCAGCCAATCCCACCACGCCCCGGCATAGGCACGGTTGGCCACGGGGATACCCTGAACCAGCGCGCCGAGCGCTACCCCTTGCGCGAAGGCTGCAACCATCGAGCCGCCGGCAAAGGCCCAGTTCCACAGGAACTCGCCGCGCTTGGTGCGCCAGCGATACTCGAAGGCGACGCCACGGAAGACCAGGCCGAGCACCATCGCGATGATCGGGGCGTAAAGGGCCGACAGGATGACCGAATAGGCGAGCGGAAAGACCGCGAGCAGACCGCCGCCGCCGAGCACCAGCCAGGTTTCGTTGCCGTCCCAGACCGGGGCGACGGAATTCATCATCACGTCGCGGTCGCGCTTTTCCGGAAAGAACGGGAAGAGGATACCGATGCCGAGATCGAACCCGTCGAGAATGACATAGGCGAGCACCGCAAAGGCAATGATGGCGGCCCAGATGAAGGGAAGATCAATGGCCATGATGTGTGCTCCCATGGGTGTGTCCGGTCGCCGGCCCGGGCATGATGCCCGAGGTTCTGATCGGCCCGTCGTCGAGATCGGGCATCGGATCGCGCGGCAGGCGCTTCATCAGCCGCAGGATATAGAAGGTGCCGGCGCCGAAGACGAAGAAGTAGACGACGATGAAGGCGATCAGCGAGGCAGCGACTGCGGGCGCGGCAATCGGCGAGATCGAATCGGCCGTCAGCAGCTGGCCGTAGATCGTATAGGGCTGACGGCCGACTTCGGTGGTGATCCAGCCGGCGAGCACGGCGACGAAGCCGGCCGGCCCCATCAACACGGCCGCCCGATGCAGCCAGTCGCTGCTGTCGAGCGTGCCCCTCACCCGACACCACAGGCTCCACAAGCCGATGCCGAGCATGGCGAAACCAATGGCGACCATGACACGGAAGGACCAGAAGACCACGGCGACGGGCGGCTCGAGATTGTCCGGGATGGTGTCGAGGCCCGCCAGCGGTGCGTTCAGATCGTGCTTGAGGATCAGGCTGGAAAATTTCGGGATCTCGATCGCATAGTCGATGCGCTTTTCTGCGGTGTTCGGAATGCCGAAAAGGATCAGCGGCGCGCCATTCGGATGGCTGTCGAAATGGCCTTCCATCGCCATGACCTTGACCGGCTGGTGTTCCAGCGTGTTGAGGCCATGGAAGTCCCCGGCCATGATCTGGATCGGCGCGACGATCGTCGCCATCCACATGGCCATCGAGAACATGGTGCGCGAACGCCGGGGTGCCGTATTTTTCAGGAGGTGCCATGCGCCGACCGCGCCGACCACGAAGGCGGTGGTGAGATAGGCGGCAAGCACCATATGCACCAGGCGGTAGGGGAAGGACGGATTGAAGACCACCTTCCACCAGTCGAGCGGAATGAACTGTCCGACGTCATTCATGCCGAAGCCGGCGGGCGTCTGCATCCAGGAGTTCACGGCGAGGATCCAGGTGGCCGAAATCAGCGTGCCGAAGGCGACCATGAAGGTGGCGAGGAAATGCAGTTTCGGGCCGACGCGGTGCAGGCCGAACAGCATGACGCCGAGGAAGCCGGCCTCGAGGAAGAAGGCCGTCAGCACCTCATAGCCCATCAACGGCCCGATGACCGGTCCGGCCTTGTCGGAAAAGACGCTCCAGTTGGTGCCGAACTGGTAGGACATGACGATGCCCGAGACGACGCCCATGCCGAAGGCAACGGCAAAGATCGTCTTCCAGAAGTTGAACAGGTCCATGTAGACCTGATCCTTCTTCCACAGCCACAGTGCCTCCAGCACGGCGAGAAAACTCGCAAGACCGATCGAGAAGGCTGGAAAGATGATGTGAAACGATACGGTGAAGGCAAACTGGATGCGAGCAAGCAACGTCGCGTCAAAACTCTCGAACACGGCACAATCCTTTCAAAGGTCTGGCGGCCGTCGGTGTGTCCGATTTCGCTCCGGCGTGTCCCCTGCCTTCGCGGTGTGTCCGGCGCCTGAACCCGTGCGCCATAATCTGCGCTATTGGTGCAAAAGGTCAATGACATCGTTGCAACCATAGTGTCACACTGCGACAATCGCCCACCTGCGGCAAAGTTGCATGCGGTCAAACGAGGCTCTGCAGGTTCATCGGATGCCGGAGGATTTGGCCGGGATTGTCCTTAAAAGAGACATCGATAAAATTTTAGCAATCGGCTTAAGCGGCCCGAAAATTCGACCGGCTATGGTTCCCCTATCGACGATAAGAAACCTGCCGAGCGGTCCGCGTTGCATGATGACAACCGCACCTTTGCCAGGCTTTTATCCAGATCTGCACCGCCGGTCAAAGCTTTGCCGCGCGTGCAGGCCCGAACATTCGACGGATCGCATCTTGCGATAGACTTGCCTACACTGTCCCGACTTGCCGCAGGAATGTCCCTTCCTGCGGCTTTTTCTTTTTTAAGCCGTTATGGCCGGGCGAGATAGGCTTCCGCCAGTTCGGTCCAGAAAGCGGCGCCGATCGGCAGCAGGTCGTCGTTGAAATTGTAGCCGGGGTGATGCAGCGATTTCTCAGTTCCGGTGACGCTGGAGCCAAGGAAGAAATAGGTGCCCGGCCGGTCCTTGAGCATATAGGCGAAGTCCTCGCTGCCCATGAAGGCGCGTTCGAGATCGACAACCTTGTCGGCGCCGGCAAAGCGTATGGCGAGATCGCGGACGAAATCGGTTTCCGCCTTGTGGTTGATCGTCGCATCGTAGCTGCGGTGATAGTCGACGGTTGCCCGCATGCCGTAGCTTGCAGCCTGGTTCTCGGCGATCAGCCGGATGCGGCGTTCCAGTTCGTCCCGCACCTTCGGATCGAACGAGCGGATGCCGACGACGATCTCGGCGCGCTCCGGAATGATGTTGCTGGCAGAGCCGCTGTGGAACGAGCCGACGGTGATGACGGTCGGGTCCATCGGATGGATATTGCGCGATACGATCGATTGCAGCGCCATGACGATGGAAGCGCCGCAGACGATCGGGTCGGCGGTTTCCTGTGGTTCGGCGCCGTGGCCGCCAAGGCCGTGAACGGTGATCTTCGCCTCATCCACTGCGGCCATGATCGGGCCTTCGCGCAGCGCAAACTGGCCGAAGGGCAGGCCGGGCTCGTTGTGGAGCGCAAACACGGCATCGCAGGGGAATTTATCGAACAGGCCCTCGTCCATCATGATCTTGGCGCCACCGAAATTCTCCTCGGCCGGCTGGAAGATCAGATGCACGGTGCCGTCGAAATTCTTGCGTTCGGCGATGGCGCGGGCGGCGCCCAGAAGCATGGTCGTATGGCCGTCGTGGCCGCAGGCATGCATCAGGCCGGGGGTCTTGGAGGCGTAGTCGAGCCCGGTTTCCTCAAGGATCGGCAACGCGTCCATGTCGGCGCGGATGCCGATCGAGCGGTTGCTCGTGCCGTTCTTCAGCGTGGCGACGAGGCCGGTCTTGGCCAGGCCCCGGGTGACGGTGTAACCGAGGCTTTCAAGGCAGGTGGCGACGAAATTGGAGGTGCGGACCTCCTGAAGACCCAGCTCCGGATGGGCATGCAGGTCACGGCGGATGGCGACCAGTTCCGGCATGGAGTTGGTCAGGTTCACGTTCAAGGTCATGTCAGGCACCACGGGTTGGTATGCGATTTTCAAGATAACGGAAGGCGAAGACAAGAATGGCTGTCAGGCACATATAGATCAGCGCGAGCAGCAGCAGCGGCTCGTAGGTTATGTAGGTATCCTGCCGCACCTTGGAGATGACGGCATAGACGTCTATCACGGTAATGGTGGCGACAAGCGGCGTCGCCTTCAATTGCAGCACGGTCTCGCCGTTCAGCGTCGGCAATGCCCGGTGAATGGCGCGCGGCAGCCAGATGCGGCGAAACAGCGTCCAGCGGCTCATGCCGTAGGCCCGCGCCGCCTCGATCTCGCCAGCTGGAACGCCGGCAAAGGCACCGCGCATGACTTCGCCTTCATAGGCTGCAAAGGAGATGGTCAGCGCTGCGACCCCATAGGGCCAGGATTCGCGCAGGTACGGCCAGAGGAAAGACTGGCGGATGGCCGGAAACTGCGGAAAAAGCGAACCGAGGCCATAATAGAGAAGCCAGAGCTGCAGCAGCAGCGGCGTGCCGCGAACGACGGTGCAAAACGCTTTTGCCAGCGCTTTCAGCGGCCATGGGCCGGTGACCTGGACGAGACCGAGCGGCACGGCCAGAAGAAAGCCGAGGATCGCGGTGCTGAACAGCATCGCCAGCGTGATCATGATGCCATAGCCGAGGCGCGGCAGATATTGCGGGATCCAATCCCAGCGCATGAACCAGACGATGCAGAACACCAGTGCGGCGGCGATCGCCAAAAGAACGATGCGGTGCGGCTTGAAGAAACTTTCGACCGTCGGCAGGTCTTCCGGCGTGATCGCCATGGCGTGGGTGGTAATGTCGGTGGTGGGCGTCTCGCTCATGACTGCTCCACGAAGCCACGCCGGGCCCGGCGCTCGATGATCCTGATGATGACATCAGAGACAAGCGTCAGCATCAGGTAGAGCACGCCGGCCGCACAGAAGAACAGCAGATAGGCCTTGGTGGAGCCGGCCGCCTGGCGGGTGACCAGCGTCAGTTCGGAGAAGCCGACGACGGCGAGCAGCGCGGTATCCTTGGTGGCGATCAGCCAGAGATTGGAAAGTCCGGGAATGGCATAGGGCAGCATGGCGGGCAGGGTCACCCGTGTCATCACCTTATAGGGCGACATGCCGTAGGCGCGCGCCGCCTCGATCTGCCCGGCCGGCACGGCCTTGATGGCGCCGCGCAGCACCTCGGTCGTATAGGCGCCCTGCACCACGCCGATGACGAAGATGCCGGCGACCAGCCCGCTGATATCGACCTGACCGATGCCCACAAGTCCAAGCACGTAATTCAGTGCGTCGGTGCCGGCATAATAGAGAAGCAGGATCAGAACCAGCTCCGGTACGGCGCGCACGATCGTCGTGTAGCATTCCATCAGGTCGCGGGTGATCGGGCCGCCATAGAGCTTGCCGCAGGCGCCGCCAATGCCGAGCATCAGTCCGAAGGCATAGCCGCCGATGGCGATCTCGATGGAATTCATCAGGCCCCGCAACAGCACGCCACCCCAGCCGGGCGGTTCAAGTGCCAGCAGGCCCCAGTTCATGAAGGATACAGGATCGGCCATGGGTCCTCTTTATCGGGGGGCTCCGCGTCCGCCGCATCACCCCCCTCTGTCACTGCGTGACATCTCCCCCACAAGGGGGAGATCATTCTTTTCCTTCGCCGGCTGCAATGTCAGGGAGGCGCAATAGACGCCGACAGAGGGGAGCGAGCCCTCCGCAGGCGGTTAGATCATCACTGGCCGTAAACGTCGAAATCGAAATATTTCTTCGAGAACGTGTCGTAGGTGCCGTTGGCGCGGATGGCCTTGATGGCGGCGTTCAGCTTGCCCTTCAGCTCGTCCTCACCCTTGCGGATGCCGATGCCGACGCCGGCGCCGAGAATGGCCGGGTCGTCCTTGACCATGCCCTTCAGGTCGCAGCATTCCTTGCCCTGGTCGCTCTTCAGGAAGGCGCCGAGCGCGATGCTGTCGGCCTGCACCGCATCGAGACGGCCGGCAGCGAGGTCGTTGTTGGCTTCGTCCTGCGTCTGGTATTCCTTCACGGTCGCGCCGTTTTCACCGAAATATTTCGAGGCGTAGACCTGATGAATGGTCGAAACCTGTACGCCGATCGTCTTGCCCTTCAGGCCTTCCGGCGTGGCTTCGAAGGTTTCGCTCTTCGGGCCGATGACGCCGGTCGGGGTGTTGTAATACTTGTCGGAGAAATCGATGGTCTTCAGGCGCTCCTCGGTGATCGACATCGAGCCGATGATCATGTCGATCTTTTTCGAGGTCAGCGCCGGAATGATGCCGTCCCAGGCCACGGGGGTGATGACGCATTCGAGCTTGGCCTCTGCGCAGATGGCCTTCTGGAACTCCACTTCCCAGCCTTCCCAGTTGCCCGAGGCATCCGGCGAGGTGAAGGGCGGATAGGGCTCGGCCGCAAAGCCGACCTTGAGGGGCTCGGCCGCCACGGCACCGGCGGCAACGATGCCCAGAGCGAGCGAGAAGGCGATGGTTTTGAGCGTCTTTTTCATGCTGTTCCCTTTTTTGGTTTTCGTGGTTTTAGTTTCAGTGGATGGAGCTGATGAATTTCTTCAGGCGTTCGGACTTCGGGGCGCCGAAAATCTCGTCCGGGGTTCCCTGCTCGTCGATGACGCCATCGGCCAGGAAGACGATGTGGTTGGCGACGTTGCGGGCAAACTTCATCTCGTGGGTGACGAGGATCATCGTGCGCTTCTCTTTGGCAAGATCGGCGATGACGGTCAGTACTTCGCCGACGAGCTGCGGATCGAGTGCCGAGGTCGGCTCGTCGAACAGCATGACCAGCGGCTGAATGGCGAGCGCCCGGGCAATCGCCGCGCGCTGCTGCTGGCCGCCGGAGAGGAAGGCCGGATAGGCGTCGCGTTTCTCGAACAGGCCGACGCGGCGCAGAAGCGCTTCGCCGGTGGCGGTGGCCTCGTCCTTGGATTTGCCGAGCACATGGATCGGCACTTCGATGACGTTCTGGAGGATGGTCATGTGCTGCCAGAGATTGAAACTCTGGAACACCATGCCGAGCTGGGTGCGCAGGCGCTGCACCTGCTTGCGGTCCGAAGGCATCAGGCCGCCGTGACCGTCTTTCTTCATCACGATGGTTTCGCCATGCACCGTGACCGAACCGGAGGTCGGCAGTTCCAGCATGTTGATACAGCGCAGGAAGGTGGATTTGCCCGAGCCGCTGCCGCCGATGATGGCGATCACGTCGCCTTCATTCGCGGTCAGTGAAACGCCCTTGAGCACTTCGAGCGGCCCGAAACGTTTGTGGAGGTTTGTGACCGCAATCGCCTGGGCTGGTTCCGTCATGAAAAGTCAGTCCTGTCGAGACAGGTCGCCAAATCTGAACGCATGAAAACAGTTCCCCTGTTTGTCTGTCGTGCGGCATTTTTGCCTGTCACGCTGTTCCATGAAACGCATCGTGGCACTTGTGTAGAAATTATTCAACCGTATAATAATTTCGACGCTGCTTTTTTTGGCAGCCCCGCCAGATGAACAATTTTCCAACAGGAGTAGACGATGACGGCTTATGGTTCGCAGGAGATGTCTGCCAATCTGACACGCGTGCTGATGCGCCGGCCGGGCGCCAGCCTTGTTGCCGCCGATCCTGCGAAATGGCACTATGGGCCAACCTTCGATGGCGAAAAGGCCGTGCGCCAATATGCCGAATTCACCCGTCTGGTGGAAAAGTCCGGCGCTGAAATCCTCTGGCTGGAAGACAAGGGCGATGGTCTTGCCGACGCCATGTTCACCCATGATCCCTCTTTGATGTCCGACCGCGGTGCCATCCTCCTGCGCATGGGCAAGCCATTGCGCGAAAAGGAAACGGCACTGCACGAAGCGGCCTACAAGGCGGCCGGTATCCCGATCCTCGGCCGTATCGTTTCGCCGGGAACGGTCGAAGGCGGCGACTGCATCTGGCTCGACGCCGAAACACTGGTCGTCGGCCGTGGCGTGCGCACCAATGAGGAGGGGATCTCCCAGCTCACCACGATGCTGGAACCGCTTGGGATCACCGTGCTTGGTTATGATCTGCCGCTCTGGCATGGCGAGGAAGCCTGCCTGCATCTGATGTCGGTGATGAGCCCGCTGTCGCGCGATCTGGCGCTTGTCTTCGCGCCGCTGCTGCCGGCTTCGTTCTACCAGTTGTTGAAAGAATGGGGCATCACCCTGATCGAAGCGCCGGCCGACGAGTTCCACGCCAGCAATGGTCTCAGCCTCAACGTCCTGCCGGTCCGGCCGAACGAAGTGATCATGGTTGCCGGTTTCCCGAAAACCAAGGCGGCGATGGAAGCGGCTGGGTGCAAGGTCGAGACCTTCGAGGCCGATGCGCTGTGCATCGCCTGCGAGGGCGGCCCGACCTGCCTGACCCGGCCGGTTCTGCGGCGGGCCGCATGAACCGCCGGACGTTCCACCGCGCGCCGGAGGGGGAGCGGCGGCAGGAACTGATCGAGGCGACCCTCGATACGATCGCCGAGTTCGGACTGCGCGGTGCGACCGTCCGCCAGATTGCCATCCGGGCCGGCGTCACCGCCGGCCTCGTGCGGCATTATTTCGCCTCCAAGGACCAGATGGTGGAGGAGGCCTATCGCTCGGTTCTCGCCAGCTTCGCCGCCAAGGCATCCGATGTTTCCGGCGATCCGGGCACGCGGCTGAAGCGGTTCATCACGCTCAACCTGACGGCCCCGGTCGCCAATGACCGCAGCCTGTCGCTTTGGGCGTCGTTCATCAGCCAGGTCCGGCTGGATCCGGAGCTTGCGGCGATCCATCGTGAAGGCTATCTCGGTTTCCGCAATGATTTGCAGGGCTTGATCGGGGATTTCCTGAAGGCAGAAGGCCGGTCTTCGGGCGAAGCGGAGTGCCGCCGCCATGCGATTGCCATCAATGGCATGATAGACGGGCTGTGGCTGGAGGCTTGCCTTGCAGGCGAGCTTTTCGAAGAGGCCGAGCTTGTGGCAATCGCAGTGTCGTCGAGCGAGGCCCTGTTGGGATTGCCGTTCGGCAGGGACGAACACGTGGCCGCCTCGTAGCAGCTGAGCGCGGCAAGCATGCCGCAAGATTCTGACTGAGGGTAGGAGACCCCTATGCGCTATTCATCGATCACCGACCGTCTGGCCGATCTCGGATCGGAAAAATGGGCGCTGCACATCCGCGCGCGGCAGATGCAGGCGAGTGGAACGGAGGTCATCCAGCTGACGATCGGCGAACCGGACATGCCGGCCGATCCCTCGCTGATCGCCGAGGCGCAGCGGGCGATGAATGCCGGGCGCTACCGCTATTCCAACGGCCGTGGCGAGCCTTCGGTGGTCAACGCGCTGACCGCCCGCTACGCCAAGCGCCGCCCGGATGTGACGGCGGAAAACGTGCTCTGCTTTCCCGGCACGCAGACGGCGCTGTTTTCCGTCATGCTGGGTCTGGTCGAGACCGGTGACGGCGTTTTGGTCGGCGATCCGCTTTATGCCACCTATGATGGGGTCATCCAGTCGACCGGCGCGCATCGCGTCACCGTGCCGTTGAAGCCGGAGCATGGTTTTCACATGCAGGCTGCCGATCTCGAAAAGGCGATCACGCCGAAATGCCGGGTGATGCTGCTCAACACGCCGCACAATCCGACCGGTGCCGTGCTGACGGCAGACGAGATCAAGGCGATCGGCGACATCTGCCGCAAGCACGATCTCTGGATCGTCTGCGACGAGGTCTATGAGGAACTGATCTTCAACGGGCCGTTTGCCTCGCCCTTCGACGATCCCGAACTGGCCGAGCGCACGATCGTGGTATCCTCGATCTCCAAGTCGCACGCCGCCCCCGGCTTCCGCAGCGGCTGGGCTGTCGGCCCGGTCGAATTCGCCAGCCGCCTGTTGCCGGTCTCCGAAACCATGCTGTTCGGCGTCCAGCCCTTCATCGCCGATATGACGGCCTATGCGCTGACCCATGACATCGGCACGTCGGCCGCCATGCGCACGTCCTACAAGACCCGCGCCGATCTGATCGTCGAGGGACTGTCGAATGTGCCGGGTATCGTGCCGCTGCCGCCGGAAGCCGGCATGTTCACGCTGATCGATGTGCGCGGCACCGGCCTGACGGGCGAAGCTTTTGCCTGGATGCTGCTGGAGCAGGAGCATGTTGCGGTCATGCC
The DNA here is from genome assembly GCF_049898205.1 of Pararhizobium sp. DWP3-4. NCBI lineage: Bacteria > Pseudomonadati > Pseudomonadota > Alphaproteobacteria > Hyphomicrobiales > Rhizobiaceae > Pararhizobium > Pararhizobium sp. DWP3-4. The sequence goes on along the minus strand of NZ_JAFCXF010000002.1, from coordinate 615,838 downwards.
CGGAGCATCGTTCGGCAACGAGGCGACCTCCTTCGTGCGCGTCAGCCTGACGGTTCCGGACACGGTCATTCAGGAAGCCTGCGCCCGGATCACCAAGCTGGCGATCCGGCTTTTGACGCCGAAGGAGCGCCGCGCATGAGCGAAGCCCTGAAAACCGTCGGCGAAGTGCTGGTCGACCTGCTCGAGGCCAATGGCGTCGAGGTGGTGTTCGGCATTCCGGGCGTCCATACGGTCGAGCTCTATCGCGGCCTCGCCGCCTCGAAAATCCGCCACGTGACGCCGCGCCACGAGCAGGGTGCGGGCTTCATGGCCGACGGTTACGCCCGCGTCAGCGGCAAGCCCGGCGTGGCTTTGGTCATCACCGGTCCGGGGCTCACCAATACGATCACGGCAATGGCGCAGGCGCGGCAGGATTCGATCCCGATGCTGGTGATTTCCGGCGTCAACCGCCGCGATTCGCTCGGTCACGGTCGTGGACTGCTGCACGAGCTGCCGGACCAGCACGGCATGATCAAGACGCTGGCGCTCTATTCGCAGACCCTGCTCAATCCGGCCGATCTCGGACCCGTGGTGGAGCGGGCCTTTGCCATCTTCACCTCCGGCAGGCCGGGCCCGGTGCATATCGAGATCCCGACAGACGTCATGACGGCCCGCATCGCGGCACCCCCGCTGCGAAAAGCCACGGCAACGCGGCCAAGGGCTGATGCCGAGACACTTCAGAAGGCCGCCATTCTTTGTGGTGATGCGCAGCGCCCGGTAATCCTCTGCGGCGGCGGTGCGATTACGGCAGAAGCGGAAATCCAGGAGTTGGCCGAACGGATCGGCGCGCCGGTTGTCATGACCGTCAATGCGCGCGGCATGCTGGCCGGTCATCCGCTCCGGGTTCCAGCAAGCCCCAGCCTCAAGGCCGTGCGGTCGCTGATTTCCGATGCCGATCTGGTCATCGCGCTTGGCACCGAAATGGGTCAGACCGATTATGACATGTATGCCGATGGCGGTTTTCCGCTCCTCGGCAATTTGATTCGCACCGATATCGACGCAGCCCAGCTGGCGCGCGGGCCGCATGCGGCCCTGTCCATCCTGTCGGGCGCCAAGGCGGCGATATCCGGTATTCTGGTGTTCCTGACGGCCCAACCGGCAAGCAGGGGCAAGGAACGGGCGGCGGCAACGCGCAAGGCTGCCATGGCGGAACTGACGGCGAAGATGCGGGCCGAAATCGGCGTCATCGACGCGATTTATCAGGCGCTGCCCGATTGCGTGATCGTCGGCGACAGCACCCAGGCCGTCTATGCCGGCAACCTCTATTGCGATGCGCCGCGGGCAAAGAGCTGGTTCAACTCGGCGACCGGTTTCGGCGCGCTCGGCTATGCGCCGCCGGCGGCCGTCGGTGCGGCTGTTGCCGATCCGGACAAGCCGGTCATCTGCCTCGTCGGCGATGGCGGCATCCAGTTTTCGCTGGCCGAACTGGGATCGGCGGCCGATATCAACGCCAATGTCATCTTCGTCGTCTGGAACAATGACGGTTACCAGGAGATCGAAAGCTTCATGGTCGAGTCCGGCATCACCCCGGAGGGTGTAAAACCATCGGCTCCGGATTTCCTGCTCGCCGCCAGTGCGTACGGCGTACCGGCGGTGCGGCTGTCAAAGGCCGGCGATCTGGGGGCGGCGCTGGCGGATGCGCGCAAACGCGGCGGTCCCTCGTTGATCGAGATCCATCAGACGCGGACGGCGGGTGTTACCGCGTGAGCGTTGCGGCGTCGAGGATGTTCAACGGCGCGATGTGATGGTAAGATTTGACTTTGGTAGCGCGCGATGGTTTTTAGGCGCGCTTGCAGGCTGAATCGGCGTGCAGTTCGGCGATTTGCTGTAAAAACGGCGCGCCAACGGGAAGGACGATGTCCTCTATGGGCATGAACGGCAACAGCATCGACAGGAACCAGGCAGGCAAGCTTTTTGCCGTGCTGTGGATTCTGGCGGCGGCACTTGCCATGCAGTTCGTCGCGTCGGCGCAAGGACTGTCATCGCGGTTTCTGACGGAGGCGAGTGCCGGCAACGTGGCCGTTCCGGAGGGCGGAGCCTCCGACACGACACTGGCGCGTCATGCCGTTCGTGCTTTTCCAGTTGCCGATCTGCGTTTCCTGGCTGATCGCATCGACGGCAAGTCTTCGCCGGGCGGGCCGGGGCCATTTGTGCTGCCTGCTCCGGTTTTCGTCGCGTCGATCTCTTACGGCAGCATGCCCTCTACCGGTCTTTTGCATGCTGAGATAACGGGCGAGAAGGGTTACACGACCCGCGCTCGCGGACCTCCGGCGTTTTACGCCTGAGACTGCCTGAGGCGGTCTTTTGCGCATCGGCGCAACTTTACTTGACGCATCACACCCGCCGTCCCAGGCTCTGCCGGATGGGCGCGGGCTATAATGGAACCTCAACATGCGCACTTCGAAATGGGCCGTTCTGGCCTATGTCGCGATTACCCTGTTTGGGATACTCGCGGCGCTGCCCAACATCCTGCCGGCATCCGTCCAGCAGCAATATGCGTCCTTCCTGCCGGTCAAGCCGGTCACGCTCGGCCTTGACCTTAAGGGTGGTTCCCACCTGGTTCTGGAAGTCGATGCCGCCGGTCTGCGTCAGGCGCGTCTCAACACGCTGCTCGACGATATTCGCGGTGTGCTTCGCACCGAGCGGATCCCGACATCGTCTGCCCGTATCGCCGGCGATTCCATCGCCGTCAAGATCGCCGATCAGGCGGATCGCGACAAGGTGATGCCGAAAATCCGGGAGCTGGCGACACCGGCCGGCACGCTCGGTTTCGGTACGGCGAGCTCGGATATCGAGGTCGCGGCGGCAGACGACACCATCACGGTCAAGCTCACGGAAGCCGGTCTCAGCGAACGCATGACGGCCGCCGTCGACCAGAGCCTTGAAATCATCCGCCGCCGCGTCGACCAGGTCGGCGTCGCCGAACCGCTGATCCAGCGTGTCGGTTCCGACCGTATTCTCGTCCAGTTGCCGGGCCTGCAGGACCCGACGCGCCTGCGTCAGCTGCTTGGCTCAACGGCGCAGATGAGCTTCCACATGGTAGACACAACGGTCGATCCAAATACGGCCACGCCGCCGCGCGGCGTCGATATCCTGCCGGGCACAAATGACGGCGCCAAATATGCGGTCGAAAGCCGTGTGGCGATTTCCGGCGAACGTCTCGCCGACGCCAAGGCGGGCTTCAACCAGCAGACCAACGAACCGATCGTTTCCTTCACGTTCGACAGCCAGGGTGCACGGCAATTTGCCGAAATCACCCGCGACAATGTCGGCCTGCCTTTCGCCATCGTGCTCGACGGCAAGGTCCTGACGGCGCCGCGCATCAACGAACCGATCCCCGGCGGCCAGGGCCAGATCAGCGGCAACTTCACCGCCCAGGAAGCAACCGTTCTTTCGGCACTGTTGCGCTCCGGCGCCCTGCCGGCACCGCTGACCATCATCGAAGAGCGTTCGGTTGGTCCAAACCTCGGCTCCGACTCGATCCGCATGGGTATCTATACCGGTCTTGCCGGCTTTGCCCTTGTCGTCACGCTGATGGTGCTGCTCTACGGCGCCTGGGGCATGATCGCCAATCTCGGCCTTCTGCTGCACACCATCCTCACCATCGGTGTGCTCGGCATGCTCGGTTCGACGCTGACGCTGCCCGGTATCGCCGGTATCATTCTGGGTATCGGCATGGCGGTGGACGCCAACATCCTGATCAACGCCCGTATCCGGGAGGAAACGGAAGGCGGGGCAGGGGCGATGAAGGCGCTCGATATCGGCTTCAACAAGGCCTATGCCACCATCATCGACAGTAACGTCACGACGCTCTCCGGCACCATCCTGCTGTTCATGTTCGGCACCGGTCCGGTTCGCGGTTTCGCGATCACCATGATGCTCGGCATCGTCATCTCGATGTTCACCTCGATCACCGTCGTCCGCCTGGCGATGCGTGAAGTTGTCGTCCGCCGCAAGATGAAGAAACTGGAAATCCCGTCGCTGTTCGGCGGCGTTCCGCATATTCCGAAGATCTCCTTTATGAAGGGCCGCTTCATCGCCATCGGCATGTCGGCCTTCCTGTCGATCAGCTCCGTGGTCCTATTCTTCCATCCGGGCCTGAACTACGGCATCGACTTCGTCGGCGGTATCCAGGTGGAGGCGACGTCGAAATCCGTGCTCGACCTGCCCAAGCTGCGCGAAGAGCTGGAAGGGCTGAGCCTCGGCGAAGTGGCACTGCAGGAATTCGGTCAGAACCAGTCGGTGCTGATTCGCGTCCAGCGTCAGCCGGGCAGCGAACAGGAGCAGACCGTTGCCTTGAACAAGATCAAGGATGGCGTGGTCCAGGTCATTCCGGACGTCAGCTTCGAACGCACCGAAGTCGTCGGTCCGACGATCTCGGCCGAACTTGCCCGTTCAGGCTTCCTCGCCGTCGTTCTCGCGATGCTGGCGATCCTGTTCTACATCTGGTGGCGGTTCGAATGGCACTTTGCCGTTGGCGCCATTGCGGTGCTTCTGCTCGACATCACCAAGACGATCGGCTTCTTCGCGCTGACCGGCATCGACTTCAATCTGACCGCCATCGCGGCCCTTTTGACGATGATCGGCTATTCGGTGAACGACAAGGTGGTGGTCTACGACCGCATGCGGGAAAACCTGCGCAAGTACAAGTCGATGCCATTCTCCGACCTGATCGACATGTCGATCAACCAGGTGCTGGCACGATGCATCTTCACCTCGATGGCAACGGCGTTTTCGCTGGTGCCAATGGCGATCTGGGGTGGCGATGCGGTGAAGAGCTTTGCCTGGCCGATGATTTTCGGCGTCATCGTCGCAACGACCTCGTCGATCTATATCGGCGGCCCGATCCTGCTGTTCCTCAGCCGCTGGTGGAAGGACCGCGAGGCAACCCGCGCTCCGGGAACCGAGTTGGCCAAGAGCTGATCGATTTCTCCATGAAAAAATGAAAGGGCAGCTTCGGCTGCCCTTTTTTTGTCTCACGATGCGCCTACATAACAGCGGTGAACACGGTTCGGATTTCGAAAGAAAACTAGATTTTCATTCTACGATCTCCAGTTTCGTGAACAAGCCTTGCTGCATTCGACTGAAACATCGAATGGAATAGTATTATTTTTCGCGGGTAGACAAATTTAATTGACTAAATTTGTGGTCTATCCTATCTTGTGGTTGTTCGCAGATGGCATAGGCCGCAGCGGAGACCTGTAACGCGCCCGGAGAGCATCCAGCCGGGCCTTGCCGAAGGAGAGAGCCATGTCTGACGTTGCCCGCATCGCCACTTTCCGAGGCGCGCATTCCCATTGTCGCACAACGAAAGACCTTTGCATTCGCACCTTCTGGCGAATGTGAATTCCACGCAGTCTTTTCTTTGAATGTTGCACGATTTGAATGATCCGCGCCGAGGCGCGGTAGGAGCACTATCCCATGAGCAAGCAGGTTATAGAATTCGGCGGTGAAGCTGTCGGTGTCGTCGTCCCGGATGCAGGCCGGTTGAAGTTCGTCGCTGTGAAATATCACGTCTGGGATCTTGATTCGCGCCACTTTCGCTCGGCCGAAGAAGCAAGGGCGGCGGTGCGTCAGTTGATGTCGGCACAGGCTGTCCGCCAGCCGGTGTTGCCGGTTCAGGACACCTCTGCGGTCTATGCGGTCGCATAAGCCACAAATAGGTATGAAAACCGCAGTTTGGCCATCTTTTCACTAAATCGGTATATTGGCACGGCTTCCCATGTGATATGCCGGGTTATGTGATGGCAATCAGCAAATAGGCGCCATTTTCGATGCCTATTTGTGAAAAGAGCGAACTGCGATGCTGACCAAAAAGGGAAAATACGGATTGAAGGCGCTGGTCGATCTGGCGCGGCTTGATCCGGGTGAGACAGCCTTCATCACCGAGATCGCCAGCCGGAACAATATCCCGAAGAAGTTTCTCGATACTATTCTGCTGGAACTGCGAAATGCCGGCATCCTGCGCTCGAAAAAAGGACCCGGCGGCGGTTATTCGCTATCGCGGCCCGCATCCGAAATCCGCATCGGACAGGTCGTGCGGACGCTGGACGGCCCTCTGGCGCCGATCCGCTGTGCCAGCCGTACGGCGTACGAAGTCTGCGATGACTGCAACGATCCGGATACGTGCGAAGTCCGCAGGTCGATGACGACAGTCCGCGATGCCATCGCCGATATTCTCGATACGATGACCCTGGAAGCTTTCGTCGGCAATCCCGGCCAGTTGACTGCCGGGGAAGACGAGATCGTCGCACAGCGGGCAAGCTGACCCCGCAGGTTCCTGTCCTCGACCGCCGGACTTGACGGTCAGGCCTATTGCGCCAATAAGAGGGCAATTCGGCCGTTTTGGCCGATCCGCGAGTGCTCTGGTGATAACGGGATGCCTCGGTGTGGTTTTGGAGTGGCGATCATGGGTCTCAGGCAAATCGATATGAACCCTCCGCAAGAAGGCATTGTCATTGAATCGCTGCGGCGATCGATTGCCACGGCAGTCGATGGTATCAACGCATTTGCAACCCAATTTTCCGCCGATCCAGCGCTTGCGCGCAGCCTGGTTGATGCTGTCGAACTGATCGCAGGCGGCCGTGGCCGCGTGGTCGTTTCCGGGGTTGGCAAGAGTGGCCATATCGGCCGCAAGATCGCTGCGACCATGGCATCGACCGGGACATCCGCCTATTTCGTGCATCCGACCGAAGCCAGCCATGGCGATCTCGGCATGATCACCTCCGAAGATCTGCTCATCCTGCTGTCATGGTCAGGAGAGACCGTTGAGCTTGGAAACATGCTGGCTTACGCCAAACGTTTCAATGTCCCGGTCGTTTCCGTCACGTCCAATCCCGAAAGCCTGCTGGCGCGCAATTCCAGCGTCGCCATCACCCTGCCCAAGGTGCAGGAAGCCTGTCCGCACGGGCTGGCGCCAACCACCTCGGCGATGCTGCAACTGGCTGTGGGTGACGCACTGGCGATTGCGCTTCTCGAGCGGCGCGGGTTCTCTGCCCAGGACTTCAAGACCTTCCACCCCGGCGGCAAACTCGGATCGCAGCTGCTTCTCGTTCAGGAACTGGCGCATGACGGCGATGCGATCCCGCTGCTGCCGCTCGGCAGCCCAATGGGCGACGCGGTCATCCAGATGTCCTCGAAAGGCTTTGGCGTCGTCGGAATTACCGGTGAGACGGGCAAACTCGTTGGGGTGATCACCGATGGCGATTTGCGCCGCCATATGTCACAGGACCTTCTGCTCGAAAGCGTCGATACGGTCATGTCGCACAGCCCGCGGGTCATCAAGGGTAGTGTGTTGGCCAGTGCAGCGATGGAAATCATGCAGGCACAAAAGGTGACTGTACTGTTCCTGGTCGATGAGACCGGTGTTCCCAGCGGGATACTTCATATTCACGATCTTTTGCGCGCAGGCGTTGCGTAAGCGGACGTTGACAGGATTTGGTGCGCGGATACACGCGCGCGGTAGATGGATCAGAAGCGACTTGCCGAGCGTTTCGCCGGCCTCAGTCTCGGAGGCGGATCGACAAATCCGCCTGGCTTGTTCACGGAACGCTCGTGTAGTCTCTGCGCAATCGCCTCCGCGCCGCCATCCGTCCCGGCGGCGGAGTAGAAATTTCCCCTGACCTGGATTGCCGCCGCGAGCAAACGGAAAAAAGCAGCCCGGATCGTTTCCTCCGGCGGCCTTGGCGCGCCCCAGAATTGATCCAGTTCCGCCTGATCGCTGAGTTTTGCGATGTTGAAAACAGCTGCGCCCAAAACCTTGACGGGTTTGCCGATTTGCAGGGCATGAAGCCCCACTGTGGAATTGACCGTGACGGTGCCTGCCGCCCGGCCCAAGAGCGCACCCAGATCACCGCCGTCCAGGAATTGTATGCGCCGATCGATGCCGAGCCGGGTTGCCAGTCCGGCCACATAGGTTTGCCAGTCGATAAGCCCGTTGTCGAGAGGATGGACCTTGACGACGAGACGCGCCTCGCTCGGTGCATAGTTCGCGAAAGAGGTGAGAACCTCGGTGATCGCCTCGCGCTGGTCATTGTAAGGAGAGTGCGCCCGCAGCTGAAAGTCGGTTTGCAGTTGCAGCGGGAAAACGAAAAACGGGGTAGCGCCGGCCAGAAGGTTGTCGATGAGCGCGGTTGCCGCCCGCTTTCTACGCCTGCCGCCAGCCAGACGCATCACCCATCCGGCATATTCGGCCAGTGGATGGGACAGAGCATGGCGGCGATAGTGCGGGAACAGAAACCACAGGAAGACATTCGGCAGATTGTAGAGAAGGTCGTATCCAGCTTCGGCCGCAAAACTCTGGGTATATCGTCTCGTCCAATCGGGCTCGGCAAGCGGCCGGGCCGCTTCGATGATCTGTCCGGGGTCTGCGGGAAAATGCGAATTGGACGACATCCCGTCGCGTTCAAGCGTCAACCAGTCCGGCCGCAGATAGCCCATCTCGACAACCGAAATCTCGACAGCACGCTCTCTGGCGGCTCCAATGGCTATCTGATGGTAGGGACGCTCTTCTCCCAACAGGATGAGATCGGTGACCCCATGCCGATCCATGAATGAGGTGACATAGGCGTGCCACTCATCGCCACCGCGGCCGCGGAAATTGTGGCCGCCCTTGCGCCGCCAGAAGATTTGGTCGCCCGGATTGAGGTTGATCCGCAGGCAGTGATGGCCTCTGGCCTCCAGCCGGCCGGCGATCTTGGCGAAGATCGGCGAGGATGGTCCCTGCAGGAAAAGGAACACGCGCCGCTCCGACGTTTTTGGCAAAGCCATCGTCACAGGTCCTTAAACAACGGCGCCGGCACTATCGCAAATCATCCTTTTGCAGATTGGCATGTTTCAGCATGGCTTCCAGCAGCTTCCAGGGTTCTTCGTTACGTGGAAACGACGGCGCATTCTGCGGCTTACGTGCGGCTGCCAGGGGCACGATGAAATAGTCGGTGCGGGGATCGGGGAAAGGATCCGCGAAGGATTTCAGCAAGGGTGCGTGGTCGCCGTAGAAAACCAGCCAGACGGGGCGGTCGAGCTTGTTCAGATGATCGACAAGTTCACCCAGCGCCTTGTCGGATTGCTGGAGAATTTCGAGATAGATCGCAATGGGATCGTCCACTCCTTCGACGCGGTTGGGCTCCCAAGGTCCATGGTTGGCCATTGAGGCGACGAACAGGAAATTGCCCTTTTCGTCCGTCTGGCTTTCCACGGCGGCAATGACTTTGCGGGTCAGGGCCGTATCCGAAACATAGGGGCCATCGCGGACCGGATCATGGTCGAATTCATCGAGCATGGTCATCTTTTCAAAGCCCAGCTGCGGCATGGCTTTATGGCGAAGAAAGAACGTCCGGTCATACGGGTGCATGAAATGCGTGCTCCAGCCCGCATTTTTCAGCTTCGTCGGCCAGACCACATCGGTATAGTGGCTCGCCCGCAGATAGGGATAGCTTGCATCGATATGCAGGTCGTCGGGAACAAGCCCGCTCAACACGGCAAATTCCGTTCGCAGCGTATAGCCGCCCTCGAAAACCGTGGCGAGGCGGCCCCATTGGATGGCGAGCTTCTGCAGCCGGTCGATGTTTGGCAGCTTGACGCTATCGACACCGCAGTGGCGCATGTCGATGAACGATTCCGACTGCCAGACGACGACCAGGGGAGCCTTGTTGTCGGCATCGTGGCCGATCAGATCCTGGACTGCGGCGAAGAAACGTTCGGACAGTTCCGCAATGATCTTTTCACGCCGGCGGCCAAGCCAGAGGATGAAATGGAAGATCACCGAAGCAAAGGTGCCGAAGCGGATCGTGCTCACCTTGACGTTCGGCACGCCGACGAGATGCTGGACGAAATCCGCCACTGGCCGGTTGACGGGGCCGTAGAATAGCAGAACCCACGGCAAGTCCGCGACCAGGATCGCGGCGATGATCCAGCCGAACGTATGGCTCTCCGGCAGAATGTTCGGCTCGAAATACATGTAGAGGCCGGAGACGCCGAAGACATACAGGAAGGCGACGATCCAGAAAACGATGTTGAGCGAGTTGGCGTAGAAGATCGACTTGTACTTGAAGACGTCGGCAACCAGAGCAATGTCTGAAAAGACCAGAGGTTCGCGAATGAACTTGAACTTGGCCCGGGATATGCCGGTGAAGATGACGAAGAAGCTCATCGTACCGGCGCTCGCGTAGAGAGGGCGCCAGGAGATCGAGAAGAAGCCCGCGAACACGAGCGCTATGATCGGCAGCCGCGAGAGGATATCGACGGCGGCACGCCGGCGGCTGAATGGTGGCCGGTGCTTTCGGCGCTCGCGTGCGGGCAGGGCAAATTTATCCGTGTAAAGGATGACGGCACAAGCCAGCGCGTAGCAGAAAAAGGTCAGCGTTACCGGATGGTAGTGCATGTGGAGCGACGTCAACGCCAAACGGATACCTTCGATCTTTCATGGCCGCCGACGCGTCATGCACCGCCGCGACAGAGCGACATTTAAATCCTATTGGCGGCGGATACAAGCAACTATGGCTGTTCAGCGCCGCCCTCCGACCCGCTGAATGCCTCTGTCGAACCACCAGTTGAGAACCGGCTTCACCGCCGAGCCGAAGCGTCCCAGCGCCCACAGCGTCCAGCCGAAAAATACCTCGAATTGGCCCTTGTCGATCGCCCGTGCGATCCGGAGTGCAACAGTGGCGGAAGACCAGGGAGCAATGCGCCCCATGATCACGGTTGCTTCAAGCGGCCGATGTTCCAATTCGCGGGAAAATTGCGGCGTTTCGGTATCCGGCGGGAAACAGACGGAAACGTTGACCCCATGCGGCTTTGCCTCCGAGCGCAAAGCGTCGGCGAACCCGTGCAGGGCGAACTTCGAGGCGCAATAGGCGGTGTAGCCGTAAATACCGATCAAGCCTGCGCCGGAAGAAATCAGCATGATCCTGCCGGAGCGCCGTTCTGTCATGGCGGTATAAACAGCGCGCACCGCGTGGATGCTGCCGAACAGGTTTGTCTGAACCTGCCGATGGAAGGCCGCCGACGACAGCGCGTCGAACCGTCCGGGTTCGACGATTCCCGCAGACGTGATCAGGATGTCACAGGGGCCGAAGGCATCTTCGCATTTGTGTATCGCCGCCAATGTCTGGTCTTCGTCGGCAACGTCGGTACTTTCGATCCGGATCGATGGTTCGTGCCCATGTCTTGCAAGTTCCATCATCGCCGCTTCAAGCGCCGGCAGGGAGCGTGCCAGAAGCGATATGCGTGCGCCGCGCGCGGCATAGAGGCGCGCCAGCGCCAGGCCGATGCCGCTCGAACCGCCTGTGATGATCACATGAGTCATGCCGCAAAACCGCTTCGGTTCATGAATATTGGCCTGGCTGTTTCGGGAGAGCGACTTTACCGGGAGGCGAGCATCTTCATCATCTGCTGGACATCGATCGATGCGAGACCGAAATTCCGCTCGGTAAGATCCTTGAGTTTTTCAGCCGTCATCGCCACTGTCTGGCGGATCTGTTCCTCGGTGTGTTCGCTGGTGATGAAGAACCGCAAACGCGCCATCCCTTCCGGAACCGCCGGATGAATGATCGGCAACGCGTTGATGCCGGCGGCAAGGAGATCGTTCGACAGCTGCACCGCGCGCAGCGAATCGCCGACCAGGACCGGAACCACGGAAAAGCCTGCGCTCAGACCCGTATCGAGGCCGGCTTCCTGGGCAAGCTTGAGGAAGAGCGCGCCGTTGCGCCTCAAGGCAGCGACACGCTCCGGCTCGCCTTCCAGAATGTCGAGGCTCGCAATAGCCGATGCAGTCAGAACCGGCGCGAGGCCGACGCTGTAGACGAAGCCGCCGGCTGTCGCCTTCAGCACCGCTGCGAGAGCACCGCTACCGGCAATATAGCCGCCGCAGCTCGAAGTCGTCTTGGAAAGCGTTCCCATCCAGATATCGACCTGACGCGGATCAATACCGAAATGTTCGAACGTGCCTTTGCCGCGCTTTCCGAGGATGCCGAGGGAGTGGGCCTCATCGACCATCAGCCAGAAGCCATATTCGGTCTTCAGCTTCACGATGGCCGGCAGGTTGGCGATATCGCCATCCATCGAATAGACGCCCTCGACGATTACCAGGATACGGCGATAGTCGCCTGCAACCGTGCGCAGCACGTGTTCCAGGTCGTTTGCATCATTATGCTTGAACAGACGCCGCGTGGCGCCCGACAGCTTGATGCCGGCAAGCGCGCTGTTGTGAATGAACTCGTCATGCACCACGAGGTCCTTCGGACCCATCAGGCAACTGATCGCCGCAACATTGGTCAGGTAGCCGCTGACGAAACAGACCGACGCCTCGACGCCGTAGAAGGCGGCAATGCGCTCTTCGAGTTCTGCGTGGGCCGGACGTTCGCCTGCCACGAGCCGGCTGGCGGATGCCGAGATACCGAACGTGTTGATGGTGTCGCGGGCCTGGGCGAGAACATGCGGATGCCGGTTGAGGCCGAGATAATCATAGGATGCGAAGTTGATCAGCTTGCGTCCGTCGATCACCGTCGTTGCGCCGGCTGCCGTCTGGTGTGCGCGGTAGAACGGGTTGTCGATGCCCAGCTGCTCGCTGGCGATCTTCTGGGTCTGGACCTGCTTGTATTCCGGCAAATCCTCGAACCGCGTCTGCTTGCGCCTGACCGGCGGAGGAACGTCGCGTTCGGAACGAGCCATGCGGTTGCGTTCCGACGACTGATGCGTGTTGCGCATCTTGTCCAGAAGGTTTTCCTTCAGGCTGCTGTTCATCTTGGAAACGTTGTTGCGTTCCTCGTTATCGCTCATTGGCTGGCCGCCTTCTCCGTACCGTTGCCGGTATGGCGCTGAGCGAGCTCGTTGACGATCTTGTTGTCGCCGGGCTCGCTGTCTTCGTCGCTGCCGTGATCCCGCTTGCTGACCTTGTCATAAAGCTTGCGCGCAACATCGCCAACAGTCGTCGTGTCGGCGACACCGCTCAGCGGCATATCGAAGCCGGTATTCTGCTGGAAGCTGATCCCCAGTTCAACGGCCATCAGGCTGTCGAGGCCGATTTCCTTGAGAATCTTGTTGCGTGAGATCGTATCCTTCGACACGCGCAGGATGGCGGCAATCTCGCTGGCCACCAGGTCATAGAGAATGTCTTCGGCTTCTTGGGGAGACTTTCCATCGATCATCGCCACGAGATCCATGGTCGTGCCATCGCTGCCTGCGGTGTGCTGGTCAGCCGTCCGCAGGATGACCTCGAACAGGGCATTGCGAACAACCGGCAGACTGCGCGCCGCCGCCCAATCGAGTTCGGAAACCATCGCCACTGCGGCATCCACCGTGCCCGGATCGGAGCGGATATAGCTCTCGACCTGATTGAGGGCGGATTGCGCCTTCAGGGCCGTCTTGCCGATGCGCTTGGAGAGCAGATCGTTGACGTCGGTATTCTGTGCCAGATAGCCCTTGTCGGCGATCGCGCCGAAGCCGATCGCCAGGCCCGGTAGCCCCTCAAGCCGGCGAGCGCGGGCAAGGCCTTCGAGATAGCCGTTGGCAGCCACATAGTTGGCCTGGCCGGGATTGCCGACCAATGTCGTTGCCGAGGAGAACATGATGAAGTGTTCGAGCGCGTCCGTGCGCGTCAACCGGTCGAGAACGGCGGCTCCCTGCGCCTTCACGTCGATGACCGGACGGTTGCGTTCGCGGTTGAGATTGTTGATCAATGCGTCGTCGAGAACCATCGCCGCGTGAACGACGGTCTTTAGGGGACCGATCTGGCGAAGTGTTTTCAAAAGCGCGTCCGCAGCCGCCTCGTCGGTCACGTCGCAGGCATGGATGGTCGCCGAAACGCCCATGTTTTCCCAGCGCTTGACCGCTTCGAGGGTATCGAGATCGGCGATACCGCGCCGGGTGGCGAGCGCGACATTGCGCGCGCCCTTTTCGACCAGCCAGTTGGCAGCGGCAAGACCGAAGCCACCAATGCCGCCAACGACCAGATGCACGCCGAGGCTATCGACCGACATGCGGGCGGCTGGCCGGTTCGCGACCTCATCGCGTCCGGCAACGGGCGGCAGCACGACGATCTTGCCGATATGGCCAGCGTTCTGCATCAGCCGGAAAGCATTGCCGATTTCGTCGAACCCGAACGCACGGTAGGGAAGCGGTACCAGCTTGCCTTCTTCGAATAGCGCACCGATTTCGGTGAAAATCCGCTTCGTCAGATCAGGCGCATTGACCAGCAGCTGGTCGGCATCGATACCGAAATAGCTGATGTTGCGGCGGAACGGACGCAGGCCGATTTTGCTGTCGGCATAGTAGTCGCGCTTGCCCAGTTCGAGGAAGCGGCCGAACGGCTTTACCAGCGACAGGCTCTGTTCCATGGCTTCGGCAAACAGCGAATTCAGGACCAGGTCGACGCCTTCGCCGCCGGTGACACCGAGGATGTCGTTGACGAAGGCCAGCGAGCGCGAATCAAAGACGTGATCGGCGCCGAGCATCTTCAGGAAACGGCGCTTTTCGCGCGTTCCCGCCGTGGCGATGACTTTCGCCCCGGCGAGCTTGGCAACCTGCAAGGCTGCAAGGCCGACACCGCCGGCGGCGCCGTGGATCAGGATCGTTTCGCCGGCTCGGATGCGGCCAAGCTCGATCATTGCGTAATAGGCGGTGAGGAAGGCAACCGGAACGGTTGCCGCCGCAACGGGGCTGACGGTTTCGGGCAGTCTGGCGACGCCCGACCGGGAAACGACGACATGTGTGGAAAAGGCTGCGGGTGCGATCGCCATCACGGCATCGCCGACCGAAAGGTCGCGGACGCTGCTGCCGATGGCGACGACATGACCAGAAAGCTCCATGCCGATCGTCGCTCCGGCAAAGCCGTCTTCAAGCGCTTCTTCCGGCAGAAGTCCCATCGCCCACATCACGTCGCGGAAGTTCAGGCCGGTTGCAGCGACTGCAACGACGACATCGTCCGGACCTGCTTGAGGGATTTCAGACTGTTCCCAGGCAATGCTGCCGACCTGTGAACTCACACGCTGGCGGATGGTCGCAGCCTTGAAATCGGTCGTCTTGCGCAAGGTTTGTTCGACCGGTCCCGGAACGGCACGGATTTCCGAAAGGATACCGCTTTTTCCGTCAAGCAGCCATTCGCGGTTTCCGCTGGTATCGCCGAGCATCGAAATCGCAGCGGCAAGCTGATTGCCGGCTTCGGCCTTGGGTCCGGTGAAATCGAGCGAATGAATGTCGAGGAAATCATACTCGTTCTGCAGCACACGGGCGAATGCCCAAAGGCCGCTATTGACGCTTGAGCCGGAGACATCCTTGTCGCGCGCACTCAAAGTGACGGGCGCGCCACCTGGAGCAGCGATCACGAGGCAGGGCCGCTGATCGGCGGCCGGCTCCGCATTGGCATGATATTGGCGAAGTGCCTCGGCGAACGCACTGAGCGACAGGACGCGATTTTGCAGAGCAGCCGAATCCTGGCTACGGTCCGTCGCGGTCGGCGAAGACAGATAGACAGCCCGTACCGGCTTCTCGTGCAATCCCTCGATCGCCTCGGCGATCTTATTCTTGTCCGTCTCAAAATCGCCCGTCAATCGTACATGGACAAGCGGTGCCTGAATGGCATCCTTGCCCGACGGCAGTTTGTTCTGCAGGCTCGAAACACTGCCTTCATGCAGGACCAGCACCGGCTTGGCAATCTCTGCGGGCTGCGCGTCGGCAGCCTGGGCGGCATCGGTAAACAGACCGCCTTGCGCTTCGACGGCAATGATATTTCCGTGCGACAATTCGCGGTCTTCGACCGAGATCTCGCGCAGGCCCAGATCGGTCAGATCTTTCTGCCATTGCGTGACCGTCGCCAGCTTGCCGATCGGAAATTCGACGGCCTGGGTGCGGGCAAACCAGCTCTCGGTCAGTCCGAAAGCAAAGTCGCTGAACACGGTCGGCGCATTGGTGGCGGCGACAAGCGCCCCGTTTTCCCGCAGGCTGACGCGCAGTGCATTGCGAATGGCGCCATCTTCATCGATCAGCGTGAAAATCGTATCCGAGGCGCTGACGACGAGATCGAAAGCCGGAAGGGTCGCGAACGCATCCTTTTTCAGGACTCTCACATGCGCGTCTTCCTCGAACGCGATCTCCAGGTTGCGCTGGGCATTTTCGCGCGGTTCGACAACGATCAGGCTGGCATTGTATCTTGCCGCCAGCGTTGAAAGCCTGCGGGTAAACCCGGCAGAGATGGTGCCTGCCTCGACGATCCGCAAACCGGTCTTGCCGTTTTTGCCGGTGAGCGCCGTTTCGACCGCCGCAAGGACCAGATCCATACGCTGACGGGTGGATTCGGAATGAACAGTCTGGTGATCGAGCGTTGCATCGCTGATGAAGCCCTGCGGCTTGCTTGCTGGATCGTTCTCGTTGCCCGATATCTCCGAGGCGAAAAGACTGTCGATGCGGTCAAGCGCTTCAGCGTAGGAATTGTTGATCAGCACGGCTTCCACGGCGCGCTCCGAGCGCTCGCCATAGAGTTCCTTGAGGATGTCGCCGACGGGAGGAAGCGAGAATTCGGTGGCGATCTTCCAGCTGCCTGCCTTGTGTTCGCACAAGCCTGCGTCTTCCAAAACATAGAGACAATTGGAAAGGAAGCAGCGGAACGCAAAATCGCCGGGAAGCGACCTTGTATCGACCTTGGCGGTACCCTTGCCAACCTTCAGTGCGATTTCGTGGCAGGCACGATAGATCGCCGCGTTGAACAGAAGCGTCGTGTTGTCGATGCCGGTCTCGTCCGGTGCGGCAAGCAGCGGCAAAGGCAGCGCATGCGAACGTCCGAGCGTCGCGAGCGGTGCAGTGCGGTCGGAAGGCACGGCCTCGTAATGGAAGGACAGCATGTCCAGTGTCTTGTGCTGGCGCAGATAGGTGCGGCGGAAGCGGCAGTCGTCAAACGCTGCAATGACTTCGCCGCCCTTGCCGAAGAAACGGAACTTCGCCTTGATCGAGTTGGCGCTGATGCGCTCGATCTCGACTAGGGCCCGCTTGACGGTCAGGCCGGAATTCGTCAGGCGCACGGAGCCGAAGCGCACTGGAATATAAGGCGCTCCGCCGGCTTCGCCGGTAAAGCGGTCAAACAGCGCCACCAGGCCATGGAAGGTCGCGTCCACGGAAATTGGATTGAGGCTGTAGCTGACGAAGGGGTTGCCTGTCTTTTCAGGCTCCCTCAGCTCGACGTCGATGAAACGGTCGCCATAACAGACGGCCTTGGCCATCAACTGGAAGCGCGGGCCGTAATCGAGGCCGAACTGACGCGCAGTCTCATAGGCTTTTGCAGGCGTCACGCTGGCCGTTTTTTCAAGGCCGGCAAAGGCATTGCCGGCGGGCATCGCCTCGCTTGGGATCGGTTTGCGGCTTCTCGCCACCGCGTGCACCGCCCAGTCGTCTTCCGAAAGACGCTCACGCGAGCGGATTTCGATATCGCCGGTTTCCGGCGACAGGATGGTGGAAAGCTCCATCATCCGGTTGTCGGCAAGCTCCAGCGGCCGCACGATCTCCAAATTGGTGATGTCGACCTCTGTGGTGCCATAGTATTGCTGTGCAGCCGAAATGGCGATCTCTATGAAACCGCTGCCCGGCAGAATAGCCTTGCCATCGACGATATGCTCGGCAAGATCGGGAAACAGATGCGCATCGACATGGTTTTTCCAGCTACCGCTGTTCAAATCGGCGCGCCAGCCTGCGAGCGTATAGGGCGTCTTGGAGCCACGGCCAAACAGGTCGGCGGCGTCGCTGGTTGATGCCGGGCGCAACTCGGTCTGTTCGAACGGCAGGTCCGGAAGGCGGATGAAGGCATTGCGCTTCCCGAACAGACGCGCTTCGTCGAAGGCTGCGCCATGGGCAATCGCCCGCGCCATGGCGCGGGAGATGGGATCCTGGCCTTTTTCGCCGCCATCGCGCAGCAAGGTCGCAACGACCGTGCCAGGGATCGACGCTTGCTTGACCGTCTCCTTGAGATAGGACGAGAGGATCGGCCGTGGCGAAATTTCGATGAACAGGCTGCAGCCAAGTTCGATAGCGGCTTGGGTCGCGGCCTGGAAGCGAACCGGTTCGCGGACGTTCTTCCACCAGTAATCCGGATCAAGCTGCGTGCCATCCATCCGCTCGCCGGTGACGGTGGACAGATATGCAAGTTCGGATTTGCGCGGCGCGATGTCCGGAATATCGGCGAGGAAGGCTTTCTTGGCCCGATCGATGATCGGGTGATGGAACGGATAGTTGATATCGAGAATCTGGACGGGGATCTTCGCCTTGCGGGCGGCGTCGCGGAAGGCGGAAACCTCGTGTGCAGGGCCGGAAATCGTTACCGAATTGTGGGCGTTGATAGCCGCGACGCAGACCTGCTCAAGTCCGCGTGATTTGGCGAAAGCGTTTGCAGCGTCTTCACCGAGCATGGCGGCGGCCATCGTGCCCTGACCAGCCAGGAGATCCTGGTGCAGCGAGCGCTTGGCGACGATCGAGACAGCATCGACCAGCGACAGGGCGCCTGCGGCATAGGCCGCAGCGATTTCGCCGACCGAGTGACCGAACACAGCCGTCGGCTTGATGCCCATGGCGACAAGCGAATCCGACAGCGCCGCCTGGACCGCAAACAAGAGCGGCTGGGCGAACTTCGTGTCGGACAGCTTCTTGTCCAAATCCGGATCTGTCAGCAAATCGGTGAGCACGATGTCCGAATGGAACTTGAACAGCGCACTCACCGAGGTGAAGCACTGACGGAAATGCAGGTTTTCGCGGAAGGCCTCTACACCCATGCCAGCCCATTGCGAGCCGTTGCCGGAGAAGACGAAGGCAACCTTTGCGTCCTTCGTCACTGCTTCGCCGGTTTCGCCGATATCGGACGCTGGCTTTTCGAGGTGGCTGGCAATGGCGCGGATAATGTCTTCCGGATGGTCGCTGCGTGCCGCAAAACGGTGGCGCATCTGCGTGCGGTTGACACCTGACGCGGCGATGACGGCGCGGGCTTCGTCCTTGGAGGTTTTGGCGAACGTCGATTTGTACGACTTCAGCAATTCATCAAGGCTGTGTGCAGTATGAGCACTTGCCATGAAAACATGGCCGGTGGCGTTGTTGCGGCTGCGTTCGTCCTGAACGGGATCCGGATCGCTGATGACGACGTGGGCATTGGCGCCGCCAAAGCCGAAGGAGTTGATACCGGCCAGGCGCGCGCGCTTGCCGCGCAGCAATTCGATCGGGTTTGCGGTCACGCGGACGTTCAACCCGTCGAAATCGATGTTCTCGTTCGGTGTTTCGAAATGCAGCGATGCCGGCAGGTAGTTGTTTTCAAGCGCCATGACGGCCTTGAGCATGCCGAACAGGCCGGATGCCGGCTCGGTATGGCCGATATTCGATTTGATCGAGCCGATCGGTACCGGCGCGCGCCGCTTGGCGCCGATCACCGTGCCGATCGACCAGACTTCGGACGGATCGCCGACCTTGGTGCCCGTCCCATGGCCTTCGACGAAGGCGACCTGGTTGGAATCGATATTATTGCCTTCATAGATGGCACGCAGCAGATTGGCCTGGGCTTCGCGTGACGGCAGGGAAATGCCGTTGGTCCGCCCGGCGGAATTGACACCTGTGGCAACGATCTTGGCGTAGCTGCGGTCCTTTTCCTGCCGTGCCCTGTCGGAACGGCGCAGAACGAACACGACGCCGCCCTCGGCGCGGACATAACCGGCGCCGTCATTATCGTAGGCACGGCAGAGCCCTTCCGGGGACAGCATGCGCGCCTGCGCAAATCCGACGAACGGAAGCGGGTGGGCAAGGACATTGATGCCGCCAACGATGGCCGTGTCGATTTCACCTGCGTTCAACGCGCGCATCGCCTGGTCGAGCGCAACCAGCGACGAGGAACAGGCGGTATCGACCGTCATGCTCGGGCCGCTCAGGCCAAAAATATGGGAAATACGGTTGGAAACGATCGAGAGCGTGTTTCCGGTCATGAAATACGGACCGGCGGCAGCCGGATCCTCGACGGTCAGGTTGGCGTGGTCGAGACTGGACGCACCGATATAGACGCCGACATTTTCGCCATGCAGGGACGGGATGGAAATATTGGCATCTTCCAGCGCGCGCCAGGCCAATTGCAACAAAACCCGCTGTTGCGGATCCATGTGCATGGCTTCGCGCTGCGACATGCCGAAGGCTGCCGGATCGAAATCATAGATACTTTCGAGCACGCCCGCAGCGAAGGAGTAGGTCTTGCCGGGATTGCCGATGACGGGATGCCAAAAGCGTGCAAGGTCCCAACGATCGGACGGAATACGCGTGACCGTGCATTTGCCCTGGCGCAAAATTCGAAACAACGCCTGCGGCGAATTCGCTCCAGGGGCGAGACATGCGCGCCCTATGATTTCAACTGTCATATTTTCTCGAACGTTTTAGATTGCTGTGAGTTGTCTTGCTGATTGCACTTGATACGCGAAAAAGCAATTGGAACTTCTTCATCAGGTCCGCGGATGATGGCATCGTTTCTGTGGTGCCGACTATATTAGCATTAATTTTAGATCATGTTCGCAAGGTTTCAACCCTCGCCTTTGAACATACACGGGGTCTGTGGCGGCCCAAGACAATTATCAAGTCAACACGTAACCGTTGTGGAGACCTGTTGCCGGAAAGGCGCACTGCGAATTATTGCGCAGATGGGCAATGAACGGCTTTGCCGGGGCAACGATGTCTTTCCCGTTTGAGCGGCACCAACCGGACCCGTCGGAAGCGGTTGCGCATTGGGTTAAGGCAGTGTTGGTGATCTGACAGCCTTCAAGATCTGCAGCGCACCCCCGGCCGGGGTGCAGGGTTGCCCACAGGCGCGGCAACCACGGCCATACTGTTGCCGATTAGCATTAGTGAAATCATTAAACTCTTTGACATAAATCTGATCCAGAAGGGAACAGCGTTGCGCTCTTGATCGGGAGCCCTTGCTAAGCTAGTCATGCTGGCGAAATCCCGTGAGACACCTTGGCGATCAAGGCTGAAAGTTGAAGTGAATGCCACCTTTTATCCGATTTTTACTCCTGTCAGGTGCAGCGTCGTCCATTCTGGTGTTGTCATCCTGTAGCGGCCTTCCAGGATCCGGGCCTAGCGTCGGTACGATTCAGTCAGGCGCAAAGGCAACGGAAACGCCGTATGTCCTGGTACAGGTAACGCAGGCTGTCGCGGATTCGCTGTCACGCGTACAGGAACGGCCGCTGTCGGCTGCCTTCGGCGCGGCACGGCGGCAAAGCTCGTCGCGCATCGGCATCGGCGACGCGGTGACCGTCTCGATATGGGAAGCCTCGGAAAACGGGCTGTTCTCGGCAGGTTCCAGCCAGCAAGGCAACGCCCAGATTCCAGTGCAGCTTGTTTCGGAAAATGGCACGATCTCGGTTCCGTATGCGGGGACCATCAAGGTTGCCGGTCAGAGCCCTGAAGCTGTGAAGATTACGATCGAGAAGGCTTTGAGCCGGATGGCCGTCGAGCCGCAGGTGCTCGTCAACGTCGTCAAGAACAACTCGAACACCGTGACGGTGACCGGTGAGGTTGCTGCCAGCGGGCGCATTCCGTTGACCCCGGGTGGCGAGCGCTTGCTCGATATCATCGCGACTGCAGGCGGCCCTCGAATGGAACTGCATCAACTGGCCGTGCAGATCACGCGTGGCATGAAAACCGAAACCATCCCGATGGAACAGCTGATTTCGGATCCGCGTGAGAATATCTACGTCCAGTCCAACGACGTCGTCACTCTTATCCGGCAGCCGCGGAGTTTCACGGTTTTCGGGGCGACGACTGCCAACGCTTCCGTTCAGTTCGACGAGTCGCAACTCTACCTGAACCAGGGCTTGGCCAAGGTTGGCGGCCTTAACGACGAAAGAGCAAACGCCAAGGGTGTCTTCGTCTATCGCCAGGAACCGGTCGAACTCGTCCGCGCTTTTGCCCCGAACGCCCGGTCGATGCATGCCGACGGAACCGTCAATGTCATCTATCAAGTTGATTTGAAGGACCCGAGCGGCTTCTTTGTGCTGAAGAACTTCAAAATCAAGAACCGCGACCTGATCTACATCGCCAACTCGTCCCTCGCCGAAATCAGGAAATTCTCGACACTCGTGAGCACGACCGTGGCGCCGGTAGCACAGGGTGCATCCTTTGCGGCCAATATCAACGATTTGGGTAATTAAGCTCAGTAGCCGTGAATTGATGTGGCAGGAGCAGATTGAGGATTGCGGCTAGGAGGGGAAGCGCATCGATTGCATCGGGTCGCGGCTCCCTCCACACTTCGTTGTCTCCTGCGGGCACAGCATTTTCCTAGTGCACCATTCACCGAAGTTTACGCTTCAAACGAATAGGGACACGGTTTCGCTGGCGTTTGCCGCCGCCCTGAGACTGCAGCCATTTTGAGGGATCGACAGTGGCACGCCTTCTACGAGCGTGAACGCCGAAACTTGCGAGAACGGCACATTCTCGAAACCGTCTCCCAACCCGTGAACAGCGGCGTAGCTCTGTGCGACACATCCCCGGCCATGTTCAAAAGGAAAGCAGCCTGCCGCCTGCTGGATTTGGGCCAACCGGTCAAGCCAAGTGCCCGCGTTCCCTATAGACTTGCCATCGTCCGGAGCGACCAAAACGCTGGAATATGACGTCTAAAACGCGACGATGGTGCCGACCACCGATCTCGAGGGACTCAATCCTCGGCCAGCCTCAGCAGGTATTTGCCGTAGGCGGTCTTGGAATATAGGTTTCCATACTCGATCAGCTTGTCGCGGGAGATCCAGTCGTTGAGATAGGCGATTTCCTCGATGCAGGCCACGCTGGTGCCCTGGCGGTGCTGGATCGTGCGGACAAATTCTGCTGCCTCAAGCAGGCTGTCATGTGTTCCGGTGTCGAGCCAGGCATAGCCGCGCGACATGCGTTCGACGAAGAGGCTTCCCGATTCCATATAGAGGCGATTGATATCGGTGATTTCATATTCGCCGCGCGCCGAGGGCTTCAGGTTGCGGGCATAGTCTACAACCTTGTTGTCGTAGAAATAGAGACCGGTCACCGCCATGCTGGATTTCGGCTTTGCCGGCTTTTCCTCGAGCGAAAGCGCTTTTCCCGTCGCGTCGAGTTCGACAACGCCGTAACGCTCCGGATCGGTAACTTCATAGGCAAACACGGTTGCACCGATCTTGCGCTCGCGCGCGTTCGCCAAAAGCTCGCTGATGCCAGCGCCGAAGAAAATGTTGTCACCCAGGACCAGCGCGACATGATCACTGCCGATGAAATCTGCTCCGATCGTGAAGGCTTGCGCCAGGCCATCGGGGCTTGGCTGCTCCGCATAGGAAATATTGAGCCCCCAGCGTGAGCCGTCCTCGAAAAGGCGCCGGTAGTTTTCAATATATTCCGGCGAGGAAATGATCAGGATATCGCGGATATTCGCCAGCATCAGCACCGAAAGCGGGTAGTATATCATCGGTTTGTCGTAGATCGGGATCAACTGCTTGTTGACGGCAAGCGTTGCCGGATGAAGTCGCGTTCCGGACCCCCCGGCAAGGATAATACCCTTCATAAAGTTGTCTCCGCATAATTGTTTTCTCTCTGGTCAATCTCGGCCAATGTCTCCGCAAGTGCGGCAGTCCAAGGGCGGGGGCGGATGGCGTAGTCTTCCACGAGTTTCTTTGTATCCAGCACAGAATTGGCCGGGCGCTTGGCCGGGGTGGGGTAGTCAGCTGTGGTGATGCCCTCGACATCCGGCGCAGGATGACCGGCCGATGAGCGCTGACGGAAGATTTCGCGTGCGAAACCGCACCATGTCACCGGTCCGTCATTCGAGAAATGATAGGTGCCTGTGGGCGCGTTCGGGTTCCCGATCATGCGCAGCGCCATCGTCGCCAGCGTGGCGGCGATATCGCCAGCTGCAGTAGGGCAACCGTACTGGTCGTCAACGACGCGTAGCAGCGGCCGGTCCGCTGCCAGCCGTAACATCGTCTTGACGAAATTGTTGCCGTGCGAAGAGAAGACCCAGGATGTCCGCAGGATGACATGACGCGGGTTTCCAGTGCGAACGGCCAGCTCACCTGCGGCTTTTGAAGCGCCATAGGCACCGGCCGGATGGATTGGATCGTCCTCGTGATACGCGCCGGCCTTCGAACCGTCGAACACATAATCCGTGGAAACATGCAGCATGGGAATAGCTGCCTTCCGGGTCGCGGCGGCGATGGCAGCGGGGCCAAGGACATTGACCGTCCACGCTGCCAGCCAATCGCTCTCAGCCTTATCGACCGCAGTATAGGCTGCAGGATTGATGACGGCATCAAACCCGCCGTCAACAATGAAAGCCTCGACCGCAGCCGGATCGGTAAGATCCAGCATGTGCCGCGAGGGGGCCACAATCTCAACGCCGGCGGGCCAGGGGAACAAGGAAAGCGCACGGCCGACCTGTCCAGTCCCGCCCGTCACAAGAATCCGCATGCTGCGAGCTCCCTCTGTCATATTTCGTGCAGCTGGAGCGGCTCGCCATCATAGGCGAACGGACTGTCGAACGCGGAGAGCAGAGGCTGTTTTTCGTCCTTGGGGCTGAGGAGCGGCTCGACGCCATCCGCAAGAGGCCAATCGATATTGACCTGCTGGTCATTCCAGGCAATCCCGCCGTCGTTGGCCGGCGCGTAGAAATCCGTCACCTTGTAGGTCACTTCCGTCGATGGCTCCAGCGTCAGAAACCCGTGCGCGAAACCAATCGGGATATAGAGCTGCCGGCCGTTCTGCGCCGACAGTTCGGCTCCGACCCATTTCCCGTAGGTTGGCGATCCGCGCCTTACATCGACGGCTACATCGAATATCTTTCCGCGGATGCAGCGGACGAGCTTTGCCTGACCATAGGGAGGCGTCTGGAAGTGTAGTCCTCTCAAGGTTCCCACGGGGACCGACAGGGAGTGATTGTCCTGCACGAACTCATCCGCAATGCCGATATCCGAAAATTTCTTCGTGCTGTAAACCTCGGTAAACCACCCGCGATCATCGCCGAATCGCTTCGGATTGATCAGCATAACTTTCGATGACATATGCAAACCCTGTTTAAACTGCTTTTGCTGGAGTAAGCCGGGAACCGGTCGATGCTTGATTGCGATGTGTATCTGCCTGTGCCAGATATGCATCCGCCCGAGCCCGCACTTCACCGTGACCGGCAGCCTCGTACCGGGAAGCGTATATATTGAAATGACCGGCAACGGAAGGTCGGAATACGGCGGCATGACACAGGACGCGAACGGCCATTTTGTTGTTCTTGATGGCGATGATGCCGGCCGTGTTGCTGGCTACCCGATCATCATGGATATCGCCGACCCGCAGAGAGTTCTGGGGTTCACCGCAACTGTTTGCCTGCATAGACGAGATCGATTTCCGGCCCTTCTCACCCGTCCCATACTCCTGGATGACAGGGGACGAGGGCGCTTTTATGGGTGGATGCCGGTCAGCTTACACACACTTTCGGTTCAGCCAAATCGGCCCGCCCCGGCAACGGCAGCGCTGCCGGTTATCCGTGTCCGCCGGATATCCTACGCCAGGCTGGCAGCACTTATTGCACGAAACGCGCCGCTTGCTGCGTTTCGTGCGCTACGGCTGCTTCTCGTGGGAAACGTCAAGGGCTTCGAATACCGCTTCGCCCGGTTTTACGATGCCCTCAACGCGCCATCCTATCCGGCGTGGATCAAGGCTGTGTCGGAGGCGGCGCCCTCTGGTCCAGCGTTTCCCCGGGCGCTGGGGCCGCCCGTCTTCGTCACGATTGCCGGGGCCGATCCTTCGCAAGTCGCTTCAACGCGACGGTCTGTCGCACAGCAAACCTATCCACATGTTCAGGAGGTTCCGGCCGAAGAAGCGTATGCGTCCGGCGTAAAAACGAACGAGGCCGCCTACTGGATGCGGCTCCCGGCCGGGATGCTGCTGGATAAAGCTGCGATCGCGCATCTGATGCAGCCTCTCATCGCCGATCCGATGCTTGCAGCCGCTTATTGCGACGAAGACCGGATTGATGCACGTGGCCGGTGTTTCCAGCCATTCTTCAAGCCGGCATGGAACCCACCACTTGCAGAAACCGGTTGGCTGGCGCCGGACGGGGCGCTCATTCGATTGGACGCTTTGAAAGAGCTCACCGATCTTGCTGGAACCGCATCGGGCCTGCTCTTGATTGAAGCTTCGCGGCATGGCCAAATCGCGCATGTGCCGCGCGTGCTCCTGCACCGCTCCGTTGCAAGGCTGCCCGCCCAACCTTCCCGGCCGAAAACTCCTCGGCTGGAGACCAAGGTCAGCGTCATCATTCCGACTCGTGACCGCGCCGATCTGCTTTCGGTCTGCCTCCATGGACTTTTCAACGAAACGCGCGCCGACGATCTCGACGTAATCGTGATTGACAATGAGAGCCGGGAACCCGAAACCGAGGCTCTTTTTGAGCGATACGCCGCCGATCGCCGCTTGCGGCGAATTCCCATGCCCGGTCCCTTCAACTTCTCCAAGGCCTGCAATCTGGGTGTCGCTCAGGCCCGTTATGAGTTGACCCTGCTGTTGAACAATGATGTCAACCCGATCGAGCCGGGATGGCTGGATCAGATGGTGGCGGAACTCGACGAGCCGCGCGTGGGAGCGGTGGGAGCCTTTCTGCTTTTCCCGGACGGCTATGCCCAGCACGCGGGCGTCACGCTCGGTTCCGGGTCGGTCGCGCGCCACAGTTTTCATTTCCGTCATCCCCGCGCTGGAGAAGATTGCGGCCTGATGGCCCAGCGGCAGGAAATGAGCGCGGTCACGGGGGCCAGCCTGCTTACACGCCAAAGCCTATGGCAGCGGGTGGGGGGGATGAACGAAGAGCAACTCGCCGTCGCTTTCAACGATGTTGATTATTGTCTGAGACTGCGGGAAATCGGCAAAGCCATCCTGTGGACCCCGCATGCCCGGTTGATCCATCACGAATCCGTGTCGCGCGGTGGCGACAACACGCCGGAAAAACTCGCCCGTTTCGCAAACGAGGAGCGGTACATGCACGAACGGTGGGGCGATGCCCTGCGCAACGACCCGTTCTACAATCCCAATCTGTCGCTGACCGCTGCAGATTGGACGCTCAGTGCGGCCCCGTCCAATCTCTCTGCGAGGCTGCCAAGCCTGCCGTCATTGTTCTCGAACAAGGCAGCGGGCTGACGCATATCAGGGGCGGCGAACACCATTGCCGTAGTTGGAGAGCCTATCCCGATTTGCCGGATTTCAGCAGCCCCAGGCGGCTGCCGTCGTAGCCCTTGCGCAGGGGCGCCCACCACCATTCGTTTTCGAGATACCACTTCACGGTCTTCTCGATGCCCGTGTCGAAATTTTCCTGGGCTTTCCAGCCGAGTTCGGTTTCGAGCTTCGTCGCATCGATGGCATAGCGCGCATCGTGTCCCGGACGGTCCTGTACGTAGGTAATCAGGCTCTCATGCGGACGGCCTGAAGGATGCAGTTCGTTCATCAGCGCGCAAATGCGCTCGACCACGTCGATATTGCGGCGCTCGTTGCGTCCGCCGACATTGTAAGTCTCGCCGATCCGGCCGCGCTCGGCGACGATATCCAGCGCGCGTGCATGGTCTTCAACGAACAGCCAGTCGCGGATATTGGCGCCGGTGCCGTAAACCGGCAGCGGTTTGCCTTCGAGTGCGCTGATGATGACCAGCGGAATGAGTTTTTCGGGAAAGTGGAACGGCCCGTAATTGTTCGAGCAGTTCGAGACCACGATCGGCATGCCATAGGTGCGTGTCCACGCCTTGGCCAAATGATCGGACGCAGCCTTGGAGGCGGAATAGGGCGAGCTCGGGTCGTAAGGCGTGGTTTCTTCGAAAAGACCGTCATCTCCGAGCGAACCGTAAACTTCGTCCGTCGAGACGTGTAGAAAGCGAAAGGCCTCCTTCTCGGCCGCCGCAAGCGACTGCCAATAGGCACGGGCGCATTCCAGCATGGTGAATGTACCCAGCACGTTGGTCTCGACGAAATCACGGGCACCGGTAATCGAGCGGTCTACGTGACTTTCCGCGGCGAGATGCATGATGCGGTCCGGCTTAAAGCTGGCAAGCGCCTGCGAAATTGCCTGCCCATCGCAAATGTCGGCCTTCAGGAACCGGTAAAGCGGATTTCCTTCCACGGCCTGCAGCGATGTCAGCGTTCCTGCGTAGGTCAGCTTGTCGACGTTGAGGACCTCATATCCCTTTTCGAGAATGAGGTAACGCACCACAGCAGACCCGATGAAGCCGGCACCACCAGTCACCAATACGCGCATCGGTAATCCTCCACTTGCGTCCGTCAATAAGGGACACTGATTCGATATGATGGACAGTAATATTCGTCAGGTCCCCATCCGGCAACATTGCTGTAGCCCGGAGTTTGAGCTTCCTGCAACTGTGAGGAGGGAATGTTTTGGCCACAGGCGGTCAGTTCGAACGTCGTCAGCTTTGACACAGGTACGGGTGCATCCTATTGCAAGGACCATGACGAGCGTATGGCCGATATCAGCCGTGCGGCAATGAGCGAAAGCAAGGGCCTGCAAGAATGCGTGACGGCTGGTTGAGACGGATATTCGCGCAGGCCTTGCCGACGCCGCAGCTTCGCGCAGGTGCAACCGGCGGCCCCCGCACGGCTGTTCGTCGCATCATCCTTATCGGACGTCATCCGAACCCGACATCCGACTACTATTTTGCCGCTCGCCTTGCAGCCCCCGGCATGCCTCCACACCAAATGGTGGATATCAAGAGCAATGATTTCAGCAGTCTTGATGCAGAGGGAGCCTTCGTCATTCTCTGCCGGTATGCTTCAGCCACTGCGTTGAAATGGATCGAGCAGGAGCGTTCAAAGCTTGCCGGGGTCGGTTTGTTTCTGGATGACGATATCCCCGGTATCGTAACCGGCCGGGAAGCAGCTATCGGTTATCGAGTGTCGCTTCTGTTGCTGGGACTTATGCCGTTGCGGCGTCTCAACCGGCATCTCGATATCGTATGGGCCTCGACGCCGAGGCTCGCTGACCGCTTGAAGAGCGCGAATGCGCGCGTTCTGCCGCCTGCTCCCCCCGCAAGCCTGTGGAATGTTCCGCACCCGAACGCCTCCGGCCACGAGGATCAGTTGCTGATCGCCTATCACGCCACGGCCATTCACGTGGATGAACACCGTTTCCTCCAACCGATTATCAAGGACGTACTAGCGGCCCGGCCGCACGCTCGCTTCGAGGTCTTCGCCGGTAAGGCTTCCGCATATCTCTGGCAGGGAATGGACCGTGTCATATTCCGCCAGCAGGTTTCCTGGTCTGACTACCTTGCCGAAGCATTGACGCGGCGGATTGACATCATGCTGGTGCCACTCGGCTCCTCCCGCGTTAATGACTGCCGTTCTGCAACCAAAAGAATAGATGTGGCGCGGGCGGGCGCAGCGGGGATATTTTCGATATCCGAAGCCTATGGATCCGCAGACGATAGCGGCGAAATCAGGCTTCCGCTCGATGCAACGGTGTGGCGGAATACACTTATCACCCTGATCGATGAACCAGCAAAGAGACGGGCGGCAGCGCAGGCAACACGCGATATCGTGGCGCGTATGTCACTGCAAGCCCAAGCGGGGCTCGGGCTCAATCCATCGTAAGCGACAGCGTTGTCCAAGCGGCTCGTCTATTTCCGGGATGTCATTTCCTCGACAAGCAGATCGATCGCCTGCAGCACGTGGATCGGTTGCCAGGTCGCCGGATTCCTGTAGGAGGGATAGACGGAAAAGACCACTTCAACAAGCTCGTCGATCGTCGGGCGTGCCGTACGCCTTTGGGCAATAGCCGCCTTTGCGGCTTGGCTTACAGTGTCCTGCGTCAGCCCCCACCCGGCATAAAACGGTGCCGCATAGCAGCGCACTGGCAGACCGCGCAGCAATGCGTCCAGACCGAACTGGCTGGAAACCGTCCAGACCTCGTCTACCACGTCAAGGATCGAGGCGACCGAGACCTGATCGCCGACGAAGACGACGCCGGGTGTGCTGGCGGCGAGTTCCGTCAGGTAGCCCTTGCGATAGCCGGCCATGACGTCCGGGTGGGTCCGCACCAGGCATTGACCGCCGCTTGCAACCGCATCGCGCAGCATCTGCTCGAACGACGCGGCATTCCCGAGCGCCCGTCCAACCGAGACATCGCCGACCACCTGATCAACGAGCAGAAGCCGACGTCGCGTGCTGGCGGCTATGTTCGGGACCTTGTGCGGCAAGTGATTGTATTTTGTGAGCTTATGCTCGACCAAACGCTCACGGATTGTCTTGCCGCAGGCCGCATCGCGCGGACGGGTGGGGTCGCCAATCAGGAGTTCCAAACGGGAGGCAATGCCGGCATCGACCGGCAAGCCAAGATCGTCGGCGATGATCGACAAGGGGATGGATCCGCTTTTGCCCAGTCCAACGGAGCGCAAAAAGCCGTCTTCCAGGTTCCAGTGCGGCAGGCCGCGTAAACGGGCAATCCCTATTGCCGTCTTGGCAGGCAGGCGTCCGCCCCAGGATACTATGCCCTTGATTCCCGGCGAGAGCGTTGTGCCCATTTCAGCCAGATCGAAATAATGATGCAACCAAGGAAATGCCTGGCGAACGAAGAACGTCGCGCCGAGTGGCATCTGTGCGGGAGGAAACCATGGTTTTCCCGGAATTAGAGGAAGCTCCACTCTGGCACCGCCTTCTCGCTGGCTGTTTTCCCGATGCATTGAAGGGATCAAACGGCATCTACAAGAACTGTGTTGCCGAAGTCCAGATCAATCAGGGGCAGAGACAGCCTAAGATGATGCAGCCATGGGGGCAGCGCGGCTTGTGGCGAGCTCCGCTCAAAAAGACAGATCCAGAACGCGGTCTTCGAACAGCCGGTTGCGGGAGCCTTCGAGGTGGAGCCGCATGGCTTTCTGGGCGTCTTCGGCGCGGCCGTCGGCAATCGCCCGATAGATGGCGTTGTGCTCCTCGAAGACCTTTTCCAGGCCGAGGCGCGGGCCCATCAATGAAAGGCCGTGCAAATGCATGCCAACGGCGATGTGTGGCTTCAGCGCTTCGATGGAGGCAGTGTAGTAATGATTGTTGGCCGCCTCGGTGACGCTGCGATGGAAAACGAAGTCGGCATCGGTGCGATGCAACTGATGGCTGGTTGCTTCGCGCAGGTCGGCAAGGGCGGAGGCGATCTTCTGGATAGCGGCTTCGTCGCGCCGCTGGGCGGCAAAGAAGGCGGCGACCGGCTCGATCGTCAGGCGGAACTCATAGCAGCGCTGGATATCGGCAATTGTCTTGACCGGTGAATAAGCGAGATGCGTGGCCGGAGATGCCTGGGCGCTGACGAAGGTGCCGGCCCCCTGGCGCGAATAGACCATGCCTTCCTCGCGCAAGCGCCCCAGTGCATCGCGCACGATCGGACGGGAAACGCCCATGATCGATGCCAGCTCGTGTTCGCCCGGCAATCGGGAGTCCGGCGGATAATTGCCGGAGCGGATGCGTTCGCGCAACTGGTCGAAGACGCGATCGACCAGCCGCACGGATTTGACGCGCTCTGGTTTGGCGTTTGGGCCGGGCTCTTCGATTGCGGGGGCATCCTGCGCCATTTTCTTCACCACGCCTGTTTTTCGATCCTTGTCCTATGGGACGGTTTTTGACTTAGCAGATTCTCCGGCACGAGTTTTAGCAAAGAATCGATGGTACCGAAGCCCCCGGATTTGACCGCACAGCAGATTGTCCGCCCGTCCGGGCTTTCGATCTGAAACCACGGAATGCCCGCTTCGATCTCGCCATTGGGAGACAGCACGCTGGCGCCAAGCGCTTTCAGAATCGCAAGTGCGGTATCGCCGCCGCCCATCATCAGCATGTCGGGCCGGATTTGCTCGACCACCTGCCGGATGCCGTCGGCAAAGCGGGAAACGACGTGTTCGGGGCTTTCTATCTCCCCGCCGGAACACCGCGCTACGGCAGGAAGTCCGTGGACCTCCTCTGCCGACAATTCGCCGGCGGGAGCATCCACAATGGCCACAAGCTGTCGGTGTTCGGCGAGATGTTCGATCTGGGCCGATGTGATGGGATCGCGCGATCCGAAAGCAAACAAGGTTTGCGTGGATGGCGGGAATGACGGGCGAAGGGCAGGTGGCCTCGCCAGCGAACGGGCAAAGGCGCTGCCAAGACCGCGCGCGCCGACGGCGACTGTGGTGGACCAGTCGGTCCTCCCAACCAGATCATCCAGATCGGCATCGGTGCTGGCGTCGTAAACATCGATCGCCAACATATCAGCGGGAAAAACAGTGCGGATTGGCAGCGGCGTCTCGACACCTCTACCAGTGACGGCGCCATCGATGGTGAAACGATGTTGATCCGGAATGGCCGGCGCAATGATGATCCGGCTACTGCCGGTAATTTCGGCAAGCGCCATGCTCTCGGCAGCGACATTGCCCTTGAGCCGTGAATCGATCTTCTTGAACAGGATCGACGGTCTTGCTGTGCCCAGCGCGGCAAGAGCTGCCTGGATCTGCTGGGCGGCTGCCCCGGCGGAAAGAGCCCGTGATGCCGTGTTGATCACGAGGACGTCCGGGTCGCGCGCGAGTGCCTCCGCCACGGCTTCGACGTCGATTGCCACCGTCACCGTCAGGCCGACCTCGACAAAGGGCGTGCCGGTATCAAGCGCCCCCGTCAGGTCGTCGGCAATGATGGCGACTTGCAGCGTCATCCGGACAGGCCCTCCGTCACCGCGTGACAGGCGACCATATGGCCGGGGCGGGCTTCACGCCATTCCGGCACCACCTTGCCGCAGACTTCCATGGCGATCGGGCAGCGGGTGTGGAAACGGCAACCGGCAGGCGGCGACAGCGGGCTAGGCACATCGCCCTGCAGGATCTGCCGCTTGCGGCTGCGCTCATGGGCAGGGTCCGCCTCCGGCACTGCCGAGAGCAGCGCCTTGGTGTAGGGATGCAGCGGGTGTTCGAACAGTTCCTCGCGGGTCGCAAGCTCGGCGAGACGGCCGAGATACATGACGCCGACGCGGTCGCTGATATGGCGGACGACAGCGAGATCATGGGCGATGAACAGATAGGTCAGTCCGTATTTTTGCTGCAGGTCGAGCAACAGGTTGATGATCTGCGCCTGCACGGAAACGTCGAGCGCCGAGATCGCTTCGTCGCAGACGATGAATTTCGGCTGGCAGGCGAGCGCCCGGGCGATCGCCACGCGCTGGCGCTGGCCGCCGGACAGTTCATGCGGATAGCGGGAGGCAAAGCGCGGCGGCAGGCCGACATCGGCCAGCAGCGTGGCGATCCGGTCCTTCAGCTCGGCCTTGGTGGCAAGCTTGTGAAACAGGATCGGCTCCCCGACGGCTTCGCCTATCGTCATGCGCGGGTTGAGCGTCGAATAGGGGTCCTGGAAGACGATCTGCAATTGGCGGCGATAGGGCCGCATCGCCTTTTCGTCGAGCTCGACGATATTCTTGCCCTGATAGATCACCTTGCCTTCGGTCGCCCGGTGCAGGTTGAGCAGGGTGAAGCCGGTGGTGGACTTGCCGCAGCCGGATTCGCCAACGAGGCTCAGCGTCTCGCCTTCGAATATATCGAAATTGACATCGTCCAGCGCATGCACGGTTGCGGCGCGCTCGCCAAAGGCACCGAGCCGGACGTGAAAATGCTTCACCAGATGTTCGATGCGCATCAGTGGTTGGGCAGCCATCATGCAGCCTCCAGTTTTCTTTGGGCAACGAAGCAGGCAACGCGGTGGGCACCGCCGTGGCTCAGGCCTTCCAGTGCCGGGACACGCTCACGACAGATCGCTTCCGCGAGCGGACAGCGTGGCGCGAACGGACAACCCTTTGGACGGCGGCCGGGTTCGGGTGGGGTGCCGCCGATCGAGCTGAGGCGCGTCGAGCGCTCGTCGGACAGTTTCGGGATCGAGGCGAGCAGCCCTTGCGTATAGGGATGGCTCGGATTGGCAAACAGCGCATCGACCGGCGCGTCTTCGACCACGGTGCCGGCATAGAGCACGTTGATCCGATCGACGAGACCGGCAATCAGCGCCAGGTCATGGGTGATCCAGACGACGGACATGCCGAGCTTGTCGCGCAGATCTTTCACCAGATCGACGATTTGCGCCTGGATCGTCACATCGAGCGCGGTCGTCGGCTCGTCGGCGATCAGGAGCTGCGGATTGCAGGCAAGGCCGATGGCGATCATCACGCGCTGGCGCATGCCGCCGGAGAGTTCATGCGGATAGGCGTCGAGACGATCCTCGGCGCCGGGAATGCCGACCAGCTTCAAGAGCTCGCCGGCCCGCTTGCGCGCCTCTGCCTTCGACATGCCGCGATGATAAATGAGCGGTTCGGCCAGCTGCTGGCCAATGCGCATCACCGGATTGAGCGAGGTCATCGGGTCCTGGAAGATGAAGCCGACCTCGCCGCCGCGCACCTTGCGCAGTTCGGAATTCGACATTGTCTGCAGGTCGCGGCCGGCAAAATTGGCTTGCCCCTTGGTGACCCGGATCTTGTTGGGCAAAAGCCGCATCATGCTCAGCATCGTCAGGCTCTTGCCGCAACCGGATTCGCCGACGATGCCCAGCGTCTCGCCCTTGTCGACATGCAGGTCGATGCCATCGACGATGGTGGCCGGACCGTTGCGGGTTTCGATCTCGATGGTCAGGCCCTTGACGTCGAGCAGGCGCTCGCTGGCCCTGGCCGATGGTTCTTGGCGGATATCGCTTGCCATCATCATCACTTCGCTCCGCGCGGATTGAGGGCATCGTTGAGGCCGTCACCGAGGAAGGAGAAGGCGACGGAGGCAAGGCCGAGAACGGCGGCGGGCGCGGCCAGCAGATGCGGATAATGCTGCCAGACGCGCAGGCCGTCCGAGATCATGTTGCCCCAGCTGGGCGTTGGCGGGTTGACGCCGACGCCGAGGAACGAAAAGGCGCTCTCCAGAACCATGGCGGTGCCGAGGCCGGCGCTGACTGCCACGATCAGTGGGCCAAGGGCATTCGGCACGACATAGCGCATCAGGATGATGCGGTTGGTCAGCCCCAGCGCCTGGGCGGCGGTGATGTAGGGGCGAGAGCGGATCGACAGCACTTGCGCACGCACAAGGCGGGCATAGGGCGGCCAGGAGATCAGCGCCATCGAGCCGAAGACCAGCAAGAAATCGACCCAGATGGTTTCTCGGTAGACCGGGTTGAGCGTCGCCAGATAGCGGGCTTCCATCCAGCCGGTGATCGGCGATTTCAGCGAGGCATTGATGACGACGACGAGCAGAAGGTTGGGGATCGACATGGTCATGTCGGTCAGCCACATGACGATCCGGTCCAGCCAGCCGCCGAAGAAACCGGCGAGGGCGCCGAGCGTCACGCCGATCAGAACGGCAATGAAGGTGACAACGATCGCCACCAGAAAGGCGGTGCGCGTGCCGTAGACGACGCGGCTGAAGACATCGCGGCCGAGATCGTCGGTGCCGAACAGATGCGACAAAGACGGGGCCATGTTGCGCGAATTCAAATCCTGGCTGAGAAAGTCGTAAGGCGTCAGATACGGACCGAACACTGCCGCGAAGGCAAGGATGACGACGATGACGAGACCGAAGACGGCGAGCCTGTTGCGGCGCAGCCGGTGCCAGGCGTCACGCCAGAGGCTGACGGGCGGTTCGATCTCGATGGGGGTAGTGGTCATGGGAACGACGGACATGGTCAGCGGCTCCTTCTTGTGTCGTTGGCGCGGGGATCGAGCAGCGGATAGAGCACATCGACCAAAAGGTTGGAGATCATCACCAGGAACGAGCCGATCAGCGTGATGGCCAGAATGACGGGGTAATCGGTATTGGTCAGCGCCTGAACGGTGAGGCGGCCAAGACCCGGCAGGCCGAAAACCAGCTCGACGAAGATCGCCCCATTGACGATGGTGATCATGATCAGGCCAAGCTGGGTGACAACGGGGGTCAGCACCGGGCGCAGGATATGGCGCAGCGCGACGATGACTTCCGGAACGCCCTTGGCACGGGCGGTGCGGACGAAATCCTCGGAAAGAACTTCAATCACTGCGGCGCGCGTCTGGCGCACGATCAGCGCGATCGGCTGGAAGGAGAGAACGAGCAGCGGCAGTATGATCCGCACGTCGAAGATACCACCCCAGCCATAGGGCACGGCGGAACCGGGCAGGATCATGATCAGCATCACCATCAGCATCGGGCCGGCGACATAAGCGGGGATCGCCCAGAGAAACAGCGCCGAGCCAAGAATGGCATAGTCGGTGCGGGTATTCTGGTTGAGTGCGGCGATCAGCCCGAGCGGAATGGCAACGACCGCGGTCAGGATGACGGAACAGAGCGCCAGCTTGAAGGAAACCGGGGCGGCAGCAGAGAT
Organism: Pararhizobium sp. DWP3-4; assembly: GCF_049898205.1. Lineage (NCBI taxonomy): Bacteria > Pseudomonadati > Pseudomonadota > Alphaproteobacteria > Hyphomicrobiales > Rhizobiaceae > Pararhizobium > Pararhizobium sp. DWP3-4. The sequence goes on along the minus strand of NZ_JAFCXF010000002.1, from coordinate 579,484 downwards.
CATTGCCCAGACGGACCGTCCGGAGCTCAGCGAATTGCCGAAATTGCCATGCAGCAGGTTCCAGATATAGCTGCCGAACTGGACAAGGAAGGGCCGGTTGAGGCCCGCACTTTCGCGGATCGCCTCGATGCGTTCCGGATTATAGGCGACGTCGCCCGGTGCACGCAGAAAAATCAGCTTGATCGGGTCGCCGGCGCCGAAATAGGCCAGCGCATAGACGCCGAGCATGACGAGAAGGACGGATGGAATCCAGACGACGAAACGGGTCGCGATGTAACGCAGCATGGCAGTCTCCCACCCTTGGTTTCAGAAGATGATGCTTGAAGCCTTGCCCTGCGGCAAAGGTCCGCAATCATATTCCAGCAATGGCAATCTGTGCGGAAGCGGCTTCCGCCTCCGCACAGCAGATATCGAGTATGGCAATTGCCTCAAGCGACCGAGATGTCCCAGGGGGCCACGACCTGCCAGTCGAGATTCTTGTCCATCCCGGACACCTTGTCGGTGGCCCAACGGGACATCGCCTGCGCATACCAGGGGATGAAGCTCCAGTCCTCGCGGAAGGCCTTCTGCGCTTCGAGCGCCAGTGCCACACGCTGCGGATCGTCCACCGACTTGGTGGCGGCTTCTGCGAGCAGGCTGTCGACCTTGTCGTTCTTGTAGCCGCCCAGCTTGTTCTGCGCGTTCGAAGAGGTCGAGGCGATGGAACCGGCGAGATAGGACACGGCATCGGGAACGCGGGTGCCGACGTCGTCGCGGAAGATCTGCACCGCGTTCTGGTCGGGGCCTGCATAGGCATCCTGCTGCGGCTTCATATCGACCGCGGTAATGCCGAGGTTCTGGCGCCACTGTTCGGCGATGAACTGGGCGGCAGCCTCGATCGCCGGGCCGGAAATGCCGACGAACAGCAGTTTTGGCAGACGTTCAGGGCCACCATAGGTCGATTCAGCCAGAAGTTTCTTGGCGCCTTCCGGGTCGTATGGATAGGGCTCGAAGCCGGAACTATCGGCGCCGGGTACGGAGTTGATGACCTGATCGGTCTTCTTGTGCGGACCATCCGGGAACGACGCCTTCATCAGGCCGTCGCGATCGACAGCCATGATCAACGCCTGGCGAACCTTTGGATCGTCCATCGGTGCACGCGCCGAATTGAACCAGAAATGCTGGCTGGTCGGGATTAGCGGGCCTTCGGCGAAGCTGGCGCCGAGATCCTGCACGATGGTCGAAGTGACAAGCTCCGTATGGGCATTGTATTCGCCGGACTTCAACAGCGACGTCGCGGTGACGTTGTCTTCGATCGAGTCGATCTCGATACGCGCCAGTTTCGGCTTCGGGCCGAAGAAGTTCTCATTAGGCTCGAACACCAGCTTGCCGGCGTCGAGATCGATGCTGGTCAGCTTGAATGGACCGGAATAGACGGCATCGCTGGTCGGCATGTACCAGTCGGCGATTTCCTCGCCGTCTTCGCCGCGCGACTGCGAAGCCTTGGTGATCGGCGCGATATGGTTGCCCAGCCGCATGAAGAAGATCGGATCGGCTTCCGACAGGGTGACGACAACCGTGCCTTCGTCCGGCGTGGCGATGCCGGAAATTTCCTTGGCCTTGCCGGCGCCGACATCAGCATAGCCTGCGACCTTGCTCAGCACCTGGTCGGCGCGCTGGTTCTTGGTGTTCGGCATGGCCGAGACGTTCCAGGAACCCTTGACGTCCTCGGCAGTGATCTTGCTGCCATCGGAGAACACGGCCTTCGGGTCGATCTTGAAGGTCCATGTCTTGTTGTCGGCGTCCGGTTCCCAGCTTGTAAAGACGTAAGGGTGCAATTCGCCCTTACTGTCGAAATACATCGGCGCTGCCCACCAGGCGGAATTCCAGCGATATGGTACGCCGCCGCCGCGCAACGGCGACCAGTCCTGGTTGAAGGCAGGGTTCGCGACCTTGAGCACCTGGCCTTCCTGGGCCATGACGATGCGGGCGTTCAGGCCGAACAGGCCGAGGGCCACACTGGTGCCGAGGCCGAGTTTCAAGGCATCGCGGCGTGTGATCTGCGGCTGCGACGCGCCGGCTTCATTGCTCTGATTAGACATCCGATCCTCCAATAGATGCTGTCATCGCGCCCTCCTTCTGCCGGTTCCGGACAGCTTGCCGCGCCATGATGAAGCCGGACACTGGATCGTTATTGTAAATATGTCAACATTATTTCTTGGTTTATTCATTGCCCACCTTTTGCTTAAGTAAAAACCGATATTTATCAATATGATGGATTTTTGTTGAAATTTCCGGTGCCGATTTTTTCTTGACAACTTGTCATGATTGCGGAAGAAGCAGGAGAATGACGGCACCCAAAATGGCCGGATGCTCGCGGAGGAGTTTGCAAAAATGACGATTCACAGGATCACCGGCGTCTATAGCGCTGCCACGACGCCGCTCAATGCCGACGATACGCCCGATCTTGGCCTGTTCACCGCCCATTGCCAGCGCCTTCTCAGCGAAGGCTGTCACGGCGTGGCGTTGCTGGGCACGACCGGCGAGGCCAATTCGTTTTCGTCTGCCGAACGCCGCGCTATTCTCGAGGCGGCGCTGAAGGCGGGTATATCCGGCGATCAGCTGATGCCCGGGACCGGCGTTGCCGCCATTCCGGAGACGATCGAGCTGACGCGGCATGCGCTGTCCGTCGGTGTTCGCAGCGTCGTCATGCTGCCGCCGTTCTATTACAAGGGCGTATCGGACGATGGCCTGTTTGCCGCCTATGCCCGGATCATCGAAACGATCGCCGACGACCGGCTACAGGTCGTGCTCTATCACATTCCCCAGGTCTCCGGCATTCCGCTGACCCTGCCGCTGATCGGCCGCCTGATCGAGGCGTTTCCGGATACGGTGGTTGGTATCAAGGATTCGTTTGGCGATTTCGCCAATATGCAGGCGCTTCTCGCGGCGTTTCCAGGATTTTCCGTACTGGCCGGCGCCGATCCTCTGCTTTTGCCGCTGATCAAGGCAGGCGGCGCGGGCTGCATTACCGCGACCTCCAATCTGGTCGCAAACTCCCTGCGCACCGTCTACGATCATGCCAACGATCCCGCTCGCGCAGCCGATGTCGAGGCGGCGCAGGCGCGCATCAATGCCTATCGCTCGCTGTCCAACTCCTACGTCCAGATCCCGACGATCAAGGCAATGGTCGGCCTCAAGAACAGCAATTCCGCCTGGGCGCGCCCGCGCCCGCCGCTGATGGCGCTGAGCGCTACCGACCAGGCGGATCTCGCCGTCAAGTTTGCGCAATTGCCATAAGGGGAGTGGATCATGACATCCGGTTCCGGCCTGAAACCTGAGCAAATCCCATCACTTATGAATGGCGCTATCCAGCCGCACGCGGCAGAAAAATATCGTTTCGACGCCTTCCTGCCATCGCCCTGCGTCCAGAACCATGCGGCCAATCTGGCTTTCCTTGCTGATGGCACGCTGACCTGTGTCTGGTTTGGCGGCACGATGGAGGGCATGGGTGACATCTCGATCTACATGTCGCGACTGCCGGCCGGTTCCAGCCACTGGTCGGATGCGGAAAAAATGTCGGACGATCCGCAGAAGTCCGAACAGAACCCCTTGATCTTCACGGCGCCGGATGGCGATGTCTGGCTGATCTTCACGTCGCAAACCTCTGGAAACCAGGACGGCGCCGTCGTCAAGCGGCGGATTTCCGCTGATGGCGGGCGCACATTCGGTCCCGTCGAAATCCTCTGCGACCGTCCGGGCACGTTCGTGCGTCAGCCCATCGTCGTCAACTCCAAGGGTGACTGGCTGCTGCCGGTGTTCCGCTGCATTGGCGCGCCCGGCCAGCGCTGGACGGGCGACGCCGATACGGCCGCCGTTCTGATCTCGCGCAATGCCGGATCCAGCTGGGATATGATCGATCTGCCCGGCAGCGTCGGTGCCGTCCATATGAACATCGTCCCGCGTGGCGACGGGCGATTGGTGGCCTTCTTCCGCAATCGCTTTGCTACGCATATCCTGCGCTCAGCATCGGAGGACGACGGCATGACGTGGACTGCGCCGGCGCCAACCGGGCTGCCCAACAACAATTCATCGATCCAGGCGGTTGCGCTCAAGGATGGCCGGATCGCGATCATCTACAATCATTCCAGTGCTTTGACATCCAGCGACCGGCGCCATTCTCTCTACGATGAGATCGAGGCGGAGGAGGGCGCGCCGGCCGAGCCGGCGGAGGCGGCGTCTGCTGCCGACGGCAGGCCGAAAGCGATTTGGGGTGTTTCCCGCGCGCCGATGAGCCTTGTCTCTTCCGGTGATGGCGGAGAGACCTTTGGCGATCCCGTTCACCTGGAAACCGGCGATGGCTATTGCCTCACCAACAATTCCAAGGACGCACTCAACCGCGAATATTCCTACCCGTCGATTGTCGAGGGGCCGGACGGAGCGCTCCATGTCGCCTACACCTATTATCGCCGGGCGATAAAATATGTGCGGCTGGAGCCCGGATACGGCTTTTAAGGTCTTGTTGCTGCGCGCAAATCCACGCTTTTCCACCGTTTGAGTGGAAAATACATGTGTTGCAGCCGCGAAAAATCGAGCGCTGTCCGAACGGGATTTGACAAATATGGTTGTGGGTCCGGAACTCACGCCAAATGGCGCGGGTTTCATGCGTCTGTTTACAAGGTGTCCACTCCATTTCGGTGCGCCTGTTGCTTGTCTCCCAATTTCGGTGAAGGAGAGATGCACTTCACAATTTCCTTCATAATACGATTTAAAACAATTACTTAATGGAAACTTAGCGTGTTCTGACTTCGCCAAATGGGACTGGAAAGGATAAAACAGCGCTTGTGTGCACCTTGGCTATTGCCAAGAAAGACAGTTTTATATAACAAATTTACATGTTGGTTGCTGTCCTCAATGGATGATGCGGCGAAAACAACGAGGACATGTCCATGACCAGTTTGAACGCGCCCATCACGATCGTCCGCCCGGATATCATCGAGTTCGGCGTCGGCGTGGCTGGAAAACTGGGAAAATGGGCGAAAGACCAGGGTTTTGCGCGCATTCTCGTCATCTCGGATGCGTTCAACGCATCGCGCGTCGGCATTCTGGAATTGCCGGGAGACGTCACTGTTTTTTCGGAGGTGAAGCCGGAGCCGGATACGGACAATCTGGACCTGGTGCTGGCCGCCGCCGATAAGGCGCAGGCCGATCTGATCGTCGGTTTTGGCGGCGGCAGTGCCATGGATCTGGCCAAGCTTGCCTCGGTCCTTTCCGGCTCCGGTCAAACGTTGCGCGATGTCGTCGGTGCGGGCAAGGTGGCCGCGCGCCGCCGGGCCGGACTGGCGCAGGTGCCGACCACGTCCGGGACCGGCAGCGAGGCCGGTATCCGCGCCCTGGTCACCGATCCGGCAACGCAGGCGAAACTGGCTGTCGAAAGCATCCACATGCTCGCCGATATCGCCGTCATCGATCCTGGCCTGACCTTTACCGTACCTGCAGCAACGACCGCCGCCACTGGCGTCGATGCGATGGCCCATTGTGTCGAGGCTTTCACCAACCGCAAGGCGCATCCGATGATCGACCTCTATGCGATCGAGGGCGTGCGTCTGGTCGGACGTTATCTTGGCCGCGCCGTTGCCGATGGTTCGGATGCCGAGGCGCGGGCGGGTCTGTCGCTCGCCTCGCTTTACGGCGGCTTTTGCCTCGGCCCGGTCAATACCGCCGGCGGCCATGCGCTGGCCTATCCCCTCGGCACGCGCTGGCATGTGGCGCATGGCGCCGCCAATGCGCTGATCTTTCCGCATGTGCTGGCGTTCAATACCCCGTCGGCTGCGGAAAAGACGGCGATGGTGATCGCAGCACTCGATCTCAAGGCCGGTGCCGACCAGGCCTCGGTCTTTGATGCCGCGTTTGGTTTCTGCGCTGGGCTGGGCATCGAGATGCGGCTCTCGGCACTCGGCGTGCCGGAGACGGATCTGGGCGTCATGGCCGACGACGCCTTTGCCATTCGCCGCCTGCTCGACAACAATCCGCGCGATCTCGCGCGCGACGACATTCTTTCGATCTATCAAGCCGCCTATTGACGCAACATGCCTGCGGCTCCGGATCGCAGCCACGGCCACAGCGCCGCATGGAGGACTGAACATGAGAACATCGCGCGTAGCCGTCACGCTGGGAGATCCGGCCGGCGTCGGTCCTGAGGTCATCGTCAAGGCTCTGGCGTCGCTACCGGAAACCGACAGGGCGAACTTCGTCGTCGTCGGCAATGTCGAGGCGCTGGAGCGGGCCAACCGGGTGACGGGAACGGAACTGCATTTTTCAGCGTCCCCCGCTGCAGGTACGATCGCCGTCGATGAGGTTGCGATCGATGCAGACCTGCCGGAGATCGGCAAGGTCAGCCCGGTCGCCGGCGATGCGTCGGTGCGCTACATCAAGCGCGCGGTCGAACTGGCGCTGTCCGGCGAAGTTGATTGCATCGTCACGGCGCCGATCAACAAGGAAGCGATGAACCTCGCCGGCCATCATTTCGATGGTCATACCGGCCTTCTTGCGCATCTCACCGGCTCCAAAAGTTCCTTCATGCTTCTGGCATCCGAACGATTGAACACGATCCACGTCTCCACGCACGTATCGCTGCGCACGGCGATCGAGCGGGCGACCGTCGAGCGGGTATTGGCAACGATCGAGGCGGGCCACCGGCATTTCCTGCGTCTCGGCCGCAAGGCCCGCATCGCGGTCGCGGGCATCAATCCGCATTGCGGCGAGGGCGGCCTGTTCGGCGATGAAGACACCAAGTTTCTGGCGCCGGCGGTCGAACTGGCGCAGGCCAGGGGCATCGATGTGGTCGGCCCGATTTCCGCCGACACCGTCTATGCCCGCGCCTATGGCGGCGCCTTCGATCTGGTCGTGGCGCAATATCACGACCAGGGACATATCCCGATCAAGCTGGTGGCGTTCGAGACCGCCGTCAACGTCTCCCTCGGCCTGCCGATCGACCGGGTGTCGGTCGATCACGGCACCGCCTTCGATATTGCCGGCACCGGCAAGGCCAACCATGTCAACATGCTGTCGGCGATCGACTATGCGCGGCTGGTCGCCCGTTCACCCAGGACCGTCGTCGCCTCGTGAGGCGATGAGAACTTAATTCTGGTCGAAAAAGTCGCTGCGGATCTCCCGCCGGATCAGCTTTAGCGAGCGGTCCGGCTGGATGACATAGGTCTCGTAGGCAACGCCTGTCACGGTGCGGAACGAATTGTGCACGAGACTGCCGATCGGCGATTTCGTCAGCTTGGTGCGCGGTTGGCCGCCATAGGTGATACTGCCGGGGATCGGTTCGACATCCGGCGTGGTGCAAGAGGCGAGCATCAGGGCAACGATACTCATTAAAATGACAGATTTCATTGGGCTCGCTCCGCAAGGACGCTCATTGCGACAATGTAGTGGGATCAGTGATGCATTCAAGACGTCTGGCCTATCGCCTGCAGGCGCCGCGCTTTCACTGAAAGGTAGAACGTGATCCTTGCACAAGCCACTTTTGTTGCGTCTGGTTTACAGTGGTGACATCTCCGGCCATCGCGAAAAGATTTTCAAGGGAGCTGAATCCCCCCATCCTCTGGTAGGCACACGATTATCCCCTCAATGCTTCGCGGTATCGGAGTTTGAGGCTGGAAATACGAAATGAAGCTGGCCTGACTTGATCGAGGCGCGCTCGATCAGAGCCCTGTGCTCTTCCCGCATGGCCTGCGACCGTTCCCTGAATGCGCGCGACCGCGCCAGAACTGCCTGCGTACGCGCCGTAATTTCATCAACATGGCTCATGTCTTACCTCAAAGGTTAGGTGGCCCAGCGATCGTGCCGTCCAGGAAATAACGGTCGCCCCGCCTGTAACGTTCCATTTGTTCGCTGTATGTTCTATTTTCGCTAAAAAGTCAAGGGAACACAAGCCATGAGCTTTTGCGTTCGTTCCAAATGCGAAAATCGACATAATATGAGAAAAAAGTGGTGCTGCTAGAGAGATTTGAACTCTCGGCCTCTCCCTTACCAAGGGAGTGCTCTACCCCTGAGCTATAGCAGCATCGTGCGGTCGGATCAGTGTTTGTCCGGCGCGAGCGAGGGCCTATTGCCATAGCTTGTTGCGGAGCGCAAGCCGCAAATCGAAGTTTTCATCGGATGGCGCACGCGAAAAACCTGGCACCCTTCCGGAGCGCTTGGTTTTGCGGTATCTGAGCGGTTATGCAAGATAACAACGATAAGACACGCAAAGATGCTGTAACCCCTGCTGCGGCTGGCAAGCTCGAACCGGGCCATCTCGAGCCGGGACACGAAGCCGAGCGGCAGGCCGAGGCGCGCCGCGAGCGGGCGGCGAAGACGCTGCGCGACAATCTTTTGCGGCGCAAGCAACAGGGACGGGCGCGGCGTGCCGGTGCCGCCGATGAAACATCTGGCCTGCCTGCCGCAAAAACGGACGAATCTGCGGAATAAACTGCACCAACACCATCGACCGGATCCGGGGGCGGGTCACGATGGTCGGCAATGTCATTCCCGCAAGCTTGATGCCTCGGCTGATCGGATGAAACATCGGGACGAGCCCAGTCACTATCCATGTTGCTGCTGCATCCACGTGGATGCGCATCCGGCATCGGTTCAATTTGCTTCTCATTTCACGGCGCATCCTTTATGGAGGCGCCAATCTCTTAAAGTTCGGACTATCAGGAAAGGCGGGCGGCGCCCGTAAGGTACCCTATGGATCGCATCAGAATTATTGGCGGCAACGAGCTGCGCGGCATCATCCCTATTTCCGGCGCCAAGAATGCAGCGCTGCCGCTCATGATCGCGTCGCTTTTGACCGATGACACGCTGACGCTCGAAAACGTGCCGCATCTGGCCGATGTCGAGCAGCTGATCCGCATCCTGGGCAATCATGGCGCCGACATTTCCGTCAATGGCCGCCGCGAGCGCCAGGGCGAAGGATATTCCCGTACCATTCATTTTACCTCGCGCAACATCGTCGATACGACCGCGCCTTACGAGCTGGTCTCGAAGATGCGCGCCAGCTTCTGGGTCATCGCGCCGCTTCTCGCCCGCGAAGGCAAGGCCCGCGTCTCGCTGCCAGGCGGCTGCGCCATCGGCACGCGGCCGGTCGATCTGTTCATCGAGGGCCTGACGGCGCTCGGCGCCAATATCGAGATCGACAGCGGCTATATCAATGCGACGGCGCCGAAGGGCGGCCTGGTCGGCGCGCGTTATGTCTTTCCGAAGGTTTCGGTTGGCGCCACCCATGTGATGATGATGGCGGCGACGCTCGCCAACGGCACGACGGTGATCGGCAATGCCGCGCGCGAGCCGGAAGTCGTCGATCTCGCCAACTGCCTCAATGCCATGGGCGCCAAGGTTAGCGGTGCCGGCACCTCGACGATCACCATCGAAGGCGTTACCTCGCTGTCAGGCGCACGCCACCGCGTCCTGCCGGACCGGATCGAGACCGGCACCTATGCCATGGCCGTTGCGATGACCGGCGGTGACGTCGTGCTCGAAGGCACCAATGCCAAGCTGCTTGATACGGCGATCGAAGCCATCCGCCGCGCCGGCGCCGAAATCACCGAAACCGAAAGCGGCCTTCGCGTCGTGCGCAACGGCGGCGGCATCAAGCCGGTGGATGTGGTGACGGATCCTTTCCCAGGCTTCCCGACCGACCTGCAGGCACAGTTCATGGGCCTGATGACCAAGGCATCCGGCACGTCGCACATCACCGAGACGATCTTTGAAAACCGTTTCATGCATGTGCAGGAATTGGCCCGCCTCGGCGCCAAGATCACGCTGTCTGGCCAGACGGCAAAGATCGAGGGCGTCGAGCGCCTGAAGGGTGCACCGGTCATGGCAACCGACCTGCGCGCCTCCGTATCGCTGGTTATCGCCGGTCTGGTGGCGGAAGGCGAGACGATGGTGTCGCGCGTCTATCACCTCGATCGCGGTTTCGAGCGCCTGGAAGAAAAGCTCAACAATTGCGGCGCCCAGGTGGAACGCGTCAGCGACTGATCCGACCCGTCGCATCCGGCCGGCAGTTGCGGATTCGATGCCGGCGTCCTATGTCCTGTGTGATGATGAGGGCAGCCGCTGGCTGCGCAGGCAAGGGATGAATGGCATGGATGCTTTGAAGCTGATGGGGCTGGACCCTGAAGATCTGGAGATCGTGTCCGCCCATGTGCAGGACGCGGTCTTCAAGGTTTCCGGACTGGATTACGCACCGCGCTTGCAACAGCTGTCGCTGGTGATCAACCGCTTCGTCTGGGAAACCGCCGAAGGCCGCGGCAAGTCGTTCGAGCGCCGCCGCAGCCTGCTCGCCTTCAAGCGCGTCACCGCCGTCCGCTCGATCGGTTTCGATCGCAAGGACGACGAGACAGTGCTGTCGCTGCTGGCCATCCAGTTCGAGCCGAACGGCGAAGGGCCGGATGGAACCGTCGAGTTCATCCTGTCCGGCGAAGCCTCGATCATGCTCGATGTGGAATGTATCGAGGTTCAGCTTGCAGATACCGGCGGCGCATGGGAAACCGGTTTCAAGCCGCGCCATCCCGCCGGCGCCTGATATCCTGATCTCGCTGGCCTCAAAGGGCCGTGCATCTCCGCCGACCACCCATAAGGACGTTTTCATTGGCTCTCCGTCTCGACTATCTGACCCCCGGCTTCGAAGCCGAGTTCGCAGCCTTTCTGACGACCAAGCGGGAAGTGTCCGAAGACGTCAATGCGGTGGTCAAGACGATCATCGACGATGTGCGCCTGCGTGGTGATGAAGCGCTTGCCGAATATACCAAGAAGTTCGACGGGCTCGATTTCGCCGTGACCGGCATGGCCGTGACGGCCGGCGAGATCGACGCGGCGATCAATGCCGTGCCGTCCGAGGTGCTGGGCGCGCTCAAGGTCGCTGCCGTGCGCATCGAGGCGCATCACACACGCCAGCGGCCGAAGGACGATATCTACGAGGATTCGATGGGCGTCGGCCTCGGCTCGCGCTGGACGGCGATCGATGCCGTCGGTCTCTATGTGCCGGGTGGCACGGCGAGCTATCCCAGCTCGGTACTGATGAACGCGCTGCCGGCCAAGGTTGCCGGCGTCGAGCGCATCGTCATGGTGGTTCCAGCCAATGGCGGCGTCATCAATCCGGCGGTTCTGGCCGCCGCGCGCATGGCCGGCGTCGAGGAAATCTACCGCATCGGCGGCGCCCAGGCGATCGCGGCCCTTGCCTATGGCACGGCGTCGATCGCACCGGTCGCCAAGATCATGGGACCGGGCAATGCCTATGTCGCCGCCGCCAAGCGCCAGGTGTTCGGCACGGTCGGTATCGACATGATCGCGGGACCTTCGGAAGTCTTGGTCATCGCCGATCGCGACAACGATCCGGACTGGATCGCCGCCGATCTTCTGGCCCAGGCCGAGCACGATGTCGGCGCGCAGTCGATCCTGATTACCGACGACGCGGCCTTTGCCGCTGCGGTCGAGGCCGCAGTCGAGCGCCAGCTGCGCACGCTCCCCCGGGCGGAAACGGCCAGCGCCAGCTGGCGCGATTTTGGCGCTATTATCCTGGTGCCTGATTTTGACGTGGCCGTACCGCTCGCCAACCGGATTGCAGCCGAGCATCTCGAGCTCGCTCTTGCCGATGCCGATGCGATGATCCCGAAGATCCGCAATGCCGGCGCCATTTTCGTCGGCCGCCACACGCCGGAAGTGATCGGGGATTATGTCGGCGGCTCCAACCATGTGCTGCCGACGGCACGCTCGGCGCGGTTCTCGTCGGGCCTCGGCGTGCTCGACTATATGAAACGCACCTCGATCCTGCGCCTCGGCGCCGACCAGCTGCGCGATCTCGGACCGGCGGCCATCGCGCTTGCCCGGTCCGAAGGCCTTGAAGCCCATGCGCGCTCGGTTGCCATCCGCCTCAATCTCGGGGGCGAGGGATGACATCCAGCCACCGTCTTTGCGATGTCGTGCTGGATGAGACCATCGGCCGCTCGACACCCGATGTCGAGCACGAACGGGCGGTGGCGATCTTCGATCTGATCGAGGAGAATTTTTTCGAGCCCGCCGGCCACATCGGCGGCCCCTACCGGCTCAAGCTGTCGCTGGTCGATTCCAAGCTTGTCTTTGCCATCACCACCGAGACCGATGCCGGGGTTGCCACCCATATCCTGTCGCTGACGCCGTTCCGGCGGATCGTCAAGGATTACTTCCTGATCTGCGAAAGCTATTACGAGGCCATCCGTTCCTCTACCCCAAGCCAGATCGAGGCGATCGACATGGGGCGGCGCGGCATTCACAATGAGGGCTCGCAGACGCTGATGGACCGGCTGTCGGGCAAGATCAAGCTCGATTTCGATACGGCGCGGCGTCTGTTCACGCTGGTTTGCGTGCTCTACTGGCGGGGATGACGGTGACGGTCGCTGCTTTCCCCAACGAACCGCAGCGGAGCGCGAAAACGCCGGGGTCGGTGCTGTTCATGTGCGGGATGAATGCGATCCGTTCGCCGATGGCGGAGGTTCTGGCAAGGGCGATGCTGCCGCCCGGCACCTATGTCGCTTCGGCCGGTGTCCGGCCAGGCGAGCGCGACCCCTTCGTCGATGTGGTGCTGGAGGAGATCGGGCTGACCGCCGGGCGGCATCAGCCGCATACGCTGGATGAACTGGAAGACGATTATTTCGACCTGATCGTGACGCTGGCGCCAGAGGCGCATCATGCGGCGCTGGAACTGACGCGGTCGATGGCGATCGACGTGGTCTACTGGCCGACACCGGACCCGACAGTCGCGACCGGCACGCGCGAACAGATCGTTTCGGCCTATCGCGAGGTCAGAAATCACATTGCCAGCCTGCTCAAGCATCGTTTGCTTGGACAAATGCCGGACAAGATGGCATAGGGCACATGCAAAACCGGAAAATGAGCTCGCTGCTGTTCACAAAACAGCGGCGATTGTGTAGTTTCCGCCAAATTTTTAAAAGGTGCGAGAAGCGCCTCTATCGAAGCACAGAAAGAAATACCCTACATGGCGAAAGAAGAAGTCCTCGAATTCCCGGGCGTCGTTACCGAATTGCTGCCCAATGCAACGTTCCGCGTCCAGCTCGAAAATCAGCATGAAATCATTGCCCATACGGCTGGCCGCATGCGCAAGAACCGCATCCGCGTCCTCGCTGGCGACAAGGTGCTTGTCGAAATGACGCCGTACGACCTGACCAAGGGCCGTATCACCTACCGCTTCAAGTAAGCGCGGCGGCGTGCGCGCCGCAAACTCGAGATCGATGGCGCTGTTGCGATGGCATTGACACATAAGCTGATCCTGGCCTCCGGTTCGCCGCGGCGCGTCGAACTGCTCGCACAGGCGGGTATCGAGCCTGCGCGCCTGATGCCGATGGATCTCGACGAGACGCCGAAGCGCACCGAGCATCCGCGCTCGCTTGCCTGGCGGCTGTCTGCCGAAAAGGCGAGAGCGGCACTGGCCGCCATCAAGGGCGAACACGGCTGGGAGGGAAGCTATATCCTTGCCGCCGATACCGTCGTTTCCGTCGGCCGCCGAATTCTGCCCAAGCCTGAACTGGTCAGCGAAGCTTCAAGCGCGCTGCATCTTCTGTCCGGCCGCAGCCACCGCGTCTATACCGGTATCTGCCTGATCACGCCGGACAAGACGGTGCGCCAGAAGGTCATCGACACCAAGGTCCGGTTCAAGCGTCTTTCCAGCCACGACATCGACAGCTATCTTGCTTCGGGCCAGTGGCGCGGCAAGGCGGGTGCCTACGGCATCCAGGGCATCGCCGGCAGCTTTGTCGTCAAACTGGTGGGTTCCTACACCAATGTCGTCGGCTTGCCGCTCTATGAGACCGTCAGCCTGCTTTCAGGCGAGGGTTACGACGTGCATGACAGCTGGATGAAGGGCTAAAAGGCCATGAGCTCAGACGAAACCAAGAGCGCCTCCAACGTGGCGCCGCTGCGCAAGACAGTGACCTGCCCCGAGTGCAAACGCCCGTCGCACCGCGAACATTATCCTTTCTGTTCGGACCGTTGCCGCAATGTCGATCTCAACAGATGGCTGACCGGTTCCTACGCGATTCCGGTGGCAGATGATGAATCGAAAGCCGACGGTGAGGACTGAGACCGGCTAAATTTTGCGGGATATCCGTTGTTTTTCAGGTATTTGCACCAAATGACATTTTCCTGTCGAAAAAACGTCATTTGGTGCTGGACACCGCCGAACAAGATGTTATAACCCCGCTCGCTTCCGGGGCGCAACCAACGCCCCACGGTTCCCAAAGCGGAACCATCGCCGCAAGGCAAGGATGCCCGGATAGCTCAGTTGGTAGAGCAGCGGATTGAAAATCCGCGTGTCGGTGGTTCAAATCCGCCTCCGGGCACCATTAATTTGGTCTTCAAAACTATTTTTTATCATGCAGCCGTACGGACGGCGTATTGCATGGCGATCTGGGTTCAGTCCATGCGTTGCCTGCCGGACAATCGCGATTACGATCGCGCATGGCCGCGAAAATCCGGCCAAGTGGCGGGCAGCGTGCTCCATATTTGGTGGTGTTTTTGTCATATCTGCCGGTGGACCTGACTATTGCGGACGGGATCAGAGCGTAATCCGCTGGCCATGGTGTATCCGGCGTTTCGTCGGCATGACGACTGGCTATAAAATTATGATTTAAAAACAATAGTTTAAATTGCGATCGGCGCCGTGCGAATGCAAAGGACACGGGTAAACGCAGACAGATGTGACGCTGACGGCTTGCGTAAGCGTGGCTTGAATTACACTTGCCTCATTCATGCCGTATTCACTTTTGGAGCGCTCTAAAGTCAGCAGCCGCTTGGGCTTTATGGAGCAGAAAATGCAGAGAATGAAAATCGCCGTTGCCGCCGCAGCGGTTTTGTTGACGGCCAGTGTCTCCCATGCGGAAGATCTCGTCTTCACGCTGAAGAACGGCACGAAATCGGTACTCAACAATTTCCATGCTTCGCCTGTTGGCGTCGACAAGTGGGAAGATGATATTTTTGGCCGTCAGGCGCTTGGCCCGGGCGAAACCATGGAAATCACCATTGGCGACGGACGCGAGGTCTGCAAGTACGACATGCGGTTCGAATTCCAGGGCGATGATCTCGACGTCACGACCGACACGCAGGATCTCTGCGAGCTGGGCGAATACACGATCGAGGAATAAGCGTTCCGAAGCTACCATCTACCCCGTCACCACACGCGGTGGCGGGGTGTGCGTTTCGTCACCGGCTTGGAAGCGGCACGGTGCCTGTCAACCGCAGACGGCCCGGCGCTCTCCGGCCAATAGCCGGTTTCTCCAGGCCCTCGCCGTTCGGCGGCGCTGTGGTCTTCTCCGCAGCCATGATGCCTGTTGGTATTCCCGTGCGGTCTGCTCTCGACAGCCTCCTCATTGTTCACATGCGGAAACTTGCCATTGGCAGTCAGAGATTTCGCTCTGCAGGCGACTGAGCGGTTTCCCGCCGCGAGAGCTTCCCTTGATCGTAGCCATCCCCGGTTCACGGGAAGAAAGCCCGATTCTGTGTGATTTCGGTGACGGGCAATCAGCATGTTGTGGGCGCATCGGTGGAGTGGCTGGGCTGCCTTTGAAATGTCCTAATAACAGGTGAACAGTTGAGTGTCTGTCATCTGCAACCGATCCTGGCTTGTCTTGCGTTCAATTCCCCATGTGGGATCGCTGCATTCGATGACTGTTGTAAATCTATCGGCTGAATGGCCGCGTGCGGAATGCGGCCCCGGTTTGAGAAGGAAAAATAATGAACAAAACCCTCGCTTTGGCGCTCACCACCGCGACCCTGGCTCTGACGGGCACACTTGCCGCACAGGCTGCCGATCTGGCAAACGGCGCGCCGGCTCCAAGCTATGAAGAGAGCGATGTGCGCGGCGGTGTGAAGATCGGCTATCTCGAATGCGAGGTCGGCGGTGGCGCCGGTTACGTTCTTGGCTCGGCCAAGGAGATTGATTGCACCTTCCATTCCTCGGTCGGGAACGAACGCACAGATCACTATACCGGCGCTGTCAGAAAGATGGGCGTTGACCTCGGCTTCACGACGCGCAGCAAACTCGTCTGGGCGGTGCTGGCACCGACGGCAGGTTACCATCGCGGATCGCTCAGCGGTCTTTATCAGGGCGCAAGTGTTGAAGCCACGGTCGGTGCCGGCGTCGGTGCAAACATCCTGGTCGGCGGCACCTCCGGCTCCATCCACCTGCAGACGATCAGCGTGACCGGCCAGCTCGGCCTCAATCTGGCTGCGGGCGGCACGTCGGTGACGCTGACAGCCGTCAACTGAATCGTCCAGCCTTTCCCCTTCACGTGTCGGAGGGGAAAGGCGACAAGCCGTTTTCATCAACACGCCGCGTCCGTTTAATCCGCCAGTTCGGGATTGTCCGTGCGAAGGCTTTTGGGCCGGAGCAAGCGGATGGCCTTGCCGGCCGGACTGCTCTGTAGCTGCAGGACGCGTGTAAAGAAGCGGTTACCGGAAGCCACCCTGCCGATATTCACGATAGCCGCATTGCCCAGTTCCTGCTCCATGAAAGTCAGAACTTGCTGGTAGGCATCGCGATCCAGCGTGTCGAGCGCCTCGTCAATGATGATCCAGCCCGGTTTGTGCAATCCAAGCCGCGCAATGGCCAGCAGCCTGATCTCGACTTCGTTCAGCTTCAACCTTGTTCGCATGTCCTGATCAAAGCTGTTTTGCAACTTGCTCAGACCGACCCTGGACAAAACCGACACCAAATCGGCCTTGTTGAACCGCCCTGGATTTTCAGGATAACTGAGGACTTCTTCCAGCGTTCCCGGCGGGAAATAGGGCGTGCGCGGCACAAACGCGATGTCCACGCCTTCGGGTAGGGCAATCCGCCCATGTCCCCAAGGCCAAAGACCGGCCAGCGACCGGAAGAACGGCGCTTTTTCCACATCCGATTCGCTGGTCACCAGAACGCGGTCGCCCGCCCGGATTTCCACATGCTGATCGGCGAGCTTGATGCAACCGGACGGCAGGGCGATTTCCAGGCGGTCGATGGTCAGGTGGTCGCCGTCAGCCTTGGCAAATTCGATGCGCTTGTCGTTTTCGTGCCGTTCGTCGGTCATCAGGATCGCAGACCGGAAGGCGGCAACGCGTAGCAGCGTCGCCCGCCAGTCGGCAATGCTGTCGATGTTGTCGACAAACCAGCGCAACGACGTATTCACCTGATTGAAGGCGCCCACGGCCATCATCAGGCCGCCGAAACTCAGGTCGCCGTTGAAATAGACCGGGGCTGCGATGACGATGGGGGCAACGACCGTCAGCCAGCCATAGCCGGAGGTGACCCATGTCAACCGTGTCAGAGCCATCATCAGCTTGTTGCTGATTTCCAGAACCGAGGCGAGATCGCGCTGCAGGCGGCGCTTTTCATTGCCTTCGCCGGAAGACAGGGAAACTGCCTCTATATGTTCATTGACCCGCATCAGCGAGAAGCGCAGGGCGGCCTCGCGCGCATAGTGGTCGCCGTTGATCTTGACGAGGGGGCGGCCGACGAACCAGCTCACGGCAGCAGCGGTTCCGGCATAAAGAAAGGCTGCCCAGACCATGTAGCCGGGAATGTTGAGATCGTAGCCGCCGACATGAAAGATGAAACCGGCCGACAGCGACCATAGAACGCCGACGAAACTGGCAAGCAGAATACCCGACTGGAACAGCCCAATAGTGAGTCCTGCCGTCAGGTCGGCGAGATGGCGGGCATCCTCATGCACGCGCTGGTCGGGATTGATGCCGATGGAACCGGCATTGGCAAGGCGAAAGGCCCGCGCTGGCTTCATCCACTCGCCGATGAGATCGAGCGTCAGGCCTTCCCTCAGCTTGATCCGGATCCATTGGTTAAGCCAGGTTTGCAGCACGTTGAGGACCAAAAGCGTGCCGGCGATCTGGCCGAAAGTAATGAATTGCCTGAGAAACGCCGCGAGATCGCGCCGCTCCAGCGTGTCGTAGAACGGCTTGTACCATCGGTTCAGCAGGATCTGTCCGGCCGCAGTCGCCAATATGATGATGATGATCCCGATCGCGAGCCATGTGATGGTTTTTCGGACCGGCGAGGCGACAAAAGCCCGCTGCATCATGCGGAGCTGATCAAAAAAAGGCTGCTCGTCGTCTGTCTCTACGGGCTGTTTACTCTTACCATTCATGTCATGCGGCATCGGCGCGAATCTCTTCACCACGGTCTTCACCTCCGAAGTATAGCGCGTCCGAAGCGCTACCCCTAAGAAAGATTAGCAGGGGAGCATGGAGCGAGGCAGTCCAACGGGTTCAACTGCCGGCCATCATCGCAAATTGGCGGCGAGATTGCTGTTCACGTTTGGCGGAGCTTGCCGTGCACGAAAGCCTTGGCTTTGGCAACGGACGTGGAAAGCGGGTCGCCGGAGGCCAAGCGCGCGGCAATCGCGCTGGCCAGCATGCAGCCGGTGCCGCGCATCGTTGCGGCAAGGCGAGGCGACGCGAAGGATTGATCGGCATGGCCGACCCGAAACAGAATGTCGGTGGATTCCACCCCATCGCCATGCCCGCCCTTGACCAGAACCGCCCTTGCCCCTGCCGTCAAAAGGCTGCGGGCCTGACTGGAAACGCTGCCCGGCGATACTGCCAGCACCGAAAGCTCCGGCAGATTGGGCGTGACAAGCGTGCACGAAGAAACCAGTTCGAGCAGGGGAACCGTCGCGTCCGGGGTCAACAGGGCGCGGCCGGACGTTGAGACCAGAACGGGATCGAGCACCACGGGAATGCCGGGATGATCTGCAAGTACCGCTGCAACGGCGAAAATCGTCGCCGATGTCGCCAGCATGCCGATCTTGATCGCCGCAATCGGATTGGCGGACAGCGCCGCGCGCATCTGCTGCGCCACACGGTCCGGTGCCACGGGATCGGCATGTTCGACGCCAAGATGTGTCTGGACAGTGACGGCGGTGATCGCCACCGAAGCCTTGACACCGAAGGCTGCCAGCGTCTCGATATCGCGGACGATCCCGGCACCGCCGGAGGAATCCGAGCCTGCAACGGCAAGCACGTGCGGCATGAGGTTCATCGTGCTGCGCTCATCGGAAGCCCGCCGTACGCTCGATCCATTCCCGCACGCGTGCTTCCGGATCGATATTGAGGGTGATATCGGTGACGACGGCAGCGCTATCGGCGCCATGGGCAAGGACGCTACCGATCCGGTCGATATTCAGACCGCCGATTGCCACCAGCGGCAGCGAGCCGATGCGCGTCTTCCACTCGCGCAGCTTTTCCAGCCCCTGCGGCGCCCATTTCATCTCCTTCAGGATGGTCGGCCAGACCGGCCCGAGCGCCACGTAATCGGGCTTAGCAGCAAGCGCGATGGCAAGCTCCGCCTCGTCATGGGTCGAAAGCCCGAGCTTGAGCCCGGCGGCGCGGATGGCGGCAATATCTGCGGTGACCAGATCTTCCTGGCCGAGATGGACGAAATCGCAGCCTTCCGCGATTGCCATTTGCCAGTAGTCGTTGACGATCAGCTGGCAATCATGCGCCGCGCAGATCGCTTTTGCGCGGTGAATGGCAGTGCGCAGTTCGGCTTCGGTGCTGTCCTTCATCCGCAACTGCACCAGCTTGACGCCGAGCGGCACAAGACGCTCGATCCACTCGGCGCTATCGACGATCAGGTAGAAGGGATCGAGCTTCATGAAAACACCGCCTTGCCGATGACCGGCGTGGATGGCACCGCCATGTCGCGCGGTTCGAGCATTCCGGCCTGAAATGCCGTGCGACCCGCCTCTATGGCGCCGGTGAAAGCTGCGGCCATGGCGGCCGGGTCACCTGCGCCTGCAACGGCGGTATTCAGCAGAACGGCATCAAAGCCGAGTTCCATGACGGTGGCGGCATGCGATGGCCGCCCGATCCCGGCATCGATGATCAACGGAACATCCGGAAAACTTGCCCGCATGCTGCGCAACGCCGGCAGATTGACCGGACCCATGGCCGAGCCGATGGGGGCACACCAGGGCATCAGCACCTCACAGCCCGCTTCGAGCAGCCGTTCCGCCACGACGAGATCATCGGTGGTGTAGGGGAAGACTTTGAAACCCTCGCCGTTCAGGATGCGCGCCGCCTCGACAAGTGCAAAGACGTCCGGCTGCAGGGTGTCGTGGTTGCCGATCACCTCGAGCTTGATCCAGTCGGTAGCAAAGACCTCACGCGCCATCTTCGCGGTCAGCACCGCTTCCGACACGGTGTGGCAGCCGGCGGTGTTGGGCAGAACCCGGACGCCCAGCGCACGGATCAGCTCGAAGAACGCGCCGCCGGTGCGGCTGCCTGCGGTCTCCCGGCGCAGCGACACGGTGACGATATCGGTTTTCGAGGTGCGGACCGCATCGGCCAGGATAGCGGGCGAGGGATAGCGCGCCGTGCCGAGCAGCAGCCGCGAGGAAACGGAGGTTCCGTAGAGTGTCAGCATCTCAGCCTCCCTGCATGGGCGACAGGATCTCGACGCGGTCGCGATCGCACAATACAAAATCGCGCCGCTCTTCGCGGTGCACCAGCTCGCCATTGACGGCCGTTGCCAGCCAGTCGCCTTCGTATTCGAGCGAGGTCAGAAGCTCGGACAGAACGGAAATGTCGGTTTGATGATCCTCACCGTTGATTGTCAGTTTCATCGGCTTGCTCCAGTTGAGTTGTCATATCTGCGAGGGGTCACAAGAACCGGATCAAAAGAGTTGGCCGGTCTTGCGGCGTTCGTTTTCGAAGAGGAGGCGATGTGCGCCGCAACGTCCTGCGCGACGGATGGGGCAAGCAGAAACCCGTGCCGGTACATTCCGTTTATGCGAATGATGCCGCCGTCAGCCGAAAACCGCGGCAGATTGTCGGGATAGCTCGGGCGAACCCCGGCGCCGGTTTCGACCACGCGCGCTTCGCCGAAGGCCGGGTGAAGCGCATAGGCAGCGTTGAGCAGCTCCATCAGCGAGCGGGCGCTGATCGGGCCGCGATCGTCGCTTTCGATCATCGTCGCGCCAACCATGAAGTGGCCGTCGGCGCGCGGCACGATATAGAGCGGAATGCGCGGATGCAGCAGGCGGACGGGGCGTAAGAGCGTCACGTCGGGCGTCTCCAGCATCAGCATTTCCCCCCGCACGCCGCGCAGATCCACCGTTTGGCGGATGCTGCTTGCCCCGGTGCAATCGACGATATGGTCGAACCCGGCTCCCGGAAAATCCGGGGCAGCGCCGAAATGGAAGACCACGCCCATTGCCGCCAGCCTGCCGGAAAGGCCGGTTATCGCGCGCCTGGGATCGAGATGGGCTTCGTTACGGAAGAAAAGCGCCTTGCGGAACCGGCCGGCGAGGTCCGGCTCCAAGGCTGAGATGTCATCGCCGTCCAGCCAGTCGAAGTTTGATGTCCGGGCTGCGAAACGGTTGAGCTCCGCAGTATCGCGCGGCGGCGCGACGACCAATGTACCCTTGCGGACAACGTGGCCGGGCAGTGCCGCTTCCCACCAGTCAGCCGATTTGCGCCCCAGCGTCACCACCGTTTCAGTCGCGCTTTCGCGCTCGCACCAGGGCGACAGCATGCCGCCGGCAAACCAGGAGGCGCCGCCGCCCGGCCGCGATGACGTCTCCGTCACCTCGACCGCGATGCCTTTCCCGGCAAGTTCATGAGCAACCGTGAGGCCGGCAACGCCGGCCCCCCTGATCAGGACGCGCATGGTCACTCTCCGGCTGGCGGAATGGTGCCGTCCGGGCCGAGCGGCATGTAGAGCGAGCCGCCCGCCTGGAATTTCGCCGCCATCGCTTCAAGCCCTTCCTTCTGCGCCTCGGCGCGGATCTCGTGCGAGATCTTCATCGAGCAGAATTTCGGCCCGCACATCGAGCAGAAATGCGCCACCTTATGGGCTTCCTTCGGCAGGGTCTCGTCATGGAAGGAGCGCGCCGTTTCCGGATCGAGCGACAGGTTGAACTGGTCTTCCCAGCGAAACTCGAAGCGGGCCCGCGACAAGGCGTCGTCGCGCAGCTGGGCGGCCGGGTGCCCCTTGGCAAGGTCGGCAGCATGGGCGGCGATCTTGTAGGTGATGACACCGACCTTGACGTCATTGCGGTCGGGCAGGCCGAGATGCTCCTTCGGCGTGACATAGCAGAGCATCGCCGTGCCGAACCAGCCGATCATCGCAGCGCCGATGCCGGACGTGATGTGGTCGTAGCCGGGAGCGATATCGGTCGTCAGCGGTCCGAGCGTATAAAAGGGTGCCTCGCCGCAGACTTCCAGTTGCTTGTCCATGTTTTCCTTGATCTTGTGCATCGGCACATGGCCGGGGCCTTCGATCATCACCTGGCAGTCTTTCGCCCAGGCAATCTGGGTAAGCTCGCCGAGCGTTTCCAGTTCGGCAAACTGCGCGGCGTCGTTGGCATCGGCAATCGAGCCGGGCCGCAGGCCATCCCCCAGCGAGAAGGTCACGTCATAGGCGCGGGCGATATCGCAGATCTCGTCGAAATGCTCGTAGAGGAAGCTCTCCTTGTGGTGATGAAGACACCACTTGGCCATGATCGAGCCGCCGCGCGAAACGATGCCGGTGACGCGGTTGACGGTGAGCGGGATATAGGCGAGCCGCACGCCGGCATGGATGGTGAAATAATCGACGCCCTGCTCGGCCTGCTCGATCAGCGTGTCGCGATAAACCTCCCAGTTCAGGTCTTCGGCAATGCCATTGACCTTTTCCAGCGCCTGATAGAGCGGCACGGTACCGATCGGAACCGGTGCGTTGCGGATGATCCACTCGCGGATATTGTGGATGTTGCGGCCGGTCGACAGGTCCATGACGGTATCGGCGCCCCAGCGTGTCGCCCAGACCATCTTCTCGACTTCCTCGGCCATCGACGAGGTGACGGCGGAATTGCCGATATTGGCATTGATCTTCACCAGAAAATTCCGGCCGATGATCATCGGCTCGGATTCCGGGTGGTTGATATTGGCCGGGATGACGGCTCGCCCACGGGCAATTTCCTGGCGGACGAATTCCGGCGTCACGTGATCGGGAATGCTGGCGCCGAAATTCTCACCGTCGCGCACCAGTGCACCCTTTGGCGGCTTGCGGCCGAGGTTTTCGCGGATGGCGATGTATTCCATTTCCGGCGTGATGATGCCGGCACGGGCATAGGCGATCTGGGTCACAGCCTTGCCGTTCTTGGCGCGCAGGGGCTGGTTGCGGTGGGGGAATTCCGGTGTCAGCCGTTCGCCGGTGGCAAAGCCGTTGTCTTCGGGTTTGACGTGGCGGCCGTCATAGGTCTCGACATCGCCACGCGCGGTAGCCCAGGCTTGGCGCTGCCGGGACAGGCCGGCGTCGATCGACACGATGTGCGCCGGATCCGTATAGGGGCCGGAGGGATCGTAAACGGTAACGGGTGGTTCGCCAGATGTCGGATGCACGGAAATTTCGCGCATCGGCACGCGGATATCCGGGTAGAGTTCGCCCGGAATATGCACCTTGCGGGAGGCTGGCAACGGGCCCGTGGTAACTGTGGGTGTGATGTTCTTTGCGGCAATAGTCATGGTTGAGGCTCCAAAGTTGGAGACCCAGTCATCAGAGCCGGAATGATGAAAAGACGCCGACGCAAATCCGCAAACGGAATCCGAGTCTCAACAGCGCTTGCACCGTCCCTACGCCAGTATGAACTGGATCAGGTTCAACGGGTCACTGCGCTGCTTGAGGGCGGCAAAGCCACCGATCATGCCAGCAGAATCTCAGCCCCTTGTCGGGACCCCCCTGGTGAATGCGCCGATCTAGCCACAGTTTTGGACGGAGCGTCAAGGGCCGTTTGGCACAGCACCCGGCGTGCGGCTCTCGTTGAGCGCCGGAAGACTGTGAAGATATCCAATGATTACAATCGCGCCCTCGACAGCGCCGCCCCGGCAAATTATCTATAAAACATGACCTCAGCGAGCGAAGACACGATTGCCAGCCGCATCAGCCGCATCCTTGCCGACAGGATCGTCACCGGGCAATTGGACCCGGGCACGAAGCTGCGCCAGGACCATATTGCCGAGGAGTTCGGAACCAGCCACGTGCCGGTGCGCGAGGCCTTCCGCCGGCTGGAAGCGCAGGGTCTTGCGGTCAGCGAACCGCGCCGGGGCGTGCGGGTCGCCTCCTTCGATCTGAAGGAAGTGCGCGAAGTGGCGCAGATGCGGGCAGCCCTTGAGGTTCTGGCCCTTCGGCATGCGGCGCCGCATCTGACGTCCGCCATTCTGGATCAGGCCGAAGAGGCCACCGTGGCGGGCGACAATTCCCATGATGTCCGCTCCTGGGAGGAGGCAAACCGCCGTTTTCACACGCTGATTCTGACTCCCTGCGGCATGCCGCGCCTCTTGGCCGCCATCAGTGATCTGCATGCGGCCAGTGCCCGTTTCCTGTTCGCCAGCTGGCGAACCGAATGGGAAGTGCGCACCGATCACGATCACCGCGCCATCCTGACATTTCTGCGTCAGGGCAATATCGAAAACGCCGCGCCTGTGCTTGAGCGGCACGTACAATGGATCGGCCAAAAACCCGTCCGCAACGCTTCCGGCGCAACCCGTGACGCTTTCGCCATCGTCGGCTGACGTTTTTTTCACAGCTTATTTTCCCTGATTTTGCTCGCTCCCGGCGCGTGCCGCAGCATTACCAAAGCACGTATTACGTGAATTTATCCGGTTTGCATCAAAAAGGCGGTTGCGGTTTTCTGTCCTTCGATAAATTATAGATAATTATTATTTTTAATCTATCGGATGGGTGCCAGATGCTGAGAGATGAAAAACACGCTGATTTCCCTGTTGAAAAGAGCGTTATAGGCGAGATTTCTTATGGGGAAGCTCCCGAAATAGCTCGCTTTTCTCCCGATGACGCAAAAATTATCTATAATTTTCCATTCAACGATTTGCTCTTTCAGGCGCACTCGGTTCATCGGGAGAATTTCGATCCCAACGCTGTGCAAATCAGCCGGCTTTTGTCGATCAAGACCGGTGGATGCGCCGAGGATTGCGGCTATTGCAGCCAGTCGGCACGCTCTCCGACGGGGCTGAAAGCCTCCAAGCTGATGATGGTCGAGAAGGTGCTCATTGAAGCGCGCAAGGCAAAGGCCGAAGGGGCCAGCCGCTATTGCATGGGGGCCGCCTGGCGCAGCCCCAAGGACCGCGACATGGACACGCTGGTGGACATGGTGGCAGGCGTCAAGGCGCTCGGTCTGGAAACCTGCATGACGCTCGGCATGCTGTCGCCGCAGCAGGCAGGCACGCTGGCCGAAGCCGGGCTCGATTATTACAATCACAATATCGATACGTCGGAAGAATTCTATCCGCAGATCATCACCACGCGCACCTTCGCCGAGAGGCTGGAGACGCTCGCCAATGTCCGCGATGCCGGCATGAAGGTCTGCGCCGGCGGTATTCTCGGCATGGGCGAAACCACCGATGATCGCATCTCCATGCTGGTGACGCTCGCCAACCTGCCGGAACCGCCGGAAAGCGTGCCGATCAACATGCTGATCCCGATCCCCGGCTCAAGACTTGCCAATGCCGAGCCGGTCGATCCGATTGAATTCGTCAGGACCATCGCGCTTGCCCGCATCCTGATGCCGCGCGCGCATGTGCGCCTCTCGGCCGGGCGCACGCAGATGAGCGACGAGATGCAGGCGCTCTGTTTCTTCGCCGGCGCCAATTCGATCTTTGCCGGGGACACGCTGCTGACAGCCGAAAACCCGGGCGAGGACCACGACACCGCCTTGTTCCGCCGCCTTGGCCTGAAGCCGATGGACCTGGGACTTTCGCAATGATGGCTCAAGGTCTTGCCCGCTACGAAACCACGCTGGCGGGCCTGGAGCGCAAGGGCAGGCGGCGCATTCTGGTTGACCGGGCCGGGGCCGATTTCAGTTCGAACGATTATCTGGCGCTGGCCGGGTCGGCGCGGCTGGCGGCAGCGATTGCGTCAGCCCTTGATCGCGGCGTGCCGGCCGGTGCCGGCGGCTCGCGGCTGCTGCGCGGCAATCACCCGGAGCACGAAGCACTGGAGGCGGAGGCGGCGGCCTTTTTCGGAGCCGAGCGTGTCCTCTACTTTGGCAGCGGTTATGCCGCGAACACAGCGCTTTTCTCGACCCTGCCCCAGCGGGGCGATCTCGTCGTCTATGATGCGCTGGTGCATGCCAGTGCGCATGAGGGGATTCAGGCGGGCAAGGCGCAGGCAGTGGCCGCCGCCCACAACGATGCCTCATCCTTCGCACAGGCGATCGAACATTGGCGCAGCCACGGCGGAACTGGCCATCCCTGGATTGCCGTAGAAAGTCTCTATTCGATGGACGGCGATCGCGCACCGCTGGCGGAGCTTGCTGCAGTCGCCGAAAGGCACGGCGGTTTCCTGGTGATCGACGAGGCGCATGCGACCGGCGTTTTTGGTCAGGATGGCCGCGGTTTTGCCGCCGATCTCAAAAACCGCGCCAATGTCATCGTGCTGCACACATGCGGCAAGGCGCTCGGCGTTTCCGGCGCGCTGCTCGGCGCAAGTGCCGTGCTCTGCGATTATCTCGTCAACCGGGCACGGGGTCTCATCTATTCGACGGCGCCATCGCCACTGATGGCGGCAGCGGTTCGCCGATCCCTTCACATGCTGGTGGACGAGCCGCAGCGCCGTGCAGATTTCGACGCATTGTGCAGCTTCGCCAATGCCGAGTTGAACGCAAAACTCGGCGTCGCAGGCAGCGGATCGCAGATCCTGCCGGTGCTGATCGGCGATAACGGCCGGGCTGTGCGGATTGCCGCGCGGATGCGAGCAGAAGGCTTCGATATCCGCGCCATCCGCCCGCCGACGGTGCCGGAAGGCACCGCAAGGCTGCGGATCGCCATTACGCTGAATGTCGATCAACCGACGATAGCCCGCATGTTCACCCGGCTGGCGGCCATCATGGCGGAGGAGAAGCCATGATGCGCTTCGTGGTAACAGGCACCGATACCGGCATCGGCAAGACGGTGTTTTCGGCGGCACTGGCGGCGGCACTTGGCGGTTATTATTGGAAACCGGTGCAATCGGGTCTGGATGAGGAAACCGACAGCCAGGTCGTCCACCGGCTTGGCCGCCTGCCGCTCAGCCGTATTCTTCCCGAGGCCTACCGCTTGCGGACACCGGCTTCGCCGCATCTCGCCGCCCGGCTTGATCACGTCGAGATCGAACCCGAGCGGTTGATGCCGCCGGTAACTGATGCACCGCTGGTCATCGAGGGTGCTGGCGGTTTGCTGGTGCCGCTTACCGAAACGGCGGTGTTCGCCGATGTCTTTGCGCGCTGGCAAATCCCCGTCATTCTTTGCGCCCGCACCGGGCTCGGCACCATCAATCACACGCTGCTGTCGCTCGAAGCTTTGCGCCACCGTTCTATTCCGGTCTTCGGCGTCGCCTTCATCGGCGATGAACAGACCGAAACCCAGCGGATCATCGCTGCGGCGGGGCAGGTACGCATTCTCGGCCGCTTGCCGCAGATCGATCCGTTGACGCCCGAAAGCCTCGGTCAGGCTTTCCAGAAAAACTTTCCTCTTTCCTCGTTCGAAGAGAAGACAGCATGAACTCGCCTGTCTGGCACCCCTTCACCCAGCATGCGCTGGAACCCACTCTGAAGCGCATCGTTCAAACCGACGGCGCCTGCCTGATCGATGACAGCGGATCGCGCATCCTTGATGCCATCTCCTCCTGGTGGGTGATCACGCATGGCCACCGCCATCCGGCGATCATGGCGGCCATCCAGGCCGCATGCGCATGCTACGACCAGATCATTTTTGCCGAATACACCCATGAACCGGCGGAAGAACTGGCGCGCGGCCTGCTGCGGATCGCCCCACCGGGGCTTGCGCATGTGTTTTATTCCGACAGCGGATCGACCTGCGTCGAGGTCGCGCTCAAAATGGCGCTCGGCTTCTTTCACAATGCCGGCACCCCGCGCCGCCGCATCTGCGTTCTGGAACACGGCTATCACGGCGATACGATCGGCACGATGTCGGCGGGGGAACGCGGCGTCTTCAACGCGGCTTACGAGCCGATGCTGTTCGGCGTCGATCGCCTGCCGTTTCCGGCGCCCGGCCATGAGCAGGAGACGCTCGATGCCTTTGAGTGTTTCTGTGCAACGGGAGACGTGGCCGCGCTGCTGATTGAACCGCTCATTCTCGGGGCGGGCGGCATGCTCACTTATTCCGCCTCGGTTTTGGCTGAGCTGAAACGGATTGCCGAACGGCATGGCACTTTGTTGATCGCCGACGAAGTGATGACCGGCTGGGGCCGCACCGGCAGTGTCTTTGCCTGCGAACAGGCAGGCATGTCGCCCGATATCCTCTGCTCATCCAAGGGCTTGACCGGCGGCGCCCTGCCGCTTGCCGCCACCCTCTGCACGGCCGAAATCTTCGAGGCGCATCTGTCGACCGACCGCCGGAAGACATTCTTTCACTCCAGTTCCTACACCGCCAACCCGATTGCCTGCGCCGCCGCAGTGGCAAATCTGACTGTCTGGGAAAACGAGCCGGTGCGCGAGCGCATCAAGTCGCTGGAGGTCATCCAGACGGAAAGGTTGGCGCGCTTTGAGGCCGATCCGCGCTTCGCCAATGTCCGTCAGATCGGCACGATCACCGCGCTCGATCTTACGGTCCCTGCCGAAGGATATCTGTCAGAGGTTGGTCCAAAGCTCAGGGCCTTCTTTCGCGAGCGAAAACTGCTGATCCGGCCGCTTGGCAACGTCATCTATCTGATGCCGCCCTATTGTGTAACGACAGGAGAGCTTGACCGGGCCTATGATGCGATCGACGAGGCTGCTGCATGCTTTGTGGCGGGCCGGTTGTGAGCAGCGTCCGGTCATCCCGTCTTGCCGGCTTCGGTCATAGCGTGCCGGGGCGGCGTGTCGAAAACGCCGAAATAGAGGATAGCCTCGGTCTCGAGCGGGGCTGGATCGAACGCCGGACCGGGATCAGGACGCGCTATTGGGCCGAACCGGGCGATACGCTGTCCGGCCTAGCTGCAAGGGCAGGCGAGGCGGCAATCGAAAACGCTGGCATCGCCCGGGGGGACATCGCGCTGACGCTGCTTGCCACCTCGACGCCCGATCATCTGTTGCCACCGTCGGCACCGCTGCTTGCCCATCACCTTGGACTGGCAAATTCCGGGGCCATCGATCTTGCCGGGGCCTGTTCCGGTTTCCTCTATGCGCTGACGCTCGCCGATGGTTTCGTTCGTACGCAAGGCCGGCCGGTGCTGGTGGTCGCCGCCAATATTCTCAGCCGCCGGATCAATCCTGCCGAACGCGCAAGCTCTGTGCTGTTTGCCGACGCGGCCGGCGCGGTCGTTCTGATGCCCTCGCCAGATGCAGACGCAGGATTGCTGGGCGTCGATCTTGCCTCGGACGGTAGCCGATACGACCTGATCTCGATCCCGGCCGGTGGCGGCAACCGTCCCTTTGCTCCCGACGTGGCGGCACAGGATTGCCTGATGACGATGCGGGACGGACGGGAAATGTTTACGCAAGCGGTCCGGATGATGAGCGACTGCGCACGCCGGGCGCTGGACAACGCAGGGCTCGGCGCCATGGATATACAACGGTTCATTCCGCATCAGGCCAATGCCCGTATCTTCGATGCCGTCTGCAGCGATCTCGGTATCGCCCCTGAGAAAACCGTCCGCACGATCGATGGCTACGGAAACTCCTCCGCTGCCACCATCCCGCTTTCCCTGTCGCTCGCCCATCAGGCCGCTCCCTTCATGCCCGGAGAGAAATTGTTGCTGACAGCCGCAGGCGCTGGGCTGACGGGTGGGGCCTGTGTAATTAAAATGTAAGTATCTTCTTACCATAGCTCTGCGCGGCGGAAACGCGATTGCGCAGGAAACGGGTGGCGACCAGCCGTTCAAATCGTCATTCAAGAGGCTTCGCTGTTGCAACGATGATCTTGGAGGCTCCGCCATGAATGCGCATACGACAACTCCGCCGGTTTCTGCCGCGCTATCCGCCGGGGCGCGTGTCGCACAGTACGACTGGACGCGTCTCGGCGAAGAACTCAACGGCTTCGGCTGCGCCGTCATCGACAGACTGTTGTCGCCCGAGGAATGCCGCGAGCTTGCCGGGCTCTATTCTGCCGAACAACACTTCCGCAGCCATATCCACATGGCCCGCCATGGTTTCGGCAAGGGCGAATATCGCTATTTCAAATATCCGCTGCCGGACCTCATCGGGGATTTGCGCACCGCGCTCTACCCGCGTCTTTCGGATGTCGCCAACGGGTGGAACGAGCGCATGGGCATGGATGACCGTTATCCGGCCGAACATTCCGCGTTCCTGAAGCGGTGTCACGATGCCGGTCAGAACCGGCCGACGCCGCTTTTGCTGCAATATGTGCCCGGCGACTTCAATTGCCTGCATCAGGACCTCTACGGCGATCTCGCCTTCCCGATCCAGGTGGCGATCCTGCTCTCGCAGCCAGGAGAGGATTTTACCGGGGGCGAATTCGTCCTGACGGAACAACGGCCGCGCATGCAGAGCCGGGTCGAGGTCGTGCCGTTGCGCCAGGGCGATGCCGTTGCATTTGCGGTTCACAATCGGCCGGTTCAGGGCACAAGGGGCAATTACCGGGTCAATCTGCGCCACGGCGTCAGCCGCATTCGCTCCGGCATGCGCCACACGGCCGGGATCATTTTCCACGATGCCAGATAAGGCTGCATGCCGGCAAAACGCGGAGAAGCACCGGCTCTGGGCAGTTTAAGGGCGGAGCATCAGTTGCGCGGCCCCATCATCTTTGGTAAATTTTGTTTAAAGATTGATGGAGCGATCAGCCATGTCGAGCGTCACGCATCGTTTCGAAAATTACATGAGAAACGGCATGGGCGGTTGGGCACGGTCGCGGCCGGTGGTCATCCGGGCACTGTTCTTTCTACCCTGCCTGCTGGAATACCTGATCGTCTACGCCTTCTGTGCCGCCGCGATCGCCGTTCTAGTCTTTCTGATGGCGCTCGTGGCAGTCTTCCGCCTGGATGATCTGCGCCAGTCCGGCCTGCGCTGAGGGATACCTCAGCGTGCGGCCTTTAGCGGTTGTTCGATATAATAGCTTTCGTAGTTCTTGCGATATTTTTCCGCTCCGCCGAAGTCGCTGTATTTTCCCAGCTCGTCCATATCGGTCTTGTTGAGCATGACGCCGAGAATCTTGGCGTTGAATTGCGGATCGGAATGCAGAACGTCGCGAACCAACCGGGCCGGGGTCTTACCCCATTCGATGACCATCAGGAACCCGTCCGCAAAGGGCGAAAAAGCTTTGGCATCGATAACCGGTGCCAGCGGCGCAAGATCGACAATGATATAGTCGAAGTTTTTGCGCGCGTTGGCGATCAAGGTTTCCATGCCCTGCGAGGCCAGCAGTTCGTTGGTATGGTAGAGATGCTCACGTGGTGCGATCGGCAGGATCGCAAGCCGGGTTTGCGGATCGACCCTCAGACCCACGGTCCATTCTTCTTCGCCAAGCACTGCTTCCACCAATCCCGTTTTCGGTGCCGGCGAAATCATCCGGCTGATCGCCGGGTTGCGGATGTCGGCGTCGATCAGCAGCGTACGTTTGCCGCTGGCAGCAAGCAGCCCGGCAAAATTCGCCGCGATGGTGGATTTGCCTTCGCCGGGTAGCGCCGAGACGACCCCGATGACGCGATTGGGGCGGCCCTGCAGGATAACGTCGCTGGCAAGCTTGGCATTGCGCAGCGTTTCCGCAAATGCCGATCGCGGCGCATCGACAGCAATCCTCGTCATCCGGGTCAGCGGCATGTCGGCATCGGCCGGTATGTCGGCTTTGTCCACTTCGGGCTTGGCAAAGCGCTCCCGCGTCTTGCTCCACATGCTGACGGTTTTCTTGCCGACGAGCGGCAGGTAGCCCAGAGATTTGTGCCCGAGCACCGAGCGGATGTCTTCCTCCAGCCGGAAGAACCGTTCGCGAAACTCCTGCAAGCCGGCAATGACAGCACCCAGCATGAAGCCCAGCACGATGGAAAGTGCAAGAACCATCGTCCGTTTCGGGCTCGATGGCGCGGTGGGCACACCGGCATCGGAGATGATGCGGGCCTTTGCGATCGGGAATGAGCGTTGCTGAGCCGCTTCCTCGAAACGGCCGAGATAGGATTCGTAGAGCGTCTTCAGTGCGGTCGCCCGTTGTTCCAGTCCGCGCAGCTGAACCAGCGACCGGTTGGCTTGCGAGTTGCTGCCGACCACACCTTCGATGCTCTTGCGCAGCGATGCCTCGCGGGATTTGGCGACTTCGAATTCGTTGCGGTAGCTGCCGGTGATTTGCTGCAGCTCCCGGAAGATCTGGCCTGCAAGTTCGGTCTTTTCGGCCCGCAGGCTGACGGCCTGGGGGTGATCGGCGCCGAAATTCTGGCTAACGGCCTGCTCGCGCTTGCTGACGGCAAGATAGCGCGTCCGCAAATCCTGAATGACCGAATTGTCGGTCTGGCTTGAGGAGATCGTTGCGTTGTTCACCGCATTTTCTGCGCCTTGGTCGATGATCGA
The DNA here is from genome assembly GCF_049898205.1 of Pararhizobium sp. DWP3-4. Taxonomy (NCBI): domain Bacteria; kingdom Pseudomonadati; phylum Pseudomonadota; class Alphaproteobacteria; order Hyphomicrobiales; family Rhizobiaceae; genus Pararhizobium; species Pararhizobium sp. DWP3-4. Next base: position 546,977 of record NZ_JAFCXF010000002.1, on the reverse strand, counting down.
TTGGTACTGGTTATAGCGTGCGGACGCGCTGGCGCTGTCTGCCTGCGCGACAATCAATTGGCTGTTGAGATCGGACAGCTGCTGTTCCGACATCAGTTCGCCGCGCGTCGAGGTGAGGCCGTTTTCCGCCTTGAATTTTTCCGCCTCCAGGGACGCTGTCTGGGCGCGCTGTCCCAGGTCTGTCAGCCGTTCCTGCAGCCAGACGGACGCGCGTTCGGTGGCATCGAAATTCGCGTTCAGCTGATCCGTGAGATAGGCATTGGCATAGGCGCGGGTAATGGTGGCGGCAAGCTTCGGATCGGTTGACTTGTAGGACAGGGCGACAACCGAGCTTCGCGAGACCCGCTCGACCGTCAGCGCCTGCTGAATATAGGCCGCTGCCGTCTCCCGGTTGCCGTTGCGGGCCGCCGCTTCGGAAATCTTGGGCTGCGAACCAAAGATACCGGTGATGGATTTGATTGCCGATTTCACCGTCGACATCAGCGACTGTGGTGGATTGAGAACCGTATCGTTGTCTCCGAGGTTTTCGGCATCGGTGACGCGCAGTGCCAGCTCGCCTGACTTCAGGATTTCGACCGCGCTGGAAAGCTGCGTGTCGGCCAGCTGCGCGTTCTGCGGCGAGGGAGTTTCCTCAGCATATTTCGACAGGTTATCGTCGAGCAGAATCTGTGTCTGTGACGTGTAGATCGGTGTCGCAAACAGCAGATAGAGGGAGCCGACAAGGAAGCAGAGGATGACGCAGGCGGCCACGACCCTTGAACGGCGAAACGCGATTGCGGTCAGCCGGTTCAGATCGATGAACGAGTCTGATTCATCGCTTCGCAGCGATGGAACGGTGTTCAACGGAAGAGGTCTTTGATTCATGGGCCGTCTGGTCTCCGGTACTTTTCATGGTCGGTTCTCACCCCAAAACGCGGCAGGGGTGAGACCAGATTTTTCAACAGCACCAAGCCGCTGAAAAATCAGTATTTTCAGGCAGCCCGCATCGCCTGCTCGTGGGACAGGACCATCTCGCGAACGGATTCGAACACGAGATTGCCGATATCGGCCCGCGCCAGTGCGAAGGCGACGTTCGCTTCGATGAAGCCCTGCTTGGAGCCGCAATCGAAGGTCCGGCCTTCATAAGGATGGGCGTGGAACGATTGCTCTGCCGACAGCCGCAGCATGCCGTCGGTCAGCTGGATCTCGTTGCCGGCGCCGCGTTGCTGATGCGCAAGGATCGAGAAGATCTCCGGCTGCAGGATGTAGCGGCCGTTGAGATAGTAGGTGGACGGCGCCTCGGCAACCGGCGGCTTTTCGACCATCTGCGTCACCTCAAACCCATGCCGGGTTTTCTCGCCCATGCCGACGATGCCGTATTTCGACGTGTCCTCGAGAGCGCACTGCTCGACGGCGACGACATTGCCGCCGACATCGTTGTAGAGGTCCATCAGCCCGGCCATGCAGCCGCGCGCACCGTAAGAAATCATATCCGGCAAAAGCAGCGCGAACGGCTCGTCGCCGATCAGGTCGCGGGCGCACCAGACCGCGTGGCCAAGACCAAGCGGCGCCTGTTGGCGGGTGAAGCTGACGGAGCCGGCCGTCGGCAGCATGCGCGCCAGTTCGGAAAGCTGCGCATCCTTGCCCGAGCGCGTCAGCGACGAGATCAGCTCCGGCACGTCGTCAAAATGGTCCTCGATAGCCTGCTTGTTGCGGCCGGTGACGAACACGATGTGCTCGATGCCGGCCTGCATGGCTTCCTCGACGGCATATTGCACGACAGGACGATCGACGATGGTCAGCATTTCCTTCGGCATCACCTTGGTGGCGGGGAGAAACCGCGTGCCGTTTCCGGCGACGGGAATAACGGCTTTGCGAACGGGTCTGATAGGAGCCATTGAACTATCCTTTGTTCTTGTGCGGGCTGTTGCCCGGGGTGGTTCTATTCATCGTTTTCGGCGGGGGACCGAAAGGGCGAATTGCAGTGAACGGCGCCATCAGGCGCCGCAGCCTGACGGCAATGGGCATCCGCAGATGCCGGACTGCCGCCGGATTTCTCCACGCGGTTTTGACCGCGCCGGAAAGGGAACCTGCCTTGATCTGATCGACCAGGATGATGAAGGACCGCGCGTCTTCGATACTGCGGTGACGCCGGTCCTGCGCCAGCATTGAAGCCTCATCCAGCCGGTGGTTTCTGAGAAACGTGGCATCGGCGGCGAGCATCGCATCCACCTGATGCAGTTTCAGCACCCGCGAGATCGACCCGCTGCGGATATAATAGGTGTAGCCGGCAATGGGCTCGACGGCGCAGCGGCCGCCCTTGGCCAGCGCCGATGCCAGAAGCAGATAATCCTCGCCGATCGGCAGGCTCTCGTCGAAGCGCAGGCCGTGCTCCTCGATGAACCGGCGCTCGAAGATCGGCTTCATGTAGCCGTAATTGTGCTCTGCCTGAAACAGCACGTTCGAGCCGATGAAGGCCGGAAGCGTCAATGTTTCCAGTGCGGAAAGCTGGGCTTCCTGAAACATCCGTTTGATCTGGCCGTCCAGCGGAACGACATCGACATTGTCGACGACGATCTGAGCCTTGGCGGCCTTGGCCCGAGCGATCATGCGGGCGGTGCGATCCGGCGACACCGCATCGTCGGAATCCAGGATGACGATCCAGTCCCCGCCTGCGGCGGCAAGGCCTGCATTGCGGGCGCCGCCGGGGCCACGGTTCTTGTCGAGCCGGATCAGCCTGACACGCGGATCGGTATAGGCATCGACGATTTCCGCCGTGTCATCCGGCGAACAATCATCGATCACGACAACCTCGACGCTGACACCGGTTTGCGCCAGCGCGCTGTCGATGGCGCGCTCGATCGTCTCTGCGGCCTTGAAGGCGGCGACGATGAATGTGGCGTCGGGACGATGCTGTTCCATCAGGACGGCCTCGCCTCGGCTGCGCCGTATTGCTCGATTTCCCTGACGCCCAGAAGCCCGACGACGACCCCCGCATGCATCGAAGCACGCAGGGCGTAGCGGTTACGGTGAACAGGTGAGAAAAACAGGATGACGCCGGCCAGCGCGCAAAAGCCGCTTTTGGCTGCAGCAAGCGCAAGCGCACGGATTTTGCCCGCCGCACCGGTTCCGGCATCGATCAGCCGGCCATGGGTCTGGCCGAAGCGGAATTTTCGCTTGGCGAGCCAGGAGAAAGCGGCGCGCTTGGCTGGCACAGGTTCCTCAACCCAGGCCGCCGGTGCATAGGCAATCTTGCCGCCCATCCGGTGCATATGGGTAAAGAACTCCGTATCCTCGCCGCCGCTGCGGCCGAGCGCCAGGTTGAAGCGGCGCCCGGAAAGCGAGGGTGCCGCAAGGCGCAAAAGGACATTGCAGGTGTAGCCGGTAATGATCTGCCCGCCGACCCAGACCGGGAATGTCGAATGAAAGTCGCCCCTTCGCATCCAGCCCGGCGCATCCTTGCCGTAGGTGGCCTTGACCGGGCCAAGCACCGCATCCGCAGCGGTTGCCTGTGCCGTCTCGATCAGTTTGGCGATCCAGTCCTGGCTGGCCGTCTCGTCATCGTCGATGAAGGCGAGGAAATCGCCTTCTGCCTTGTCAAGGCAGGCATTGCGGGCGATCGAGATATTGGAAGACGGGCAATGGACATAGACGATCTCGTGCGGCACGGAAGCGCGCGACGCGTCCACGCGTCCTTTGGCGCTCGGAGCGTCATCATTGTCAGCGACGATGATGCGGATTTCGGCATTGCCGGGCACCGTCAGCTTTGCCAAAGATGCAAGTGTCTGTTCAAGCTCAGGGCGGCGGTAGGTGCAGACGCCGATATCGATGCGGATGAGGTTCATGCCTGTCGTCATGAGGCGACCCGGCGGTTTCGGAAGTCGAGAAGCTCGCGCCAGAAGCCGGCCGACCAGGCAAAGTGCATCACCATGGCGGAAACGGCGGCGAGCGGGCCGTATGGGTTCTTTTGGCCGAGTGCCATCCACACACCGTAGCCAAGGCAAGCCACGGCCCAGAGGCCAAAGGGAATGACGGCAGCCCAGCTGATGATCGCCAGCAAGGCGCCGATGGCGACCGGAACGACGGCAAGCGGCAGCATCTGCCGAATGCTCGGCATGGCGCGGTGCTTGAGGAAATTCTTGGCCCGGCCTCGGCCATAGCCGAAATACTGCCGGAAAAGCGCCCTCGCAGTGCTGCGCGGGTGGTAGATCATGCTGGTCTTGTCGGTCATCCAGATCCGGTAACCCGCCTTGTTGAGGCGGTAGTCGAACTCGGCGTCCTCGTTATGGCTAAACATCTCGTCATAACCGCCGACCGCCCTGAACGCGGCAATCCGCATCAACGCATGATGGCCGTGATCGGCCCAATGGCCGACGGAACCGGTGCGATGCTTGGAGCCACCATTGCCGAGCTTGGAATTCTGGGCGTAGGCCGTGGCCTTCTGGAAGGTGCTGAAGCCGACCGTCTGCATGGCGACGACGACGGAATCTGCGCCGGTCGCGATTGCGTCTTCCATCAGGCGCTGGCAATAGTCATCTGGATATTCGCCATGCGCATCGATGCGGATCATGTAGTCGTAGTCCGCACCGAGCGTGCTTACGGCAAGATTGATGGCGGCGCTCTGGATCTTCTTCGGATTGCCGAGCAGCCGGACCTTCGGATTGACCACCGAAATCCGCTGGACGATGTCGAGGGTGCCGTCGGTACTGCCACCATCGACCACGACCAGATCGGCGTTCAAGTCCTGCATCGCACCGGCAAGCTTCTCGATCAGTGCTTCGATATATTTGGCCTCGTTGAGGCAGGGGATAACAATCAGGCAGCGGCCGTGCTTCAGATCATCGGCGTTCATAACAGTCCACCCTTGTTGCTGTGTTTTTGCGAGAGCTCGTGGATTGACGCGGTCTGGGCGTCACTGGCGCGCAGTGCTGCAAGCCGGTTGACCAGCCGCTGGCAATCGGCCCGATCGAAGACCCAGGTCGATGATCCCGTCGCTGCGACCTTGCCGAATTCGGCGAAATAGCGTTCCCGCGTCATGCCGGAAAAAAGATCGGCAAGTGCGGCACTTTCGGCTCGGTCGAGGACGAGGCCGATATGCTTGGCGCTGATGAACCGCGCCGTTTCCGTCCCACGCATGGCAATTGGAACGGCGTTGTAGCGGCAGCCTTCGTAAAGCCGGTTTGGCAGCAGCCAGCTGGAATTCAAGCCTTCCTCGAAAAAGTCGATGCCCCAGGAAAACTGGACGTCGTCGTAAATCCGCGCCAGATCCTCGGGATTCTGGTAGGCGCCATGAAAGTGCATGAAGGGTTCGTTCTCGACGAAACCGTCGAAATCATCGAACTCCGAATAGGCTGGACGTCCGCGCAATACGACTTCGAACTTTCCATCCATGGCGCGGGTGAACTCTGCAAGCAGCTTTAGCGATTTGCGGCAGCGCAAGGCACCGAACCAGCCGATCTTCCAGGGTTCGCCGGGCTGTGGTGGACGCGGGCGCGCCGTCTGCATGCCAACGGCTTCTTCAAGCTCGATCACCTGGTTTTCCAGTAGCATGATCGGCGCTTTGAGACGCGAGACCGGCCGGAAATAATTTTCGATGAAGGCGGGTGAACTGGTAATCAGGAGGCTGACATTCCGCCCGAGATAATGTTCGGCAGCGCGCAACATCCGGCCGGCAAAATCCTTGCGGAGCAGAAGACGGTGAATGTCCAGGCATTCGTAGACGATTGGAACGTTGCCGCCGAAAATGGCGTTTGCCCGATTGGCAAGCGCAAGCATTTCGAGATTGCGGGCAATGATGACACCGGGCCTTTTAGCCCCGCTCAGCTTGTGACGCAGAAGCATTGCCGCCTTGGCAACCGCAGCGACCCGCTGACCAAACCGCCCATCCTTGGTGACGCCGAGTTCGATGACACCATCGGCGGCAGGCGTAGCCGCGCCGCGCCGGAAGCCCGCCACCGTCACGTTCGCACCGCCTGCCTCGAGCGTCAGGGTTCTACGCCTGATCGCCGGGTCTGCCACATCATGTGCCAGGTATAGTATATCCAGCATGAAACTTCCCGTTCCCCGCTCAGCCAGCGCCGAGCTTAGTTCAGTTTTTTGTGCACCGCAACATTCATGTTGCGGATGCTAATAGGCGTCAATCGAGCATGCAGGTGAGGGATTCGGGAAAGAGGCACTTTTCGCCGGGAGCGGTGTAAGCCACGCGGTCAACCTGCATCCTGGCCGGGCCTTTATAGTCAAATTTGCCCATCCAGTCGCTCAAGGTATCCGTTCCCCAGAGGCTGAAGAAAATTTTCTGTTCGTTGACCGGGATCTTCGTGGGATCCGTGACCTCCTGCACCAGCTTGCCGTTCAGGTAGTAGCGCAGCCGGTCTTTTTCCCAGACGAAGGCGTAGTCGTTGAAATCGGCATTGGCGCCGCCTGTGACATCGACCAGCTTCTCGTTGCCGCCCTTGGCCGAAATATACTGGTTGACCTGAACCTTGCCGGAATCCTTGCCCAGCACTTCGAAGTCGATCTCGTCATGGGGCTTTTTGTCGGTTGGTCCGATATAGGTAAAGAAAGCCGAGTTCAGCCCTGAGCCTTCGGCTGTTTTGATCCGCGCTTCATAGGTGCCGTAACTGTAGCGTTTGTTGGTCTGGATCTCGCCGCAGGCATAGTCGCGCTTGCCGGCCTTGCGCTGCTCGAAGGTGAGCTCAAGCACACCATTTTCAATGGCGACCTGATCTTTCGACCACGTGCAGTTCTGATGTGCGCCATTGTCCCAACCGTCCGAAACGTACCAGATCTTCCTGTCGATCGCGTCGAAATTCTCGACGAAGGATGTGCCGGTCTTGGCGCCCTGGGCAAAGGCGGATGCGGGAATGGCGGCGGAAAACGCCGAAAGGACGATAAGCATTTTTGAGATCGATCGGGTCATCGTATCGCTTTTTCCTTTGGAGAAGAGGTGTCGGGCAAGCTTGGCTGGTTTGCTGCGTTTTCCGTCATGCGCGTTGCTGCAGCGGTGGAACGGCCCGCGCGGCTGCCGGTTAGAACGGCATGAAACCTGGGTATCAGGCGCTTCGCCACGTGGTGAGAGACGACCAAAATCAGCAGGGCCAGAATGGGCGTTGCGAAGTAGAATAGCGGATAGAGACCAGGATGTGCCGCGCGGTTCCAAAGCATCCAGAATGCGATGAGTAACGGGTAATGGGCGCAGAAAATCCAGAAGCTCAGACCCTCCGACCCGGAAAGCCGCTCGCCGAGCCGTGAGCGGATAAGGATCGCCGAGATTGCCCAGGAGCCGACGATGCCGCAGATCGCCGTCAGGCTGCGCAGCATATCGATCCACACCGGATAGTCCGGCCCTGTCCAATAGAGTGCAGTCGCTAGAATCACGGCTGCCGTCAGAAACAGCGCGGATATCAATGCGGCATGCCGATCGAGTGTCCGGATGTTGATGTGGTGAAGACTGGCGTAGATGCCGCAGCTGAAGCCGAACAGGATGGACTTCTTCAGGAAGATGCCGCTCGGGATCGGCAACACGGCGTAGGCGAAGAAGATTGCCAGCATCGTCAGCGGATAGCGCTTGATCAGGATGGCGAGAACGGGCGCAAGCAGGATGCACAGAAGCAGATCCCGCAGGAAGTAGAGCGGAACATTGATCGGCAGGCCCTCGATCGCGAAGGTCAGCGTCGCCAAATCGCGCGGCGCCGCGTTGATCGCATCGGGGAGATAACCAAAGCCGATACCGCCCTTCTGTCCAAGCACAACGAGCGCCAGAAAGGACAGGTTCCAGATCAGGAATGGCAGCAGAACCGTACGCGCCTTGGAACGGACCGTCTTGCCGTAGTCGAAGGCGTCGAGCCCGCGGCGAAACATCAGGTAGCCGGAAATCGCGCTCAGGCACGGTACGCCAACCCTGAACAGGCTGTCGCCGAGAAAGACCCTGACCCAGTCGACGAAGCCATTGGCACCGAGGAACGGGCTGGTCTGCGGATCAAAGGGGACATGTACGAAGACAATTCCCGAGATGAGCAAGATGCGCATCAGATTGATCCGCGATGATATATTCGCGTCGATAACCAAGGCGACATCCCCTGTTGTGCCACTCCCCCCAAAGCGGCGTTTCAACCAGAGCAGACTTGAACCTGCATCTCGAAGATAGGGCAGCGTGTCGCGAAAAATATGGCACTGCAGCAGAAAAAGTCATGCCGATGCTGCAATGCACGCGGTTTTGGAGGGCAGAAATCGGATGAAAAAAATGCCAATATTATATCTGGAAGCCTGGAAAAATGCGTGAGGTTAGTATGTTGCTGAATATCAGTAGTTTCTGATGTAATGTGCTTCGCGGAATTGGCCGGAGTGAGAAATTAGTTTCGAAAACGAGCAATTCCACACGTCAAGGTTTGTGAAATGCTTCTCAAGTCGGCACGCCTGTTCCGAAATAAGGCGCTCCTGCAACCCGTCCGGCGTGTTTCGCAACGGTACCCGCCGGAGTTTTTGGCCTGGCCTCAAGACCGCCTGTTTTTCACGAGCTGATAGATTTTCGCCAAAAGCGGGCGTTCCGACAGCAGGACGAACAGGACGTAGATCAGGCCGCCGATCGCAGCGCCGGCGAGGATCTGCAGGATCGGGTTCGGCACCAGGGAACCGAAGGTGTCGAGCAGATACCGAACCGCCAGCGCCATCACCAGCGCCATCAGCATGGGGCGGCTGCTGATATACAGACCCTTGAAGAACGGTGTTCCATCCGCCTTGAAGACCGCCCATGAGTAACCGATCAACGTTGCGGCATTGACGATGCAGAGCCAGATCATCGCATCGATGAGCTTGCCCGTGCTTGCCCCATAGGCAACGGCGGCGCAGGTGACGATGGCGCGAATGATGGCGGACCAGAACAGCGCCCGGCCATGGCCGACGCCTTTGAGATAGGGAATGAAAGTGCTGCAGGGCGTGAGGATGCCCTTGGACAGCGCCAGCAATCCGAGCACCGGCCAGGCATAGGCCCATTGCGGGCCGAACAGCACGCGCATCGCCGGTTCTGCCAGCGCCCAGAGGCCGAACATCATCGGCGCCAGCAGCACCGTCGTCACCTGTGTGCTGAACATCAGTGCCTGCGAACGGCGGGCCTTGTCATCCATCATGCCGCTGAAGGCCGGGAACAGCACCCCCATGACGGCGGAAAGCACGACCTGATTGGGAATGCTGGCAAAGCGATTGGCAGCCGAAAAGGCGCCGGCATCGGCAAGGCCGAGATAACGCGAGATGATCACCATCGGTGATTGGAAGGTGATGAAATTGGCGACTTCCGAGCCCATCATGCCCAGGCTGAAGCGGCTCAAGCCGATAACCCGCTTGGGATGAAAGACGAAACGCGGCATGTAGTGCGAGACCGCATAGAGGCCGCAGAGACGCACCAGCGCCGAGACGAAGAGCTGGGCCATCAGCGCCCAGACCCCCCATCCGAAAAGCGCCAGCACGACGGCGACGATGGCGCCGAGCGATTCGGAAATCATGCTCCAGACCGCGTCCTTGCTGAAGTTCATCCGCCGTGCGAGCAGCGAATAGGCGACGTCGCCTCCAAGCTGGATAGGAATGAGGAAGCTCATGATCTTCAACAGGTAGGCGGCCTCCGGCGCGCCGAGAAGGGCTGCAAAGAAATCCGCCCAGATGAAAAGACCGAGCGCCATGAGACAGGAAATGGCAAGGTTGGCCCAGAAGACGGAATGGACCGTTTCCATCTCCTCCTCGCGCTGGATCACCAGTGCCGAGGTCAATCCGGCCCCGCCGATCATGGCCAGAAACTGCACCACCGTGAGCGCCACGGCGACCGCGCCGAACTCTTCCGGTGTCAGGATCCGGGCTAAAATCGGCACCGTGACAAACTTAAGCCCGAATGTACTTGTCTTGGATAAGATGCTCCAACCGACATTGCTTGTGACGGATTTGACGTTAATTGTAGGAGGCATGGCGTAAATCCTGTGTGGCGATGGGGAGGATCAAGGACAAAGGAGACGCGCTCGATAACGCAGTCGCAACCTGATGGAGGAACCAGGAAGCACCTTCTAGGAAAACCGCAGGGGCAAAAAGATGGCGAAGTTTACAGTTGTTATTCCGTACTACCAGAAACAGGCAGGAATTCTGAGCCGGGCCTTGGGCTCCGTCTTTGCGCAGACCTACCAGGATTTCGATGTCATCATTGTCGATGACCAGTCGCCTTTTCCGATCGAAACCGATCTGGAAACGCTGAACGTCGAGCAGCAGGCGCGCATCCGCGTCATCAAGCAGGCCAATGCCGGTCCCGGCGGCGCGCGCAACACGGGCCTCAACAACGTCACAGCGGAAACCGATTTTGTTGCCTTCCTGGATTCTGACGATCTGTGGACACCAGACCATCTTCAAAATGCTCAGCAGACAATGACCCGCTTTGGAGCCGACTGCTATTGGGCATCCATTACCGGCGGCGATGCCTTCTACTATCATTTCGACATGGCCGAACTGGAAAAGACCGAAAAAGTCACGCGGCTTTCCGAGAAACCGCTGGTTCTGGAAGTGCCGGAGTTTTCGCAGGTCATGTTGCGCAACTGGAGCTTCCTGCATCTGTCCTGCATGGTGATCGGGCGAAAACTGTTTGAGGCCGTGCGCTTCGAAGCAGAGCTTCGGCTGGCGGCAGAGGACGTATTATTCTTTTGCGATTGCGCCATTGCAGCCGATCGAATCGTCCTGTGCAACGAGCCCGGGGCTATACGGGGCGAGGGGGTCAACATCTTCCACAGCATCGATAGCGATTCTCCGCAGTTCCTGTCTCAGCAGTTCAACACCTGGGTTGCGCTCGACACATTGGAAGGACGCTTTTCCCGCAAGCCGGCGGAAATCGCTTCGATCCATTCCTACAAACACACCGCGCGCCGACAGGCTCTCTGGAGCCAGGCCCGGCTGATCAAGCGGCGGAAGATGCCGCAGTTCAATCTGTTGGCCCGCTGGGTGTGGCGTGATCCGAAGCTGTTGCAAAGCGCGCTTCAGCTTGCCGTCGGCAAGTTATCACGGTAGCCTTCGCAGGTGCAGCATTTTTTGCTGCCCTCATTGATGCGCGTGATTGCCATGGCATGTCACGCGCGAGCAGTTCCTTGCGCAACGCATGTAGGAGATGGTCATGGACCCTTATTATTGGGAATCCGAACACGGAAATTTCGGCGACGATCTCAATCTGTGGCTCTGGGATTTTCTGATCCCGGGATTTCGCGATGTTCGTCCAGAAACGCTTCTGGTCGGGGTCGGGACGGTGCTGAACCGGGCGCTCCTGCCGGAAGGCCGGCACAAGCTGGTGCTCGGCAGCGGTTTTGGTTACGGCACCTTGCCCGATATGAGCAACAGCCAGGAATGGGATATCCGCTGCGTTCGCGGCCCGTTGACGGCACAGAAAGTCGGTATCGATCCAAAGCTCGGCATCATCGACCCGGCGGTCATGGTTGCCGAAATGCCAGAGTTCAAAGATTTGCCGAAGAAATACAAGAAAAGCTTCGTCCCTCATTGGGAATCGGCAATTGCCGGCCTGTGGCCGGTTATCTGCCAGACAGTCGGCCTGCATTACATCGATCCGCGCGGCGACGCGAAGGATGTCATTCGCGAAATCGCCCAGTCGGAAGTGGTCATCGCCGAATCGATGCATGGCGCCATCCTCGCCGATGCTTTTCGCGTTCCGTGGGTGGCGGTGACGACCTCCAACGCTATTAACAGTTTCAAATGGAACGATTGGGCCCACACCGTCGGCGTTGTCTACCGTCCGCGCCATGTGCCTGTTTCCAGCCGGGCGGAGGCCATTATCAAGGGTGCGAAGTTCTGGGGCGTCGATTTCGACGCGCATCAGCCGGCACTCGACGATCCGAACAAGCGTCAGATCGACGAAAGTGTCATAGTCGCCGCCCGCGCGCCCAAGCAGACCTCGTTGCGGGTTGCCGCCAAACAGCTACTGGCGGCTCCTTCGGCCCTGTCTCTTTGGCAAGCAGCCCGCGTCACGCCGCAACTGAGCGCAGATCATGCCTTGGCAGAGCGCAAGGAGCGGTTTCTCGAGGTTATCGCTGGAGTGCGCCGCGACTATTTCTAAACCACCATCGCCTCATGGTCCGCCATCAAGTCTGCCCTATCGGGAAGCTGATGGCGGCTGCAGGAGATAACGCAAGCCGCCTGATCCGCCGAGCGCGACCGGTGCCGTATCTGGCTGCCGGCGAAAGCGTTCCGTCTTGTCGGCGAAGATCCCGCAGGCGATGGCCGGAATGGCGGCTGGGTTGCCAAGCGTGTGAAACAGCGCGGCCTTCGCGCCGGATTGCCGCTTGATGTCGAGGAATTCCCGAAGCTCGTATCGCCAGCGAATGTGATGTTCGTGCTGGGCAATCAACGCCCTTGATTGTGGTGACAGGTCCGTCTGCGCAAGAATTGCCCTGTCGGCCTCATAAAGCTTCTTCAGATCGACGGTGCGGTGACTGCTGCTGAGAGAATCGCCGCGGACGACGGCGCCATAGCCGCAGCTGTGGATGATCTTGTAGCGTGCGCCCTTGGTCAGCGCGCGGGCATAAAGATCGTAGTCTTCGCCCAGCCGCAGGCTTTCCTGATAGCGCAGACGGTGGGCATCGAGAAAGTCGCGCCGCATCAACGGTTTCAGAAACCCGATCTCTCCACGCCGGACACCGCGCTTGGAAATATTACCCGCGATGAATTCGCCGAGGGTGAGAATACGCGGGGCCGCCGGAAACGCCGTGAGGGCAAGATGCGCCTCTCCGGCCGTCTCTGCATCGACGAAAGCGATATTGTCGGCGATGAAATCCCAGTCCGTCTGCGACAGGAGATTGCTCAACCTGCCGGGAAAAAAGAAATCATCTGCGTCGAGCACCGCCAGTACCGGCGCGCTGGATATTGCAATGGCGTGGTTGCGGGCCGCAGCCGGGCCTCTGTTGACCTCGAACCGCGCAATTGTCAGCCGCCCGCTGCCATCGTCAGACTTCTGGGAGACTTCGCTGGTGCCGTCGCTCGATCCGTCATCAACGACGATAACCTCGGCGGTTTCAGGCTCTCTCAGTGCCGAGATGATGGCCTGCCCGATCGTTTCCGCCGCGTTCTTCGCGGCGATGATGACGCAGACGTCTGCATTCGGTTTCATAATCGCATTCCTTCATCGCTGTCGCGCCGAACCTAAGTCGGCTTTGGACGGGCGGCAAGGCGCGATATTGCAGATGCGAAGTGATCAACCGGTATTGTGCGTTTGCGAAGGGTGTTCGGGATCGACGAGAGCCCGTCTATCGCGATGGCGGCTCAGACGCACGCTTCAGGAATTGAAGTGGCCTGGATTGTTCGACACGCGGATCGTTTTCGGCTCCTTGTCGTCACCAGCCGATGCAGTTATCGGCGACTGACGTTGCGCCGCGTTGCGGCGGTCGCGGCCTTCCTTGGCCACCAGAAACAGCACGGCGATAAAATATCCGGCCTGTACAAGCACCGCGCAGACCAGTGTCTGCCAGGCTGTCGTCCAGGCAGAGCCCGTCAGGAAGAAGGTCACGATGGCAAAAACGCTCAGCGCTCCGATCATGCTGATGAAAACACGCGGTGCTAACATCAGAACGTCCTCAATATTCTGTCTTGATATGCAGACATCATTGAAAAATCCACCTTATCCTCTTAGGCGATTATTAACATATCGAAGACCCACTGCGGTTTCAATCGCGCATAAGCATTCTATTTCATTACATTTGCGTTATTTACGGCACGAATTCTTAGCCTGCATTTAAAATCATCTGTCGATTGCGCAACAACGGCAAGATTTTTGACGGAAAGTCGTGCCAATTTCGCCGATTAGCGCCAGATTGTGATGCGGCACGAGGCGCCAACTGGTTTTGGCCACATTTGGGGATGCATCGCCCTACTGATGCAAGCGGAAGGCGTATTCCTCCTGTGATCGCTCCACAGGTGGTGGAGAAGCTTCTTTCGCTGATCAACTTTTGTTACAAAATTAGAATATACTAATAGATTGAGGTGCAGTGCAAAAGGAATGCTGCATTGCAATATTTTTACCGGGAAGACAATATTTTTAGTAGTTTTCGACTAAAATAAGATTTCTTAAATATCGAATTCGCATTGCTTATGTTTATAATTTGGTTAATTCCGGGAAATAACTCGTATTCTCCAGCAAAGGTTTCGGTTTTTAAGATTTTCTATTTGGTTAAATCGAAATTTATCGTCCGATGAACGCAAGCGGCCGGGTGGGTTTAATTTTAACTTGGACGCATTTGCCTCGAATGGCAGCAATAGGGCAAAAGTTGCCTTTAAAAATCTAAATCTCCCTCTACACTCTCATCTGTAATTGATCCCAGTACCCTCTGGGAACCCGACCAATCGCCAACCCGAATGGAGTTTTCTCCCATGAAGTCTGCGACTCGATCGGCAAGTTCGCCGTATTTTACTACCATCGAATCCGGGGGACACCGGCCGATAGGGGGAATATCCAAAAGGGGTTTTGATATCTTCGCCGCGTCCTTGGCGCTCATTGTCTTCAGCCCGCTCTTCCTGCTGCTGATGGCGCTGGTCAAGTTTTCCGATGGCGGAAAGGTGTTTTATGGGCACCGCCGCGTTGGTCATAATGGCCGTTTCTTCCATTGCCTCAAGTTCCGGACAATGGCGCCGGATGCCGATAAGATTTTGCAGGACCATCTGCGGAAAAATCCCAAGGCTTACGAGGAATGGCAGGCGACCCGCAAGCTCCAGGACGATCCACGCGTCACGGCCGTAGGCAATGTTCTGCGCAAATTGAGCCTTGATGAACTACCGCAGCTGCTCAACATCATCCGTGGTGAAATGAGTGTCGTGGGTCCACGCCCCGTGGTCGAAGACGAGCTGGAGCTTTATGAGCATTCTGCCGTCTTTTATCTGAAGTCCCGTCCCGGTCTGACAGGGCTGTGGCAGGTGAGTGGCCGCAATGACGTCTCCTACGCCGCACGTATCGCCTACGATACGCATTACGTGACCAATTGGTCGCTGCTCAACGATGTGGTCATCGTTGCCAAGACAATTCCTGCTGTCTGCCTGTCCCGGGGCAGTTACTGATCACAGTCATCAGCGTGAATACGCCGCTTCCGTCATAGCGCCGGGATCGGCTTTGTTTGTTAAGTTAGGAAATTTCATGAACAGAAGTCTTTACAAGGGACTTCCAGCCCTCGGCCGAAAAGTCCGGGGTGCTGCGCGTCTTTCCGCGCTCGCCATCGCCATCAGCGTCTCGGGCATCCATGCAGCATTTGCCGGTGATTACACACTGGGCGCCATGGACAAGCTGAGAATACGCGTTGCGGAATGGCAGACTGCGGAAGGAACCGTCCGGGACTGGTCTGCCATCAGTGGCGACTATACCGTCGGCGCATCCGGCGGCATTTCCCTGCCTTTCCTCGGAACTGTGCCCGCATCGGGCAAGACCACGTCGGAGATTGCCGATGAAGTCGGTATTCAGTTGCAGAAGCTGTTCGGCCTGCCCGATCGCCCCTCTGCGTCCGTCGAACTTGCGCAATACCGGCCAATCTACCTTGCCGGCGAGGTCCAGACGCCCGGCGAATTTCCCTTCGCACCGGATATGACGGTGCTGAAAGCTGTCAGCCTGGGCGGCGGTCTGCGCCGTGCCGAAAACGGCCAACGTTTTGCACGGGATTTCATCAATGCGCATGGAGAATCGTCGGTGCAGATCACCGAGCGAAACCGGCTTCTGGTTCGCCGCGCACGGTTGCAGGCAGAGATTGCCGAGAAGACTGATATTGTCATGCCCGCCGAGTTGAAGGGCGTCGCAGATGCCCCCGGTCTTCTTGAAAGCGAAAAGGCGCTGATGGTCTCCCGGGACAAGCGGCAGAAGCTGCAGTTGATCGCGCTGGCCGAACTCAAATCGCTTCTGCAAAGCGAAATCGAAGCGCTCGGCAAGAAGTCGGTGACGCAGAAGCGGCAGCTGGACCTCGTCATCGAGGACAAGGGCCGCGTCGATGTTCTGGCGGAAAAGGGGTTGGCACTCAGCGCCCGTAAGCTGGCCGTCGAGCAGCGGGCCGCCGATCTGCAGGCCGCACTGCTCGATATCGATACCGCTTCGCTGAAGGCCAAGCAGGATGTCAGCAAGGCCAGCCAGGACGAAACCAACCTGCGCAACGACTGGGATGCGCAGCTTGCCCAGGAACTGCAGAACACCGAAGCCGAGCTGGATACGCTCTCCTTGAAGCTGATCACCAGCCGCGACCTGATGACGGAAGCGCTGGTCCAATCGGCGGATGCCTCGTTGACCCCGAAGCCGGGCAGAACCATCGACATCAACTATTCCATCATCCGCCAGAAGGACGGAAAGTCCACGACGATCGCTGCGGACGAAGGAACCCCGATACAGCCCGGCGACGTCGTGAAGGTCGAACCCACGCTCAACACGCAGTGAGGCTGGGCGGATGAAGATCGCCAAGGCCAGTCTGGTAATGCCGGGCGAAAATCTCGTCTACGGGGTTTTCGCCCTCGTGGTCTCCTATTTCGTCTTCGCCTATTCCGGACGGTTCGGCCAGGTGTCGATCCTGCTCTATTATGCCGTCTGGCTGCCTCTGGTGCTGATTGATTACCGCCGGGTGCTTGGAAACTACAAAAAATACCTCTGGATTTTCGCCTTTTCAGTTTTCGCGCTGCTCTCCGTCTTCTGGTCTGCAGCGCCGGGCACGACGACAAGGGCGGGAATTCAATATCTTTCCCATGTCATTTGCGCGTTGATTGCCATGCGGGCGCTGGATGTGAAAACGTTGACGCTGGGCTCGGTCGCAGGTGCCGGCGTCGTGTTGCTCTATTCTCTGCTGTTCGGCGTTTATCATTTCGATCCGCTGGACGGGACGATCAGTTTCGTCGGGGCTTTCGATTCCAAGAACCAGCTCGGCTTTTATGCATCGCTTGCCGTCTTCTTCTGTTTTTCCGCAGTCGTCCTTTTGAAGCAGCGTGGGTTCTGGCTTCCCGTGTGCGGGGTGATCGGCCTTCTTGCAGCCTATTGTCTCTATGCATCCCAGTCCGCGACCTCGGTTCTCACGACCGTTGCAGTCCTTGGGATCACCGTCGGTATGCAGGTGTTTTCCCTGCTGCCGCCCAAAAGTCGCAAGCTGCTGTTCATTGCTGCGACCATCTTCGGCACCATAACCGTGATCGGGGCTATCTATGGTGGGGCTATCGACAGCGTTCTCGGTGCTTTCGGCAAGGATTCGACCCTCACAGGCCGGACGTATCTGTGGCAACAGGGAATCGAGGCCGCACGTGCATCTCCGGTGATCGGTATCGGCTATCAGGCCTACTGGGTGCAGGGTTTTTCCGAACCGG
Source organism: Pararhizobium sp. DWP3-4 (assembly GCF_049898205.1). Taxonomy (NCBI): domain Bacteria; kingdom Pseudomonadati; phylum Pseudomonadota; class Alphaproteobacteria; order Hyphomicrobiales; family Rhizobiaceae; genus Pararhizobium; species Pararhizobium sp. DWP3-4. The sequence continues at coordinate 529,664 of NZ_JAFCXF010000002.1, read as the reverse complement.
AGCGGTTGTGGGAAGAATTCTTCATCGGCTCCCGCAGCGGTTTTCATTTCCACAATACCTATATCGAAACGATGGTGGAAACCGGTGGGATTGGGCTGCTTCTTTTGACCACGCTGTTTCTTGCGGGCCTGTTCGGTCACCTCAAAAGGGTGCTGGCGGAGAGACGGGGTTTCGAACCGTTGGTGCTGTTTGGAATTTCAGCCTTGTTGTTCGTGCGCTCTTTCGCAGAAATCGACGTCATTTTTCCCTATCAGATCGGCTCGTTCCTGCTCTATATCGCCGCTGGAAAATTGACTATGCCGGCGCCGCAAAGCGAGCCGTTGCGATCCCCGGCGTTTACCGGGGACGCAGCTCAGTCGATGGCGCATCCGCTTGGCCCCGATAACGCCTATCTATACAGGTAGGCAGCGTCCTTCAGAACGCAAAGACATCGATCGGTTCGCTGAGGCCCCGCAACTGGTGGGAGCCGACACTTTCCATCCTTGCTTCGCATCCGGCCATCTCCACGAATGCACGCGATAGCAGGACCGGCCGCTTGACCTCCTTGGTCAGGCTTTCAAGCCGTGATGCAACATTGACAGTCGGTCCTATGACGGTGAAATCGAGGCGGCTGCGCGACCCGATATTGCCGTACATCACGTCACCGACGTGAACGCCGATGCCGTAGCCGAGAGGTTGGTGCCCCTTTTCGACATTCTCCTCGTTCAGCGCCGCCATCGCGGTCTGCGCCTCGCGGATCGCGGCAAGAAGATCGCCGCAGGCATGGGCGTTGCTGAGTGGGAAAATTGCCAGCAGGCCGTCGCCCATAAATTTGAGGATTTCGCCACCATGCCGTTCGATCGGCTCGGCCATGGCATCGAAATAGCCGTTGAGCAATTCGATGACGTCGTCGCGCGGCCACATGTCCGAAATGCCGGTGAAGTCGCGCAGGTCACAGATCAGGATGGCAGCGCCGACCGTAACCCCGCTGCCGCGCGTCGTGGCGCCGGCCAGGATCTGTTCGCTTGCATGCGGGCCGACATAGGTTTCGAGCAGCGTCCGGGCAAAACGGTTCTTCAGGCGGATTTCACTGACCAGCGCAAAGGCCGGCAACAAATCGGCCAGGGCAGCGAGATCTTCATCGCTGAAGCCGCCCGGTCTGTCGCTGCCAAAGGTGATGATGTGATGCTTGCCCAACGTGTGCTTCAGCGGCCAGGCGACGTAATCGGTATGCCCTTCGGCGCGCAACTCATCATAGAGCGGATAGGGTGGAGCGTTGGCGGAAGCTGCCGGTTCGAGCCGCTGGCGAACCACGCCCGCACCGGTGTTGAGTTCGTATATCGGGCTGTTCCGGTACTGGGCGGTATCTTCCACACCATAACCAAACGTCTGGATATCGGCCTCTTTCATGCCCTTTCGCCACAGGATCCGTGCGCCCAGCCATTGCGGGTGAAGGATACGGAAGTGCAGCGTGCCACGGGAGACCGGAATGCCTGCCTGATTGAGCCTGTCACACATATCGACAAAGATATTGTCGATGAACCGTTGGTCGCTGGTGTCCGTCATCAGCCATTCGATGATGCCGCTGCTGTCGCTCGGTGACGTGCCGGCGCTTTCGCGGTGCAGGCTTGGAGTGGCGATGGATGGAACTTGCATGAATACACCCCGTCAGGATCATCAGATGCTCTGAGCCTCACACTTAGTAACAGTGCGGCGGGAATACCAGTGCAGAAACGTGCCTATTGTAGCGGAGACAAACGGAATTAACCCTGACGGATGGCGGTGATTGGAGCCGCTTCAAAAAACGGCCGTGCCAATACATTCATGGCGCCGGCCCAAATGGGCGGCGCCATGAATAAGCGTATCGAAGGAGCTGCCTGATCTTAGGCGGCGACTGAAACGCTGCCAGCAGTTGGAACTTCGGCAATCGTCTTCAGAATCTGCGAAGCGATCTGGTAAGGGCAGCCCTGCGAGTTCGGGCGGCGGTCTTCCAGGTAACCCTTGTAGCCATTGTTGACGAAGGAATGCGGAACGCGGATCGATGCGCCGCGGTCAGCAACGCCGTAGGAGAACTTGTTCCACGGTGCCGTTTCGTGCTTGCCGGTCAGGCGCTTGTCATTGTCCGGCCCGTAAACGGCGATATGGTCCAGAAGGTTCTTTTCGAAAGCCGCCATCAGGGCTTCGAAATATTCCTTGCCGCCGACTTCGCGCATGTACTTGGTGGAGAAGTTCGCATGCATGCCCGAACCGTTCCAATCGGTATCGCCGAGCGGCTTGCAATGGAATTCGATGTCGATACCGTATTTTTCCGTCAGGCGCTGCAGGAGGTAGCGAGCCATCCAGATCTCGTCGGCAGCACGCTTTGAGCCCTTGCCGAAAATCTGGAATTCCCACTGGCCTTTTGCCACTTCGGCATTGATGCCTTCATGGTTGATGCCGGCTGCGAGGCAGAGATCGAGATGCTCTTCGACGATCTTGCGGGCGATGTCGCCAACGCTCGAATAGCCGACGCCGGTGTAATATGGACCCTGCGGAGCCGGGTAGCCGGTTTCCGGGAAACCGAGCGGGCGGCCGTTTTTGTAGAAGAAATATTCCTGCTCGAAGCCGAACCATGTGCCTTCGTCGTCAAGAATGGTGGCGCGGCTGTTGGACGCATGCGGAGTGACGCCATCGGGCATCATCACTTCGCACATGACGAGCGCGCCGTTGGTGCGGGCTGGGTCCGGATAGATGGCAACCGGCTTCAGCACGCAATCCGACGAGCGGCCTTCGGCCTGCAGCGTCGAGGAGCCATCGAAGCCCCAGAGCGGCAGCTGCTCGAGCGCCGGAAATGCGTCAAATTCCTTGACCTGTGTCTTACCGCGAAGGTTCGGGACCGGGGTATATCCGTCGAGCCAGATATACTCGAGCTTAAATTTCGTCATTTCTAACCTCTCATGGGTTGATGATGCACAACATCAGGAAAGTCCAATCATGCTGCGCCGCCAACGGCTGACGACTTATATGCACGGGGCATGCCAGTTGGAGGCGAATACCGAGCCGCAGTCCGATTTTCTGCGACAGGGTGCAAAACGGAAGGACCGCGCGGACCCGAGCTGTGGCCCGGCGCGAAAAGTAGAAGTCACTGGCTAAATTGATCTTTTTGGCGCCGATTTCGATCTTTTCTCGGTGTCTCACCGCCAGTTTTGGACGGAGATGGCGTGGTTTGTCCAAAAAACGCGCAGAACTTGCGACAATTTGCCTTGAGTGCACACGCCCAAAATTTATCGCGAAAATACTCTGAAAAACAGCATGCCTAAAAAATAGCCTATTATTTAGGCGGATTGATTTTTTTTTAATCAATCCGCGCAAATTGCGTCCAAGTCTGCTATATCTCTGCGAATAGCCTTGCTGAGGGCTGTGAAAAGGGAAAAGGCACTATGGCAATGATGTCGCCGGCCGCAACGGCCAAGATTTATGAATTCCCCGCCGGTGGGCGGAAGTTGGGTGGCCGCCGGTTCGAGCAGTCTGCGACCATTGCGGATATTCGCCCGAAGCAGGTGCTTACTGTCGACTACAGCAGTTGGTATCACGACGAAGCCGTCCGTGAGGAACAAAAGCCAAAATCCTGAACTGGCCACTCGCTAAGAATCCCGATAGCCGCGCTACGCGGACATCGTGCGCCTTTGCGGCGCCAACATCGCGCGTTGATTGTTGTCCGCGCCTGACGGGTGGATGGCTGCAAGTCACCACCAAGCTATTTTTCCAGAGATCTCGTTCGTATCGTCTCTACAAGGGATGCCGCCGCCGGCGCCTATCCATGCCATAGCTGCGTGGCTGTGCGTTCTGCCGATCATGGTTAACAAACTTCATCAGCTCTCAAGATCAATATGACATTATTTTAATCTTTTCGGCATAAATTTGGGCAGAATCGCTCTTCGAGTGCACCTTGATCGTTCGCAGCATGGTGGTTGACGGGGGATTTGGCGCAATCGGTGGAATGGTTCTGCCGGGGGCGGGCAGAAATTGCCGCGAGCGTGGCGCCACGTGGTCTCACGCAGTCCTGCGGATCAGAGGAGGCTCGACATGACCGATCATATCATGAAGACGCTCTTGAACATCATGGCCGCGCTGTCGTTCGGCGCCCTCATGGTCCTGTTCATCGTCCTGTAACAGCAGCGGAAACGCTGCTCACGGATAGAGATAGTGAGCGTCCCACTCGTCATGCGGGATGAGATCGCCGATCTTGTAGTTGAACGACAGAACTTCGATATGGTCTGGTCCCGTGCTGCATTTGTATTTCAGCTTGTACCACTCGCCCTTGCTCCGGAATACAGCACCTGGCGCCTTTAGATTGTCGGCATCGAAGACCGGGTCGCCGAACGTATAGGCAATCACCTTGTCAGGCTTGAACGATGTCTGGTCGGCGCTGATCTTCCACATCGCCTCCGTGTCGCATCGCTGTTCCAGGCGGGTCTGCGGGTCGAGTTTTTCGAATTGCCTGACCAGCGACTGATCCATGGCTGCCGCCGGCGCCGCAATCGCTGCGGCCAGCAGGGGCAAACAAACAAGCCTGTTCATTGCGGGTTGAACTCCTTCGTCACACCGGAAACATTGGCGTCATGCCGGAAACGTGACCGGCAAATAGCGAACTTCAGGGCGAAGGCATGCCGGTTCCAAGGATTAACTTCAAGGAAACATTTGTGTTCATTCAAAGGCAGGCGCTTAAATCTCGGACACGTCGATCCATTCGGCTGACGCGAGTTCCGCCATTCGTTCAGGGTTGATCCGCACCGCAGCGTGCGGCGCACCAGCGGCGGGAACGACCTCGTCATATGCTTTCAGAGAAATGTCGCAGTAAACCTTGTGCGGCTTGGCAAGGCCGAAGGGGCAGACGCCGCCGACGGGATGGCCGGTCTCCTGCTCGACTTCATCGAACCCGAGCATGCGGGCCTTGGTCGCAAACCGGGCTTTGTATTTCTTGTTGTCGGGCCGGGCATCGCCGCGCGTGACGATCAGGATCACCGCGTCCGCCACCCGCAGCGCAAGCGTCTTGGCGATCTGCGCCGGTTCTACGCCATGTCCCTCTGCCGCGAGCGCGACTGTTGCAGTGCTCCGCTCAAGCTCGATGACGGCAATGTCCGGGGCGTGTTCGGCAAAGAAGGTTTTGACGGAAGCGATGCTCATCGATGGCTCGACTTTTCTGATGGATGCCGCCCGGATGATCGGGGCGGTGGCGATCTCTTCAGTCGTCGTTCGACGCATCAAGATTTTCCGGGCGCGTGCCTTCCTGATCATGTGGCAGGTAGCCGTGGCTGGTGAACCAGTTGATCAGGATCGCGGCGATTGCCTCGTCGCGGGTGTGCATGCCGGGATGATCGGAAATAAAGGATTGAATCGCCTGTTCAATCCTGGAATCGTAGATATCAGACATGATGTCTCCAGAAATAGATCATGGATGTGCCGGTTGCCTGGCGGAAAACCGGCACGAGGCCATGATGCGTCAAGCTTGCTTGACGATACGGATCAACACGAGAAGGATGACGGCACCGATCGTTGAATGGATGATGGCAGCAAGAATGCCGCTGCCGATGCTGACGCCGAGATAAGGGAACAATACGCCGGCGATGAAGGCGCCGATAATGCCGATGACCATATTCCCGATCAGGCCGAAGCCGAAACCCGAAACGATCAAGCCTGCAAGCCAGCCGGCAATGGCGCCGACGATAAGAAAGACAACAATGCTCTCGATACCCATGGATGGTTCCTTTCCGTTGTATCTGCAAGGAGCAAGATAGAGCGAAAAGTATTTTGCGTTAGAGGCAAAATGCGCTCTTCGCCGATTTTTTGCAGTGAAAAGGCGGGAGCGGACAATGAAAGTGTCCTGTCGGGCCAAAAGGTATGAAATGCATGCCCTGAAACAGAAAAAGGCCCGAGGGGGCGGGCCTTTCTGATGATCTACGTTTCTTAGACGATGCCGCCGCCGCCGCTTTTTGACACCGGCCGTTCGCCGGAAACCTTGGCGCGATAGCCGCTGGCGCGATAGGCGGCGACCGGCGAAATGGCGCCGCCGGCCTCGTAGCGCGACATGGCAAGAATCGGTTCGACATGGGTGCGGAATGCGGCCTTTAGCGTTTCCGTCGCCATCAGAGCGTCGTTGCCGTCCTGATAGCCTTCAAGTGCCTGCCGATCGACCAGCAGCGCCTGCGCATAGGCGCGGCTGACTTCGGTCGCCGAGTTCATCAGGCTTTCGATCGGGTCGGTGACATTATGGCTCTGGTCGAGCATGTGCATCGGTGCAAAACCGTCGGCTGCCCGTGTCTCGGCATCGACCAGTTCGTTGAAGATCAGGAACAGCCGGTAGGGATCGATCGAGCCGGTGTCCAGATCGTCGTCGCCATATTTCGAATCGTTGAAATGAAAGCCGCCGAGCTTCTTGAACTGGATCAGCCGGGCGACGATCATCTCGATATTGACGTTCGGCGCATGGTGGCCGAGGTCGACCAGGCAATGCGCCTTGGGGCCGAGCTCCTGTGCGATCAGATAGTTTGTGCCCCAGTCCTGCACCACTGTCGAATAGAAGGCCGGCTCGAACATCTTGTGCTCGGAAAAGATCTTCCAATCGTCCGGCAGCCCCTTGTAGATCGCCTTCATCGCCTCGAGGTAGCGCTCGAAGCTCTTGGTGAAGTTCACCTGTCCGGGAAAGTTGGAACCGTCGCCGACCCAGACGGTGAGCGCCTTGGAACCGAGCGCCTTGCCGATCTCGACACATTCGAGATTGTGATCGACGGCCTGCTGGCGCGTTGCCGCGTCCGCATGGCTGAGCGAGCCGAACTTGTAGGAATGCGCCTGATCGGCTGCGTCGGAAAAGGTGTTGGAGTTCATCGCGTCAAAGCCGAGACCCAGCGCGTTGCCCTTTTCCTTGAGCTCATTAAGATCAGCGACCTTGTCCCACGGGATATGCAGCGAGACGGTCGGCGTCGCCTTGGTCAGTTGCTGGATAACCGAGCAATCCTCGATCTTGTCGAAGATATGGCGCGGTTCGCCGGTGCCCGGAAAGCGGGCAAAGCGTGTGCCGCCGGTGCCGACGCCCCAGGATGGGACGGCAACTCCGTAAGCCGATACTTTCGCTTTGACGGCACCGATATCAATGCCCCGGCGCGCCAGTTGCGTGCCGAGGTGTTCGTAATCCGCCTTCAGATCGGCGATGCGCGCGGCATTGTCGGCGTCGATGACGTCTTTTGTGATCATCCGTGTCATGTCGCTCTCCGGTCTAGCGCGTGAACGACTGGGCGTTGCCCGCGTCGACATTGATGATGTTGCCCGTCGACTTGGCCGACATGTCGGAGGCGAGGAAGTAGATCGCTTCGGCAATGTCTTCCGGGAAGACGCTGAGCTTCAGCATCGAGCGTTCGCGATACATCGCCTCCAGCCCTTCCATATCCGTCTTGTAGACGGCGGCGCGCTGTTCCTTCCACTCGCCGGACCAGATTTTTGAGCCGCGCAGAACGGCATCCGGATTGACGACATTGACGCGGATCTGCGCCGCAGCACCTTCCAGCGCCAGGCACCGGGCAAGGTGGATTTCGGCCGCCTTGGCCGTGCAATAGGCGGCTGCACCGGGGGAGGCGGCAAGGCCGTTCTTGGAGGCGACGAAGACGACGTTGCCGCCTGCCTTCTGGTTGCGGAAAATCCGGAAGGCTTCGCGTGAGACGAGGAAGTATCCGGTCGCCAGGATATCCATGTTCTTGTTCCAAAGCGCCAGCGTCGTGTCCTCGATCGCGGCTGATGAGGCAAGGCCGGCATTGGAAACGAGAATGTCGAGACCGCCGAATTCGAGCAGCGCATCGGCGAAGCTCGTCTGCACGGCAGTTTCGTCAGTCACATTCATGTTGACGGCGCGGACAAAATCCTTGCCGTAGCGGCCGCCGAGTTCGCTCAGTGCGGAGGCGAGCGCGGCCTCATCGATATCGGCGAGCACGACGCAGGCGCCTTCCTGCATCAGGCGGTGGGCGGTCGCCTTGCCGATTCCGCCGGCGCCGCCGGTGACCAGCGCGATCTTGCCGGCCAGCATCTTCGGCTTTGGCATGCGCTGCAGCTTGGCTTCCTCAAGCAGCCAGTATTCGATGTCGAAAGCCTCCTGTTCCGGCAGTCCGACATAGGTCGAGACGCCGGAGGCGCCGCGCATGACATTGATGGCGTTGACGTAGAATTCGCCGGAAATGCGGGCGGTGGCCTTGTCCTTGGCAAAGGTGATCATGCCGACGCCGGGAATGAGATAGACGACCGCATTCGGATCGCGCATGGCCGGGCTGTTGTCGCGCTTGCAGCGCTCGTAATAGGCAGCGTAACCGGCACGATATTCTGCAATCGCAGCGTCAAGGCCAGCCAGCGTCTTGTCGATGTCGGGATTGGCCGGATCGAAATCGATCACCAGCGGGCGGATCTTGGTGCGCAGGAAATGGTCGGGGCAGGAAGTGCCGAGCGCCGCCAGCGGCGCAAGGTTCTTCGAGGTGACGAAGTCGAGAACCGCCTGGCTGTCGTCGAAATGGCCGAGCTTGCGCTCGTCGGCGCTGATCATGCCGCGAATGACCGGCATCAGTTTTTGCGAGACTGCGCGGCGTTCAACGGCCGGCAGGACTGGCTTGACTGCACCGCCGAAAGCCGGCGCCGTGTTGGTTGTTTCAAACCAGGCAATTGCCTTGTTGATGATCTCGACGGTGGTCTCGTAGGCTTCCTTGGCCGTATCGCCCCAGGTGAAGAGGCCATGGCTTTCAAGGATCAAACCGCGTGCATTCGGGTTTTCAGCGCAGAATTTCGAAAGCCATAGGCCAAGCTCGAAGCCCGGACGTTTCCAGGGCAGCCAGCCGATATCGGCGCCGAAAATCTGCTGGGTCAGTTCGCGGCTGTTCTTCGATGCGGCAATGGCAATGATCGCATCCGGGTGCATGTGATCGACATGCTTCCTGGGCACATACGCATGCAGCGGCGTGTCGATCGAGGCTGCCCGCGGATTGAGGTTGAAGGTGCAATGCGGCAGGTAGCCGACCATCTCGTCTTCATGCTCGAGGCCGCGATAGAGGCCCTTCAGGGCTTCGAGCTTCTCTATGTAGAGTGTCGAAAAGCCGTCCATCTTGATCGTGCCGACATCGCCGCCGGAGCCCTTGACCCAGAGAACCTCGACCGTGCCGCCGCCGAGCGGATCCTTTTCCATGACCTTGGCTGAGGTGTTGCCGCCGCCGTAATTGGTGATGCGCTTGTCGGAACCCAGCAGGTTTGAGCGGTACAGAAGCCGCTCGGCTTCGTTCATTGCCGCTGCCTTGGCGTCGTCCCAGAGATTGGCAAGGCGCGAGCCTTGTTGCTTGTCGAGCATCTGCATTTCCTCCCGGTCAATTTTGCGCCGGCCCGGTAGAATTTGCGGGACAAAGAGCGCATTCGTTGCGATCAGATCACACAAAGATCAGCCGCATGTCAATCATAAACGATCAAAATCAGTCATATTGCACTGCACAATGAAAAAATATGATTGTTTGTGATTGACAATGCGCGGTCGTGATGGAAGCATAGACAATAGTGGAGGAGCCTAATGCACGAGAAAGAGCGACACAGGATCATTCTGTCAGCTGTCCAGGACAAGCCGGTCATCACCGTGCCTGAACTGGTCGATCTGACCGATAGTTCTGAGGCGACGATCCGCAGGGATATCGCGGCGCTGCACGTGCAAAAACGTCTGCGCCGGGTGCGCGGCGGTGCGGAAGCGATCAACCCACCGCAGTTCGTCGGCCTTGCCGGCCGTCCGTTCAGCGTCAACGAAGGCCTGCATGCCCGCCAGAAGCAGGCGATTGCCAAGGAGGCCGTGGCACTCTGTCAGGATGGCGAGCCGATCATCATCAATGGCGGCACCACGACGTTCCAGATGGTGCACTTCCTCGCCAACCGCCGGATGCAGGTGTTCACCAATTCCTTTCCGATTGCCGAGCATCTGCTCAAGCACTCGAAGAACACCGTGATGCTCTCGGGTGGCACGATCTACCGCGAGCAGAACATCATTTTGAGCCCCTTCGACAATGACGTGACGCGCAATTTCTATGCGCGCCGCATGTTCATGGGCGCGCAGGGGCTGGGTCCGCTCGGCCTGATGGAAGGCGATCCGCTGCTCATCCAGGCGGAGCAGAAGCTGATCGACCAGGCAGACGAACTCGTCGTTCTGATCGACTCGTCGAAATTTCACAAACGCTCCAGCCTCATTCTGTGCGGGCTGAAGCGCATCACCACGGTGATCACGGATTCGGGCATCGAGGACAGGCATGTCCAGATGCTTGAAGATGCAGGCGTCGGCTTGGTTATCGCCAATACGCGCTCGGGCGTTGTTGAGGAGAATGCTTCCTCGTCGGCGTAAGGCCGGCGGGAGGAGGGGAGTGGGAATGCCGATGGCTTCACGCCATCAGGCAAAGTTTTGAGAGCATAAAGCCGAATGAACGCGATCATTGTGACCGCGCGGCTTCAGGGAGGAGAACGTCATGAAAATTCTGAAGGCATTGATGGTCACGACAGCGGTTTCGCTGGCACTGATGGCAAACGCCGCGCATGCGGAAAACAAGAAGATCGCGCTGGTCGTCAAGGCGCTCGGCATCGGCTTCTTCGAAGCCGCCAACAAGGGCGCGCAGGAAGCCGCCAAGGAACTCGGCGATGTCGAAGTGATCTATACCGGCCCGACAACGACGACGGCCGAAGGCCAGATCGAAGTGATCAACTCGCTAATCGCCCAGAAGGTTGATGCGATCGCCGTATCCGCCAACGATACCGACGCTCTGGTTCCGGCGCTGAAGAAGGCGATGGAGCGCGGCATCAAGGTTATCTCGTGGGATTCGGGCGTCGCCAAGGACGGCCGCTCCATGCACCTGAATCCGTCGTCCAGCCCGCTGATCGGCAACATGATCATCAAGCTTGCCGCCGACCAGTTGCCTGATGGCGGCGACGTCGCCGTTCTTTCGGCAACAGCCACCTCGACCAACCAGAATGTCTGGATCGAGGAGATGAAGAAGGTTCAGGGCAATTACAAGGGCATCAATGTCGTGGCCACCGTCTACGGTGACGATCTTGCCGACAAGTCCTACCGCGAAACGCAAGGCCTCATCCAGTCCTACCCGAACCTGAAGGCGATCATCGCTCCGACCTCCGTCGGTATCGTTGCTGCCGCGCAGGCGGTCGAAGACGCCGGCAAGGTCGGCCAGATCAACGTTACCGGTCTCGGCCTTCCCTCGGAAATGGCTGGCCACGTCAAGGCCGGTTCGTCGAAGTCGTTCGCCATCTGGAACCCGATCGACCTCGGCTATTCCGCCACCATGATTGCCTATGACCTGATCGGCGGCGCGGAAGCAAAGCCGGGCGCCGAACTGAAGATGGGCCGCATGGGTACCGTCAAGCTCGACGACAACAACGAAGGCGCCATGGCCGACCCGTTCGTCTACGACGCCAAGAACGTCGAAGAGTTCGCCAAGATCTTCTGATTTGAAGGTCCTCTTCTCCCCAGCGGGGAGAAGTGCCGAGTGAAACGAGGCGATGAGGGGGCGGTGCGGCATATACTGACGATGCCGCCGACCCCCTCATCCGACCCTTCGGGCCACCTTCTCCCCGCTGGGGAGAAGAGGGAGCTTGCCTAAGCCCCGTATATCCCATTTAAACCAACCGGTGGATTGCCTCTTGCTGCAGGAAACGACCACATCGCGGATGAAGCCCGCCGTCGCGCTTGAGGGCATATCCAAGTCCTTCCCGGGCGTAAAAGCGCTGTCCGACGTCTCGCTCGCTCTGTACCCCGGTTCCGTCACGGCGCTGATCGGCGAAAACGGTGCGGGCAAATCGACCCTCGTCAAGATCCTCACAGGCATCTATCAGCCGGATGGCGGCACGATCCGGGTCGATGGAGCCGAGACTCATTTTCCGACCGCACTCGCAGCCGCCCATGCCGGCGTCACCGCGATCCATCAGGAAACCGTGCTGTTCGATGAACTGTCGGTCGCCGAAAACATCTTTCTCGGCCATGCGCCGCGCGGCCGCTTCGGCCTGATCGATTGGAAGAAACTCAACGAAAATGCCCGCGAACTGCTTGCCCGCGTCGGCGCGGAAATCGATCCGACCATCCGGCTGCGCGACCTCGGCATTGCCAACAAGCATATGGTGGCGATTGCCCGCGCTCTGTCGATCGACGCCAGCGTCGTCATCATGGACGAGCCGACGGCGGCCCTGTCGCACAAGGAAATCCACGAGCTTTACGAGCTGATCGACCGGCTGAAGGCGGATGGCAAGGCGATCCTGTTCATCAGCCACAAATTCGATGAAATCTTCCGCATTGCCGACCGCTATACCGTGTTTCGTGATGGCGGCATGGTCGGCGAGGGGCTGATTGCCGATGTGACGCAGGATCAGCTGGTCAAGATGATGGTCGGTCGCGATGTCGGCCAGGTCTTTCCGAAGGTCGATGTCGCGATCGGCGAGCCGGTCCTCACGGTTTCCGGCTACCGCCATCCGACCGAATTCGAAGACATCAATTTCGAGCTGCGCCGTGGCGAAATCCTCGGCTTCTACGGCCTGATCGGGGCCGGACGCTCCGAATTCATGCAGTCACTGATCGGTATCACCCGGCCGTCTGCCGGCGCGGTCAAATTGAATGGCGATGTCCTCGTCATCCGCTCTCCCGCCGAAGCGATCGAGGCCGGTATCGTCTATGTGCCGGAAGAACGCGGCCGTCAGGGCGCCATCATCGGCTTGCCGATCTTCCAGAACGTCACGCTGCCCTCGCTGCAGAAAACCTCCCGTTCCGGCTTCCTGAAGCTTGCCAACGAGTTTGCCCTGGCGCGCGAATATACGCAGCGCCTCGACCTGCGCGCCGCCTCGCTCGATCAGGATGTCGGCACGCTGTCGGGCGGCAACCAGCAAAAGGTGGTGATCGCCAAATGGCTGGCGACGCAGCCGAAGGTGATCATTCTCGATGAGCCGACCAAGGGTATCGATATCGGCTCCAAGGCTGCGGTGCATGCCTTCATGAGCGAACTGGCAGGGCAGGGATTGAGCGTCATCATGGTCTCCTCGGAAATCCCCGAAATCATGGGCATGGCCGACCGCGTCATTGTCATGCGCGAAGGCCGTATTGCCGGGCGTTTTGAGCGCTCCGAGCTAACGGCGGAAAAGCTGGTCCGGGCCGCCGCAGGTATCGGGGAGGCTGCATAATGGCAAAGCTGCTCAAGAACCGCGAAATCCTTCTGGTCATCGCCATCATCGCGCTGGTGTTCCTGATCGCGCTACGCTTCCCGGGTTTCATAGCACCGGCCAATCTGGCGCGCGTCTATAATGACACCTCGATCCTGATCATCCTGGCGCTCGGCCAGATGGCCGTCATCCTGACGCGCTGCATCGACCTGTCGATGGCGGCCAACCTGGCGTTATCCGGCATGGTCGCGGCGATGATCAATGCCGCCTTTCCGGGCATACCGATCCCGCTGGTCATCCTCACCGTCGTCGCCCTTGGCGCGGCCCTCGGCTCGATCAACGGCCTGCTCGTCTGGAAACTGGATATTCCGCCGATCGTCGTGACGCTCGGCACGCTGACCATCTTTCGCGGCGCCATCTTTCTTCTGAGCAAGGGCGCCTGGATCAACGCCCATCAGATGAGCGATGCCTTCAAGGCCTTGCCGCGTGCCCCGCTGATCGGTTTTCCAATCCTGTCATGGCTGTCGGTTCTGACAATCGCCGGCGTCTATATCCTGATGACGCGCACGCCTGTCGGCCGCGCCTTCTTCGCCGTCGGCGGCAATCCGCACGCGGCCGTCTATACCGGCATCGATGTCGGCCGCACGCGCTTCTTTGCCTATTGCCTGTCCGGTGGTCTTGCTGGCCTTTCCGGTTATCTTTGGGTGTCGCGCTATGCGGTCGCCTATGTCGATATCGCCGCCGGTTTCGAACTGGATATCATTGCGGCCTGCGTCATTGGCGGCATTTCGATTGCCGGCGGCATCGGCTCGGTCGGCGGTGCTGTGCTCGGCAGCCTGTTCCTCGGCGTCATCAAGAATGCGCTGCCGGTCATCAATATCTCGCCCTTTGCCCAGCTGGCGATTTCCGGAACGGTGATCATCATCGCCGTCGCCGTCAACGCCCGCACTGAAAAGCGCAAGGGCCGTGTCATATTAAAGAAAGCGGAGGCGGTCTGATGGCGGAAGCGCATCTTTCACCAAGGATCATTCCGGACCGGCTGCAAAGCCGAAGCAACCGGGCGCTGAAGAGCTGGGAAAGCCTGCTCCTCGTCGTGGCGATCCTGATCTTCACGATCAACTCGTTTGCCTCGCCCTATTTCCTCGATCCGTGGAACCTGTCCGACGCGACCTTCAATTTCACCGAAAAGGCACTGATCGCCTTTGCCATGGCGCTGGTGATCATTTCCGGCGAGATCGACCTTTCCGTCGCCTCGATCATCGCCCTGTCCTCGACAGCCATGGGGCTTGCCGTCACCATGGGTGCCGATACGCCGATGCTGGTCATCGTTGGCCTTGGTACCGGCCTTCTTTGCGGCGCGGTCAACGGGCTGCTGATCACCGGCCTTGGCCTACCATCGATCGTCGTCACCATCGGTACGATGAGCCTGTTTCGCGGCCTGTCCTTCATTATCTTGGGAGACCAGGCCTATACGGGCTATCCGGCCAGCTTTGCCTATTTCGGCCAGGGCTATGTCTGGTGGGTTTTCTCGTTTGAATTCGCGCTGTTCGTGTTCTTCGCTGTCGTCTACAGCGTGCTGCTGCACAAGACCAATTTCGGCCGCGCCGTCTATGCCATCGGCAACAACCAGACGGCGGCGTTGTTCTCCGGCGTCCGCGTCGGCCGCGTCAAGTTCATCCTGTTCCTACTGACGGGCCTGATGGCCGGCATTGCCTCGATCTGCCTGACCTCGCGCCTCGGCTCCACCCGCCCGTCGATTGCCTTGGGCGTCGAGCTGGAAGTGGTGACGATGGTGGTGCTTGGCGGCGTCAGCATCCTTGGCGGATCCGGTACCATTCCAGGCGTCGTGCTCGCCGCCTTCATCATGGGCATGGTCACGTTCGGCTTCGGGCTCTTGAACGTGCCTGGCATCGTCATGTCGATCTTCATCGGCGTGCTGTTGATTTCCGTCATCGCATTGCCGATCCTGTGGTCACGCGCCCGCCGCCGCCGGGCGCATTGAGGACGAAATGGAAAAATACGCTTTCCGCATGCGGCTCAATCCCGGCATGACTGAAGAATACAAGGCCCGCCATGACGCGATCTGGCCGGAACTGTCGGCGCTCCTGACGGACGCCGGCGTGTCGGATTACTCGATCCATCTCGATGAGGAGACCCATCTGCTGTTCGGTGTTCTCTGGCGGCGGGATGATCACACCATGGCCGATCTGCCGAAACATCCGGTGATGCAGAAATGGTGGGCCTATATGGCCGATATCATGGAGACGAAGGCGGACAACGAGCCTGTCGCCGTGCCGCTGACAACCGTCTTTCATATGAAGTAGTGCCATGAAAACCATCGCCGTCATCGATATCGGAAAGACGAATGCCAAGGTCGCTTTGGTCGATCTCGACCGGTTCGAGGAAACGGCGGTGCGCAAGACCGCAAACGGTGTCGTAACCGAAGGTATCTACCCGCATTTCGACGTCGAACGCCTGTGGCGCTTCATCGCCGAAAGCCTTGCCGCGCTGGATACCGAGACGCCGATCGAGGCGATCTCGGTGACCACGCACGGCGCGACCGCGGTTCTGCTGGACAGGAACGGCGATCTTGCTTTGCCGCTGCTCGATTACGAATTCACCGGCCCCGATACGCTGGCCGGCGACTATGACAAGGTTCGCCCGCCCTTTGCCGAAACCGGTGCGGCACGGCTACCGATGGGACTGAACATCGGCGCGCAGATCTATTGGCAGGAACAGACCTTTCCTGACCAATTTGCCAATGTCGACAGCATCCTGACCTATGCGCAATACTGGTCCTACCGGCTGAGCGGCGTTCTCTCCACCGAACTGACCTCTCTCGGCTGCCATACCGATCTCTGGAATCCGTACAAGGCCGATTTCTCGACCATGGTCGATGCGCGCGGCTGGCGGCCCCTGTTTGCGCCGGTGCGGCGTGCAAGCGATGGTCTGGGTGGGGGATTGACCCCGCAGGCGGCAAAGGACACCGGTCTGCCGGTGGGGCTGCCGGTCTATTGCGGCATCCACGATTCCAATTCCTCGCTGCTGCCGCATGTGCTGACGCGGAAAGCGCCGTTCTCCGTGGTTTCCACCGGAACCTGGGTCGTGATGATGGCCATGGGCGCAAGGAAAGTGGCGCTGGACGAGGCGCGCGACACGCTGATCAATGTCAACGCCTTGGGCGATCCCGTCCCCTCGGCACGGTTCATGGGTGGACGAGCCTTTTCGACGCTGATCACCGATCCGGCGGTCACCGTTTCCGAAGACGTCGAAGCGCAGGTGGCTGCCGCTCAGTGGATGCTTCTGCCATCGGTGCCGGAAGGTTCCGGGCCTTTCCCGCACGCCAAGGCCTCTTGGACATGCGACGAGGCGTCCTTGACCGGCCCGCAGAGGCTTGCCGTCGTCTCCTTTCATCTGGCGATGATGACGGCGAGTTCGCTTGATCTGATCGGCGCAGAAGGCGAGGTCGTCGTCGAGGGGCCGTTTGCGGTCAATCCGAGCTATCTGCGGATGTTGGAGGCCGCGACAGGGCGCCCCGTGCTGATCGGCAGCCAGAGCGCCACCGGCACAAGCCTTGGGGCTGCATGCCTTGTCGATGGCAGCCGGGCACAGGCGCATACAGTGGAATTTCAGGGTGAGGTTCCAGAAACCTATGCGGCTTATGCGGCATGCTGGACCAAGCTCGTCCAGGCCTTATAGCCTGCATTCGGCCAGCCTATACCGACGCCACCTGATCGGCGTTGAAGATGGCCGACAACAGTCCGGGAAACCGCGCCTCCAGATCATCCTGCCGCAGCGACATATAGATGACCCGGCCTTCCGGCCGCTGCCGGATCACCCCGGCCTCGCGCAACACGCGCCAATGATGCGTCATCGTCGATTTCGAAACATCCGTTACGAAGTCGCTGCAGATACATTCGCCGGTCGCGATCTGCTTCACCGCCGCCAGCCGGATCGGATTGCCCAGAGCCAGGAGCACATCGGGCAGGCGAAGGTCGTCACGCGTGGGATGATGGTCGTTCATCAAGGCAAGATAATAAACCGTTCGCGTACAGTCAAACTTTTTGGACGTCTCGCGTTGACAATTGTACGATTCTATCCGTACTATCAAATCATCAACGCTGCGCAGCCTTGTCCCCGCAACAAGAGATATCCATCATGTCATCTTTTCCCGCATCCGGCGGTCGCCAGCGGCTGGGCTGGACATTGTTCCTGCTCGCCTTTGCTCAACTGGTCATTGCCGTTGATTACAATATCGTCTTCGTCGCATTGCCAGACATTGGCGCGCAGCTCGGCTTCTCGCGCCAGACGCTGCAATGGGTCGTCAGTGCCTATGGTGTCGCCTTCGGTGGCTTCCTGCTCTTGGGCGGCCGCGCTGCCGATCTTCTCGGACGCCGCCGGATCTTTATCTTCGCCCTGGCGCTTTACGGCGTATCGTCGCTGGTCGGTGGACTGGCGGCAAGCCCGAGTGCCATCATCATTGCCCGGGCCATCCAGGGTGTCGGCGGTGCCCTGCTGTTTCCGGCAACGCTGTCGCTGGTGACCACGTTGTTTGCCGAAGGCCGCGAGCGCAACCGCGCCCTCGCTGTTTGGGGCGGTGCCGGAGCGTCGGGCCTGACCGTCGGCGCTCTGCTCGGCGGTATTCTTACCAGCGCCTATGGCTGGCCTGCGGTTTTCTTCGTCAATGTGCCGCTGGTTGCCATCATCATCGTTGGTGCCCTGATCGTCATGCCCCGCGATGTCAGCCAGGGCTCGCATCGCAGCTTCGATCTTCCGGGTGCGCTGACCGCGACAATCGGTATCACATTGCTGGTGTACGTCCTCGTCCAGGGGCCGGAATCCGGTTGGGGGTCGCCATCGATCCTGCTGGCGCTGGTAACTGGTCTCGTTCTGCTCGCTGCCTTCTTCGTCATCGAAGCCCGCAGTAATGATCCTTTGATGCCGTTGCGCCTGTTTTCCAACCGCTATGCGCTGGCCGGCATGCTGCTGACACTGTTCTTCGGCGCTACCTTGGGTGCTTTGCCCTATTTCGAAACCGTGTTGTTCCAGGGCATGCTCGGCTTCGATGCGCTGTGGACCGGCCTGGCATTCCTCGTTCCGGCTGTCGCCATCTTCATCGGCACGCAACTGGGTGAGCGTATGGCGACCGGCTCGGGCGTTCGCGCCAGTCTGGTGACCGGCCAGGTTCTCAGCGTCGCCGGCATGGTGGCGTTCGCATACGGTATCTCGCCGGACTGGGGCTATATGGGGCTGGTTCCGGGCATGGCCGTGCTCGGCGTCGGGCAAGGCATGGTGTGGACGGCGATGTGGATCGTCTCGGCCACCGGAGTTGCCCAGGAAGAGCAGGGCGTGGCGTCGGGCATGGCATCCACCAGCCTGCAGGTTGGGTTGGCCGTCGGCCTCGCCATCCTGGTCGCCGTCGCCAATGGTGTCGGGGAAACGATGGGTCAGACGGCGACGATCGGGCTTATCGAAGGGACACGGTTCGCCGTCTATCTGGCCGCTGTTGGAACTGTTCTGGGGCTGATCGTCGCTCTCACCCTGCCGCGCCAGGTGGAGGTGCCGGCTGCTGTTAACTACGCTCCAGCCGAATGACCCTGTGGCCCGCCCTTTGGGGCGGGTCTCACCGGCTGTTCCGGTGTGCGATCAAAGAGTGCTGTAAACTGAATGGTTATCGGACGGCTGCAGCCGTTAACGGCAAGCAGCTTCCGGGTCTCAGAATAAGCCGCGATGTATTGAAGCCTGTGACGCACATAGGCTTTCAGGCGGGAAGTGCGGCTTAACTATTTCCTAGAAAATACGGGCATTCAATGACTTACGATCATCCTCGATATTCAGGAGGATGGAGACTGCTGCCAGTGTAAGGGTGGCGATAAGCGTAGCGCTTAGTCCCAGAACAATCATTGCCCATTCCTTCTACGTCATCGTCATGATGCCGCTTCACTTTGTCCGGCTATGCTTGCACATGGCTTGCCCGGTCAGAATAGGCAGTAGTTAATGGCGGGGTCTCTCAAGATCAACTCCCAAGTTTTACCATTGAAAACCTGTTGTTTCTCCGATGGGCGCAAACCCCCGTTTCATAGGCGGTTGCGCCCGGTGAGGGCAATATGCGGTCAATTTTAGTGAAAGAAGATACGGACCATCAACCGTTAACCTTCAAGCAAGGAATTAACCATAAACATGGTCGTACACGTTGGAGTGGGAAAATCTACTTCCCCGCAAGGCATGACGCCGTACCGACGAACCGGTTCCGACCCGGTATGCACTTTCACCGGATATCTCTTGGGAACGAAGCGGCCGATCGCCGTGGCCAGCTGGTATTGCAGCCGTCGCCACTTGGCGTCTTGCAAGACGGCACGTTGGGCAACGCCCCTTTGGAACAGCCGGTGATGAGTGGATGCACCATGCGCCGTTCGAGGCGCGTGGAGATGCTGCAACAGTTTGATTTTCTACAGGATACCTCTGAAAACCGCCCGGTTTGCAGAGATGAGATACCGGACCGGGGAAAAGCGTGAGGCAGGAAACGTCGCCAGATCAGACCAGGAAAGCTCAGGCAGGCAGCCTGCTCGAGCGCTTGCGTTTTGCCGGGCTCGATGAAGACCAGACCGACGTCTTACGCAAGCATCGCCAGTCGTTGGGCGCAGAGGTCGAACTCGCATTGCGCGACCTGTTCCAGCGCCTCCAGACCTTCCCGGATGCCGCACGCCATTTCACCAGCGACCGCCAGATCGACCGGCTGCACGACCTTCAGTCCTCGCATTGGAGCGTGCTGACCGACGCCCGCTTCGACAGCCTCTATGCCGAGCGCGTCAAGGTTCTGTCGGATACCGAGAGCAAGATGGGTCTCGACCCCCGCTGGCAGATCGCCGGCCACGCCGTGGTGCTCGAACGTCTGATCTGTTCGATGATCGAGCAGTTCTGGCCAAAATCGATGCTGTCGCTGGGCAAGGCGAACAGGAAGGAGCTGGCCGACCTCGTCGCCGCTCTCGTCCGCACCGTTTTCGTCGATACCGAAATTTCCGTTTCCCTGCGCTTCAACGAACAGCGCCACAGCCATCAGCGTCAGCTCGCCGAGCAGCGCAAGGCGGGGGAAGCCGAAGCACTGGCCTTGTTTGGCGATGTCACACAGGCGCTTGGCCGTGGCGACCTCTCCGTCCGCACGCCGAATGACGTGGCCGCTGCCTATCAGCCGCTGGCCAAGGAACTGAATGGCGCCCTTGATGCCATGCAGAACGAGTTCATCGGTCTTGCCGACCGCGCCGTCACGATGGAAACATCCTCGCGCGATCTTGCCGGACAGACCGGACAATTTGCTCGGCGCGCGCAGGAACAGTCCGTAGCGCTGGGTGAAACCGTCGGGTCGCTCGGCGCCATCGTCGATCGCGTCAAGCACAATGCCGGCCAGACGCGGGCCGCGGAAAAGAGCGTTGCGGTTACCCGCCAGTCGGCGGAACATAGCGGCGAAATCGCCGGGCAGGCGATATCCGCCATGGCCGATATCGAAGCGTCGGCCGAAAAGATCGGCCAGATCATCGGCGTCATCGACGAGATCGCCTTCCAGACCAATCTCCTGGCGCTGAACGCGGGTATCGAGGCTGCGCGTGCGGGCGAAAGCGGCCGTGGTTTTGCCGTCGTCGCCCAGGAAGTCCGCGCCTTGGCGCAGCGTTCAGGCGATGCGGCCCGCGAAATCAAGCAGTTGGTCTCCAGCACGAAGTCGCAGGTCGAGGCAGGCGTCGAACGCGTCGGCCGCACGCAGGACGCCATCAGCAACATTGTCGAGCAAGTGCGTGGCATCAACGATGCCATCGCAGGGATTGCCGAAGAAACCGCCGAACAGGTCACCGGCCTTCAGACAGCGACATCCGATCTGAACCGTATCGGCACCGAAATCGGCGCGAGCGCACATCAGGCAACCGCCACCAAAGAGAACTGCGACGACCTGCACACCGTCATACTCGAACTCGGCCAGACGATCCGCCAGTTCCATGTCCAGCGGCAGGCGCCGAAGACGGCCTTCTCACCGTCCTATTCGACCCCGGCCATCATGGCACCAGCCGGACGGCCGGGCGAAATCACCGGCGACAGCCATGACGGCTTCGAAGAGGGCTTCGGCCTGCAGGGTCGCCTTGCCGGATGGGGCCGCTGATGCAGAGCCGTCACAAACACATCCTGCCAGGATCGGCGATTTTCGAGGGCCGGAACGTGCGCTCGCATGGGCGTGCCGAAAACCAGTTGACCCATCCCTGTAAATTACTCCCAGCCAGACAAGGAAAGTAGAGATGGCAGCCAAGAAAGCCGCTCGGAAAAGTTTGAGCCTCGCACCGGTTCTCGACCTCAACGAGGCCAACGCGTTGCACAGCAAGCTGATGGCTCTGCGCGGCAATCCGCTCGCGATCGACGCATCTGCAGTCGAGCGTATCGGCGCCCTGTGCGTTCAGGTCCTGATGGCCGGAGCAAAAAGCTGGGAAGAGGATAATCAGTCTTTCACCTTTGCCAAGGTGTCGGACGCATTTACGAAAACGACACAGCTCATCGGGGTCAATATCGAACACCTGATGGCAAAGGAGATTTGAGACATGAAAAAGAAAGTTCTTACAGTCGATGATTCCCGAACCATCCGGAACATGCTGCTCGTCACGCTGAACAATGCCGGTTTCGAAACGATCCAGGCCGAGGACGGCATCGAGGGGCTCGAAATTCTCGAGGACGCTAATCCGGATGTCATCGTCACCGACATCAACATGCCGCGTCTGGATGGCTTCGGCTTCATCGAGGGCGTGCGCAAGAACGAGAAATTCCGGGCAATTCCGATCCTGGTGCTGACCACCGAAAGCGACGCGGAAAAGAAGAACCGTGCCCGCCAGGCCGGTGCGACCGGCTGGATCGTCAAGCCGTTCGATCCGACCAAGCTGATCGATGCAATCGAGCGCGTAACCGCCTAAGCCAGGATTTCTCCCCATGGATATGAACGAAATCAAAGAGATTTTCTTCCAGGAATGCGAGGAGCAACTCGCGGAATTGGAATCCGGTCTCCTGAGGCTCAATGACGGCGACCGCGATCCGGAAACGGTGAATGCGGTTTTCCGTGCGGTCCACTCGATCAAAGGTGGTGCCGGAGCGTTCGGGCTGGACGATCTCGTCTCTTTCGCACATGTGTTTGAGACCACGCTTGATTGCGTTCGTTCCAACAAGCTGGAACCCAACCCGGATGTCCTGAAGGTCATGCTGAAGTCTGCCGACGTGCTGGCTGACCTGACCAATGTCGCGCGCGACGGCGGCAGCGTCGATCAGGCGCGTTCCCTGCAGCTGATCCGGGAACTTGAGGCGTTGGCCAAGGGCGAGGCGCCTCCGGCTGCCGCAGCCCCGGTCGCAGCTGCGCCGAAGGCCGCTCCGGTTGCTGCCGCACCGGCACCTGTTGTCAGCGACGACGGTTTTGTTCCGGTCGCCTTCTCCTTCGACGATTTCGGCGGCGATGATCTGTCCGCCGATCTCCCGGCTTATGACGTCGTCTTCAAGCCGAAGTCGGAACTCTATACCAAGGGCAATGAAGCGACGTTGCTGCTGCGCGATCTTTCGCGCCTCGGCGAGATGAGCATCCATTGCAACATGGATAGCCTGCCATCCCTCGACCTGATGGACCCGGAGGCCGCCTACTTCTCTTGGAAAGTGTCGATCAAGACCGACAAGGGCGAGGATGCCGTGCGATCGGTGTTCGAGTTCGCCGAGTGGGATTGCGATCTTGAAGTGACGGCGCTCGAAACCGGTGAGGTTGCCGAAGCTGCCGGTGACGACCTGCCGATGCAGCCGGTGCCGTTTGATCTGTCCGCGCTTGATGATGAACCCGATGCGCCGCTTGGCGTGGTCGAGGAAGAAGAGCAGATCGCCGCCGTGCAGCAGGCCGTCGCTGCTGCCGAAGCCGCATCCAATGTCGTGCAGATGGCCGCCAGCGCCTCGCGCGCTGCCACCAGTGACAAGAGCGCAGCCGCTGCTGCGGCCCAGAACAATGCCCAGCAGGCATCTGCTGCCGCACCAACCATCCGCGTCGATCTCGATCGTGTCGACCGGCTGATCAACCTCGTCGGCGAACTGGTCATCAATCAGGCCATGCTGTCGCAAAGCGTCATCGAGAATGACTCGAATGGCGTCTCATCGATCAATATGGGTCTGGAAGAACTGCAGCAACTGACCCGCGAGATCCAGGACTCGGTCATGGCGATCCGCGCCCAGCCGGTCAAGCCGGTGTTCCAGCGCATGGCCCGCACGGTTCGTGAAATCGCCGATATTACCGGCAAGTCGGTTCGCCTCGTCACCGAGGGTGAAAACACCGAAGTCGACAAGACGGTCATCGACAAGCTCGCCGAGCCCTTGACGCACATGATCCGCAACGCGGTCGATCACGGCCTCGAAATGCCGGAAAAGCGCATTGCCGCCGGCAAGAATGCCGAAGGCACGGTCAAGCTGACCGCCAAGCATCGCTCCGGCCGTATCGTCATCGAACTCTCCGACGATGGCGCCGGCATCAACCGCGAAAAAGTTCGCCAGAAGGCGATCGACAACGACCTGATCGCTGCCGATGCCAACCTGTCCGACGAGGAAATCGACAACCTGATCTTCCACGCTGGCTTCTCCACCGCCGACAAGGTCTCCGACCTTTCGGGACGTGGTGTCGGCATGGACGTGGTCAAGCGCTCCATCCAGGCGCTCGGCGGCCGTATCAATATCTCGTCGAAGCCCGGCCAGGGCTCGGTGTTCACCATGAGCCTGCCGCTGACGCTGGCCGTTCTCGACGGCATGGTCGTCACGGTTGCCGGCCAGACGCTGGTCGTACCGTTGACCGCGATCGTCGAAACCCTGCAGCCGGATGCGGCGGCGATCCACTCCTTCGGCGCGACGCAGCGGTTGATCTCGATCCGCAACTCGTTCTGCCCGCTGGTCGATGTGGGACGCATCCTGAACTTCCGGGCAACTCAGGCCAATCCGGTCGAAGGTGTCGCCCTTCTGGTGGAATCCGAAGGCGGTGGCCAGCGTGCTTTGATGGTCGATGCCATCCAGGGCCAGCGCCAGGTCGTCATCAAGAGCCTCGAAGCCAACTATACGCACGTACCCGGGATTGCTGCCGCCACCATTCTCGGTGATGGCCGCGTTGCGCTCATCCTGGACGTCGATGCTGTCGTTTCGGCATCGCGCGGCCAGTCCCTCCACACCGAAACATCGCTCGCCGCTGCAGGGTAAGGACCATGACGCTTCTCGCCAAAAATGTGACGAATGGAGAGCGCGAACTCATCGCATTCCGGATCGGCAATCAGGAATTTTGCGTCAACGTCATGTCCGTGCGGGAGATTCGCGGCTGGGCCCCGGCAACGCCGATGCCCCATGCACCACAATATGTGCTTGGCGTCATCAACTTGCGCGGTGCGGTCCTTCCGATCATCGATCTGTCGGCCCGCCTCGGCATGAAACCGGCCGAGCCGACGGTGCGCCACGTCATCATCGTGACGCAGGTCAAGAACAAGGTCGTCGGCCTGCTTGTCGAGGCGGTCTCCGACATATTGACGATCAAGGACGAGGATATCCAGCCGACGCCGGATATGACGTCCGAGTTCGAGCGGACATTTGCCCGCGGCATCCTGGCGATCGAAGGGCGGATGATCTGCCTGATCGAACTGGAAGCCGTGTTTCCTCATACCGAAAGTGAAGCTGCATGAGCATGCCAGCCGCCTTTGACAGCAAGCTATCCCCGGACGAATGCCTGGCCAGCGGAGAATATCCGCTGACCCGCCGCGACCTCGTGGAGATTGCTGCCATGATTTATGCCGATGCCGGCATCTATCTCAACGAATCGAAGGCTTCGCTCGTTTACTCGCGGCTTTCCAAGCACATCCGCAACATCGGCCTGAAGGGTTTTCGCGAATATTGCCAGCTGGTGTCATCGCCCGCCGGTGCCGCCGAGCGCCGCGACATGCTTTCGCACCTGACGACGAATTTCACCCGCTTCTTCCGCGAAAACCATCATTTCGAGCATCTGAAGTCCGACGTTCTGCCGGAACTTCTGGCCCGCGCCAAAAATGGCGGCCGGGTGCGCATCTGGTCGGCAGCCTGCTCGGACGGGCAGGAGCCCTATTCGATCGCGCTGACGGTCCTGTCGATGCTGCCGAATGTAGCAGACTACGATTTCCGTATTCTTGCGACCGATATCGATCCCAAGATTCTGGCGCTGGCCCGGGCCGGTGCCTATGACGCGACGGCCCTTGAAACCGTCAGCCCGGCAATGCGCAAGCAATGGTTCACCGAAACCGCAGTCAACGGCCGCCAGAAGTGGCAGGTCGATGAGCGGGTGAAGAAACTGATCACCTTCAACGAACTCAATCTGATGGCGCAGTGGCCATTCAAGGGCCAGTTCGACGTGATCTTCTGCCGCAACGTCGTCATCTACTTCGACGAGCCGACCCAGATGAAGATCTGGTCGCGGTTTGGCGGCATGCTCAATCCCAAGGGTCATCTCTATATCGGCCATTCCGAACGCGTCTCTGGCGATGCGAAGTCGGTCTTCGACAATATCGGCATCACCACCTATCGCTACACCGGCAAACCGCAGGGAGGCCGCTCATGAGTGCCGCGCGCGTTCTTGTCGTTGACGATTCCGCCACCATGCGCGGGCTGATCACTGCCATTCTCAGCAACGACCCCGAGATTCAGGTCATCGGCCAGGCAGCTGATGCCATGCAGGCGCGCCAGGCGATCAAGGACCTCGATCCCGACGTCATCACGCTCGACATCGAGATGCCCAACATGAACGGGCTGGAATTCCTCGAAAAGATCATGCGCCTGCGTCCGATGCCGGTGATCATGGTCTCGACGCTGACGCACAAGGGGGCGGAAGCCTCGCTGGCGGCCTTGGAAATCGGTGCCTTCGATTGCGTCGGCAAGCCGCTGCCGGGCGATCCGCATCCGTTCCGGGATCTCGCCGAAAAGGTGAAGGCTGCGGCCCGCTCGCAGCGCAAGTTCATCATTTCGGGCAACAAGGTTGCGGCGCCAAGCGCTGCCAACGCCAATGCGGCTTCCGATTACCGGGCAGGCAGAAAGATCGTTGCGATCGGATCGTCCACGGGCGGCGTCGAGGCCCTGATCACGGTTTTGCAGAAATTCCCGGCCAATTGCCCGCCGACGGTGATCACGCAGCATATGCCGCATACCTTCACCAAGAGCTTTGCCGAGCGCCTCAACCGCATCTGCGCGCCAACCGTCGCCGAAGCAACGGATGGCGCGCGACTGGAGATCGGCAAGGTCTATCTGGCCCCGGGCGGCGAACGCCATCTGCAGGTGGTCAACCCGACATCACCCAGCTGCCGTCTGCTGGACCGCGAACCGGTCAACGGTCATCGCCCGTCCGTCGATGTGCTGTTTGATTCCGTTGCGGAACTCGCCGGACGCAATGCCGTCGGTGTGATCCTGACCGGGATGGGCCGCGACGGTGCATCGGGTCTCTTGAAAATGCGCCACGCAGGTGCCCGCACGTTCGGTCAGAATGAAAAAACCTGCGTCGTCTATGGAATGCCGAGGGTTGCCTACGAACTGGGTGCCGTCGAAACACAACTCCCCCTCGGCTCAATCGGGGAAGAAGTCCTGAAAAGCACTGCCGCCCGAAGAGAAGGAAGCGAATAAATGTCCCTAGCGGAAAAAATCAAAGTTCTGATCGTCGATGATCAGGTCACCAGCCGCCTGTTGCTGGGCGATGCCCTGCAACAGCTTGGTTTCAAGCAGATCACCGTTGCCGGTGATGGCGAGCAGGGTGCCAAGATCATGGCAGCACAGCCGCATCACCTGGTGATTTCCGATTTCAACATGCCGAAGATGGATGGCCTTGGCCTGCTTGCTGCCGTGCGCAACAATCCGGCCACGAAGAAGGCCGCCTTCATCATGCTGACGGCTCAGGGCGACCGCGCGCTGGTGACCAAGGCAGCGGCACTTGGAGCCAACAACGTGCTCGCCAAGCCTTTCACCATCGAGAAGATGAAAGCTGCAATCGAAGCCGTATTTGGGGCATTGAAATGATCACTGAGGCTGCGACCAAGCGTGTGCATGTCATTCAGGGCGAATGGAAGGTGGTGAACGATCCAGATGTCGTGCTCTCGACCATCCTCGGTTCCTGCGTGGCTGCGTGCATGCGTGATCCGGTCGCGGGCGTCGGTGGCATGAACCATTTCCTTCTGCCGGGTTCGGCGGATGCAATTTCGTCGGGCGGCGATGCAACGCGCTACGGCGTGCATCTGATGGAATTGCTGATCAACGGGCTCCTGAAGAAAGGGGCCCGCCGCGAGCGGCTTGAGGCGAAGATCTTCGGTGGTGCCAAGACGATCGCGCGCTTTTCCAATGTCGGCGAACAGAACGCGCTGTTTGCGCGCCAGTTCCTGTTGGACGAAGGCATCCAGTTGGTCGGTGAAAGCACCGGTGGCGATCATGGCCGCAAGCTCGAATACTGGCCGCTCAGCGGCCGTGCCCGGCAATATGCGCTGACCGGTGTGGAGGCACAGAAGGCCGTGGCTCAGGAACAGCGCCCAAGGCCTGTTCCCAAGCCGGTCGACAATTCGATCGAATTTTTCTAGCGCTTTGGTGGCATCCCAGGCTCGGACCGGGATGTGCTTTGGCAAAGTGTTTAGCGTAGCCGTTCGGTGGGGGTGTTCCCGGACGGCATTTGTTGCCAGCGTGAGGGCGTGTAATGCTGACTGAAATGAAGAGCCATATGCCTCACGTCGATGAGGCGCTCCCGGATGTGATGATGCGTATCGTCTCGGAACTCTACGACGTGGCTTATCTCATCGAGCGGATCGAGCCGATGCTCAGCGATATTCATGGAGAGGCCGTCCTGGAGTCGGCCGATCGGATAAAGGTCCTGCAGGGTATCGACCTGGCCGTCCAGAAGACCCGCGGCCTGGCGGAATTCATCGATACCGTCACTGCGGCCATTCCGCAGTCCTGGCTGGTGGACGTGACGACGGCGCTCAATCTGGTCAAGCTTGCCGACATGCAGAAGTCGCTCGGCAACGGAATGTTGCGCC
Organism: Pararhizobium sp. DWP3-4; assembly: GCF_049898205.1. Lineage (NCBI taxonomy): Bacteria > Pseudomonadati > Pseudomonadota > Alphaproteobacteria > Hyphomicrobiales > Rhizobiaceae > Pararhizobium > Pararhizobium sp. DWP3-4. The sequence goes on along the minus strand of NZ_JAFCXF010000002.1, from coordinate 501,444 downwards.
ACGGCCACTCCCAGCCGCTGACCGAGGCGGCCGGAGATTTCGAGGCTTTTTAGCCGATTCCGCCTATCCCTTCCCAATTTTACCGCCGCCTCGACAACCGTCGTGAGCGGCGGTTTTGTTTTGCGCCGGTCGCGGAATGCGGATGTTTTGAGCCCGTACCACAGGCGCCGGATGACGTTCCTAAGCGCCATAATTCTTGTGTTCTAGCGATGCAAACAGAGGTGCGCGACCTGCTTGCCGACCCTCGCCAGGTGGCATTCCGGGTGCGCCCTAAAATCTGTCAATCTGCTGGGGGATCTGCTGCAGAAGGAACTAATATGTCGGAATCGTTACGGTTTTTTTGCTGCGGACAACGAAACAACGCGGAACTTTATGGCGACTGGAGGGTTTTGTCGGCGAGGGTCATTTAACGATCCCAAGGAGATCCCAGTGAACAAATTTATCATCGCATCGGCGATCGTCGCCCTGTCTGCATCGTCCGTATTCGCACAGGCAGCAACGCCTTCCGCCAATCCCAACGGCGACACGCCCGCAGTCGCAACCCCGTCTGATCAGAACACCACCGCACCGGTTGAAGGCGCAAACAGCTTCACCGAAGGTCAGGCCAAGGACCGCATCGTCGAAGGCGGCTATGCCGACGTTACCGAGCTGAAGCTTGATGACAAGGGTGTCTGGCAGGGCAAGGCCACCAAGGACGGCAAGCCCGTGATGGTGTCCCTGGATTACCAGGGCAACATCGTCGCCAAGTAAGCCAAAAACAACATCAAGGAGAAACACCATGACAAAGACCGTTACAGGACTTTTCGACCAATATGCTGACGCGAGCGCCGCTGTTGACCAGCTGAAGGCCGCCGGTATTTCAGACAATGACATCAGCATCGTTTCCAACAACGCCGATGGCCGTCACAGGGGTGACAACGATGTTGCCGAAGACGCTGGCACTGGCGCCGGCATCGGCGCAGCCGTCGGCGGCGTTGGAGGCCTGCTGACAGGACTCGGCATTATGGCAATTCCCGGTGTCGGTCCGGTTGTGGCCGCAGGCTGGTTGGCTGCAACGGCTGCTGGCGCTGTTGCTGGCGCCGTGGTCGGCGGAGCTACCGGTGGTATTATCGGTGCGCTGACGGATTCCGGCGTCGATGAGCGCGATGCGCATGTCTATGCTGAAGGTGTCCGCCGTGGCGGAACGCTGGTAACGGCGAAGGTTGATGATGCGCGCGCCGCCGAGGCTGAAGCGATCCTGAAGCGCTCGAACTGGGTTGATCTCCCCGCCCGCCGGACGGCATACGAAGGCCAGGGCTGGAACGGTTTTGACGATACATCGAAGCCTTATACCCAGGCTGAAATCGATGCGGACCGCGCCCGTTATCCAGGCCGTGTTTTGTAATCTGACATCATCGTGATCGAAAACTGCCCGGAGCCGTCGAAAGACGGCTCCGTTTTGCACTGAGTTTGGAGCCGTCGAAAGACGGCTCCGTTCTGCATGGAGTTCCGCAATGGAACGTGCTGCCTGCTTTCCAGACGTTCGGGCGTTCCAAGACAAGTTCGCGCAAGTTTCGTTTCCTAGTGTGCCAATCGGGACTGGTAGATTTACGCGTGATTTGACGAATCCATAAGCGCCGGATCGACCCAGAAACCCAAATGTTTGGATCTGCGCATGTTCACTCCCCAGGCGATGTTGTCTGAACGGAACATGCGCCACTGGGTGCGGAAACAGAATGAATCTGTTGGATCAACTTTCGACGGTCACGAAAAACCTGGCCAGCCTGGGGCAGGGTAAACTCATTGCGCTGATCTCAGCCGGTGTCGTCGCGGTAGCGATCGTTCTGGCGGCCGCGCTCTTCGTCAATAAACCTTCCTACGAAACGCTGTATGTGGGGTTGGAAAGCAACGACCTCAACCAGGTGAGCGTCGCCCTTGCCGAAGCCAATATCAATTTCGAGGTGGGGGCCGATGGGGCGAGCGTTCAGGTTCCGGTGGGCATGACGGGCAAGGCGCGGCTGTATCTGGCTGAACGCGGACTGCCCAACAGCGCCAATGCCGGCTACGAACTCTTCGACAATGTCGGTTCGCTCGGCCTCACCTCCTTCATGCAGGAAGTCACCCGCGTCCGCGCCCTCGAAGGTGAGATCGCGCGCACCATCCAGCAGATTTCCGGAATTTCCGCCGCCCGCATCCACATCGTCATGGCCGACCGCGGCAGCTTCAGAAAAGCCGAACAAAACCCGACAGCCTCGGTGATGATCCGCGCCAGCGCCAATATCGGCCGCAACGCTGCAGCCTCGATCCGCCATCTGGTGGCTTCGTCGGTTCCGGGCCTCGGCATCGACGACGTGACCATCCTCGATTCCACCGGCCAGCTTCTGGCCTCCGGTGATGATCCCGCCAACAGCGCCATGAACCAGTCGCTTGGCATCATCCAGAATGTTCAACGAGAAGTCGAAAACAATATCGACAAGGCTCTGACGCCTTTCCTCGGCATGGACAACTTTCGTGCCAGTGTCACCGCCAAGCTGAACACCGACACCCAGCAGATCCAGGAAACGGTGTTCGATCCGGAATCGCGCGTCGAGCGGTCAACCCGGGTCACCAAGGAAGAGCAGAAATCCAGCCAGCAACAGGCCGATAATGCGGCGACCGTTCAGCAGAACGTTCCGCAAGCGGCGCCGACAGGCGGTGCGGCCGGACCTCAGTCGAACGACCAGACCGAGAAGAAGGAAGAGCAGACCAACTACGAGATCAACTCGAAGACCGTCGCCACCGTCAAGAGCAGCTATACGCTGGAGAAGCTCTCCGTCGCCGTCGTGGTCAACCGCGGCCGGGTCGCCGCGATGATCGGCGAAGGTGCCGACCATGCAAAGATCGACGCCTATATCCAGGACATGCAGAAAATCGTCGCCTCCGCCGTTGGCCTCGACCCGGCGCGCGGCGACATGATCACCCTGACGGCCATGGATTTCGTCAACACGCAGCTGCTCGATGAAGCGGTCGCTGGCCCCGGCATCATGGAAACGCTGACCCGCAATCTCGGCGGTATCATCAACGCGCTTGCCTTCGTCACTGTGGCCGTCGTGGTCGTCTGGATGGGAATGCGTCCTCTGGCCCGCTCGATGGGTCTGGGTGGCCCGGGCGTAGCTCTCAACGACAACGAGCCTGTCAGCCTGGAATTGCCGGACTTCTCGCCTGCCGCAAACGGCGGTGCAGGCGGGGCTCTGATGGAAGGCTTCGGATCCGACTTCGGCTTCGACAGCACCGACGACCTGCTCAGCCTGGGCGACGACAGCGAGGGCGGCTTCAACCGGCGCGTCAAGGAAGGCCCGGAACGCAGGCTTGCCCGCATGGTCGAAATCAGCGAAGAGCGCGCCGCCAAGATCCTGCGAAAATGGGTCGCCGAAAAAGCAGCCTGAGACCCAAAGCGTTCTCCTGCCTCAGACCAAGCACTGCGAAAACCCGCCACCGGCGGGTTTTCCGTATGGAAATTTCGACGGCTTCACTGAAGCCGCCAGATCAGCGCGAGCGTGCCCCGGGATGCGCACCCAAAATTGCACGGGGCTCCTGGGTGTCGAGTGTGCGGCAGGCAATAGGTTTTCCGCGGAAAAGCTAGAATTCCTGCCGTTTTCTGTATTGCCTCGCCGCCTGAGGACGGTTGCAAGAATCGCGTCCGGCTCGAACGATGTAACCGGGGCAGTCCGAGATTCGTTATATTTAACAAATCGTTAATTTTTCTCTGGGGAAAACCGGGTTTGTCTGCCGCAATAGGTGCGGCAGCGTAGGTATTGATTCCGGCTGACAGTAATAATTCCGGTAGAACCAAATATTACGTTGGATTTGCGTCGGCAATTGCTTTGGTTTCCGTTCTGTTCTCAAATTTAAACGATGGGGTTTTGATGATGTATTTTCGCAACAATGTCCAAAACAAATAAGAAAATCAAAACTTGAAAAAAGGGGTCGATTCAATCGGCGCTGGTTTGTTTTGTTGTTTTAGCATCCCATCGCACGATCAGCGCCGCCGCTTTGACGACAACAGGGTGGGTTCCCCATCCGCTATTCTTCGAAAAAGTTAATTATTACAATTGCCTAAAATGCGGCGGCTTTCGCTCTGAAGGGCGATCGCCTATTTTTCTGCGTGCAGCTGAGCGAATCGATTCATGGATTCTTGAAAAAGTAAATCCCGATAAGGGGGCAGTAGTTTTTCGCAAGGGGCGATGTACATTTTATGTAGTGATTCGCGTACTGATTCGCGTGTGTCGAAGAATGCGGACGCTTCGATACGGTTGCCGGCGGCGGCGAAAACGCTTGATTGAGCACGGGGCGAATCCATCACGGGGGTAATGTCATGGATGCTCTACAAACAGAAGGTGCCACTTGGCCATTGCCAGGGGCGGTCGGGCGCGGTGTTGGACGGGGTTCTTCCAAAGAGCAGCTCATTCGCAGGCTTGGCGAATTTGCCGAGCGCGGCAATCTGAACAAGGGACTTGCGGCCCTGACGGACTATGTGGGAGCAACCCACTATCTCCTCGCGCGCTATGATTTGTCCCAGGACGAAGGCCTTGATTTTGTCGTATGCTCGGACTGGCCGTTCGATGTCGTCAAGCGCCTCGGCAAGGTGATGTCGCAACTCCACTCCAAGACCAACGAGATGGAAAAATGCCTGTCGGTCATGCAGCCGGTGTTCATGAGTCTTCCCGACGACATCGACATCAGCCGCGGCATCAGCCGGGAATACTGCGCGATAACCTTCAATGTCGGACGCGCCCGGTTGTCGCTGATGCTGCTCTTTCCGCAGGACGTGATCCTGTCGCAGGAAAGCCTGAGGGATGTCGGTCTGCTGACCGGTTATTTCGCCAGCTTCACCACCGAACGCGGCGCGCGCACGGACCGTGATTTTGAATTGACGGACCGCGAACTCGAATGCCTGTTCTGGATCGCCGAGGGCAAGACCAGCGACGAGATCGCGGTCATCCTCGGCATCTCGCGAAACACGATCAACAACTACATCACCAGCGTGATGCGCAAGACGGCGACGAAGACCCGCTCCGAGGCCATCGCCTATGCCGTTCGCAACAATCTCGTCTAGGAGGACGGTCATGACCTATTTCCTCCCACATGCGCGCACAGGTGACGACGCCAAGGCCGGCAGGCTGCAGGCGAGGGCGTCGAAGGCGGCAACGCTGGTGGCGCGGCTGCAGGCGATGCAGAAACAGATCAACGCCAAGAATTTCGCCGTTCTGCGGCTGAATGGAAACGGTCTCCCGGCAACACGCAAGCTAAGTTGCGTCCTCGACAATTGGGGTGTCGAGAGCGAAGCGATGGCGCATGAACTGGTGTCTGCCTACGGCGCCGAGATGCTGGTGCATCTGGATGCGTCGCTGCTGCCAATGCTGTGGAACGGCATGGGCGAGCACCAGGCGGCGGAGACACCGGACTTTGCCGGTTTCACCCAGCGTCTTCCCGCCCGCGTCCTGCCCTATTCCGGGATTGCCCTGCCGGTCAGGCTGGGCGCCCAGGGCAACGGCTATGTTCTCTTCATGGGCAGCTACATCGATCTGTCGAGCGAGGTGATCATCGACCTACACGGACGCAGCTGCCAGATCATGACTGATCTTCTGGCCGCCGACGAACGGCGCATGCTTCCGTCGGAATCGCTGAGCGACCGTGAAATCGGCTGCCTGCAGATGGCTGGCGACGGGTATATCAGCGAAGAGATCGCCGAGAAGATGGGACTGTCGGTGCATACGGTCAACGCCTATCTCGGGGCCGCGACAACCAAGCTGGATTCGGTCAACAGAATCCAGGCGATCGCCAAGGCCATTCGGCTCGGTTATATCAGCTGATCGTGATTTTCAGGCCGTCATGGCCCGGTATCCCGTATCCGGAAACTCAGCTCGCCAGAGCGGTCGGATAGGATTTGACGAATTTCGCCGCGTTCAGGCTCTGGGCCAGGAACGCCGTATTCTCGTCCGGATCGCTGGACGGGCTTTGAAATGCGATATGGTTGATTTCCAGGCCGGCTGAGTCCTTGCCCAGAGCCAGCTGCGCATAGACCGTGACGCCATCCGGCTTCAATTCGAGATCAAGGGTGATCTCCGGCTCCGTTCCCCAGTCCAGAGAGTAGTTGCCGCCGATACCGAAGTTGACGGTCCCTGGAAGAAAATAGAGCTCGGCGGCCGATGACACCAGGTCCGACAGGCTCCCGTGCGATTCAAAACGCAGCATCGCGATAAAGTCGGCGGCATCGATCAAGCGCAATTCCGTCGCAACAGGACGGATCGCGTCGGCTACAATTTTCTCGCGTTGTTCCGAATATTCGCATTTTTTCATTGGGATCACGTCATCCGTTTCGGCTGCGTTGCATAGATCCGGTGAATCAGTTCGGCGACTGCCTTATAAAACACCGGTGGAATCACACTATCCACCGAGACTTGCGCAAACATTGAGCGTGCGAGAGGCGGGTCTTCGAAAACCGGAATGCCATTTTGCTCGGCGATCTCGCGAATCTTCAGCGCGACGAGGTCCTGCCCCTTGGCAACGACGACCGGCGCATCGCCTTCCTCGCGGACATAACGCAGCGCAACGGCATAGTGCGTCGGGTTTGCGATGACGAGCGTGGCACGCGGCACCGAGGTAATCATGCGCCTGCGCGCCCTGTCGCGGGCAATCGAACGAAGTCTTGCACGGATGATCGGGTCGCCCTGGGATTGCTTCAGCTCCTCCTTGACCTCCTGCTTCGTCATCCTCAGTTCGGTGTACCAGTGATGCCGTGTCCAGAAGAAATCGGCGATGGCAATGACGGCCGTCGAGATCAGGATGACGATCATGATCTTGTTGAAATCCTTCGACATCGTCGAAAAGATCGTCAAAGGGTCCGAGAACATCGAATCGAGCGTCGCATAATAGTCGTTCCACAGTGTCAGCACGATGATCAGCGAGACGACCGCAACCTTGGCAAAGGCCTTGGCGAATTCGACGATACCTTGGATCCCGTAGATCCGCTTGAACCCGCCGATCGGCGAAATCCGGTTCATCTTCGGTGCGACACGGTCGAGCACCGGGCTCGGTAGGTTCTGGAGAATGGAGGAACCGATCCCGAACACGATCAAAAGCACGAAAAAGGGAATGAGCAAGGTGCCGGCCTTCGAGAAGAGGTGCGTTATCAGCGCAACCACATCCGTCGATGTATTGATACGCCAAGCCTCCGGCTGCTCGAAAATATCCTTCAGCGATTCAGCCACGGTGGCGAAGCCCTGCGGCAGGAAGAAAACGACAAAGATATAGATGGCGACGACCGAGGCGAACATGGTGACCTCGCGCGAGAAGGGCGTGTTGCCCTTCTCCATGGCGTCGGTCATTTTTTTCTCGGTCGGCGATTCTGTTTTACTGTCTTTGTCCTGATCGTCCGACATCGGATGAAGACCTCTTGCGTCTGGCTGCAGCAGTGCTTGCTGTCAAAACTGTTGTGAGCCGGGGCAGGAGGGCATGCAAGGAAGATATGCGCGGGAAACCAACGCTTCACAGAAAGTAGACGGTGCGGGCAAGCGCCCAGCAAAAAGCCCTCCAACCGCGATCGGTTGGAGGGCTTTTGTATCCGTTCGGGAGCGAAGCGGCAGGGCGCGGTTAGGCCGCCACGGCTTCCTTTTCCTTCAGTTCGATCTGGCCGCTGGCGGCAAGGCGAATGGCTTCCTGCGTGATCGAGCGGCGGGCAATGGCGATATCGCGCGGATTGATGCCGACGTCGCCGGCCGCAAGGTCCGATTCGATCATGCGCCGCTGGCGCGCGCCGATGGAGGCGAGGACGGATTCGCGCAGTTCCATGCCGGATCCGCGCAGCGCCATGGTGATGATGTCGCCCGATACGTCGTTGAACAGCTGAACGCGGCTGCGCTGCGGCATGTAGAGAACGTCGTCGAAGAGGAAGATCTTCGGGCGAACCTTTTTGACCGATTCGGTGCTGAGGGTTTCGAGCGATGCAAGCAGCGTGTCGACCTGGCTCTTCTCCAGCTCGTTCATGACCTCGGCGATCTTGATCGACCCGATCGAGTTCTTTTCGGCGTCCATCTCGCGCATCATTTCGACCACGCGGGCCTCGATGATCTGGGCGGCCTTGGGGCTGACGGTCTTCATGTTGACGGCGCGGTTGATGATGTCGGCGCGGCTGCTTTCCGGTAGCTGCAGCAGGACCTTCGCACCGAAGGTCGATGGCATCATCGACAGGACATAGGCGATTGTCTGCGGATGTTCCTTGCCCAGGCTCTGGGCGACGAAAGCCGGGTCGGAATCCTGCAGGCGGTCCCAGATATTGGCTTCATACGCGGCAAAGGCGGTGCGGCGGCCGAGCAGGCCGTCGACTTCATCCGGCGTCAGGCCTTCCTCGAGAATGCCTTCGATGGCCTTGGCATTGTCCATCAGGCCGGCGCCTTCGGTGAACAGGTCCTCGAACTCGTTCACCAGGATTTCCAGTTCGTGGGGCGGGATCGAGCGGAGTGATTGCGCGGAGGCGATGATGCCCTGCAATTCGCTCTGCGTGAAGAATTTCAACAACTTGCCGGCTATTGGCTTGCCCATTGCAAGGAGAACAGCAGCGGCCTTATCCATCTGGGTAAGTGGCCTGGTGGGCGCCGAAGCCTCGAAATTGTCGAAATCCATCATGGATTGATCCTCATGACCCTCCTGCATAATTCCTTAAATCGGAATCGATTATGGAAAAATTATGCAGTAAATTAAAAGTGTTACAGCGACCTTTGCGCGTCATGAGAGACGCGCGGCGCTGTAACCGGGTTCAAACTTTACTGGTACCCTTGATTTCGATGAGTTTTACACCGAAACGTGTTTCGTCTTCGTCGAGAACGGTGATTTCGCCACGACCGATAACCCGGCCGTTGACGACGATTTCCACCGGCTCGCCAATTCTGCGATCAAGCGCGATCGTCGCGCCTTCCGTCAGGTTCATCAGGCCGGAGACCTGCATGCGGCTGGTGCCGAGAACAATCTGGACGTCGATCGGGATGTCCATGATCAGGTCGAGATTGGCCGTCATGCCGCTGCCGGGTTCACCAGTCGGCTGGTCTTCGAACGTGTCGCCACCGAATGCTTTTCCGCCGAAGGAACCGGCGTCGAAGGCAGGTGCTGCCGAAGCCTCCGCCAGATCGGCAAAGCTGTTGCTGGCGCCGAAATCGCCGCCGAAGCTGCTGAGATCGGTTTCGGCTGAAAATGTGCTGCCGAAATCCGATGTTTCGCCGGTGGCTGGTGCAGCCGCGAAATCCATGCCGAAATCGTTTTCCAGCCCGGTTCCGGTGGCATCGCTTTGCAGGACGCCACGCAGATCGTCGATGGCCTGATCGAGTTCGGCATCGCCGCCGCTCAGGATCGCCTGGTCTTCTATTGGTGCTTTCTTCGGTGCCATGTGCAAACTATTCCAGTTGAAACTTGCCCCAACCATGTTGCCGGGTAAGGCAGGGGCTTTTTAACTCATCAGGTGGTGGAGAATGTCGCTCTCCGAACCGTGGGTGTCCTTGATCCGCACCGTGTATCTCGCGCCGGACCGGCCGAATTCGCAAATATAGAGGTCGCGGCCGTTGGCATTGATCTCGACACGAACGTCCTTGGCGTCCTGGAACGGAATGACATCGCCGGGCTGCAGGCGGCTGATGCTGTCCAGCGTCAGGCTCTGCAGCTTGATGCGCGCTTCCAGGCTCACCGTCGAACGGCGGACCTGCTGTTCGAGCTGTTCGCCCCATGCGCCCTTGGCCTTGCGGCCCTGGCCGATGCCTTTGGGGAACACGACGGCCGTTTTCAAAAGGGTCTGCTGTGGAACGATGATCGAGAAGGTCGAAAGAACGGGGCCGAGGCCCATCGTCACGTTGATGCAGGCGGCGTAAACGTCGGCGACCTCCGGGTCTGCCGCCGGCCGCTGGCTGGCATTGTAGGGACGCCCAACCACCGGCTCGAAGCTTCCGGCAACGGTGACCGCCGATTTCAGCACGTCGGCGACCTTTTCGAAGATCATTGTCGCAACATCGAGCTCGATGTTCGACAGCGAACGGGGCTTCGGTTCCTCGATGGCGTTTGCCGGGGCGCCGAGCAGGATTTCCATCAGCGTGATGATCACCGGACTGTCGCAGCTGATGACGAAATCGGGGCACCAGTTGCGCAGCGACGTATCGCACAGGGCGACGCCATTGCCGAGACTGGCGATCAGTTCGCTCTTCAGGCCGGTATCGAAGCCGGCATAACCGATCTCGATGTCGAGACCGGTCTCGTTCTGGAAAATGTCGGGCAGGAACTCGGCAAAGACGTGGCCGAGATCGCTGCACAGCTTGCTGATCGTCTTGGTGTCGCCGAGCGCGCCGGTCATCCGGGCGAGCAGCTTGCGGTCGAAGGTGTAGACGTTGTTGTTGGTCGCTGAGGTCATCGGATCAAGCCGCCTTGCTTTCGCCGCCGCCACCGGGGTTCATCATCTCCTGCTCGACCGCGTCGATCGACGGACGCTCGTAAGCCGAGATGGTCTTGCGGCCGTATTCGAGCGCAACCTGGGGCACAGAGCCGTTCATGTAGGCCAGCAGCGTCTGCTTGACGATGATGTAGAGGCGGTTCTGCTTGTCGCGGACGGCCTTGATATTGGCGATGACCGGGCTGGCGATACAGTAGGACAGGAAGATGCCGAGCATGGTGCCGACGAGGGCGGCTGCGATCTTGCCGCCCAGCACTTCCGGCGATTCGGAGATGGCGCCCATCGCCTTGATGACGCCGAGAACGGCGGCGACGATGCCGATGGCCGGGAAGGCGTCGCTCATGGTCGTCAGCGCATGATAGGGCTTCATCTTGTCGTGGGTGATCGTGTTGATTTCCTCGTCCATCAGCGCCTCGATCTCGTGGGAGCGGGCGTTACCGATGATGATGAGGCGGACATAGTCACAGATGAAGGCCGTCAGTTCCTTGTTCTTCAGAACCGTCGGGGCCGACTGGAAGATCGAGGATTCATCCGGGTTGTCGATGTGGCTTTCGATCTCGTTGCGCGACTTGGTGCGCAGGTCGCGCATCAGGCTGTAGAGAACCCCCAGCGTGTCGAGATAATTGCGCTCTTTCGGAACCTTGTGGGTGAAGGCCTCGGCGAGTGCCTTGCCGGTATCTTTCAACACCTTCATCGAATTGGCCATGATGTAGCCGCCGATGCCGGCGCCGCCGATGATGACAAGTTCGAAGGGCTGGTTCAGGACCTCCATATGGCCGCCCATGGCAATGAAGCCGCCGAGGATACAGCCCAATGTCAAGAGGAGCCCGATGATGATGTTCATTTCGATACCTGCCGCAATGGTGGATTTTCGACGGTATGGTTAGGCTGCCAGCCTTGCGTGAGGCTGGCTGTCGGCCACATTTGAAGGCGTTGCGGGGAAACAGGTTCGCGCAAGCAACAGCGGTCAGATTTCCGTTCAATCGGCGCGCGATGCGTCATTTTAATGGATGAACGGGGACGTGTCGTGACGACGACTTACACCAGCTACCAGATGATAGCAGGCAACCTCAGCAAGTCGCTGGAGCGGGTGTCCGAGCAGCCGGATGTGGCGCGCGAAACCGAGTATTACCTCGCCAACATCGGCAACGTCAAAACCATCGATGACTTCTTCGCCGATACGCGGCTTTACAATTACGCGATCAAGGCGCACGGCCTCGAAGACATGGGCTATGCCAAGGCGTTCATGCGCAAGGTGCTGACCGAGGGAGTGGACAAGGACGACTCGTTTGCCAAGCAGCTGACCGACAGCCGCTATTCGGGTCTGGTGGAATCACTGAATTTTGCCCGCAACGGCACGGCGGCAACGTCTTTCGACAAGGCCCAGAAGGGCGTCGCCGACAAATACATGCGCCAGACGCTGGAACAGACGGCAGGCGAAGACAATGCCGGCGTTCGCCTGGCGCTCTATTTCGAACGGACGGCACCGACCGTCACAAGCGCCTTCGGACTATTGGCTGATGATGCCCTGGCGCAGGTCGCCCGTACTTTGCTGCAAATGCCCGACGAGTTTGCCGCTGCCGATATCGACAAGCAGGCGGCAGCGATCGACAAGGCAATCGACATCAAAGACTTCAAGGATCCGGCCAAGCTGTCGAAACTGCTCGAACGGTTCACCGCTCTTTGGGAACTCGGCAATTCTTCGGACCCTTATGATCCGCTCGCCGTCTTCGGCTCATCCAGCGGCTATGGCATTTCCTCCGATCTCCTCCTTTCCATCAATACGCTGAAACTCGGGGGACGCTGAAATGCAGACCGGTCTCTATGTTGCCGTCTCCTCGCAGATGGCGCTTGAAAAACGCATGAATACGCTGGCCGATAACGTCGCCAATTCCAGCACCGTCGGCTTCCGCTCGACGGAAGTGAAATTCAACCAGATACTTGGTGACACGCGTCCGACGAAGGTATCGTTCGTTTCAGAGGGGAAGGAATTCCTCAACACCAACAATGGCGGTTTGAACCGGACGGGCAACCAGCTGGACTTCGCCATCAAGGGGGATGCCTGGTTCCAGATCGATACGCCCGGCGGCACGGCTCTGACCCGGGACGGCCGTTTTACCATAACGGAAACGGGCGATCTGGTCACGCTGCGCGGATATCCGGTGCTGGACGCTGGCGGTGCGCCGATCCAGCTCAATTCCCAAGCCAGCGACATCAAGGTTGGTGCCGATGGCTCCGTCCAGCAGGATGGGGCGCAGGTCGCATCGCTCGGGCTGTATGAAGCCAATTTCAGCAATGGCTTTTCCCGCTACGACAACAGCGCCGTCATTCCAAGCTCCCCCCCGGAGCCGGTCGTCGATCGCTTCGACGTCGGCGTGATGCAGGGTTATGTCGAGGAATCCAACGTCAATCCGGTTCAGGAAATGTCGCAACTGATCATGGTGTCGCGCGCCTTCGAAAACATTACGGCTTTGATGCGCGACAGCGAAACGTCGATGAGTGAAGCAATCAAGACACTCGGCGGCAGCAAGTAGCATCCTTGATTCTCGACAGGATTAAAGCCACGCCCCGGCGCACTTTTGCGACGATGCGAGCAGACGGCAGGAACCGGCATGCAGAACGACAAACTCCAGATCAGCAATTCGTCGACGTCGCTTGCAGCACTCGGGGGCCTCGTCGGGCGCTATTCCAATCCGGAATTCTCGATCGCACCGGGTGGTCACGTCCAGTCGATTTCGGCGGGTTACTATACCGTGACCGGCCTTTCCCGGCATGTCCGCCTCGGCGACTTCGTCGCGCACAAGAGTTCAACCGGCGTTCACCTCGGTGAGGTCGTCAAGGTCGAACAGGAGATCGTGGTGGTGTGCCCGATCGAACCGGGCGATCCGATCGGTATCCATGACACGGTGATCCGCAAGGGCGCCTTCCGCATTGCCCCGACCGAATCCTGGTGTGGCCGTACGATCAATTCACTCGGCGAACCCATCGACGGTCGTGGCCCGCTGCTGCAGGGTGATATCCGCCGGCCGATCTCCAACACGGCACCGCCGTCGATGACCCGCAAGCGGGTCGAGCATGGCTTCCGCACCGGCGTGCGGGCGATCGATATCTTTTCCCCGCTCTGCCTTGGCCAGCGTCTCGGCGTCTTCGCCGGTTCCGGCGTCGGCAAGTCGACACTGCTGTCGATGCTGGCGCGTGCCGATGCCTTCGACAAGGTTGTCATCGCGCTGGTGGGTGAACGTGGCCGTGAAGTGCGCGAATTCATCGAGGATACGCTTGGCGAAAACCTGTCCAAGTCGGTGGCCGTGGTTGCGACCAGCGATGAAAGTCCGATGCTGCGCAAGATGGCGCCGCTGACGGCCGTGACGATTGCCGAGCACTACCGCGATCAGGGCGACAACGTGCTGCTGATCGTCGACAGCGTCACCCGTTTTGCCCATGCCATCCGCGAGGTTGCCACCGCTTCGGGCGAGCCGCCGATCGCGCGCGGCTATCCCGCTTCGGTCTTCACCGAGCTGCCAAGGCTGCTGGAACGCGCCGGTCCGGGGGCCGAAGGGGCAGGGACGATCACCGCGATCATCTCCATTCTCGTCGACGGCGACAATCACAACGACCCGATTGCAGACTCGACCCGCGGTATTCTCGACGGTCATATCGTCATGGACCGCAGCCTTGCCGAGGAAGGCCGCTATCCGCCGGTCAATCCGCTGGCTTCGGTGTCGCGTCTGGCGCGAAAAGCCTGGACGCCGGATCAGGAAAAGCTTGTCGGGCGCCTGAAATCGCTGATCCACCGTTTCGAGGAAACCCGCGATCTTCGTCTGATCGGCGGTTACCGGCCGGGCAGCGATCCGGATCTGGACATGGCGATCAAGCAGGTCCCCGTCATCTACGAGATTTTGAAGCAGACACCCGGCGAGCGGCCGGCCTTCGACGCGTTCACCGACCTTGCCAATGCGCTGAAGGCGGCAGCCAACGGCGGCCAGGCCGGAAACATGCGGAGGGGATGAGCCATGACTGATTATGATGCCGATGAAGTCGTCCCGCAGCGCAAGTATGGCGAGCGCACACCCCTGATCGACAAGGCGCTCGGAGCAACAGGCGTTGTCCTTGCGGCGATAGCCACATTTTTCCCCTGGTATGCCTTCCTGCATCAGGACAAATTCTCGATGCCGACGCTGTGGCAGGGCAATATGCGCGACGTGCCAGGCCGCGAGGGCACGGGCGGTTCCGCCTCACCGACGGCCATGATGGAGCGCGATGCCGCGACCCAGTCGGCCATCGACCAACTGACGACGGCCACGGTTCCGAATGCGCAGGGGCTGAAGAAGCCCGGCGTCCAGGACGATCTGGAGCAACCGTTTCCATCCGCCACCGGCTTCAAGCTGATGCATGTCGCCAACGGCCGCGCTCTGATCGAAGACAGCAGCGGCATGTATATTGTCCGCATCGGCTCCGCCCTTCCCGACAATAGCCGTCTTGCCACATTGGAACAACGCGACGGGCGCTGGGTGATGATCACCTCCAAGGGCGACATTTATCAGGCTGACTGATCCGGCTGTCCTTCATCGAACATTGCCGTTCGCTCCGGCCCCATGAATGGGAAGGGGCTATGGACCCGGACCCCTGTGCAGAACGGCTCTGCCGTTCCCGGCTTTTCCGGTGGCACAGCCCATGGCATTGCCAAAATGCATCACGCCGCAAAGCCCGCATCTGCCGCGTTTCCGATATGCCGTCCAATTCAGTCCCACGCAAGATTGCGTGCCTAGGTTCTCCAGCAACAAGCATGGAGTCGCATGATGCAACCTATACAGCTTTTCGATCTCGCGTCCCGGCAGGCGCAATGGCTGGCAGTCCGCCAGAACGTCGTCGCCGGGAACATCGCCAACGCCAATACCCCGCATTATGCAGCCAAGGACGTCAAGCCGTTCGAAAGCGTGATGCAGCAAACCGGCTTCCAGATGGCGTCCACCAACCCAGCGCACTTTACCGATGGTAGCAGCGCCGCGCAGGTGACGGAAACCAGCATGCTGGACGATGCCGAGGTCCAGCAGTCGGGCAACAGCGTCCGGCTGGAAAAGGAATTGATGAAGACCGGTGAGATCAAGCGCGACTACGAGCTCAATGCCGGGCTGGTAAAGGCGTTTCACCGGATGATGCTCATGACGGTACGGAAATAACGGCCATGGATCCTCTTGTCTCAGCTCTCAAGGTTTCGGCCTCCGGTCTCGAAGCGGAATCGACGCGCCTGCGCATCGTTTCGGAAAATATTGCCAACGCACGCTCCAGCGGCGACGCGCCGGGCACCGACCCCTATCGCCGCAAGACGGTCAGTTTTGCAGCGGAAGTCGATCGCGCCAGTGGCGCATCGACGGTCGAGGTTCAGCGTCTGGGAACAGACGATTCCGACTTCTCCGTCGAATTCGATCCGGGTAACCCGGCGGCTGATGCCAAGGGCATGGTCAAGATGCCGAACGTCAACGTGATGATCGAAATGGCCGACATGCGGGAAGCAAACCGTTCCTACGAGGCCAATCTCCAGACCACGAAGCAGGCACGTGACCTGATCTCCGCAACAATCGACCTTCTCAGGGCATCGCAATAATGATCGACGCAATCAAAACCATCAGTGCGGCAATTTCAACCGTCAAGGACGCCACCTCCACGTCATCAGCCTCGTCCGCCCAGAGCATTCTCGGTGGCGCGGCCACGGCCGGCAAGTCTCAGAGCTTTGCCGAAGTCATGGGCAACATGGCGACCGAGATGACCAACGGTCTGAGGCAGTCGGAAGTCAATTCGATCCAGGGCATTCGCGGCGAAGCCAATACCCGCGAAGTCATCGATTCCGTCATGAATGCCGAGCAGTCGCTGCAAACCGCCATCGCCATCCGGGACAAGGTCGTCAGTGCCTATCTCGAAATCGCACGCATGCCGATCTAAAGGAAAAATGTAATGAAGGCTCTTTCGATCGCCGCGACAGGCATGAACGCCCAGCAGCTGAACCTGGAAGTGATCGCGAACAATATCGCGAACATCAACACCACCGGCTACAAGCGCGCGCGGGCGGAGTTCTCCGACCTTCTCTACCAGACCGAACGCGCCCAAGGCGTGCCGAACCGCGCCAACCAGGCGATCGTTCCGGAAGGTGCCATGATCGGCCTCGGTGTGCAGACCTCCGCCGTCCGCAACCTGCATCTGCAGGGCAGCCTGATCAGCACCGGCAACAATCTGGACATGGCGCTGATCGGCCGCGGTTGGTTCCAGATCGAGACGCCGGACGGCGAAACGGCCTATACGCGCGCCGGTGCGTTCAACACCAATGCCGATGGCCAGCTCGTGACCATCGATGGCTACACGGTCGTGCCGGAGATCACCGTGCCGCAGAACGCCAGCGAGGTCACCGTCAGCGCCTCGGGTGAGGTCTCGGTGCGTGTCGGCAACGACACCGTCCCCACCGTGCTAGGCCAGCTGACGATTGCCAACTTCGTCAACGAGGCAGGTCTTGAGCCGCAGGGGGACAATCTCTTCAAGCAGACGCCGGCGTCCGGCGAGGCGGTCATCGGCACTCCGGCCGATCCGGGTTATGCACAGATCAAGCAGAAATACCTCGAAGCGTCGAACGTCGATCCGGTCAAGGAAATCACCGACCTGATCTCGGCTCAGCGCGCCTATGAAATGAATTCCAAGATCATCCAGGCCGCCGACGAAATGGCTGCGACGGTCAGCAAGAACCTGAGATAAAAGAGGGATTGGCAAACATGACGTTTCGCCGGACTGTCAATGTGCTGCTATTGAAAGCTGCCACTCCCCGCGGAGGTTTGCTTCTGCGGGCGTTGGCCGTCGCTGGGGCCATGGGCGCCGGGTTGGTGCTTCCAGCCCATGCCCTGGCCGAAAAGCGCATGGCTGTCATTCCGACCCAGACGATCTATCCGGGCGAGGTCATCGATGCCAATCGGCTGGAGGAGGTCGAGGTGACCAATCCAGCTCTGGCCGGCGACTATGCGGTCTCGACGGAACAGGTGACCGGCAAGGTGACCAGCCGCACCCTGCTGCAAGGGCGCGTCATCCTCGTCTCGGCATTGCGCGAACCCTATGCGGTCGAGCGCGGCAAGGCGGTCCGGATCGTCTTTACCAACGGCCCCCTGACGATCACAGCCGGCGGAGCCCCGCTGGAAAATGCCGCAGTCGGCGATCTGATCCGGGTGCGCAACACCGATTCAGGCATCATCGTCTCCGGAACGGTGATGGATGACGGTACAATTCACGTGGTGGCAAAATGATCTTTCGTTTCGGCAAATGGTGCCTGGCAATTGCTGCCGTGCTTTCGATGACGATCGCGCCGGCACAGGCCGCGTCGCGCATCAAGGATATCGCCTCGCTGCAGTCGGGACGCGAAAACCAGTTGATCGGCTATGGTCTGGTGGTCGGCCTTCAGGGCACCGGCGACAGTCTGCGCTCCGCACCGTTCACGGCGCAATCGCTGCGCGCCATGCTGCAGAACCTCGGGATCTCGACGCAGGACAACGAATCCCGTTCGAAGAACATTGCAGCGGTTCTGGTCACCGCCAACCTGCCGCCCTTTGCCAGCCCCGGCAGCCGCATCGACGTCACAGTCGGGTCGCTTGGCGATTCCACCTCGCTTCGCGGCGGTACGCTGGTGATGACCTCGCTGTCGGGTGCCGACGGACAGATCTATGCGGTCGCGCAGGGATCCGTCGTCGTCACCGGTTTCAGTGCGCAGGGGGATGCCGCATCGGTAACGCAAGGGATCACCACCTCCGGCCGCGTTCCGAACGGTGCGATCATCGAGCGTGAACTGCCGGCCAAGTTCAAGGATGGGTTCAATCTCGTTCTGCAGCTGAGAAATCCGGACTTTTCGACGGCTGTCGGCATGGCCGCGGCTATCAATCGCTACGGCAAGACCCAGTTTGGCGGCAGCATCGCCGAGGCGCGCGATTCCCAGGCGGTTGTCATCGACAAGCCGAAGATGGCCGATCTGTCCCGCCTGATGGCCGATATCGAAAACCTCGTCGTCGAGACCGATGTGCCCGCGCGCGTGGTCATCAACGAACGGACCGGCACGATCGTCATCGGACAGGATGTGCGGATCAACCAGGTCGCCGTCAGTTATGGAACATTGACGGTTCAGGTAACCGAGACGCCGACCGTCGTGCAGCCGGAGCCGTTCTCGCGGGGTCGTACCGAGATCGAACCGAATACGACAATCCAGGCGTCCGAGGATGGCGGAACCGTCGCGATCCTCGATGGTTCCAACCTGCGCTCTCTGGTCTCGGGCCTCAATAGTATAGGGGTGAAACCGGACGGCATCATTTCCATTCTCCAGGGCATCAAGACAGCCGGCGCCCTTCAGGCGGAGCTTGTCTTGCAATGATGACATATCGTCCTCCCAGCGCTTCCAACGGCCTGCGCCGCCGTCTGATGTTGATCGCCGCCGGCTGCACCATGTTGGCCATACCCGGCGCCTTTGCCCAAGAGGTCGCTGCGCCGGCTGTGGGCATCCCGGCCAACGGCAATGAGATCCAGCAGTTCTGCACCAATATCGCCGACGCAGCGCGTGACCAGCGGTATCTTCTGCAGAAGAAAGACCTTGAGAAGCTGCAGTTCGATATCGACGAACGTATCGCGACGCTGGAAAAGCGCCGCGCCGAATACGAGGACTGGCTGAAGCGCCGCAACGATTTTCTCAAACAGGCCCAGATCGGCCTGGTCGGAATCTACAAGACCATGAAGGCGGATGCGGCGGCAGCCAAGCTGGAGCTTGTCAACCCCGGTGTCGCCGCGGCGATCCTCATGCAGCTTCCGCCGCGCCAATCGAGCCTGATTCTCAGCGAAATGAGCAATGAAAAGGCGGCGGTTGTCACCAATGTCATTTCCAGCGCCACAGACCCGGACACATCGAAGGAACCGTCATGAGATATCCGATTTCGGTTCTTCTCGCCGCCAGCCTGCTGTCGGGATGCCAGAACCAGACCTTCAACGAGATCGGCAGGGCTCCGGCCATGAGCCCGATCGGCAGCGGGCTGCAATACGCCCAGACGCCGCAGATGGCGATGTATCCGAAGGAACCGCGCCAGGTCATGAACGGCTATTCGCTCTGGAGCGACAATCAGTCAGCCCTATTCAAGGATGCCCGCGCGCTGAAAGTCGGCGATATCCTGACCGTCGATATCCGTATCGACGACAAGGCATCGTTCGACAACAAGACGGACCGCAGCCGCACCAATGACAGCGGGTTCAAGATTGGCGCGAACGGCCAATCGGAATCGAGCGATTTCGGCTGGAAGGGCGGGCTGGACTACGGCTCGAACACCAAGTCCAAGGGCGAGGGTACGACCGAGCGCTCCGAAAAGCTCGTCTTGCTGGTGGCAGCCGTCGTCACCGGCGTGCTCGAAAACGGCAATCTGCTGATCAGCGGTTCCCAGGAGGTCCGGGTCAATCACGAAATCCGTATTCTCAACGTCGCGGGTATCGTCAGGCCTTACGACGTCGATGCGAAGAACATGATTTCCTACGAGAAAATCGCCGAGGCGCGCATCTCCTACGGTGGACGTGGCCGGTTGACCGAAGTCCAGCAGCCACCATGGGGCCAGCAGGTCATGGATATCGTGTCGCCGATCTGACGGATCGGCAGCAAATTTAAAGTGCTACAGGGACCTTTGCGCGTCGTGAATGACGCGCGGCGCTGTATCGGCCAACTCTTGATGGATTTTGAAGATGGAAGATGCCGATCTCGCCAATGGCGGTCCGAAAAAGTCATCGCCGGTCGTCATGATCGCGGCGCTTGCGGTCCTGACCTTGATCGCAGGCGGCGGCGGCTGGCTAGTCGGCGGCATGCTGGCACCCAAACCTCTCAGCACCGAGGAAGCCAGGATCGTCGAGGAAGCCAAGGCAGCAGTCGCCCTGAAAAATGCTGGCCTGAAACCAGAAGGTGAGGCTGGCAAGAAAGACGAAGGGTTGCCGAAAATCGCAACCGAAGCCAACGGCGTCGTGCAGCTCGATGCGATCACCACCAACCTTGCCTATCCGACCGAAAACTGGATCAGGCTTGAAGTTGCTCTTCTTTTCAAGGGCGCCCCGGATGTGGCTATGGCAGAGCAGATCCATCAGGATATCGCCGCTTATCTGAAGACCGTATCATTGCAGCAGATCCAGGGACCGCGCGGATTTCAATATCTCAAGGATGACATCGAAGAACGGGTTGACCTGCGCTCCGAAGGGCGCGTAACCAATGTCATCTTCAGGACATTTGTTATTCAATGATTCGCTCATGATCCGGACTATCGCATTCATAGCCGCCATGCTGGCGATGTCGGGTATCGCGGGAGCGCAAGGCTTTCCCGCCGATATCCTCAACACGCCCATCGACGGCTCGGTGGCGTCCTGGATCATCCGCACATTCGGCCTTTTGACCGTCCTGTCGGTCGCCCCTGGCATTCTCATCATGGTGACGAGCTTTCCGCGCTTCGTCATCGCTTTTGCGATCCTGCGCACCGGCATGGGGCTCGCCACGACGCCGTCCAATATGATCATGGTCAGCCTCGCGCTGTTCATGACCTTCTATGTCATGGCGCCGACCTTCGACCGGGCTTGGCAGAACGGCGTCAATCCGCTCCTGCAGAACCAGATCAACGAAACGGAGGCGATGACACGCATTGCCGAACCGTTCCGGGAATTCATGCTTGCCAATACCCGCGATAAGGACCTGCAGCTGTTCATCGACATCGCCAAGGAGAAGGGACAGACGGTCGTCGTCGGCGACAGGGTCGATTTGCGTGCTGTCGTGCCGGCGTTCATGATTTCAGAGATCAGGCGCGGGTTTGAGATCGGCTTCCTGATCATGCTGCCGTTCCTGGTGATCGACCTGATCGTCGCGACGATCACAATGGCGATGGGCATGATGATGCTGCCGCCCACATCCATTTCGCTGCCGTTCAAGATCCTCTTCTTCGTCCTTATCGACGGCTGGAACCTGTTGGTCGGCAGCCTAGTGCGATCTTTCAACTGATCCCGCCGTCGTGGTTAACGTTCCGTCTCTTTTTCGACACGGACGTATCGCGCAGAAATTTTCTAAGTCGTTGAATTATAATGATAATTATTGAGGCTCTGCGATGCCGGTCGCGTGTCGCGGCGGGCCGCGACACGTGCATATTCGCAGGGCATTTAAACATATCGCAATGTTTGCCTGCGACATTACCCTCACATAACGGATTTGGATTTCCTGACCAATCAGGAGCCGAGTGGCATGATGCCGAGCCGTTATCACCGGTAAGTATTTTAGTCCGGTATGTCCCCACTCTTGTATTTTGTATCCAGAGGGACAACCCCAATGACAAGCATCCTGACAAACTCTTCCGCAATGACTGCACTCGCGACGCTGCGCTCCATCAGCTCGGACATGGAATCGACCCAGGGTCGTATTTCGTCCGGCCTCAAGGTTGGTAACGCATCCGACAACGCTGCTTACTGGTCGATCGCTACGACCATGAAGTCGGACAACAAGGCTCTTTCCACGGTTCAGGACGCTCTCGGTCTCGGCGCTGCCAAGACGGACACAGCCTATACCGGTCTGAACGCTGCCATCGACGTCGTTTCCGAAATCAAGCAAAAGCTGGTTGCTGCCCGCGAGCCGGGCGTTGACAAGCTGAAGATCGACAAGGAACTGACCGAACTGAAGAACCAGCTGGTTTCGACGGCGCAGTCGGCTTCCTTCTCCGGTGAAAACTGGCTCTACAACGACACGGCCACTGCCGTCGGCACCAAGGAAATGGTCGGCTCGTTCACACGTGACGCTTCCGGCAACGTAGCTGTCGGCGTCCTGAAATTCGACGCTGCCACCTCTGTTCTGATCGACACCAAGACGGCTTCGAACGGCCAGCTGACCAAGGACATCACGGTCACCCAGCCGAGCGGCGCAACGACCACCACCGCCACCTACCGCCTGATCAACACAGCTGGTTCGACCGGCGCGACGGGCACGCAGATCACATTGACGGCATCCACCAGCGACGACAGCATCGAAGGCATGATCAGTGCCGTCGACAAGATGCTGACGAACCTGACGGACTCGGCTGCAACACTCGGTGCGACCAACAAGCGCATCTCGATGCAGGACGACTTCATGGCCGACCTGATGGACGTGATCGACAAGGGTGTCGGCCGTCTCGTCGATGCCGACATGAACGAAGAGTCGACCCGCCTCAAGGCTCTGCAGACACAGCAGCAGCTCGGCATCCAGGCTCTCTCGATCGCCAACTCGGACTCGCAGAACATCCTGTCGCTGTTCCGTTAATCGAAAACGGCGCGGGGCCGCCATCCCCCCCAAACGGCCGGTTCCGCGACCTATCGAAAACCGCACCTCGCAAGAGGTGCGGTTTTTTCTTTGCCACGAAAAAAAGTTTTCCTCCTTTAGGTTTTCTTTAACCATGTTGGTGTTTTCTATGGTCATCGAAACAGCGGGTTAACCAAGAAAATTAACGCGTTAACAGGCATGAAGCTGGCCGCTGTTTCCCGGTACTGACCGGAATGTCCCTTCCATTTCACCTGTTCAAAAGGGGCAGTAAATACCATGACAAGCATTCTCACCAATTCGGCTGCAATGGCAGCACTCTCGACCCTGCGTTCGATCAATTCCGGCATGGAAACGACGCAAGGCCGCGTGTCCTCGGGCCTGCGCGTCGAAACCGCTGCCGATAACGCTGCCTACTGGTCGATCGCTACGACCATGAAGTCGGACAACAAGGCTCTTTCCACGGTTCAGGACGCTCTCGGTCTCGGCGCTGCCAAGACAGACACAGCCTATACCGGTTTGAACGCAGCCATCGACGTCGTCTCCGAAATCAAGGCCAAACTGGTTGCCTCCCGCGAGCCGGGTGTTGACAAGCTGAAGATCGACAAGGAACTGACCGAGCTCAAGAACCAGCTGGTTTCGACGGCGCAGTCGGCTTCCTTCTCCGGTGAAAACTGGCTCTATAACGACTCGTCCACTGCCCTCGGCACCAAGGAAATGGTCGGTTCGTTCACACGTGACTCTTCCGGCAACGTTGCTGTCGGCGTCCTGAAATTCGACGCTGCCACCTCTGTTCTGATCGACACCAAGACGGCTTCGAACGGCCAGCTGACCAAGGATATCACGGTCACCCAGCCGAGCGGCGCAACGACCACCACCGCCACCTACCGCCTGATCAACACAGCTGGTTCGACCGGCGCGACGGGCACGCAGATCACATTGACAGCATCCACCAGCGACGACAGCATCGAAGGCATGATCAGTGCCGTCGACAAGATGCTGACGAACCTGACGGACTCGGCTGCAACGCTCGGTGCGACCAACAAGCGCATCTCGATGCAGGACGACTTCATGGCCGACCTGATGGACGTGATCGACAAGGGTGTCGGCCGTCTCGTCGATGCCGACATGAACGAAGAGTCGACCCGCCTCAAGGCTCTGCAGACACAGCAGCAGCTCGGCATCCAGGCTCTCTCGATCGCCAACTCCAACTCGGAAAACATTCTCTCGCTCTTCCGTTAATCGGAACAGGCAGGACGATAGCGCCGGCGGGTCAAATTCATCACCGATCCGCCGGATATTTCGCAAGCCGCGTCCCGCAAGGGGCGCGGTTTTTTCGTGCCTGCATGTCGGGCACCGCGGCCGTTAACGAAGTGGCAATTGAGTTTTATTTTCGTTCATTTTCATTACCGACTTGCTAACGCGCTTAATGATTTGTTAACCATGTGACTGTTAAGTGTTCGTTAAGAGCGATAGGCTGTCCTTGGGCTAAACATTGGGCAGTTTGCATGACGCTGGTCCCGTCGCTACCGGTTACGATCCGGAATGTTCCGTTTAATTTCGAACTGGGGCAATGACCATGACCAGCATCCTGACCAATTCCGCCGCTATGGCGGCTCTCCAGACATTGCGTTCGATCAACTCGAATATGGAAGAAGTACAAAACCGCATTTCGTCCGGCTACCGCGTCGAAACCGCAGCCGACAACGCCGCGTACTGGTCCATCGCGACCACCATGCGTTCGGACAATGCAGCCCTCTCGACCGTTCAGGACGCGCTCGGGCTGGGTGCGGCGAAGGTCGATACATCCTACGCCGGCATGAGTTCCGCGATCGACGTTGTCTCCGAGATCAAGGCCAAGCTCGTCGCCGCGCGCGAGCCGGGCGTGGACAAGACGAAGATCAACAAGGAACTGACCGAGCTCAAGAACCAGCTGGCGTCAGCAGCTGAATCCGCTTCGTTCTCGGGTGAAAACTGGCTGTACAATGACAGCACGACGCCTGCGGGCACAAAGTCTATCGTCGCGTCCTTTAACCGGTCGACCAACGGTACCGTGTCGGTCTCGACGCTGGACTATAACACGGCAGCGTCGATCCTGATCGATACGAAGAACGCTTCGCTCGGCCAGCTGACCAAGTCTGTTGGGGTCACCCAGCCAAATGGTGCGACGACTGCAACTGCAACCTACAAATTGCTTGCGTTTGCCGGCGCCACTGCGGCTGCAGGCAACCTCATAGAACTGACGGCCAGCACCAGCTACGATGATATCGAAGGCATGATCAAAGCCGTCGATGCCATTTTCAGTAACCTGACTGACTCCGCGTCGACGCTGGGTGCCATCACCAGCCGCATCGACATGCAGGAAAACTTCGTCGCCAACCTGATGGATGTGATCGACAAGGGCGTCGGCCGCCTGGTTGACGCCGACATGAACGAGGAATCGACCCGGTTGAAGGCGCTGCAGACGCAGCAGCAGCTCGGTATCCAGGCGCTCTCGATCGCCAATACCAATTCGGAAAACATCCTGCGCCTGTTCCAGCAATAAGCCCAGACGCGCCGGACCGGCGGGCATGAAACCGGTTCGCGCATCCTCTATCGCTCCCCTTTTGCGGGGCTGCGAACTCTTTTCCGCCAAGCCGCGGTCATCGGCAGGTGGAAACGGTTGGACCGCGCTCATTGCCCAAGCGCGGTCCAACACCTCATACCGAGGATCGATGACAGGAGCCTTATTCTAGCGGCTCCCGTCATCGATCCTCGGTGCTATACCGGTCTCGCATGCAGGAGACTTCCCACCGGGGCCGGATATATCTGTGACCTACATTTTCGCACAAGTTTGACCGGATAGTCTCCAACCGCAGCCATCCTCATCCGGGTTGCCAGCCGACATGATTGTCGTGCTGCCGTTGTATGCTGCCTGCAAGCCGGTCCTCCCGGCATCGGGCTGGTACGGATTGAAAATGTTCGGGCCGCGCGGCACTCTCGCTCCGCAGGGTCCTGAAGGAGACATTCCGGAAGTGTCACAGTCTTATGTTTTCAGGCTTGTTAGCCCAGTGCCGTCCGCAATCCAACGGGCGGCCGGCTTGACCGTGGTCCGGTTCACGGGAGGTTGCCGATGAGTGCGTCCATTTCCCGCTACCTCAAGGATTTCAGCGTTCCGAAAGTCGATCTGTCCCTGGTTCCACCACGGTATTTTCCGGACCTGGACGAAGATTTTCCGGCCAACGGTGCTTTTGCCATGAAGCCGCAGTCCCAGCCGCAAATCGACATTGACGTAGAGCGCCGCGATGCGTTCGCTCTGGGACGCAGTGAAGCGGAAAGCGAGCAGACAGCTCTTCATGACGCGGAAATTGCCGCGCTGAATACGCGCCATGCTGCCGAACTTGAGGCTATGCGTGTGCGCTGCGAAAATGAAATTGCCGCAATGATCTATGATCGCTTTTCCGATATGGGCTCGCAGCTTGTGACCATGCTGTCGGATCAGACGGCGCGGGCGCTGGCCCCTGTCATGGACGACGTGCTGTTGCAGAAATCCATCGCTGATCTTGCCCGGATGATCACGCTGTCGATCGGCTCCGGCGAAGGCGTCAAGATCACCGTGAAGGGACCCGTAGCGCTGTTCGAGGCGCTGAAACGTCATCTGAATGATGAAACCCTGATTTTCCGCCATCTGGAATCCGACGACATCGATCTCTCGGTCGAGTTCGGCGATTCCATTCTGGTGACGCGCATGGCCGCTTGGGCCGATACCGTTGGCAAGGTGCTGGCATGAGCGAGAACGACGGCCATCACCACGGCAAGAACGAAATCATCATCATCAAACGTCACAGTGGCGGCCACGACGGACATCACGGTGGTGCCTGGAAGATCGCCTATGCCGACTTCATGACGGCGATGATGGCATTCTTTCTCGTCATGTGGCTGATCAACGCGGCCAATCCGCAGACCAAGGCAGCGCTTGCATCCTATTTCAACCCCGTGCAGCTGACCGATGCAAAGCCATCCGAAAAGGGCGTCAAGCAGCCGGCCAAGGATGCCAAGGGTGAAGAGGACCAGATGAAGTCGAAGGTCGATGGCACCGAGACCAAGACCGGCGGTTCGGCGAAGAACGGTGACGACATGACTGCGACCTCCGGCGAGGAAACGCAGTATTCCGACGCCGACTTCTTCGAGAACCCCTATTCGGTAATGTCCGAAATCGTCAATGAAGTCGGCCGCAACGCCAATATCAGCGCCAAGGGTGATGGCGGCGCCTCGACGTCCGGACCTGCGACCGGCGCAGAGGGGGGCGAAGCCTATCGCGACCCGTTTGATCCGGATTTCTGGACGAAGCAGGTCGAACTGCAGAACGCGGAAAAGGGCGGTGACAGTCTTGAGGCGAAGGCCGGAGATGGTCCTGCAGACGCCGCCAAGGAAAAAGTCGTTGCTTCTGCAGATCAGTCCGAAGCGGCAAAGAAGGATGCGTCCGACAAGACGGAGATTGACCCGCCTGCAGCCTCCGGGAACGCAACTCCGGTCAAGTCCGGCGAAGATGCTGCCAAGGCTCTGAAAGCCGAAATCGAGAAGGAAATCGGCGGCTCGGCCGGCAAACTCTCCGAAGGGCTGCTGGTCACTCCGACCGAGGGCGGCCTTCTGGTAACGATCAGCGAGCAGGGCGATACGCCAATGTTCGGGCTGGGCTCGGCCGTGCCTGAAAAGGACATGGTTATCGCCATGGAGAAAATCGGCAAGCTTCTTTCTGCTCGCAGCGGCGCCATCGCCATTCGCGGCCATACCGATGGCCGTCCGTTCAAGAAGGGCGCCTACGATAACTGGCGGCTGTCGTCCGATCGCGCTCAGAGCGCCTATTACATGCTCATCCGCGGTGGCCTCGCCGAGAGCCGCGTCAGCCAGATCAGCGGCTTCGCCGACAAGCGTCTCCAGGATACGAAGGACCCGCTGGCGCCGGCCAATCGCCGCATTGAAATCCTGCTGCAGACGAACCAGGGCTGATGGTGATGTTGAAGGCGATCCGCATCCTCCTTCTCTGTGCATGTGCCGCCGGGACAATCCCGGCGACGGCAGCGCATGCGCAAGGCCCGGAGGATCTGCCGCCCTACAAGATGCTGCGCTCGCTGCAGGCTATCCAGGACGCCATCGTGCTTGGCGATCATTCGGCGGCTGAGATGCAGCGCTTCATGCTGGCGGCGATCGACAAGCGTCTGCGGGAATCCGATCACACGGTTTTCGATGATCCGCGCAATGTCGATGCCGCTTTCCTCTATGCGATGA
This sequence comes from Pararhizobium sp. DWP3-4, assembly GCF_049898205.1. NCBI lineage: Bacteria > Pseudomonadati > Pseudomonadota > Alphaproteobacteria > Hyphomicrobiales > Rhizobiaceae > Pararhizobium > Pararhizobium sp. DWP3-4. The sequence continues at coordinate 473,428 of NZ_JAFCXF010000002.1, read as the reverse complement.
GCGGTGGCAACCCGGAAACCCTGTCCTATCTCGCCAATCACGACATCGGGGGCAATTTTGATACCCGGCTTGTCGATGCGCTAAGCCACTACCTCGCCGGCAAGGGCGGGCTGATGGTGGAAAACCTGGCGAAAGCCATTCCGGAATACCGGAACTCGCGGATTGGGCCGTATCTCTATTTGGTTCTCGGCAACGCGACGGCACAGCAGAGCCCGGCAAAGTCGCTGCAATATTACGATTGGGCCCGTCTGACGGCGCCGGGTACCAACATCGAGGAAGCCGCCCTGCGGCGTTCGATATCGCTGGCGACCCGCGGCGCCATGTCGGAGAAGGGCTTTGCCTACTCGCTCTCCTATGCCCGCCGGTTCCTGACGTCTCCTTATGCCAGCCAGTTTGCCGATGTTTTCGTCGAATTGGCAGTGGTCAATTACAGCGAGAAGACCGAAACAAAGATCCAGGAAATTCTTGGCTTCATGGACAAGCCCCGGCAGCGCGAAGTCTATTTGCGCATTGCCCGCCGCGCAGCGATTGGCGGCATGCAGGAACTGGCAACGCTCGCCTCAACGCGGGCCCAGGATCTTTCCGGCGTTGCCGATGCAGGCCCCAAGGCCTTGGCCAGCCTCTATTCCGGCCTGGTCGGTATTCCATCGAAGGGTATTCTCGAAGCGGTCAAGGATATCAGTGCCATTCCCGAAGCGGAGCTGTCACCCCGCGATCGCGCCTTGCGCCAGGCCGCAACCGTCATCGCCGAGGAAGTGCTGCGTGCACCCCAGCCGGAAAGCCTGACGCAAGCATCTGTTTCTAATGTCAAATCCGAAATCAAAACGGAAAAGAGCGGAGCAGACACCGGCAGCGGTGACAGCCCGTTTGCAACGCCGGCGTCGGAAGTGGCTTTGAAGGCGGCTCAACCCAATGCGATGCCGCAGGCGGCCTCGTCCGGGCAAGCTCCGGCTGACCCGGTTCTCGACGCATTTTTGAGCACAGGCCGCTCGAAGCTCGACGAGATCGATTCTCTCCTGAAGGGGGAAGACCAACAATGACATTCGTAGACGACAACCTGCTGGGAGCAAGTCCCGTAAGATCAGGCAAGGCGGGCGGAAAGTCGGGGGGCAAGCCGGATGATATGGACGCCGCCAATCAGAAGTCCGCGTTCGAAAATGCCTTTGCGGACGCCGGCAAAAAGAAACAGCCGGTGGTCTCGATCAACGGAAACCCAGGTGTCGAGGGCAGCCTGACGCAGACCCTCAAGTCTTCTGCGGCCGAGGTGCTGGTTGCCGCGTCCAAGGAAACCGGAACCGATCCCTTGGCTGTCGATTCCGGCGAGAACGGCCTTTCGCCGCTGCAGAGCCTTGCCACGGAACACGATGGCCTCATGAAATCCTTGCTCGGTTCTTCCTCCACCGCGGACATTCACGTCAAGGGCAAGATGCCGGTGCAAGGTTCGCTGGCCGCCGCAAAAGCGGATCATCTGCAGAAATTCTCGCTGATGCAGGCGAACCGCGCCGGCGCTGGCGAGGATGCGGGGGAAACCATCGACGGGCTGGTCGGCGAGAAGATTGCCGGTCTGATGAAAAATGCCGGGACAAGCCTCGCCCGGCACGACGACAAGACTATAAACCCGGATGACGCCCTGGCGGCGAACGCTCCGGACGCGGCTGCGGGCGATGTCAGCCAGTTGCTCAGTCTTTTGGATGCTACGCAGAAGCCGGCGGCGGCAAGCCAGTCGGTGACGGCTGGCACGGCCCCGGGCATGTCCGAGTTCCAGGCGCTCGCCGAACGGGCCGGCAAGGCGAAGCTTGGTGCGAAGGATACGGCGAAGACCGAGGCGCAGGCGGCCGGCGATGCGAACGCGGTCAAGAATGCCACCAAGGCCGGAACTGATGCTGAAGCTGACCAGGTGTTCCGCTTTGCGCGCGCCGATGGCAAGGGCCAGGCGGTGTCTATGAGCCTGTCCTCGGACGGAGACAAGACGGTTGCCAAGAACGAGGCGTCAGCCGCCACAGCCAAGGCTGAAACCGTTACCGTGGTAGAAGCGCGCCGCTATCTCGGCTTGGCGCCTTCAAGCAACGCGTCGGCTGTGACCAACCAGATCGCCAGCAACCCGGAATGGGCCCGCGCGCTCCAACCGGGCAGCACCGGAGATCATTCACAGTTGACGCAGGCGGCCACCGGCAAGGTTCTGAACACGTTGAAGATCCAGATGCACCCGATCGATCTCGGCATGGTCACGGCAACGCTGCGGCTCAAGGACGACGAGTTACATGTCGAGATCAAGGTTGAGACCGGCGATGCCTTCCGGCAGCTGAGCGATGATCAGAGTGCCATGGTCAAGGCGTTGCGCGCGCAAGGCTTCGCCGTGGATCAGGTCAATATCGTCTTCAACGCTTCGGACACGTCCGGCAGCACCGCGCAGCAGCAGCCACAGCCTCAGGCAGGCCAGCAGGGCCGCGAGGCCGCTGGAGATGGCGCCAAGGGGCAGCGCAATGACAATGGCGGTCAGGGACAGGGCGGCGAAAGGTGGACGGGCAATGAAGGTAGCGGCGATGCGTCTTCTGGGATTGAGCTTAACCGCGCTGGTGATGTCTATATGTAACGTCCAGGCAAGCCCCGGCGTGTGCGAAAGCGAGATCACGGCGGCGGCGGCGAAATATCAGATACCGGCAGGCATCCTCTATTCCGTCGGGCTGACGGAGACCGGCCGGAAGGGATCGCTCCAGCCGTTTGCGATGAACATCGAAGGCAAGGCTTTTTTTGAGAACAGCGCCGGAGAGGTTCTTCAGCGCTTTGCTGCGGCGCGGGCGCAGGGTGCCAAGCTGATCGATCTCGGTTGCATGCAGATCAATTATTACTTCCATGGCGAGAATTTCAGCTCGCCGGACGAGATGCTCGACCCGCGAAAGAATGTCGAATATGCGGCCCGGTTCCTCTCCAATCTACATGCCCGGCACGAAACCTGGACAATGGCCGTTGCCCGCTATCACGCAGGACCGAACAATGATCCGGCGCAGAAAAAATATGTCTGCCGCGTTATCGCCAATCTGGTCGCGACGGGCTACGGAAAATGGACGGCGAATGCGTCGAATTTTTGCCAATAACTCAACTAAAAGATGAATTATAAACAGCTTTTATTGCTCTTGGCGATTGCGTCAACATTGAGTTAGAAAAATGACCACAAGCGGTTTCTTAATAGGCTGTTAACGTTTCCACATAAAAAATAGTGTCATATGCGAACGCTGCCACTATATCTAGTTCAAATCGGCACACAAATCTTAATCTACTATTAATTTCAGTCACTCACATTCCATAGTTGTTCATGAATCCCCCGATTCGTACCTCTTAACCATAGATGCGCGATACTGATTCGGAGGCGGACGAATGATCGTAGTGGTTGATGAGCGTGAGCTCGTGAAAGACGGATATACTTCACTATTTGGACGGGAGGGCGTGCCCTCCCAGGGGTTCGATCCAAGCGAATTCGGCGATTGGGTTTCGAAGGCGGCCGATAGCGATATCGATGCCGTCGAGGCGTTCCTGATCGGCCAGGGCGAAAAGGCCATGAGCCTTCCCCGCGCTATCCGGGACCGCTCGACGGCCCCGGTCATCGCCATCAGCGACAGCCCTTCATTGGAAACGACGCTGGCATTCTTCGATTGCGGCGTCGACGACGTCGTCCGCAAGCCGGTTCACCCCCGCGAAATTCTGGCGCGTGCGGCAGCAATCCGCCGCCGCCTGAAGGCGCTGGTGAATTTCACCGACATCGGCCCGATCCGGGTGTTTTCAGACGGCCGGGATCCGGAAGTCCAGGGCGAAGTTTTCGCCTTGCCGCGCCGCGAGCGCCGCATTCTCGAATACCTGGTCTCCAATCGTGGACGCCGCGTCTCCAAGTCTCAGATTTTCAACGCCATTTACGGAATTTTCGATGAGGACGTCGAAGAAAATGTCGTTGAAAGCCATATCAGCAAGCTGCGCAAGAAGCTGCGCAAGCGGCTCGGTTTCGACCCGATCGATTCCAAGCGTTTCCTCGGCTACTGCATCGACTGGAGCTGATCGTCGACGGGGCTTCGGATGTGCGGCATCCGGCACCCCAAGACAGGTTCACGCAAGGCCCACCCCATAGTCTCGCCATAACGATAAAACGAGGATCGGACATGAGTCTTTACGGAATGATGAGAACCGGTGGTTCCGGCATGAATGCCCAGGCAAACCGCCTGGGTACGGTCGCTGAAAACATCGCCAACTCTAACACCACCGGCTACAAGCGGGCATCGACGGAATTCTCCTCGTTGATCCTGCCGACCAGCAACGGTGCTTACAATTCCGGTGGCGTCGAAACCAAGGTGCGTTACAGCATTTCGGAACAAGGCCCGACGACCTACACGACATCCGGCACCGACATGGCCATCAATGGTGGCGGTTTCTTCATCGTCGAAGGTGCAAATGGCTCCAACTTCCTAACCCGCGCCGGCGCCTTCACGCAGAATGGCGATGGAGATCTGGTAAATTCCGCCGGCTACACGCTGATGGGTTACGAGTACAAGGCAGGCGTCGATCCGACAGTCGTCGTTAATGGATTTGACGGTCTGACCAAGGTCAACCTCGCCTCCGATGGCTTGGTCGCAAAGGGCTCAACCAAGGGCGCGATGGGTGCGACGCTCAACTCCGGTGATGCCGTCGGTGCGGAATCCACGACCTCGCTCAAGGTTTTCGACAGCCAGGGCAATGCGCGCCTTCTCGACTTTGTCTATAAGAAGACCGGCCCAAATGCTTGGACAGTCGAAGTGCGTGACCGCGCCACCTATGCCGCACCGGCTACCGGTGTCTTGGGCACAAAGACACTCGCCTTCGATGCTGCTGGTCAATTGACGACCAATCCGGCAACGCTGACGACGACCGCAATCAACGGTCTTCCGGGCACGGGAGCCAACCTCGGCGCGTTGACGATCGATCTCACCAAAACACAGCAGCTCGGCCGAGAGTTCACTCCGGATGGCGGTACGATCGACGGTAGTGCCCCAAGCAAGGTGGCTGGCTATCAGATCGACAAGGAGGGCGTCGTTTACGTCAAGTACGAAAACGGCACGCTCGACCCGCGCTACCGCGTAGCCTTGGCCAATGTCCAGAGCCCGGACAATCTCATTCCGCAGTCTGGGAATGTTTATTCGCAGGGCGTGGATTCGGGCGTCATCATCACCGGTTTTGCCGGCTCCGGCGACTTCGGCAGCATTCAGTCCGGCGCGCTCGAAGGCTCCAACGTCGATATCGCTAACGAACTGACGGCGATGATCGAATCCCAGCGTAGCTACACGGCAAACTCGAAAGTCTTCCAGACAGGTGCAGACCTGCTGGACGTTCTTGTGAACCTGAAGCGATAATTGAAAAGGTACGGTCTGCGTCATGTCGCTGTCATCAGCCATCAACACCGCACAGACGATATTCAACAACACGGCGGCCCAAACGGCACTCGTTTCGAAGAATATCCAGAATGTGAGCAATGCGGACTACTCCAGGCGCATGGCAATGCTTGGCACGAGTGGCAACGGTGCGCAGATCGTATCCATTCAGCGCGCCCAGAACGACGCGCTGATGAAGCAGCATTCCATCAGCATTTCGCAGTCGTCGGCTCAGGACGCTTTGCTGACCGGCCTGGAAGCAGTCAAGGCGGCGCTCGGCGGCAATGGCTACGAGACCTCGCCATCGAACTACCTCAAATCATTCCGTGACAGCCTGCAGACCTTGGCGGCGGCACCCGGCAACGCATCCATCGCGGCCACAACCGTGGCGAGCGCCTCGGATCTCGCCAAGTCGTTGAATAAGACATCTGCCTCCGTCCAGGACGTGCGCTACGATGCCGATAAGGAAATCGACGCTTCCGTTCAAAAACTGAACAAGCTGCTCGCCGAATTCGAAAAGGCCAATAACGCAGTACAGGGCGCGACAGCCAGTGGCACGGACGCAAGCGATGCGCTCGACCAGCGCGACAAGCTGCTTCGCCAGATTTCCGAGATCGTCGGTATTTCCACTGTAACACGCGCCAACAACGATACGGTCATCTTTACGTCCGATGGCACAGTCCTGTTCGAAAACAGCGCGCGCGCGGTGACTTTTCAGCCAACGCCCGGTTTCGGGGCGTCGATCAACGGCAACGCGATCTACGTCGATGGCGTACCGATGAAGCCAGGTAAAGGCGCCGACACCAGCGCCGAAGGCAAGCTTGCGAGCCTGCTCCAGTTGCGGGATGAGACGGCACCAAAATTTCAGTCCCAACTCGATGAAATCGCCCGCGGTTTGGTGACGCTCTTTCAGGAAAACACCACACCCGCGACCACGGCCAAACCGGGTCTCTTCACCTGGGCAGGTGGAACCGTGCCTGCGGCCGGCACAACTGTCACCGGCATGGCGGCATCACTGACGATCAATCCATTGGCCACAAGCAATCCGACGCTGGTCCGCGACGGCGGCTTCAATGGCCCCACCTACAAGTCGAATACTGCAGGAAGTTCCGGTTACACGGCACTTCTGGACAAATTTGTTACATCGCTCAGCGCCGATATGCCTTTCGATCCTGCGACGGGGCTCGACGGCTCAAGCAGCATCCTGGATTTTTCCGCTTCCTCGATCGGTTGGCTGGAAGAGCAGCGAAAGACGGCATCGACCGCCAATGACAACAAGACGGCCATGCTGTCGCGCACGCAAGATGCGTTGAGCAACGTCACAGGCGTCAGTCTCGATGAGGAACTATCGCAGTTGCTGGACCTTGAGCAGTCTTACAAGGCATCGGCGAAATTGGTCAGTACGGTGGATGCCATGATGGCGGCCCTTCTGCAAGCTGTAGGATAAAATCATGAAAACGTCTTTCGTTTCCAATCTGGCCATTCAAAATGCCATGCGCCTGACCATCCAAAGAGGTCAGACGGAAATGATCAAACTGAACAACGAAATCGCGACCGGCGTTCACTCGGATTATGGTCTGGCGCTTGGGGGCTCTACCTCCCGCTCGGTCAACATTTCATCGCAGATCGATCGGTTGGCGACGCTGAAAAGCACCAATTCCATTGTGACGCAAAGGCTTTCCGGATCGCAAGAAGCGTTGAAGACGACGCTGGACGCTGCCCAGAAGTCGCTGTCGTCGCTGATGGCTTTCCGGGATAGCGGCACCGATAACCTTTTGAAAATCGCGCAGGACCAGAATACGGCAGCGATGACGACATACACATCGGCCGCCAACACGTCTCTGAATGGTGAATATCTGTTCTCGGGCATCAATACCGATGTCAAGCCTGTCACCGGCTATACGGATACATCCGCCGCCAAGGCGTCCTACGACGCGGCATTGACGACTTTTATCGGCGCGCAGCCCGTTCAGGTGCCGCCGCTGACGTCGGTCAGCCAGTTCACCAAGGCGCAGATGAACGACTTCATCGAAAATACCCTGGAACCGATGTATGCCGACCCGTCTGTGGCCGGGTCGAAATGGACGGATTGGTCGAGCGCCTCCAGCCAGAACATGACCAGCCGTGTCAGCGTCAACGAAGTCATTCAGAGTTCGACAAACGTCAATACCGAAGGCTCCCGGAAATTTGCTCTCGCAAGCGTGATTTCCAAGGAACTTCTTAGCGCCAACTTAAGCAATGAGGTTCGCGGCGCGGTCACCGACAAAGCCGTCGAATACATGGGCGAAGCCGTCACCGGACTGATCAGTATGCAGAGCAATCTTGGCCTGTCGGAAGAGCGCGTCAAGAAAGCGAACACGTCGATCGACGCGCAAACCAAGATCGTCAAGTCATACCAGCTGGACCTGGAGGGGATTGATACCGTCGGGGCGGGGACCATGCTGAAGACATTGCAGACCCAGCTCGAGGCTTCCTACACGCTGACCTCGCGGCTTCAGCAGCTGAGCTTGATTAACTTCCTCTGATGCGCTGAGGGACAGGACAAACATGAAGGATGTCTGAATGTATCAGTTTTCATATGCCGAGATCATGGAGGATGGCGTTGCCGACTCCAAGGATCGCGAACGGCAGGTGCTCGATCGCTCGATAGTGCTGCTCTCAGCCGCAAAGCGACAGAAGGGCTATTCGCGGGAGGCGATCGAGGCGATTTACTACACGCGGCGGGTCTGGATCCGGTTTATCGAGGATCTTCGTGCTTCGGACAATCAGCTGAACGACGAACTGCGCGCCAATCTTATTTCCATAGCCATCTGGATTCTCGGTGAGACAGAGAAGATCCGCAAACGCGAATCCTCGAATTTCCAGGGCGTAATCGATATCACAACCATCATCAGGGATGGACTCAAATGAAAAGCACACTGCGTATTTCGCTGAAGTCTGGCGAGCGGATTTTTGTCAACGGGGCAGTGCTGCGTGTCGACCGCAAGGTGGCCGTCGAATTCCTGAACGACGTGACATTCCTGCTCGAAAACCATGTTCTCCAGCCTGAAGATGCGACGACCCCGCTGAAGCAGCTTTATTTCATCGCTCAGATGATCCTGATCAATCCGGAAGGCGCCGAGCAGTCGACGAACATGTTCCGCAAGTCGGTCGTCATGCTTCTGACTTGTTTCAAGAACGAGGAGATCGTTACCGAGCTGAAGAAAGTCGACGGAATGGTGACGCAGGGCCGGGCCTTCGACGCCCTGAAGGCGATCCGCGGTCTCTATGCTCTCGAAGACAAGATCTTGAACAATCAGGAAATCACCCCTGCAACGATCGAACAGATTCGCAAGGAGATCGCACCATGGCGGTAAGCGGCGTTAACAACAGTTACATACCCTCGGCGTCCGGCACGGAATCAGGGACCGACAAGGCAAAGGCAAGCCTGAACTATGACAGCTTCCTGAAGCTGCTCGTGGCCCAGATGAAGAACCAGGATCCGACCCAGCCGATGGATTCGACCCAGCAGATCGCCCAGCTCGCGACCTTCTCGCAGGTCGAGCAGACGATCAAGACCAACACCAATCTGGAAAGCCTGCTGCAGCGCACGTCGCTGAGCGAAGCCAATGCCGTGATCGGCAAGACGGTGACCAGCGCCGACGGCAAGACAACTGGTGTCGTCAAGGAAGTGAAGCTATACTCGGATGGAATCATTGCCGTCCTCGATAGCAAGAAAGAACTGGTTATCGGACCCGGCGTTACCATAAAGTGATAGCTCATGAATGAGGCGGATGCCCTCGATATCGTGCAGGCGGCGATCTGGACAGTGGTCGTCGCTTCCGGGCCCGCCGTCGCTGCCGCCATGGTTGTCGGCGTCGTCATCGCCTTCATCCAGGCGCTGACCCAGGTCCAGGAAATGACCCTGACCTTCGTACCGAAAATCCTCGCAGTGCTTGTCACCATTGCGCTTTCCGCCTCGTTTGTCGGTGCGCAAATCTCGATTTTCACCGATGTCGTCTTTTCCCGCATTCAAACCGGCTTCTGACGTTCCGGCGAAGCTGAAATGGGCGTACCGAGAAAAGCGCGTCGCCCTTCTTTCATTCGACATCGATGCCACCTTCGCGCAAGTTTGGTGCGTTAGGCCTGCTGCTTAGTTTGGGCAGCAGGTATGAATGCTGTCCGCCTCTCATGACGAGACGGAATTTCCGATGGCACAACCTCCTGCTCTGATCATCCCGAAAGTCGCGCCCAAGGGCCGCGATGTCGGCTTTGCCCTCGGCATCGTCGCGATCCTGTCGATTCTCTTTCTACCGATTCCGCCGTTTCTGATCGACATCGGGCTGGCCTTCTCCATCGCATTCTCCGTGCTCATCCTCATGGTCTCGCTGTGGATCCAGAAGCCGCTGGATTTCTCCTCCTTTCCGGTCATTCTGCTGATCTCCACCATGACCCGCCTGGCGCTCAACATCGCCACGACGCGCGTCATCCTTTCGCACGGTCATGAAGGACACGATGCAGCCGGCGGTGTCATCGCCGGTTTTGCGGAACTGGTGATGGGTGGCGATTTCGTCATCGGCCTGATCGTCTTCCTGATCCTGATCACGGTGAACTTCATCGTCATTACCAAGGGTGCGACGCGCATCGCCGAAGTCGGCGCGCGGTTCACCCTCGATGCCATACCCGGCAAGCAGATGTCGATCGACGCCGACCTTTCGGCCGGCCTGATCGACGAGAAGGAAGCGCAACGGCGCCGGCGTGAGCTGGAAGAGGAAAGCTCCTTCTTCGGCTCGATGGACGGTGCGTCGAAATTCGTGCGCGGCGATGCAATCGCCGGCCTTTTGATCACCGCCATCAACGTCTTCGGCGGCATCATCATCGGCTACGTCCGCCACGACATGTCGATCGGCGAAGCGGCGGACGTCTTCGTCAAGCTTTCGGTCGGTGACGGTCTAGTTTCGCAGATCCCGGCTTTGATCGTGTCGCTCGCCGCCGGCTTGCTCGTTTCGCGCGGCGGTACGTCCGGTTCCACCGATCAGGCAGTCATCAACCAGCTCGGCGGCTACCCGCGGGCGCTGATGGTGGCGTCCGGGCTGATCATCATGCTGGCGTTCATGCCGGGTCTGCCATTCTTCCCGTTCGCCATTCTTGGTGGAGGCATGGCGTTTCTCAGCTGGGTCATCCCCCGTCAGCTGGCTGCGGCCAACAAGCTCAAGCGTGATCAGGACCAGCAGACGGCGCAGCTGAAGACCGACAGCGAAAAGGACTCGGTCAAGTCGGTTCTGAAGACGGCCGAGATCGAACTGCTGCTCGGCAAGCAGGTCTCTACCCGCCTTCTCGGCGCCCACCAGGAACTGGCCTTCCGCGTCGGCAAGATGCGCCGCAAGTTTGCCGGGCAATACGGTCTCATCGTGCCGGAAATCAAGGTCTCCGACGATATCAGCATTCCCGACAAGGCCTACCATGTCCGTATCCACGGTACGACGATCGCGTCGAACACCGTGCGTGTCGGCGAAGTCATCGTCGTCACGGGCGGCGGCCGCAAGCCGAGTGTGCCGGGCGACGATATCCGCGAACCCGCATTCGGCATGCCGGCCGTGTCGATCCTCGAAACCTTTACCGAGGACCTGAAGCGCGAAGGCTTCCATCCGATCGACAATGTTTCGGTGGTGTTGACGCATCTGTCGGAAGTGATCCGCAACAACCTGCCGCAGCTTCTATCCTACAAGGACGTCAAGATCCTGATCGAGCGGCTGGATCCGGAATACCGCAAACTCGCCGACGAAATCTGCACCTCTCACATGTCCTATTCCGGCCTGCAGGCAGTGTTGAAGCTGTTGCTGGCAGAGCGCGTCTCGATCCGCAATCTGCATCTGATCCTCGAAGCGGTCGCCGAACTCGCACCGCATGTCCGCAAGACCGAACAGATCGTCGAGCATGTCCGCGTGCGCATGTCGCAGCAGCTCTGCGGCGATCTTGCCGATAACGGCACGCTGCGGGTCCTGCGTCTCGGCAGCAAATGGGACATGGTCTTCCACCAGGCGCTGAAGCGCGATGCCAAGGGTGATATCGTCGAATTCGACATCGATCCGCGCCATCTGGAGGAGTTCAGCGAGCAGGCGACCAAGGTTATCCGTGAACATCTCGACCGCGGCATGCCGTTCGTACTGGTAAGTTCGCCCGAATCCCGCTCTTATGTGCGCATGATCATCGAGCGTCTTTTTGCAACATTGCCGGTTCTCTCGCATGTCGAGCTCGCCAAGGGCCTCGAGATAAAGATCATTGGCTCGATTTCATGATCACTGACCCTGAAGGCACAGTGCTGGCGCTTTTCGCCGCATTCTGCCGGATCGGCGCCTGCATCATGGTCATGCCCGGATTTTCCACCGCACGTGTGTCGGTGCAGATCCGCATCTTTGTCGCCCTGGCGATCTCGATGGCCATCCTGCCGATCATGTGGAACGAGATCTATCCGCAGATTTCCGGCAAGGGGCACACCTATATCTACATCGTCGCCACCGAAACCGTCATCGGCGGCGTCATCGGCCTGATCGCACGTTATTATGTACTTGGGCTGCAGTTTACCGGCACGGTGATCACGATGATGATCGGCTTCAACGCCCCGCCGGCCAACGACGTGTTGGAAGATACCGCCGAAAACCAGTTGACCAACATGATCAGTTTCGCTGGTCTGATGGTTCTGTTCATGCTGGATTTCCACCATGTCATCCTGGCGAGCATCGTCGATTCCTACAAGGTGATGCCGCTCGGCGTCGGCTTCGATCCGCAGGGTGTGCTGATCACGCTCACCAATGCACTCGAGACGACGTTCTACATCATGCTGCGGCTGGCGAGCCCATTCATCATCTACGGCCTGCTGTTCAACGTCGCGATCGGCATGGTCAACAAGCTGGCGCCGCAGATGCCGCTCTACTTCATCTCGCTACCCTATCTGATCATGGGCGGCATGTTCCTGCTCTACCTCGGCATCGCCGCGATGCTGAAGCTGTTTGCCGATGGCTTCGGTCCGATGATGCAAGGAATCTAGCCCATGAAAAGCCGGTCCGAAAAACTCAAGCGCCTTGTCGTCGTTCAGCGGCATCTGGAACAGATGGCGGAAAACGAGCGGGCAGAAACCGCCAGGCAACGCCGTGATCTGGCTGAAACCATTGACGTGGTGGTGGGCGCCATGGGGTCGGCAAGCCCGTTGCACGCGATGTTTTCCGGGCATTATGCCTCGCAACTCGGCCGCCTTGCGATGAAGGACCAGATGCTTCTGGATATCCAGCAGGGGCACGAGGCCCGGGTTCTGAAGGAGCGGGCAAAGGGCGACCGGCTCGAGGAAAACATGAAGGACGCCCGCGTTCTGGAAGACCGGACTGAAGCGGACGACGCCATCTACGATCTCCTCGATCAGCATGTGATGAGCGGATCACCAGCTTCCGGTAAGGTTGGCCGGTCATAGTACGGCTCAGGAGCGGCGGCCTTTTGCGGCCGAACTGTTCCCCAAGATGCTGATTTTATGGAGTTATCTCTGGCGTTCATAAGGCGCTTGCGGCAGACTCCGTGACCGAGAGGATACCGCATGGCCATTTCTCCTCCAAGCGACCTGGTGCTGGATGTCGTGCGCGCCGCCGATCCGGCTCAAGTTCAGGAAGCCCAGGCGCGGTTGAAGGCCAATCGCGCCGCATTCCAGGCGACGAGCCTCGCCGAGAACGGAACCGGCTTCGCCAACACGGTCGCAGTTCTCAATCAGGACAGCCCGACCAACAGCCTTGGCGACATCACCAATCGGGCCGAGGCCAAGAAAATTCCGGAAAGCTATCGCAAGTTCGAAGCCATGGTGCTGCAGAACTTCGTCAAGTCGATGCTGCCGTCCGAAAGCGAAGAGGTCTACGGCAAGGGTACGTCCGGCGACATGTGGAAGAGCATGATGGCCGAGCAGATCGGCAACGTCATGGCCCAGGGCGATGGTGTCGGCATCGCCGAGCGCATGGTCACGGACCGCATCGTCGGCGAAGGCCCCACCCGGGTCAGCGCATCGCTCGACGGCAATAGCAGCAATGTCGCGCTGAGCATGGTGCAGGAATACGAGCGCAAGGCGGTCGCCAATTTCATGGGCACGCAAGACACTAACGATCAAGCCTGAGGCGAGACCGGTCATCGGCCGGACTGACCTTGTACAGAAGTTTCGCGCATATATCACGCCAGGGGATTGGACCCAGCGTGCCGACAGCGCCAATGGGAGCCAAATGATGGAAGTTGCAGCATCGAGTGACGTACGTATCCAGAACGTGCTGGGCCGTCTCGAAATGATCCTCGACAACGAGAATACCCGCATCGGCGTCGATCCGAGTTTTGACCTGAAAACGTCGAACGCCCGCAAGAGCCGCTGCCTCTACGAACTGACGATGCTTCATCGCGACGCTTCCCCGGATGAAATTTCGCCGGCATTCGTGTCGCAGACCCGGCACATCCAGACCAAGCTGATGACCAATTCGCAGAAGGTCAACGCCCATATGGAAGCCTGCCGTTCGGTGGTCGACCTGCTGAAGGCTGCCGTTCAGGACGCTGACGCGGATGGCATCTACACCGAACAGCAGTTCCGCTACGGCGATTTCTGATGTTGAAGCTTGTTTTCACCGGTGTCTGGATTTGCGCCGTATCGCTCGGATCCGTCTATTTTTCGATCCAGCATGCGTCGGCACCGGTGGAATCGGATGCGGAGGCAGAACGCCGCGCATTGCAGGAATATATACCCGGCGAGCTGATCACCGTTCCGGTGATCACCGACGGCGCGGTGCAGGGTTACTTCCTCACCAAGCTGTCGTTCTCGGTCGACAAGGCCAAGGCCAAGAACATGGAAGTGCCGTTCAAGCAATCGGTGACCAACGCCTTGTTCGACATTCTGGTCGGCCAGAAATTGATCAACGTCGCCGATACCAGCAATTTCGACCTCGCCAGTTTCAAGACGATCGTCAAGGATCAGTTGAACAAACAACTGCATGACGAGGTGATTTTTCAGGTTCTGGTCGAGCAGCTGGAATATCTGTCGAAGGCCGATGTTGCCCGCGTTGCCAATGCGGCGAATGAAAAACAGCGCAAGCCTGTGCCGATCGTCGATAAGAATGGCCAGGTTGCCAGCGATCAGATGCCGGAAAGCGAAAAGCGGGCCGCTGCTGCCGGCCACTGAGCCGGCGCGCAGGTGCGGTTCAGTTTTTCTCCGGGTTGCGATATTGTTCGTTGACGAAGCCGAACTCCATCATCAAACGCCCGCACGCCACATAAAAATGGTAGAGCCCTGCCGATGGCAGGCCGGATGATTTCCAAAGTGAAATGCCGCGAAACGGCGAGGCGGCCAAAAGGGCCAGCGATTTGGCGATCGTTCTCGCCCGTCCGGCAAAGCCTGGGGCTGCGCGGTGTTCCAGCAAAGCGGAAATTGCCCCGTTTCGCAGACTGCGCGATCTGATCCACGACAGTTCCGTCCGCCGTGCCGGAATGGTCTCGGCCACCCAGGCTTCCGCCGCCCAGGCAAAAGAAAACCCGTTTTCCTTGCACCGGCGATAGAAGTCGCTGTCTCCCCCGCCGATGAAGTTGAACAATGGGTCGAGGAATGGTCGCGGCATGGCGTCGAGCACATGTCGCGTGATCAGCACATTCCCCGATGAATAGAGGATAGCAACAGGCCCAGTCGTGTCATAGTGGGGCATGAAGACCGGGTGCCGCTTGCGGTCATGGCGGGTCTTGTCCTCGAAATCGGGAAGCTGAGGCCCGCCGATCAGGTCAGCCCGCGTCTGGCGATGTACCGAAACGAGACTGTCGAGCCAATCGGGGGCTGCCAGTTCGTCGTCGTCGATCACGGCGATGGCCTGCAGGTTGGGATAGTGGGCAAGCGCCATCGACCAGCCGGCATTGTACGCATGGCAATTGCCGCGCTGATGCGCGATCACCACCAGCGCGTTGACGCGGTGGTCGGCCAAGAACATTTTTGCAGCGTTCGCCCCTTCCAGTCCGACCGCGTCGTTCTCCATCACGACGATGGCGAAGGGACAGCCGGGGGCCTGTGAAATAACGGTTCTCAGGGTTTTCAGCAGATGCTCGGGGCGCCGGAACGTTGGCAGCGTGACGACGAGCTCGATGCTGTCATTGTCATCCACCGCCGTCCTATAAAATTCGGTCACATCCTGGGCGGGCGGGGTCATGGCGGGTACCTGTTGAAGGCGGGAAACTGGCAAGCACTAAAGCAAATGTTCCTAAACAGATGCTGAATCTCCGAATTCGCTTTCGAATGAATGGCTTAAAGCTCGCTTCACGCCGTGTTGCTACAGTCGGGCAATTGTTCTCAAGGCTCGCGTGACAGCATGCATCTGGTCTTCGTTTCCTCGCTGGTACCGGTGGAAAACCCTTCGTCAGGGTTCGACATCGCCAACCGGGCCGTCTTCGATGGTCTTCGCGCCCTTGGCCACAGGGTGAGCGTGATCGGCTATCTGCAGCCGGGGCAGACCGCTGCTGGCGGCGAGGACGTGCATCTGCTGGGCGAACTGGAGGTCACCAATGCCAAGGTCGGCGCAGCGACCAAATTGCGCTGGCTGGCAAAGGCCGGTCTTCATCGCACGACGCTATCCTCGGCGAAGATGCTGGAGACCAGCCGCGCGCATATGGAAACGCTGTTGCAGCGCCTGCAGCCGTTCGACGGCATCGTTCTCAACTCCGTGCAACTGCCCGGAGCCTTTGCCGCCTCATTCCAGAAACACAAGACGATCTACATCGCCCACAATGTCGAAGCCGGTTCGGCGCGGGAAAACGCTGCCACCGCATCCGGTCTGTTGGAGCGGTGGCTGTTCAAGCGCGAAGCGCATTACCTCGACCGGCTTGAGCGGACACTGACACGGGCCGCCTCGGCGGTATGGACCTTTGCGGAGGCGGATCGCCTCGGGTTTGGCTATGCCGTCGCCACTCGTGCAACCGTCTTGCCGCTGGTAACCCGATGGGACCTTGCCGCGAGCGGTCCGGAAAAATCGCCGGAATACGATCTGGCTTTGATCGGAACCTGGAGCTGGCAGTCGAACCGGATCGGCCTCGACTGGTTTCTCTCGAAGGTGGTGCCGCTGCTGCCGGCCGGCATGTCGATCGGCATTGCCGGCCAGCTGCCGGACGCGCCCGCCATTTCCCATCCGGGGATACGCCTGCTCGGCCGGGTGCCCGACGCACGCGCCTTCGTCGAATCCGGCGCCGTTCTGCCATTGATCAGCCGTGGCGGTACGGGCGTGCAGTTGAAGACCATCGAGACCTTCGAACTCGGCATGCCCTGTGTCGCGACGCGCGCATCCTTGCGCGGCATCGACGCACTTCCCGGCAATTGCGCGGTTGCCGACGATCCCGCCGAATTCGCAAAACTGCTGGTCGAAAAAGTTGCGCAGGTGCGGACGGGCAATCGCCAGCGTCTGTCGGGATCGGTTTTTCATCAGGCGCAGAAAACCAGGCTGCTTGAGACGCTGGATGAGGGCCTGTTGCGGTTCGGAATGCCTGCCGTCGCATCCGACCTCGCCTTGACGAGAGACGAAGCACGGCAGCGGGCAAGCAAAACTGCTGGCGCACCTTACGGCCTTGCAGTGCATGAGGGGGGGCAATCCCGATGAACGTTTTCCCGGGGACATCGATCGTCGCCTCGCAGCGCATGATCCTCGACATACCGGTCTGCGATTTCGGCTGGGCCGACGCCTTCGCCTTTGCCGACGAAATCGCTTCGCTGCCGATCGGGCAGACGGTGATATCGTTCCTCAACGCCCACAATGCCAACCTGATGATGCAGGATCCGGAATACCGCGCCGTGCTCAACCGGCACATCGTTTTGCCCGACGGGCATGGCGTCGATCTCGCCTCCTGGCTGTTCCATGGAAAGACGTTCCCGGCCAATCTGAATGGCACCGATTTCGTCCCGGCGCTGATGACCTATATGACGACGCCGAGGCGCATCGCCATGGTCGGCGCGCGTCCGGACGTGCTCAAGCGCGCTGCCGAAAACTTTCAGAAACACGCGCCATGGCACGAGTTCATCGCCGTTTCCGACGGTTTTTTCGACCCGGCGCAATCCGACGAGGTCATGGCCAAGGTTCGCGCTGTGAAACCGGATATCCTGTTGATCGCGATGGGCAGCCCGAAGCAGGAAAAATGGATCGACCGCCATGTCGGTCCCGGCCACGCGCGGCTGGTGATCAGCGTCGGCGCGCTGTTCGATTTCATGGCCGAAGAAGTGCCGCGCGCCTCTCCCGTCGTCCGGCGCCTGCGCCTGGAATGGCTGCACCGGCTGGTCCAGGAGCCACGCCGGCTGTGGCGGCGTTATCTGCTCGGAAACCCGTTGTTCATATATTATGTTCTCCGCCATAAGCTGAATGGGCGTCAGCCGCCGCCGCAAGTCGGCGGTCAGCGCGCCGGGTCGCGGTCGTTCTAACGGAAACCATCATGCGCACTGCTGTCGTTACGGCCTCCTACGCCAATGATTTCGAGCGCTGCCGGCTGCTGTGCGAAAGCATGGACATGCGGCTGAAGGGCGATTGGGTTCATTATCTGCTGGTGGCGCCCTTCGACGTCGCACTGTTCCGGCAGTTGGAAGGTTCGCGGCGGCAGGTCATCAGCGAGAGCGATCTCCTGCCGTGGTGGCTGCGCGCTATTCCAGACCCGCTCTCGGCGGGCCGGCGCAAGCTCTGGATCAACCCTTACAGCCTACCGCTGCGCGGCTGGCATGCGCAGCAACTGCGCCGGCTGGCGCTGGCGCGGCATATCGGCGAGGCGACGATGTTCGCCGTCGATTCCGATGTGGTTCTGTTGCGTGATTTCGATCCGGCCGATCTCTGGCAAGGTGACCGCCTGACGCTCTATCGCAAGGATGGCGCGATTGGCGAGCGCATGCGCTCCAATCATCTCGAATGGCTTGCTCATTCCGACCGGCTGCTGGGAATCGGTCCTTTCAGCCTGCCGGCCAATGATTACATCAATACGCTGATTGCCTGGCGCACCGACACCTGCCGGGCTCTGCTCGACCATATCGAGGCCCTTCACGGCCGAAACTGGATACGCGCCTTCCTTCGCTCGCGCCAGTTTTCGGAATGCCTGATCTATGGCCGTTTTGTCGATGAAGTGCTGATGGGGCAGGGGCACAGCGCCTCACCGGACGGGCTCTGCCACGTGCTCTGGTTTGACGACAGCTATGCGCGTGATATCGGCGGTCTCCGGCATTTCATGCGCGAAATGGCGCCGCATCAGATCGGCATCGGCGTCCAGTCCTTTGTCGGTCACGATCTTGCCGATATCCGCAATATCGTTCTCGAACGCGCCGCCTGATCCGTCAGATGACCCGCCCGGTTTCGCGCCGCAGGGCCGTGTAGGTGAGGGCGAAGGACGCGGCATACAGGGCCAGATAGACGCCGTTAAGCAGCGGCGCCCAATAGGCGACATCCGTGCTGGTCTTGAAGACGATGGCGAGCAAGGACACCTTGACGATCCCCGCGATCACCAGGTTGACCATCCGGCGCACCGTGCGGCCGGTCGCATAGAGCAGTTCGGAGTGATATTCGACAAGGTTGCGGAACGACGGCACCAGCAGCACCGCCATCAGATAAGGCGCTGCCTGCGCGACGTTGTTCCCCAGCCCACGCGGGAGGATCCAGAGGTAGACCGCCATGGCGGCTATCGCCAGCAAGGATATGGCCGCCACCAATGTCTCGATCGTCAGCCGGGTGCGCCATGAGGAGATCGTTGCCGGCGTGCGCATGATCTTCTGCACCAGAAGCGTGTTGAACGAACGCACCGGCAGCGCCGTCAGGTCGGCAAGCCGCATGATAATCGCATAGATGCCCGAAACCTCTGGCCCGCCGATCGCCAGCACCGCGATCTTGTCGAATTCCGATTGGATGTAGAACAGCACCTCGGCCCCGGCGACCGTGACCGAATCCGCCCAGCGGCGGACATAGAGCGCCGGCCGCCAGCGAAGCCGGACTTTCGGAAAGAACCAGATAAGCGCGATCAGCAGCGCAAGTAGGTTGGCACCCAGGTAGAACAGCGACCAGGTGCCAAGTGATGCCGGCTGCGACATGGAGAATGCCAGTGCGGCGGCGGTGCGGATGCCGGTGCCGATCACCACCAGAAGGGCGGCGCGGCCAAACCGGCCGAGACCGTTGAGGACGATGACCACGACCTCCAGGCCACGCCAGCAAAGGATTTCGGCGGCCATGAAAGCCAAAAATACCACAAGCGCGATATCGCCTGCGAAAACGGCATAATAGACCGCTAGGGAGAGAACGGCGATCAAGGGCAGAGACAGCAGCGCACCGGCAGCAAAGCCTGCACTATAGGTACCCACCAGCAAGGGTTTGACGGTGGCGACCCGGTAGAGCGGCGACATGAAGCCGAAGGCAAG
Organism: Pararhizobium sp. DWP3-4; assembly: GCF_049898205.1. NCBI lineage: Bacteria > Pseudomonadati > Pseudomonadota > Alphaproteobacteria > Hyphomicrobiales > Rhizobiaceae > Pararhizobium > Pararhizobium sp. DWP3-4. The sequence continues at coordinate 453,643 of NZ_JAFCXF010000002.1, read as the reverse complement.
CACGCGCGAGATCATGATGCCGGCGGCCGATGCGGTGGCAAACAAGCCGAATTCCGCGATCGAAAGCCCGTTGGCAATGCAGATGAAATAGACCAGCGACAGCACAAGCCTGCCCGCAGACCCGCTCGTCATCGAGATATAGGCGTTGATAACGCTGCGGTTGCGTGCGTAGAGGGTCTTGGCGAAATCGATCACGAGTGGCGTCCGGATGTGCTGTTCCCGTTTCTAACCGGGAAAGCTTAATGAGCTGTTTGGCCTTGGGAATTTCCCTCCATGTGCGGCCCGCAACCTGCTGTCTGTTAACGGTTTGTTTTCCACAAAAACTTATGCTTCGTTCACAATTCGTCACTTTGCCCCGGTGCGGGCGTTTGCAGGCATTGATGTTCGATCCGGAAGACAACAAACGGACTGTGGTGCGTCGCTCCCCCGCCGATCTCGGGTCGAATGCCGGGGGCGCGTCTTCGCGTTCCCGCGCTCAGACGCGAACCGGAGCGCCGGTTGCGCGCACTGCCGGCGCGTTGCTCGAGCGTCTGGGCAGCCCCACCGTCAAGTCGGAAACATCCGGCGTTCGGCAGCAGCCGGCAGGGGAGCCGGCCAAGGCGGGCCTGGGAAAAGCTGCCGGGCGGTTTAGGGGTTGGTTCAAGGGTGAAAAGACAGCGGCTGCACAGGACAGCCCATCGCAAGCCGAAGCTGCCGTCCCGCCGCCGATGAACAATCCAGACGCCTATTATGGAGAACGGCAGGATCGGCCGCTGATCGACATCGCCACGATCATGAGATCCGTCTGGCAGGTTCGAAAGACCATCGTGGGGCTGACGGTCGCCGGCGCGATCGGTGGCGTGTTGCTCGCGATGTCCACTCCGAGCGTCTATGTTTCCCAGAGCAAGCTTTATGTCGATCCGCGCGAAGTCCGCTTGACGGATTCCGATCTTTCCAAGGAAAGCCTGGCCACCGAAGCGCTCCTGGCGCTGGTCGACAGTCAGCTTGAAGTGCTGCGGTCGCGAACGGTTCTGGAAAAGGTCGCCGTCGATCTGGGGCTTGATCGTGACCCGGAATTCGGCGGCGTTACTACTGGCAAAGGCGGGATTCTGGATGGCATTGACGTCATCCGCGATATCGTTTCCCCCGGCAAGGCTACGCCGGCGCCCGCGTCCGGGGTCAATCCGCGCACTTTGGAAAAACTCAGCGATGCCGTCGCCGTGTCGCGCGATCCGAAAACCTTCATCGTCACCATCGAGGTCAAGAGCCGGGATCCGGCCAAATCCGCACTGATCACCAATCGCCTCGTGGCGACCTTTCTCAATGAGGAGCAGGCAGCCCAATCCGGCTTCTTCCAGCGCACGACGCGGGCGCTCGACAGCCGGCTGGCCGAGTTGCGCAAGGAGCTCGACGCAGCGGAAAACGCTGTCGAGAGCTTCAAGGCCGAGCACGACATCGTCGGCGCTGCCGGCGAGCTGATCTTCGACAAGCAATTGCTGGCCCTCAACGATCAGGTCGGCGCCGTGCGCAACCGTATCGCTGATGCTCGGGCGAAAGTTGATATCGCCACGAAGATCGGGTTGAACGATGTGCTGAGCGGCGCATTCCCGGAAGAGGTCAGTTCCGTGACGCTTCAGGAACTGCGCAAGCAATATTCCGAGGCGCGCGCGCAGTTGGGCGCGCTGGATGCGAGCCTTGGCCCGCGTCATCCGCAACGGCTGGCTGCCGTCAAGTCGCTTGAAGTCGCGCGCTCCGAAATCGGCAATGAGCTTCGCCGCATCGAAGCAACGGCCCAGACCGAGCTCGACCGGGCGATCCGGACCGAAAAAGATCTCGTCCAGCAACTGGCGGTCCAGAAGGCGCAGCAGATGAATTCGTCCACCGGCTTTATCGAGCTGCGGGAACTGGAGCGCAAGGCCAACGCGACGCGGACGATCTACGAATCCTTCCTCAAGCGCGCAAGCGAAACCGGCCAGGAGGAAAAGCTGACTTCGAAGAACATCCGTGTGATCTCGTCGGCGCAGCCGCCGCTTCAGCCCACCGGGCCGTCACGCAAGCTGATCGCCATAGGCGGCATGATTTTCGGCTTCATGGCCGGGGTCGGGTTGGGCATCGCGCTCGGCGCTTACCGGAGCATAAGCGATTTGTTGCAGCGGTCGAGCCGGCCAGCTGTCGTGGTTCCACAGAGGGATCCGCCCGGCCATGACGATCATCATCCGGAAGGCCCGGGCACGCCGAAGAATATCGAAGACCTGTTGCCTGCGCCCGTCGAGTATCGAACGCGCATGCCATCGGCGCATCACGCAGCGGCATCTGCCGCAGCGCTCAATGCCTTCCCGCAGCGCACCGATGCTGCATCGGCAAGTCTGCAGGATTATCTGCGCCAGATGCAGGACAGTGATACGGACGATCGGGATATGGTGGAGGTCCAGGAAAACCTGCGGGCTCTACGGTCCCGCGTCGAGCACTACGCCAAACTGCGGGCCGGCGGCCGGCGGTAGTGAAATCCTGTCTCAGACGATCCCCTCAGCGATGATGGAAAATGCGGGCATCGGCGGCATTTCCCCGGCCTTTCGCGGATCAGCCTTGAATTTATTCGATCTGGACAGCATAGGACGCATTGAGGCGACCGTTATTTTTTGCTGAAACTAGAGTGAACAGAACAAACGAGAATCTGGGAGAGCACCGTGACGACCGTGATTGATGGCAGAGAAGTTGCAGCGTCGGTGATCGATGCCGTGAAAACCGCATCGCAGGCATTGACCGAACAGACCGGCGTCAAGACCGGTCTCGCGGTCGTCATCGTCGGCAACGACCCGGCAAGCCACGCCTACGTCTCTTCCAAGAGCAAGATGGCCAAGGAGTGCGGCTTCACCTCGGTCCAGCACACGCTGCCGGAAGAGACGACGCAGGAAGAGCTGGCCGCTCTGGTCCAGACACTCAACAAGGACGAAACGCTTCACGGCATTCTCGTGCAGTTGCCTCTGCCGAAACATTTCAATTCGGAAGCCATCATCCAGTCCATCCTGCCGGAAAAGGACGTTGACGGTCTGCATGTCGTCAATGCCGGCAAGCTGGCGACCGGCGATCTCGATGGCGGCCTCGTATCCTGCACCCCGGCCGGCGCCATGGTCTTCGTCAAGCGCACGCATGGCGAGGACCTGTCAGGCCTCAACGCCGTCGTCATCGGCCGCTCCAACCTGTTCGGCAAGCCGATGGCACAGCTGCTGCTGGCCGCCAATGCGACGGTGACCATCGCCCATTCGCGCACCAAGGACTTGGCCGCCGTCTGCCGCAACGCCGATATTCTGGTCGCCGCCGTCGGCCGTCCGGAAATGGTCAAGGCCGATTGGATCAAGCCCGGCGCCACCGTCATCGATGTCGGCATCAACCGCATCGCGGCGCCGGAAAAGGGCGAGGGCAAGTCCCGCCTGGTCGGCGATGTCGCCTTTGAGGAATGCGCTGAAGTTGCCGCCGTCATCACGCCCGTGCCCGGCGGGGTCGGTCCGATGACCATTGCCATGCTGATGGCCAACACGGTGATCGCCGCCTACCGCAAGGCCGGTAGGACAGCACCGAAGTTCTGATGCCAGCGGACCGTGCTACGATTTCGGAGCAGGGCCTGTCGAGGCCCTGACGATCAGTTCTGTCCGCCACAGTTCCTGCTCCGGATATTCGCCGGTCTTGAGAATGCGCGAAATCAGCCGGGTAGCGATCCGCGCGCCGGCCGCGCGCAGGGATGAGCGCGTCGTGGTCAGCGGCACGCTGAAGTTTTCGGGCTTCAGCATCGGCAGCACGTCGTCATGGGCAATCAGCGAAATATCGCTGCCCATGTGCAGGCCGGCCCGGTTGATCGCCCTGACTGCGCCGAGCGCGATCACGGTACTGGAGCAGAGGACGGCGGTCGGAGGCTGATCCCGCTCGAGGAATTGCTGCATGGCCCGGTGCCCGTATTCGTCGGTCATCAACGAATTCTGCACCAGGCCTTCATCGAACCGCAGTCCGTTTTCCTCAAGCGCGCGCCGCATCCCCTTCATGCGGCGAATGGAGAAGGTCAGGTTTCCCGGCCCGTTGATCAGGGCGATCCGCCGGTGTCCCAACTGGATGAGCAGGCGGGTTGCGTCATAAAAGGCGCCGGTATTGTCGATATCCAGAAACGGATAATCGGCCGGCTGGTCGATCGCCCGGCCATGGACGACGAACGGGATCGACAGAGATTTCAGCATGGCGATGCGTGGATCGTTGGCACGCACATAGGCGAGAAACAGCGCATCGACATTGCCGCTGGCGGCCAGCCGCTTGAAGGTGGATTCCTCGTCGTCGGGTGCGCTCGGATTGATGACGAAATGAAAATCGTGCCGGACGGATTCCTCACCGAGGCCGGCCAGAAATTCGCCGAAATGCACGTCGGAATCGATGCCCCGGGCGATCGGCATCACCAGTCCGATCGATCCGGCCCGGCCTGTCGCCAGCCTTTGGGCGGCGCGGTTCGGCCGGTAGCCGGTTTCGCGCACGGCATTCAGGACTCGCTGGCGCGTTTCGGCGTTGACTTCCGGATAGCCGTTGAGCGCCCGGCTGACTGTCGTTTGCGACAGGCCCAACATCTCCGCCAGCTGCTTCAAATTCACGTTCATGACAAGCGCGCACTCCCAAAGCGCTTTGATTTTTATTTTGTTTTTGCTTTCAATCTTCATGCGCGACGAATTTTGTATCATCGGCTTTGCTCATCAACCAGAAAAATCAGCTTCAGTGCAGCGCAAACCTTCGCTGCACTGCAGGAATGAGGCCTTTGTTCGACCGTTGCGGGAAAGCTCTTGACTTGATACCTATCGCAATGGTTTGTTAGCAAACTCAAAGCGCTTTGAATTTTGGCGGCGCTGTGGTGTTCGCCCGGCATCAATGGGTCGGGTCTTTCTTGGGAGGAAATGACGTGAAGAGAACATTCTTGTTGGGAGTGGCGGCGCTTGCGCTTGTGGCAGGAGCCACGCATGCGGCCGAACTGAAATTCAAGCCGGGCGAAGATTCCAAGTTCAACTGGGCAAGCTTCGAAGAGTTTAAGAAGAGCCATGACCTGAAGGGTCAGACGCTGACCATCTTTGGTCCATGGCGCGGTGAAGACGAAGCGCTGGCCGAGTCCATGCTCGACTATTTCCGCGACGCGACCGGCGTCGAGGTGAAATATTCCTCGTCCGAAAACTACGAACAGCAGATCGTCATCGACACCCAGGCCGGCAGTCCCCCGGATGTCGCCATCCTGCCGCAGCCGGGCCTGATCGCCGATCTGGCGTCGAAGGGTTACCTGACGCCGCTTGGCGAAAAGACCCAGAAGTGGCTGCTCGACAATTATGCCGCTGGCCAGTCCTGGGTCGATCTGTCGACCTATGCCGGCAAGGACGGCAAGAAGGAACTCTACGCATTCCCCTACAAGATCGACGTGAAGTCGCTGGTCTGGTACGTGCCGGAAAATTTCGAGGATTCGGGCTATGAAGTTCCGAAGACCATGGAAGAACTGAAGGCCCTGACGGAAAAAATCGTCGCCGATGGCGGCACGCCGTGGTGCATTGGTCTGGGTTCCGGCGGTGCGACCGGCTGGCCGGCCACCGACTGGGTCGAGGACATGATGCTGCGCACGCAGCCGGCCGACGTCTATGACAAATGGGTCACCAACGCGATCCCGTTTAACGATCCGGCCGTCGTCGGCGCCATCGATGAATTCGGCTGGTTTGCCAAGAACGACAAGAATGTCGATGGCGGTGCAGCAGCCGTTGCCTCCGCCGACTTCCGCGACAGCCCGAAGGGTCTGTTTGCCTCGCCGCCGAAGTGCTACCTGCACCATCAGGCATCGTTCATTCCGTCGTTTTTCCCGGAAGGCACCAAGGTCGGCGAAGACGCTGACTTCTTCTACATGCCGCCTTACGCCAGCAAGCCGGACCTCGGCAATCCGGTGCTCGGCGCCGGTACGCTGGCGATGATCACCAAGGACACTCCGGCGGCTCGCGCCTTCATCGAGTTCCTCGAAACGCCGATCGCGCATGAAGTCTGGATGGCTCAGTCGAGCTTCCTGACACCGTTGAAAAGCGCCAACAAGGATGCCTATGCCAACGGCCCGATGAAGAAGCAGGGCGAAATCCTGCTGAACGCCACGACTTTCCGCTTTGACGGTTCCGACCTGATGCCCGGCAAGATCGGCGCCGGCGCATTCTGGACCGGCATGGTCGATTATGTCGGCGGCAAGTCGGCCAAGGACGTCTCTGACGGCATCCAGAAGGCATGGGATTCGATCAAGTAGGATCGCCAGCCTGTTCATCGAAAAGCGGCTCCGGGCGAAATATCCCGGAGCCGAAATCAAAAGACTGCCGGGCCTGAAATGCCGCCTGCCCAGCCGCTCGGTAGAGTGGGTGCGGTGGAACGGCTCGGGGAAAGCTGACACAAGAAGCCCTTTTGAATGAACGCACCCTTGCCAGCCGCATATCCGGTTAAGGCAAAACAAACGGTGTGACTATTCTGGTCGCGTGTGATCTCCCGAAAGGCCGGGATACTGACGCAACAAGGGCAGGCAGGCCGCGTATCCGGCCTTACATTCCTGGGGGAGGAAGTTGCCATGCAGCAGTTGATATTCGCCATCGCCACGATGGCCGCCGGGGTTCTCGGCTGCGCCGCCTATTTCTTCGGCACGAACTGGATTCTAGACAAGCTCTTTCCATCCAAAGGTTTGACGGGACCGGTCGCCTCGCGCAACCTGCGCATCACCAATGCCATCCGGCCATGGCTTTTCCTCGGTCCGGCGCTGTTGTCGCTTACCATTTACCTGATCTATCCGGTGATCGCCTCCGTCTGGCTCAGTCTGCATGACAGGGCGGGCGAGAATTTCGTCGGCCTGAACAATTTCATCTGGATGTTCAACGACGGCGAATTCCGCCAGTCGATCTACAACAATTTCCTCTGGCTGCTGGTCGTGCCGGCAGCAGCGACGTTCTTCGGCCTGATCATTGCAGCCCTGACCGATCGCATCTGGTGGGGCAATATTGCCAAGACGCTGATCTTCATGCCGATGGCGATCTCCTTCGTCGGCGCTTCGGTCATCTGGAAATTCATCTACGATTATCGCGCTGAAGGCACCGCGCAGATCGGCCTTTTGAACGCGGTTGTCGTCTATTTTGGTGGCACGCCGGAAGCTTGGGTGACGCTGCCGTTCTGGAACAATTTCTTCCTGATGGTGATCCTGATCTGGATCCAGACCGGCTTTGCCATGGTCATCCTCTCGGCCGCCCTGCGCGGCATCCCGGAAGAAACCATCGAGGCTGCCGTCATCGACGGTGCCAACGGATTGCAGATTTTCTTCAAGATCATGATCCCGCAAATGTGGGGCACGATCGCCGTCGTCTGGACCACCATCACCATCTTGGTGCTCAAGGTCTTCGACATCGTGCTCGCCATGACCAACGGGCAGTGGCAAAGCCAGGTTCTCGCCAATCTGATGTTCGACTGGATGTTCCGCGGTGGCGGTGACTTCGGCCGCGGTGCTGCGATCGCCGTCATCATCATGGTGCTGGTGATCCCGATCATGATCTGGAACATCCGCAACGCTGCCAAGGAAATGGAGGGCCACTGAGATGATTGCTTCTTCCCGCTCGCCACTGGTCTGGGTCGTCCATATTTCCGTCATCCTGCTCGTCGTCCTCTGGACCCTGCCAACCGCCGGCCTGTTGATTTCGTCGCTGCGCGACAAGGACCAGCTTGCCGTGTCCGGCTGGTGGACGGCTCTTTCCACGTCGTCGCAGAACCTGACCGGCCGCGCTGCCTCGCCCGACGAGCAAGTCGAACGTGACGGCAAGTTCGTCATCGCGGGCAATCTTCTGGAGAGCAGCAATGCGAAGGTTTCGGCCTTCGGTTTCCGGCCCCTGCAGCCCACTGCATTCGCGGCCGGCGCGGTCGCCGACATCGGCGACGGCCAGACATTGACCGTCAAGGACGACGGCAGTTACGAGATCGTTTCGCCGGCCCGCATGGACGGCTCGCGCGGCCAGCGTATCTTCTATACCGCCGCCGTCCCGCCACGCTTCACCTTCGACAACTATCGTGAAGTCATGCGCGCTGCGGGCATCGGTTCGTCTTTCATCAACTCGCTGACCGTCGCCATTCCCGCCACGATCATCCCGATCCTCGTCGCAGCCTTTGCGGCTTACGCATTGGCCTGGATGAAATTTCCCGGCCGGGCAATCCTGATCGCCGTGGTCGTCGGCCTTCTGGTCGTGCCGTTGCAGATGTCGCTGATCCCGCTGTTGAAACTCTACAATGGCGTCGGTGCGTTTCTCGGTGTTCCGGCCAAGACCTATGTGGGCATCTGGCTGGCGCATATGGGCTTCGGCCTGCCGCTCGCCATCTATCTGCTGCGCAACTACATGGCCGGCCTGCCACGCGAAATCATGGAATCGGCCCGCGTCGATGGCGCCAGCGATTTCGACATCTTCATCAAGATCATCCTGCCTCTGTCCTTCCCGGCGCTGGCGTCGTTCTCGATCTTCCAGTTCCTCTGGACCTGGAACGATCTGCTTGTCGCCATGGTGTTCCTCGGAACCGGCAATGACGAGCTGGTCCTCACCGGCCGTCTGGTCAACCTGCTCGGCTCGCGCGGCGGCAACTGGGAAATCCTTACGGCCTCGGCCTTCATCACCATCATCGTGCCCCTGATCGTCTTCTTCACCCTGCAGCGCTACCTCGTGCGTGGCCTGCTGGCGGGATCGGTCAAGGGCGGCTGAGACTTTTCGATAGTACAAGGACGTCTACAGGAATGAATACGAGCATGACCCAGGCAAGTGGTTCGACATTGCAGGCCGACCGGGACTGGTGGCGTGGCGCGGTGATCTACCAGATCTATCCGCGCTCCTACCAGGACAGCAACGGCGATGGCATTGGCGACTTGAAGGGCATCACCGCCCGCCTGCCGCATGTCGCCTCGCTCGGCGTCGATGCGATCTGGATTTCGCCTTTCTTCACCTCGCCGATGAAGGATTTCGGCTATGACGTGTCGAATTATACCGGCGTCGATCCGATCTTCGGATTGCTTGCCGATTTCGACGCGCTGATCGCCGAGGCCCACCGCCTCGGCATCCGGGTGATGATCGATCTGGTTCTCTCCCATACCTCGGATCAGCATCCGTGGTTCGTCGAGAGCCGTTCCAGCCGCTTCAATCCGAAGGCCGATTGGTATGTCTGGTCGGATTCCAAGCCGGACGGCACGCCCCCGAATAACTGGATGTCGATCTTCGGCGGCTCGGCCTGGCAATGGGACCCGACGCGCCTGCAGTATTACATGCACAACTTCCTGACCTCGCAGCCGGACCTCAATCTGCACAACCCAGAGGTCCAGGATGCGCTTCTGGCCGTCGAACGCTTCTGGCTGGAACGCGGCGTCGATGGTTTCCGGCTGGATACGATCAATTTCTACTTCCACGATCTGGAACTGCGCGACAACCCGGCGCTGGCGCCGGAACGCCGCAACGCCAACACGGCACCGGCGGTCAATCCGTACAACTATCAGGAACATCTCTACGACAAGAACCGCCCGGAAAACCTCGCATTCCTCAAGCGCTTCCGCGCCGTGATGGATGAGTTTCCGGCAATCGCCGCCGTCGGTGAAGTCGGAGACAGCCAGATTGGTCTTGAGATCGCCGGGCAATATACGTCCGGCAATGACAAGATGCACATGTGCTACGCCTTCGAATTCCTGGCGCCCGATCCGCTGACGCCGGCGGGTGTAGCGCAGGTGCTGCACGACTTTGCCCGTGCCGCACCGGAAGGCTGGGCCTGCTGGGCGTTTTCCAACCATGACGTCGTGCGCCACGTTACCCGCTGGGGCCAGGGTATCGCCGATCATCAGGCGCATGCGAAATTCCTCGCCAGCCTGCTGATGACCCTGCGCGGCTCGGTCTGCATCTATCAGGGCGAAGAACTTGGCTTGACGGAAGCCGATCTCGCCTTCGAAGACCTGCAGGATCCCTACGGCATCCAGTTCTGGCCGGATTTCAAGGGCCGCGACGGCTGCCGCACGCCGATGGTTTGGGACAAGGATGCCGTCAATGGCGGTTTCAGCACCGGCAAGCCATGGCTGCCAGTCCCGCCGGATCATGTACGCAGCGCCGTATCGGTGCAGCAGACGGACCCGAACTCGGTGCTCAACCACTACCGGCGTTTCCTGGCCTTCCGCAAACAGCATCTGGCCTTTGCCAAGGGCGAGATCGAGTTTCGCGCCTACGAAGCGCCCCTGCTCGGCTTCGAGCGGGCGTTCGGCAATGAGACGATCCTGTGCCTGTTCAACATGAGCGGCGAAACAGTGACCGTCGAGCGGCCGGTTGGAAGGCTCGAAGGGCTCGAAGGCCACGGTTTCGGATCGCAACTGGGTGAAGACAAGATCACGCTACCGGCCTGGAGCGGCTTTTTCGCCCGCGTCCAATAAACGGAACAAGCCGGCATCCACGGATGTCGATAAAAACGAGAGAATGAAGGGGAGGATGACATGGCAGGTTTGCAACTGAAGAATATCCGCAAGTCCTATGGCGCGGTGGATGTCATCCATGGCATCGATCTGGATATCAAGCAGGGCGAGTTCGTCGTCTTCGTCGGACCGTCCGGCTGTGGAAAGTCGACCCTGTTGCGGATGATCGCCGGCCTTGAGGAAATCTCCGGCGGGGAAATGTACATCGCCGAACGGCTGGTCAACGAGGTGCCGCCATCGCAGCGCGGCATCGCCATGGTCTTCCAGTCCTATGCGCTGTATCCGCATATGACGGTCTATGACAACATGGCCTTCGGCATGCGCATCGCCAAGGAATCGAAGGAAGAAATCGACCGCCGCGTCCGCGCCGCCGCCGATATCCTGCAGCTGACCGCATATCTCGACCGTCTGCCCAAGGCGCTTTCCGGCGGCCAGCGCCAGCGCGTCGCCATCGGCCGGGCCATCTGCCGCGATCCGAAAGTCTTCCTGTTCGACGAGCCATTGTCGAACCTCGATGCCGCTTTGCGTGTCGCCACCCGCATCGAGATCGCCAAGCTCAACGAATCCATGCCGGATACGACGATGATCTATGTGACCCACGACCAGGTGGAGGCGATGACGCTTGCCGACCGCATCGTCGTGCTCTCGGCCGGTCACATCGAGCAGGTCGGTCCGCCGCTGGAACTCTATGAGCGTCCGGCCAACCTCTTCGTTGCCCGGTTCATCGGCTCGCCGGCGATGAACATCATCCCGGCCAAGATCGTCGGAACCGGTGCCGAGACCACGGTCGAATTGCCTGGCGGCAAGACGGATGTTCTCGATATTCCGACAGCGGCTTCCGAAAACGGCAAGGCGGCAAGCTTCGGCGTGCGGCCGGAAGACCTGCGCGTCTCGACCGGCGACAGCTTCCTGTTCGAAGGCACCGTCGCCATCATCGAGGCGCTGGGCGAAGTGACGCTGCTCTATATCGAGGGGCTCGTTGCCAACGAGCCGATCATCGCCAAGGTGCCGGGTATCCTCGACATCAAGCGCGGCGAGAAGGTGCGCTTCACCGCCGATAAGGCAAAGCTGCATCTTTTCGATGCGGGCGGAAAAAGCTACCGGACGTAGAACGGGGCGGAATGTTTAAAACCCGCCTGGGCTGTAGGTCCGGGCGGTTTTTTTATGCGTGTCGTGTGAGAATCGGTCACCGACTCACGCTCTGTTAAATCTCCGCCACTAATGTTTCAAAAAACAAAGGGCGTGGAGCAGAAAGATGCGGGGACAGGCATCCGATAGACCGACATATCTCAGCAAGGAAGAGTCCTTCATGTACGATCGGGAAGCCAATTTCCCGATGGAGGACACGCGCAACGATGCCCGGATCGAGTATACCGAAAACGGCATGCTCAACCTTACCTCGCGCCGCTGCGAACTCTTGAAAATATCGAAAAGCAGCGCTGTTATTGGTATCGCCACGCAATTCAAGCTGCCGCAGAATTTCTATCTCGATGTTCCCAGTGCCCGCATCGGCATGGTCGGCTGCATCGTCAAGCGCGTGCATGCCAACAACATCATCGAGGCGCGCTTCCTGCGCCTGATGTCCGAGCGCGACCTCAACCGCATCTTCGTCTATTCGACGCACCCGAACCACCGCAACCGCGTACTCGATATCTACCGCTGATTTCTTCTTCCTATCGTCATGGTTGCGCGCGCTGTTTTTCTCCTGCGAAAACCGCGCGCGCATCGCCGTGACCTCCGCTTGACTTCGCGGCCGAGAGGCGGATTGATAGGGTTTGAGCGAGAGAAGCGAGACAAGTTCCGATGAACCGACCCTATCGCCTTTCATGTCATTGTGGTGATCTCTGCCTTGAAGTCGATGACGAGATTTCCGAAGTCGTCGAATGCAACTGCTCGACTTGCAGGCGTTCCGGCTTCCTGCATTGGAAAATATCCGCGAGCAAGGTAACGCTTGTCAGCGAAAAACGGCGCATGTCCACCTATGTCTGGCGCTGCATCACCGAGGGGCATCATTTCTGCCCGACCTGCGGCGTGGCCCTGATGCGCAGTGGCTATCCGGGTGAACGGGTGTCAGTGAATGCCCGCTGTATCGAGGGCATCGATATTTTCGAACTCAGCATCGAACGCTATGACGGCCGGACCGATATGCATCCGGGGCCGTTGCCGTAAGCGTTGCAACAAGCTCTCGGCCTTGCGGTCGAGAGCTTCCCATTTCAGTGAAAGAACACGCTGGCGCCGTGATCGGCGGAACCGGTTGCGGCGCGGAAGGGAGCGAAAAGCTCGCGGCCCATGCCGAACTCGTTGTCCGACAGATCGGCTTCCGCCGGGGCCCGTCCGGCCAGTTCCGCAGGATCGACCAGCACCTGGATCGTGCCATGGATGGCATCCAGCCGGATGATGTCGCCTTCGCGGATCTTGGAGATCGGCCCGCCGTCCTTGGCTTCCGGCGTCATGTGGATGGCCGACGGCACCTTGCCGGAGGCGCCGGACATGCGGCCGTCGGTGACCAGCGCAACCGTCTGGCCGCGATCCTGCAGAATGCCGAGCACGGTGGTCAGCTTGTGCAGTTCCGGCATGCCGTTGGCCTTCGGACCCTGAAAGCGGACGACGGCGACGAAATCGCCTTCGAGCTTGCCTTCCTTGAAGGCCGTCTGTAGTTCCGACTGATCGTGGAAGATCTTCGCCGGCGCTTCGATGACATGGCGCTCCGGTTTGACGGCCGAAATCTTGATGACGGCCTTGCCGAGATTGCCGGTCAGCATCTTCAGGCCGCCGGAATGCTGGAAGGGCTGTTCGACAGTCGATAGCACTTTTGGATCGTGGCTGACGTCCGGCGCCGGTTGGCGCGCAACGGTGCCGTTTACCCCCAGCTTGACGTCGATCGCATAGGCGTCCAGCCCCTGGCCGAATACGGTGCGCACGTCGTTATGCAGCAGGCCGTGCTTGAGGAGCTGGCTGATCAGGTAGCCCATGCCGCCGGCCGCATGGAAATGGTTCACGTCGGCAAGGCCGTTCGGATAGACGCGGGCGAGCAACGGGGTGATGTCGGAAAGCTCCGAAATATCCTGCCAGGTCAGCGCGATGCCGGCCGAACGGGCCATGGCGACAAGGTGCATCGTGTGGTTGGTCGAGCCGCCAGTGGCATGCAGGCCGACGACGCCGTTGACGATCGAGCGTTCGTCGATCATCTCGCCGGCCGGCGTGAACTCGTTGCCGAGCGCGGTGATCGCCAGTGCCCGCTTGGTGGCTTCCCGGGTCAGCGCGTCGCGCAGCGGCGTGCCCGGGTTGATGAAGGAAGCGCCGGGCAGGTGGAAGCCCATGATCTCCATCAGCATCTGGTTGGAATTGGCGGTGCCGTAGAAGGTGCAGGTGCCGGGACCGTGATAGGACTTCGATTCCGCTTCCAGCAACTCGTCGCGGCCGACCTTGCCTTCGGCAAACAGTTGACGGACGCGCGACTTTTCGTCGTTCGGCAGGCCTGTGGTCATCGGCCCGGCCGGAATGAACACGGCCGGCAGATGACCGAATGTCATCGCGGCGATCATCAGGCCGGGAACGATCTTGTCGCAGACGCCGAGATAGACCGTCGAGTCGAACATGTTGTGCGACAGGCCGACACCTGCGGCCATGGCGATCAGGTCACGGGAAAACAGCGACAGCTCCATGCCCGGCTGTCCCTGGGTGACGCCGTCGCACATGGCCGGAACGCCGCCGGCCACCTGCGCCACGCCACCGGCTTCATGGGCCGCCTGGCGGATCAGTGCCGGATAGGTCTCGAACGGCTGATGGGCCGAAAGCATGTCATTGTAGGAGGTGATGATGCCGAGGTTCAGCACCTCGTCGCCGGAAAGGGCGACCTTCTCGGAGGGGGAACAGACGGCAAAGCCATGGGCAAGGTTGCCGCAGCCGAGAACCGACCGGGTGACGCGCTTGGATGCTGCCGAGCGAACGCGGGCGAGATAGGGCTCCCGATAAGGTTTCGAGCGTTCGACGATGCGGGCGGTGATCGCGGCAATACGGCTGTCGGCGGACATGGCAATCCTGTTCCGGAGTGTTCGGCACTCCTGTGGTCTGCATGGTTGCGGTTATCCGGGTCTTGGGTTCCCGGATGGCGGGCTTAAAGCATGTCGCGCAAAAGTGTGCAGCGGGTTTGCGATAACGACATGCGTAGAATCAAAGCCCTAAAGCGCGGGAAGCGATCCCCAGAGATCGCGACCCGCTTTAGGGTACCCAGTAGATCTGAAGCGGCGAGGCGGCCCGGCGCAATATCGCCCGGATCGGCATCTCCGCCTCGTCACCAGGCGCTTCAGCCTTGGCAAGAACGTCCTTCTTGGCCGCTCCCTCGATATGGAGCACCAGAAGTCGGGCATCCTGAAGGCTGGAGAATGTGAATGTCAGGCGCGGCTCGCCCGCACCTTCGGCTTCCATCGTCATCAGGCCGCGTGGCGTGGCCGGATCAAGCGCCTCTGCAAGGCGCGAACCACCTGGAAAGAACGAGGCCGTATGGCCGTCGCCGCCCATGCCGAGAATGGCGACGTCGAAGGGGCGACCGAGCGAGGCAGTCTGCTTGGCGGCCGCAGCCGCTGCTTCTTCAGCCGTCGCCGCCGGATAGTAGAGAGGCTGGAAGATCGCGGACGCAGCGGCATTAATCAGCAGGTTGTCTTTGACGAGCTTTTCGTTTGAGCGGTCTGTATCGGGCGCAACGAAGCGCTCATCGACCAGGGTCACGGTGACCTTTGGCCAGTCGATCGCCTTGCCCGATAAAGCCTTGAAAAACGCTTTTGGCGTCGAGCCGCCGGAAACCGCGATGCTCGCTTCACCACGCGCCGCAATGGCCGCGGACAGGGCCGTGGCTACGGCTTGCGCAAGGCCATCCGCCAGGGCCGTACCATTGTCGAATACATGCATCGCAGCCGTCATGGCCTTCGTCCTCAGATCACTTCATGCCAGGTACGGCCGTCCCGCTCGATCAGCGCGATGGCCTGGCTCGGTCCCCAGGTGCCGGCCGTATAGGCCTGAACCTGCTGGTTGACGGCTTCCCAGGATTTTAGGATCGGATCGACCCAGCGCCATGCGGCCTCGACTTCGTCGCGGCGCATGAACAGGGTCTGGTTGTTGCGCACCACGTCGAGCAGCAGGCGCTCATAGGCGTCGGCGCTGCGGGCATTGAAGGCTTCGGCAAAGGTCATGTCGAGCGAGACGTTGCGCAGGCGCATGCCGCCCGGACCGGGATCCTTGATCATCAGCGACTGCTTGACGCCTTCGTCCGGCTGCAGGCGGATGATCAGCTGGTTGGCTTCGATGCGGCCGGCGGCCTCGTCGAAGATCGAGTGCGGGATCGGCTTGAAGGTGATGACGATTTCCGACATGCGGCCGGCCATGCGCTTGCCGGTGCGGATGTAGAAGGGGACGCCAGCCCAGCGCCAGTTGTTGATTTCGGCCTTGATGGCAACGAAGGTCTCGGTGTTGGACACGCCGCCTTCGAGCTCTTCAAGATAGCCCTTGACCGCACCGCCGGCCGAAGCGCCCGCCTTGTACTGGCCACGCACCGTCATCTTCTCGACATTGCTTGGATTGATCGGCTTGAGTGCGCGCAGCACCTTCAGCTTTTCGTCGCGCACGGCTTCCGCGTTCATCGACGGCGGAACTTCCATCGCCACGAGGCAGAGAAGCTGGAGGATATGGTTCTGCACCATGTCGCGCAGCGCACCGGCCTTGTCGTAGTAGCCGGCACGGCTTTCAAGCCCGACCGATTCTGCAACGGTGATCTGGATATGGTCGATGTAGGACGAGTTCCACAGCGGTTCGTACAACGTGTTGGCAAAGCGCAGAGCCATCAGGTTCTGCACGGTTTCCTTGCCGAGATAGTGATCGATGCGGAAGATCTGCTCTTCCTTGAACACTTTGCCGATCGTGTCGTTGAGTTCGAGCGCCGAGGCAAGGTCGCGGCCGATCGGCTTTTCGACGACGATGCGCGTCATCTTGGTGATCAGCTTGTGGTCACGAATCTTTTCCGAGATATCGCCGAAGATGGCCGGCGCAACGGCGAGATAGAAGGCGCGGACGCGGTCCCTGCCTTCGTCCAGCAGAGCCTTCAGCTGGTCCCAGCCACTGTCCGACTTGGCATCGACAGGCACATAAAACAGGCGGTCGGTGAAGGTCTTCACCTGTGCGTCGTCATACTCGCCTGGCTTCAGATGTTCCTTCAGCGCATCGGTTGCAAATTTGCGGTATTCTTCGTGGCTGAGCACGCTGCGCGATGCACCGATAATGCGGGTCGGATCGGTGAGTTGGCCATCCAGCTGGCGATGATAAAGGGCAGGAAGCAATTTGCGTTCGGCAAGGTCGCCGGTGCCTCCGAAAACCACATAGTCAAAGGGTTCCACAGGAATGATCTGGCTGCTCATGAGAAATCTCGATCTCGTTCTGGTCTGAGGAGTGTATAATCTAATCGATTTAAAAGCGCTAGGGTGCGACGCAACAAAATGCGTTTCGTCGGCTTTTCGAGGGCCGCTTTTAAAACTTGTCGCGCAAGGCATACCAGCTGAGTGCAACGAACAAAAGCACGGAGCGGAACCGCGCGCCGCCCGGAAATGCCGGAATGTTCAGCTCCCGGAACAGGTCGAGGTCCGATCGGTTGCCGGTCACCATATCGGAATAAAGCTTGCCGCAATAGTTTGACAGCATGACGCCATGGCCGGAATAGCCGCCGATCGAGGTGACGCCGGGCATGACCTCGCGCACGAAAGGCTGTCGCGGCAGGGTGATGCCGACCGAGCCGCCCCAGGCATGGGTCATCTCGACATTTTCGAGCGACGGATAGATTTCGCTGATCTGCCGGCGGATATGGTCGGAAATGTCGCGCGGATTGTCTGCCGTATAGGCCTCGCGGCCGCCAAACAGCAGCCGCCCGTCCTGTGATTTGCGGAAATAGCGCACGACGAAGCGCGAATCGGCCACCGCTTCGCCACCCGGCAGCACATCGGGAAAGTCGTTGAGAACCTTGGTGGCGCCGATGAAGGAGCGGATCGGCATGACATGCCGTGCCGTCACCGGTTCGAGATTGCCGATATAGCCGTTGCAGGCAATCAGTGCCCGTTCGGCGCGAATGGTCCCCTTGTCCGTCTCGATGGTGACGCGGCCACCGGCCTGGTGGATCTTCAATGCGTTGGTCTGCTCGTGCAACGCGGCACCAGCAAGAGCCGCCTGCCTTGCCAGCCCGACCAGAAGTTTCATCGGCTGGATATGGCCGGTGCCGGTATCGCGAATGCCGAACAGATAGCGCTCCGAGCCGAGCCGAGCCACCGTCTCGTCGCGGCCCATGAAGCTCTGGTGGGCATAACCATAACGCGACGCGGCGATCTCGACGCTGTCGCGGTACTCTTTTTCGAGGCGAGGCTTATGACAGACGTTCAGTTGTCCCTCGACATATTCGATGTCGATGCCGTGTACGGATGCGAACGCAAGAAGATGTTTTTTCGCATCTTCCGCCAGGTCGAACAAAGCCTTGGACCGCTCGAAGCCGAGCGTGCCTTCCATCTCTTCGGGAGACCAGCGCTGGCCGGTACCGAGCTGCCCGCCATTGCGGCCGGACGCACCGTCGCCAAACCGGCAGGCGTCGATCAGCGTCACACGCACGCCCTTCAAGGCCAGATTGTACGCCGCCTGCAGTCCGGTGAAGCCGCCGCCGACGATCGCGACATCGGTCTCGACCGAGCCGGAGAGGGCCGGATATTCCGGCCGCTCCAGCATATTGGACTCATACCAGGAGATCCCCGGCGAGATCGGGCTTTGCCAAGGCATGGCTGTGCCTTTCGTATCAGACATTGAGAAGCAGGTATTCGCGCTCCCAAGGGCTGATCACCTGCATGAAGGTTTCGAACTCGCCCCGCTTCACCCCACCATAGATGGCGATGAATTCCGGGCTGAAGATCTCGGCAAAGGCTGGTTCTGCTTCGAGCAGCGATACCGCTTCCAGCAAACCGCGCGGCAGATCGACCGTGCCGCTATCGGCCGAAGCCTCGGCAGGTGGCGATGGCTCCAGCCCCTGCACGATGCCGAGATAGCCGCAGCCGAGCGACGCCGCGAGCGCCAGGTAAGGATTGGCGTCCGAGCTTGGCAGGCGATTTTCGACACGCCGGGCGACGGGCTCGGAAACCGGAATGCGAAACGCCGTCGTCCGGTTGTCATAGCCCCAGGCGTTGTTGACCGGTGCCGACATGTCCGGCGTCAGCCGCCGGTAGGAGTTGACGTAAGGAGCCATCATCGACAGCGCTTTAGGAACAAATGTCTGCATGCCGCCGATGAAGGAGAAGAACTCCTTGGACGGCGAGCCATCGGCGTTGGAAAACAGGTTCCGGCCGGTGTTCACTTCGATCACCGACTGATGGATGTGCATGGCCGAACCGGCTTGGGCCTGCATCGGCTTGGCCATGAAGGTCGCATAGATGCCATGCTTCAGTGCCGCTTCACGAATGGTCCGCTTGAACATGAAGACCTGGTCGGCAAGCTCGATCGGATCGCCATGGCGAAGGTTGATTTCCAGCTGCGCCGGACCTTCCTCATGGATCAGCGTATCAATCTCGAGACCCTGCTTTTCCGAAAAATGGTAGATGTCGTCGATCAGTTCGTCGAATTCGTTGACGCCGGCGATCGAGTAGCCCTGCCCACCCTGGATGGCGCGTCCGGAACGGCCCTTCGGCGGATGCAGCGGATAATCCGGGTCCTCGTTCTTGGCAACCAGATAGAATTCGATTTCCGGTGCGACGACCGGCTTCCAGCCCCTCTGGTGATAGAGGTCGAGCACATGCTTCAGAACGTTGCGCGGCGTATAGGGAACCTTCTCGCCCTGCGAACCCGCAATGTCGCAGATCACCTGCGCCGTCGGGTCGCTTTCCCAGGGAACGACCGAAAGGGTCGAAAGGTCAGGCACCAGCTTGATGTCGCTATCCCGGCTGTCATATCGGAAATTGCCCGTCTCTTCGGGATATTCGCCGGAAATCGTATGGCGGTAGATCGCCGAGGGCAGCGCCAGGGAGGTGTTGGAGGTAAACTTCGAGGACGGCATCATCTTGCCGCGTGGAACGCCGGCGATATCGGGCGTGATGCATTCGATATCTTCGATGCCGCGGATCTTCAGCCAGTCGGCGGCTTCCTTCCAGGTCTTCACTCCACGTGGCGCTTGCAGTGCGGCGGGTATTTTCGAGCTCTTGACAGTCCTTGCAGTTGGTTGGGCAGCATTTCTTCTGACGGGCATAAATCACCGGTTTTGGGTTCGGATGGGGCATCATAGCCACAGTTTGGCAATTGGCTAGGGTGAAAACCGGGACTTTTGCCGCCGTACAGGCTGTATTCGCGCTCATCGCAGCAACAGAGATTGACTTTGGCGCCCTTGCCTTCGAAAGGAAACTGAAACGGGAATGAATGTCTTGGCCGAACAGTTCGACGTGGTAATAATCGGGGCAGGGGCTGCCGGCATGATGGCGGCGATCGAGGCGGGCAAGCGCGGCCGCCGCGTCGTCGTGCTTGATCATGCCAAGGCGCCGGGCGAGAAAATCCGCATCTCCGGCGGCGGACGCTGCAACTTCACCAACATCCATGCGAGCCCTAAAAACTTCCTCTCAGTCAATCCGCATTTCTGCAAGTCGGCCTTGGCGCGCTATACGCCGCACGATTTCATCGGCCTGGTCGATCGCTATACTATCGCCTGGCATGAAAAGACGCTTGGCCAGCTTTTCTGCGACGATACTGCCAAGGACATTATCCGCATGCTCTTGACGGAGATGAAGATGGTTCGCGCGGTTCTTCGGCTTGGCGCACAGATCCAGACGGTCGATAAAACCGTGTCCGGCTTCCGGATCGTGACGGCGGATGGCGCGATCGATTGTTCATCGCTGATCGTTGCCAGCGGCGGCAAGTCGATCCCGAAAATGGGTGCGACCGGTTTTGCCTACAAGATTGCCGAGCAGTTCGGCCTGCCATTGATCGAAACCCGCCCGGGACTGGTGCCGTTGACGCTCGACCCGGTGCAGCTTGAAAGCCTGAGTGCCCTCGCGGGCGTTGCCGTCGATGCACAGGCGCGCTGCGGCAAGACGATGTTCGAGGAAGCCGTGCTGATCACCCATCGGGGCTTAAGCGGTCCGGCCATCCTGCAGATATCCTCCTATTGGCGCGAGGGCGGCGATATCCGCCTCAACCTTTTGCCGCATGTCGATATCGCTGCTGTGTTGAAAGCGGCGCGCAAGGAAAATGGCCGTCAGGCGTTGCAGACCGCGCTCGCCGAACCGCTGCCGAAAAGGCTGGCGCAATTCTTCACCGAGACGGCAGGGCTCAGCAACCGGCCGCTTGCCGATCTCTCCGACAAGGCCATCGATGCCTTTTGTCTCACGATCAAGGATTGGGCTATCACACCCGCCGGCTCGGAAGGTTACCGCACCGCCGAAGTGACGCTGGGCGGCGTCGATACAAGGGCGCTCGATTCCCGCACCATGCAGGCACGCGATGTTCCAGGTCTCTATTTCATCGGCGAGTGCGTCGATGTCACAGGCTGGCTCGGCGGCTACAATTTCCAGTGGGCCTGGGCATCGGGCTTTTCGGCCGGTCAAGCGGCATAAGCCGACAAAGCGACGGCCGCTTCAGCACTTGTTAAGACATCTGACGGAACCTGTTCGGCACGCTGGCTCAACGGCTTTGCGGCGCGGCAAGGATGCAGTTTTCAAGAATTGTTTCAGAAAAGTGACATTTTTCCGCTTTCGTGAGCGGTCGCAACATGAAGTGGGCTAGCGGTCCCGGTCATCCGGGTCTATTGTTGGTTTTGGTCGAAAGGACATGATGCCATGAATCAGTCACGCAGCCGTTCCACAGCCCGCGCTATCGCGATCGCTAAGGCCGATGAAAGTGCGCAGCGCAAGGTTTTGCTGATCCGCGTTTCAGTGATCGCCATGTTCGCCCTTGCAGCACTCGTGGCCCTGCCGGCTTTCTGGTCCTTCTAAGTAGTTCGATCTCGCGTCACTTGGGCATGACAGCGGCAATGTTACGCCACTGCTTCGGCGCATAGTCTCGAAAATCGTACACGGCCGCCTTGCCTGCCAATATGCGGCGCAATCCATCTGAAACGATTTAGAGCGCATTTATTCAAATATTAATCGTTGCCGTTGAAGATCGTTTCCAACGGAGCCTGCCGTGATCTCAGCCCCCGGAGGTGGCGGATCATGCAATGAATGCCTGGCAGGCTGGCGGCGATGCGCCGCATGATTTTTCAGTCAAATCACCAGCTTGTTGGCGCACCGGGAAAGCCTGTCAAGGCTTGAGGAAGGCGGACGCAGGCTGCGAGCCAAGGTGCGTTCATGTTCATCGACAAGATTCTTGCCCGCTTCAAAATCCAGACCAAGGTGCTGCTGTTCATCCTGCCGTTCGTCGTCAGCATTTGCGCCGTCGGCATTACCGGGCTCTACGCGTCCGGCCTGCTGCAGGGGCGGATGGAGATTTCCAACAGCGTCCTGCAGTCGCTGAGCGGCTTCAAGGATGTCTATGCCGGCATGAACAGCTTCCTTCAGAAGACATCGGAGGAAAGCCGGCAGGCCGTCGTCGAAAAGCTGCAGGCGCAGCAGGCGCTGCTGGCCGATACGCTGGCCCAGGTCAATGATGAAGAGGGCCGCCGGCAATTGCAGGAGGCGGTCGAGGGCAGCACCAAGATCGGTGACCGCGTCGGCCAGCTCTGGACGCTCTATGAAGAAGAGGTGGCGTTGCGCAAGTCGATTTCCAACAGCCTTGGCAGCCTGCTCGGCGAGCAGATGAAGGTGCTGGAGGAAGCGACCAAGATGGAGCGCGTCGTCCGCAAGGATGAGGAAGCGGCAAAATCGATCCTGCGCGAGGCCGATCGCCTGACCTCGTCGAGCGATACGCTCGTCGCTTTCATGTCGGCCTTTGCCAAGGCTGCGACGCCCGAAGAGAAAATCAAGCTTGCAGGCAGCTCCTATGGCGACCTGACCAAGGTCCAGCGCAAGATCGCCTCCGGCCTTCCGGCAAATCAAAAGGCGGTTGCCGAAACCTTCAAGACCACAATCGCCGAGATGAAGGCCCTGATCGACACCGGCGATCTTAGCGAGGAAAACGCAACGGCGGTTGGCCGTCTGGTTGCCCGTTTCCGCCAGAACAGCATCCAGCTGCAGACGGCAGCGACCGTCAAGATGCGCGACGCCACCGCCACCTTCGGCAAGCTCGACGCGCCGCTGGTCAAGGCCGCGACGGTGCTGACCGACACCCGCAAGCTGGTCAACTCGGTCTATTCCATCCGCATCGCGGCTGCGAGCTTCCTTGAAAAATCCGACGAGGAAGGCCGCAAGCGCTTGGCCCGCGAATTTTCCATCATGGGTCAGGACGTACAGAGCCTGGCACAGACGGCCGGTGACCTGAAGTTCTTCACGGACTTGGTCGGCTCGCTGAAGCCGATCATCGAGAAGATGGATCGGGACAGCATGGCCCTGGTCGCGACCAGCCAGAAGCGCGAGGCCGAATTCACGGCTGCCGCAGCTGAAATCGACAATATTTGGGGGCAGCTGACAGCCTTTGCCGAAGGCCAGAAGACCACGGCTTCCGTCGAACGCGACAAGGCCAACCAGGTGTCGGTCCTTGCAACGGTCGTGGGTATCCTGATCGCACTTCTCGCCGGCGGTGCGCTGGTTCTGACGCTGAAAGGCCCGATCGGCCAGATCACCGCCGCCATGCGCCGTCTGGCTGAAGGTGCCCTCGATACCTCGATCGACGGCGGTGCCCGCCGCGACGAGATCGGCGACATGGCCCGGGCACTCGGCATCTTTAAGGAAAATGCCCTGTCCAAGGTCCGTATCGAAGCGGAAAGTGAGGAGCAGCGCGCCCAGGCCGATGCCGAACGCACCCGCAACGACACGGAAAAGCGCGCCCTCGACAGCCAGATCGATTTCGCCGTCAGCCAGCTCGCCGCCGGCCTCGGCCGGTTGGCGCAGGGCGACCTTTCGCAGCAGATCGACACACCGTTCACCGGCCGCCTCGAGCAGCTGCGGATGGACTTCAATGGTTCGCTGATCCGGTTGCAGGACACATTGCTGCAGATCCGCAACAATGCCCTGTCGATCCAGCGCAGCGGCAACGACATGCATGCGTCGGCGGATTCTTTGTCGAAGCGCACCGAGGCACAGGCCGCTTCGCTGGAAGAAACGGCGGCGGCCGTCGACCAGATCACCGTCACCGTCCGCTCGTCGGCCGAACGCGCCCACGAGGCCAATGTCGCCGTCACCCATACCAAGAAGAGTGCCGACAGTTCCGCGGTTGTCGTCAGCAACGCCATTGCCGCCATGGGGCGCATCGAAGATGCCTCGCGCCAGATCGAGCAGATCATCGACGTCATCGACGAGATCGCCTTCCAGACCAACCTTCTGGCGCTCAATGCCGGCATCGAAGCGGCGCGCGCCGGCGATGCAGGCAAGGGTTTTGCTGTGGTGGCGCAGGAAGTCCGCGAGCTTGCCCAACGCTCGGCGGGAGCCGCCCGCGAGATCAAGGGCCTGATCAACAAGTCTGCCAACGAGGTGAATTCCGGGTCGCAACTGGTTCAGGAAACCGGCGCGGTTCTGGCGTCGATCAGCCAGCAGATCGTCTCGGTCAGCAGCCATGTGGAAATGATCGCCACCGCCAGCCGCGACCAGGCTGCCGCCCTGCATGAGGTCAATGGCTCCGTCAACCAGATGGACCAGATGACCCAGCAGAATGCCACCATGGTCGATCAGGCAACCAGCGCCAGCCGCGAACTTGCCAATCAGGCTGATACCCTGATGATGCTGGTCGAACAGTTCCGTCTGGAGCCGGTCAGCACGGGCCGCCAGATCGGCCGCGCCGCCTGATAAACCGGATCGTTCGACGAAAAAAAGCCCGGCATCAACAAGATCGCCGGGCTTTCTGTCTTTGGCCTTATCGCACCCAGCGCAGGGCGAGCAGGCGCAACGCGGTGGACATCCTGTTGGGCAGCCGGTTCCGGTTGATCAAATCCTGGAATTCGTGCGGCTTGCGTGCGTCTTTCGCCAGCATATCCGCCAACAAAACTATTCCCATCATCTCTGGCATCGCAGGTCTCCTCGGCAACAGAAAGCCGTTGCCGGACCGGGTGTCCTGCAGGAAGCTTTCCTCAATTTGGGATAAGGCGGGCTGTGGCCGCGCTCTGTTCGCGCCTTCAACCTATGCTTCAAAAATGAGTTTATAAACGGAAGAATACGGAGTATGTTTTTCATTGATGAAAGACATATCCTGGGATGCCTATCAGATATTTCTGGCGATTGCGCGCCATGGCGGATTGACCGGCGCTGCACAGGCCACTGGTTTAAGCCCCGCCACGGTCGGTCGCCGGGTGCTGGATCTGGAGCAGGGGATCGGGCGGCAGCTGTTTGTCCGCAGCCAGACCGGATACCGGTTGACCGCCGATGGGCAGGCTCTGTTCGAACAGCTGCAGGCCATGGATGCTGTGGTGCGCAAGGTCGATGGCTGGCGGCAGGAAGCGCATGGCGCGTCCGTAGTGCGGCTGATGGCCGGCACCTGGGTGACGTGGCTGGTCTGCGAAAACATCCAGGCGATCTGGAGCGAGCGTGACGGGTTCCGCCTCGACATGTCCGTTTCCGAGCGCCGGGCAACGCTGGCGCACCGGCAAAGCGATGTCGGCGTGCGGGCCGTTGCACCGGAAGAGCCGCATCTGGCCAGCCGTCATACCGGCGACGTCGCCTATGCCGCCTACCGCCAGCGCAATGCGCCGGAAGGGCTCTCATCTGCTTGGCTTGCCGTGTCGGAGGAGGACGCAATCTCGCCCTATCTGCGCTTTCCGCATGAGCAGGCGGCGTCGATCGCCGTCATCGTCAGCCGGCCGCGCTCACTGCTCGATCTAGCAAGGGCAGGGGCGGGGCAGGTGATTTTGCCCTGTTTCGTCGGCGATCTCGATCCGGGCCTGGAGCGGGCCGGGGAAGAGCTGAAACAGCTACGTCACGGCCAGTGGATCGTCACCAACAGCGAAGACCGCCACCGCCGCGAAATCCGCACGGTCTCCGAACGCCTGTTCCGGCTGCTCAAAAGCCACGCCGATCTTTTCGCCGGCAAGAGGCCAAGCCGAAGTCTTTAGGCGGTAAACGCAAAATCCCGGCGGGAAAAGCCCCGTCGGGATTTCCGTGGACAGGGTACCATGCCTCAGCCACGTCCCTGCGTCACGATGACGGGGATCAGCAGATCACCCCAGTTGCCTTCGCCGCCGTGATGGCGAGCCGAGCGGACGAGTTCGACGGAAACGCCGGCATCCACGGCCTTCATGACGGCCTGGTTGAGCCTGTGCAGGTCGTTGGCGACCATGCGGATCATCGCCTGCTGTTCCGGTGTCATGGCCGAGGATTGTTCCTCTGCCCGTTCCTTGACGCGTGTCTGGACTGTCATGCTCGTTCCTCCTGGTTGATGTTAGTCTAAGGCCCTCCCCAGCCCCTCCCCACAAGGGGGAGGGGCCTGGTATGCCGCACCTAGTTGCTCAAGCCGACATCTCCGAGAGCTCAGAGAAAATTGGCCGGACGCGGAGGTGCCGCAAGTTAGTCCCTCCCCCCTGTTGGGAGGGGTCGGGGAGGGGAATTTTGTTACTCCGCCGCCGGGCGGAATTGTTCGTGTTCGGTCGATTCATGCATGGCGGTGGTCGACGACTTGCCGCCGGTGATGGCCATCGAAACGGCGTCGAAATAGCCGGTGCCGACTTCGCGCTGGTGCTTGGTGGCGGTATAGCCGTTGACCTCGGCGGCAAATTCCGCCTCCTGCAGCTCGGAATAGGCAGCCATCTGCCGGTCCTTGTAGCCACGCGCCAGTTCGAACATGCCGAAGTTCAGCTGGTGGAAGCCGGCAAGCGTGATGAACTGGAACTTGTAGCCCATGGCGCCCAGCTCGCGCTGGAACTTGGCGATCGTCGCATCGTCGAGATTTTTCTTCCAGTTGAACGACGGCGAGCAATTGTAGGCGAGCTTCTTACCCGGATGTACCTTGTGGACCGCCTCGGCAAACCTGCGGGCCTGTTCGAGATCCGGCTTGCCGGTCTCCATCCAGATCAGGTCGCAATAGGGAGCATAGGCAATGGCGCGGGCGATGCAGGGCTCGATACCGTTCTTGACCTGATAGAAGCCTTCCGTGGTGCGGCCCGCATCGTAGTCGACGAATGGCTGGTCGCGTTCGTCGATATCGGATGTCAGGAGCTTGGCGGCTTCGGCGTCCGTGCGGGCAATGACCAGTGTTGGCGTGCCCATGACGTCGGCGGCCAGACGCGCGGCATTGAGGTTGCGGATATGGGCGGCCGTCGGGATCAGGACCTTGCCGCCGAGATGGCCGCATTTCTTTTCCGATGCCAATTGGTCCTCATAGTGGACACCGGCGGCGCCCGCTTCGATGAAGGCCTTCATGATCTCGAAGGCGTTGAGCGGTCCGCCGAAACCGGCCTCGGCATCGGCAACGATCGGCGCGAACCAGGTATCGACAGACAGGCCCTTGCCTTCCGCGGTCTCGATCTGGTCGGCGCGCTGCAATGTCCTGTTGATGCGCTTGGCCAGTTCCGGTGCGGCATTGGCAGGATAAAGCGACTGGTCGGGATACATCGACGAGGCGGTGTTGCTGTCGGCGGCGACCTGCCAGCCGGAGAGGTAAATCGCCTTCAAGCCGGCACGGACCTGTTGCATTGCCTGGTTGCCCGTCATCGCGCCCAGCGCATTGACGAAATCTTCTTCATGGATCAACTGCCACAGCCGGTTGGCGCCCATTTCGGCAAGTGTGTGGCGGATCTGGACGGAGCCGCGCAGCCGCTTGACGTCCTCGGCGGAGTAGGGGCGATCGAGGCCATCGAAACGGCCCTGCGGGGCGCCGGGAACGAGATTGTAAAAATCAGTCATAATTTTCCTCCTACAATTTTTCGAGGGCCATTCGACTTTAGTTTGATGCCGCTCGATGGTCGATCTGATGTGACGCGTTTTAAAGTGCACCGCACAAACCTGCTAGAATAAAAGGGTTTCTGTTGCATTCAAAAGGGTTATCATGTCTTGTCTTTTACAAGGACCGTCTGTAATTTTGTAAAATCTGTAAATAAGATGGTCGTGGCCAAAATTGTAAAAGGCGTGACAAATGGCTGAGAACAAGATTTTTGCCGGAGCCCGCGTTCGGCGCATCCGCAATGGCCTGTCGTTGACGCAAACGGCGATGGCGGAGGCGCTCGGCATCTCGCCGTCCTATCTCAACCTGATCGAGCGTAACCAGCGGCCTTTGACTGTACAGCTGCTGCTAAAACTCTCCTCGGTCTACAAGGTCGATCTCGATGAATTGCAGGGCGAGGCGACCGGCAGTGTCACGCAATTGCGTGAAGTCTTCGCCGATCCGTTGCTGTCAGGCGAACTGCCGGGCGATCAGGAGCTGATCGAGGTGGCGGAGGCGGCACCCAATGCGGCAATGGGCGTGCTCAAGCTGTACCGTGCCTACCGCGAACAATCCCTGCGGCTGAAGGACCTGAGCGCGCTCCTGTCCGATCACGGGCATATGGCCGCACTGTCGGAGGCGCGTCTTCCGATGGATGAAGTGCGCGACATCTTCGAAAACCGGCCGCATTATTTTGCCGGCATCGATGACGCCGCCGAAGCGTTTCATGCGCATCTGTCGCCCGGCGACGATCTTGCCGGGGCGCTAAAAACATGGCTGCGCAAGGAGCATGGCCTTTCCGTGCGGACTTTGCCCGTGCATGTCATGCCGGACCTGCGCCGCCGCTTCGACCGCCATTCGATGCGGCTGTTTTTATCGGAACGGCTGTCGGCGCAGGAGCAGCTGCGGGAGATCGCCATGGAGGCGGCGCAGATCGCCTTTCCGCAGGCCATCGCTGCCGATCTCCAGCAATTGGCATTCTCGACGGGCGAGGCGCGCCGCATCGGCCGCTTCGAGCTCGCCCGCTATGCCGCCCATGCGATCATGATGCCCTATGGCGGGTTTCTCGCCGCAGCACAGCGGGCGAAATACGATATCGATGTCCTGAGCGCCCGGTTCCAGGTCTCGTTCGAACAGGCAGCGAGCCGGCTGGTGACGCTACAGCGCCCAGGGGCTGCCGGATTGCCCTTCTTCCTGATGGAGATCGATCATGCCGGCAACCGGCTGCGCAAGGCCGGTGCGTCGGGCTTTCCGCAGGCGCGCTTCGGCGGCAATTGTACCAAGCTCAATGTCCATGCGGCGTTTGCGCAAGCCGGACAGGTGCTGGCTGATCGGGTAGAGATTTTCGGAGGCGGGGAGTTCTTGACGGTTGCCCGGACCGTCGAGGGGCCACGGGCGAATTTTCAGGAGCGCGTCCGCCGCACCGCGATCCTCATTGGCTGCGATGCAGTTCAGGCAGCGGCGACCGTCTATGGTGGCGTGCCGCTGGCGCTGGTTGCCGGTGGCACGGCGTGCCGCCTCTGCGAGCGGCAGGGCTGTCTTGCCCGGGCCGAGCCGCCGGTCACCCGGCCGCTCGGGCTCGATGAGATGGTGACCGGTTTAAGCGCCTTTGATTTTCAATAGATGATTGGGATTTTCAGTAGCTGACCGGATGATGGGCCGGTAGCAGCGGCGCGTTCGGAGCAAAGCACTCTGATGCAAGCCCCGTCGTATAGCCGCGGGTGATATGCGCACGGCTGGCGTAAGTCGGGTTCTTCATCAGCACTGCGTGCAGTTCCGGCAGGTTGTAATAGGGCACGCCGGGATAAAGGTGGTGTTCCAGATGATAGTTGATGTTGTGGGGCGCAAAGAACAGCTTTTCCCAGAGATAGGGATAGACCGTGCGCGAGCTGCCCAGTTCGTCGGAATAGTCCATGCTGCCGAAATGCTCGGCGACGCTGCGGACATAGAGGAACAGGCAGAAGAACGTGAGGAAGGGCACCAGCCAGTAGAGCGTGACATCCGTCCACAGCCCGAACACTGAGAAGATAACGGCAGCAGCGGCGTAGAAGCCGATCCGCAGCAGCTTGTAGGTCCGGGTCGAGCGGTCATGCTTGGCGATGCGCTTGGCCATGTGCAGGATATCGCGCACCGAATTGATCGCAACCAGATAGCCGAGCAGCTGCACCACGCCGCGCCAGACTTTTTGCGGGAAGGTGAACTGCGTCATGCCGAGCTTGGCAGCCCAGTCCGGATCGTCGTCGGTGTTGGTGTGCTGGTGATGGGCCAAGTGGTTCATGCGGTAACCATCGACGGTCGCCATGATCGGCCATGCGAGCAGAAGATCGCTCATCCAGTCGCTGATAGTGCGGTTCTTGATGATACGGTAATGGGCGGCCTCGTGCATCAGGCAGCCGAAGGCGTGCATGCGTCCGGCTATGACCAGCACGGCGGCGAAATAGGCAAGCGGATGTTGCATATATTTGCTGAAGGCGATGGCGCCGGCAATCAGCACCCAGTCGAAACCGATGGCGAGAAGCGTCCTGTGGGATTGCAGCACCGACAGTCGCTTCAGTTCCCGTGGATCGATCCGCTGCGACTTCACACTCATGATCACCAACTCCGAACGCACAACCGTTGCGGCGCAAAATCGCATTCCAGACATGGTTAAGCAATCGTAAACGCGGCGGCCCGGGATCGATTTGAGCTTATGGTTAATTTGCGCCGGCAGCCCGGTCTTGCAGGTCATCGGTCCGGCATGGCGCACTGAAAAGATTCGCCTTTTGCCAATGATCGCCAAAATCCGAGATGTTGCCGGATGGTTCGCGCGGGGCCAGTAAAAGCGCTTGTGGTTGTTGGAAAACATGCCTAACTTCCAAACGCGCATACGGAGGGACAGACAGGCAGGCGACGGCGGCGTGCCTGGACTGACCCGAAAAAATCAAGGGGAATTCTATGCCGCGTACGATTGCCACCGCCTTTGCCGCGTTGATCCTCAGTGGATCCGCAACGATTGCCACCGCGCAGGAGCGCGTGGTCAATGTCTACAACTGGTCCGACTATATCGATGCCAGCATTCTCGAAGACTTCACCAAGGAAACCGGCATCAAGGTCGTCTACGACGTCTTCGACAGCAACGAAATTCTTGAAACCAAGCTTCTCGCAGGCGGCACCGGCTACGACGTCGTCGTGCCGACGGCGAGCTTCCTGCAGCGCCAGATCGCAGCCGGCGTCTTCCAGAAGCTCGACAAGTCGAAACTGCCGAACCTGT
Source organism: Pararhizobium sp. DWP3-4 (assembly GCF_049898205.1). Taxonomy (NCBI): domain Bacteria; kingdom Pseudomonadati; phylum Pseudomonadota; class Alphaproteobacteria; order Hyphomicrobiales; family Rhizobiaceae; genus Pararhizobium; species Pararhizobium sp. DWP3-4. The sequence continues at coordinate 422,984 of NZ_JAFCXF010000002.1, read as the reverse complement.
CCAACATGTGGGACGTGATTTCCGACCGCATCCAGAAATACGATCCCGGCAACGAATACGCCATCGACTACATGTGGGGTACGACCGGCATCGGCTACAATGTCGAGAAGGTGAAGCAGATTCTCGGCACCGACGAGGCGCCGACCTGGGATGTGATCTTCAAGCCGGAAATGGCTGCCAAGTTCAAGGATTGCGGCATCCACATCCTCGATTCCGCGTCCGACGTTCTGCCCTCGGCGCTTGCCTATCTTGGCCTCGACCCGGATAGCCGCGCCCCGGATGATCTGAAGAAGGCCGAGGAACTTCTGGTTTCCATCCGCCCCTCCGTTCGCAAGTTCCATTCGTCGGAATATATCAATGCGCTCGCCAATGGCGATATCTGCCTTGCTGTCGGTTATTCAGGCGACATCTTCCAGGCACGCGACCGCGCTGCCGAAGCCAATGCCGGCGTGACGGTCAACTATGTCATCCCGCCGACCGGCGCGCAGATGTGGTTCGACGTCATGGCCATTCCGGCCGATGCGCCGCATGTGGCTGAAGCCCATGAATTCCTCAACTACATGATGAAACCGGAAGTCGTCGCCAAGGCGTCGAACGTCGTCTTCTACGCCAATGGCAACAAGGCCTCGCAGCAGTTCATCGATAAGGCCGTGCTTGAGGATATCGCGATCTATCCGACGCCGGAGGTGCTGGCCAAGCTCTTTACGGTGACACCCTATGACGCCAAATCGCAGCGTCTGGTGACGCGGCTCTGGACCAAAGTGGTCACCGGCCAGTAAGTCGAAAAGAATTGCCCGGACCTGAAATCCGGGCAATTTTCTTTTGTGGCGCCGGGGACGGCGCCGTTTGTGCAAGTCATTCGGGGATAGATGATGAAGTCACTTGGCAGTATCCGGCGTTCCTTTGCGCCCTGGGCAGATCCCAATTCCGTACCGTTCATCGCCGTCAAGAACGTCACCAAGAAATTTGGTGATTTCGTCGCGGTCGATGATCTGTCGCTGAACATCTATCCGCGGGAATTCTTCGCGCTGCTCGGCGCGTCGGGCTGCGGCAAGTCAACGCTTTTGCGCATGCTCGCCGGTTTCGAGCAGCCGACCTCTGGCGAGATCATCCTCGACGGGCAGAGCCTTGCCGGCATCCCGCCCTACAAGCGGCCGGTCAACATGATGTTCCAGTCCTATGCGCTGTTTCCGCATATGACGGTGGAGAAAAACATCGCCTTCGGCCTCAAGCAGGACGGCATGCCGAAGGCCGATATTGCCGCGCGTGTCGAGCAAATGCTGAAACTGGTCAAGCTCGACAAATTCGCCAAACGCAAGCCGCACCAGCTCTCCGGCGGCCAGCGCCAGCGCGTGGCGCTTGCCCGTTCGCTGGCCAAGCGTCCGAAGGTGCTTTTGCTGGATGAGCCGCTCGGCGCACTCGACAAGAAGCTGCGCGAGGAAACCCAGTTCGAACTGATGGACCTGCAGCAGGAACTTGGCCTCACCTTCGTCGTCGTCACCCATGACCAGGAAGAGGCAATGACCATGGCCGACCGCATTGCGGTCATGGCGCATGGCAAGGTCGTGCAGGTCGCCACACCGCCGGAAATCTACGAAGCGCCCAATTCGCGTTTCGTGGCCGATTTCATCGGCGACGTGAATATTTTCGACGGAACGGTCTCATCCGCAGGCAATGGCACCGTCGAGATCGCCACGCAAAGCGGTTTTACCGTTCGTGTCGCCTCGACCGAACCGCCGGCCGTCGGCACCAAGGCCGGCTTTGCGGTTCGCCCTGAAAAGATCCGCGTCGGCCGCGACCGGCCGGCCTGTGCGCCGCTCAATGCCGCGCAGGGGGAAATCTGGGATATCGGCTATCTCGGCGATATGACGGTTTTTCACGTCAAGCTGAAGGACGGCAAGGTGATCAAGGCCTCGTCGCTCAACGCAGTACGTGCCGTCGAAGATCCGCTCGGCTACGATCAGGAAGTCTGGATTTCCTTCGATGAAAATGCCGGCGTCGTGCTGAAGGATTGAAGCCATGGCAAAATTCGGATCGGCTTTGTTCAACCGGCTGGTGATCGTCATCCCCTATGCCTGGTTGCTGTTCTTCTTCCTGATACCGTTTTTCATCGTCATCCGCATTTCGCTGTCGGAAACCGCGGTCGCGATGCCGCCTTATCTGCCGGTGTTCGACCTCGCCTCCGGTTTTGGCGGCTTCATCGACAATATCAAGCAGTTCTCGATCGACAACTATATCTGGCTGACCGAGGACGCGCTCTATACCAAGGCCTATGCCTCCAGCCTCTGGATCGCCGGTGTCTCTACAGTCCTGACGCTGCTGATCGCCTATCCGGTGGCCTACGGCATGGCGCAGGCGCCCAGCACCATCCGCCCGACGCTGTTGATGCTGGTCATCCTGCCGTTCTGGACGAGCTTCCTGATCCGCGTCTATGCCTGGATTGCCATCCTGAAGCCGGAGGGGCTGCTCAACCAGCTGCTCCTGACGCTCGGCGTGATCGATCAGCCGCTGATCATCCTCAACACCAATTGGGCGATCTATATCGGCATCGTCTATTCCTACCTGCCGTTCATGGTGCTGCCGATCTACTCCTCGCTGGAAAAGATGGACCACAGCCTGACGGAGGCGGCTCAGGATCTCGGCTGCACGCCGATCCGGGCGTTCTGGCGGGTGACGTTTCCACTGTCCATGCCCGGCGTGGTGGCGGGCTGCATGCTGGTGTTCATTCCGGCCGTAGGCGAATTCGTCATCCCGGATCTGCTCGGCGGTTCCGAGACGCTGATGATCGGCAAGACCTTGTGGAACGAGTTCAACGCCAATCGCGACTGGCCGGTCTCCGCCGCTGTGGCAACCATCCTGCTGCTGATCCTGGTGGTGCCGATCATGTTCTTCCAGCATGCGCAGTCCAAAGCCGACGCGGAGGGGAGATAGTCATGCAGCGCTGGTCCCGTTTCAACATCGCTTCGATCGTCATCGGCTTCGCCTTTCTCTATCTGCCGATCGTGCTTCTGGTGATCTTCTCCTTCAACGAATCCAAGCTGGTCACCGTCTGGGCGGGCTTCTCGACCAAATGGTATGTGCAGCTCTTCCACAATCAGGCGCTTCTCGATGCCGCCTGGGTCACGATCCGCGTTGGCTTGATCTCGGCAACCATCGCCACGGTTCTCGGCACGATGGCAGCGCTCGCGATGACGCGCTACACGCGCTTTCGTGGCCGCATGCTGTTTTCCGGGATGATCTACGCGCCGCTGGTCATGCCGGAAGTCATTACCGGCCTGTCGATGCTGCTGCTGTTCGTTGCCATCGGTTTCGATCGCGGCTTCTGGACGCTGACGCTCGCCCACATCACCTTCACCATGTGCTTCGTCGCCGTCGTCGTGCAGTCCCGGCTTTTGAGCTTCGACCGGTCGATCGAAGAGGCGGCGATGGACCTTGGCGCCACGCCGGTGGCAACCTTCCTGCAGGTGACCTTGCCCGTCATAGCACCTGCGGTCTTTTCCGGCTGGGTGCTCGCCTTCACGCTGTCGCTGGACGATCTGGTGATTTCCAGCTTCACCTCCGGCCCCGGCGCCACCACACTGCCGATGCGGATCTACAGCCAGGTGCGGTTGGGCGTCACGCCCGAAATCAACGCTGTCTGCACCATCCTGATCGGCATTGTCGCCATCGGCGTGCTGATCGCCTCGGTGGTTTCGCGCCGCCGGGAAATCCAGCGCGTCAAGGACGAGCAGGCGGCGTTCGCACATTGATGCGAATACAGCGGGCGCGTCAGTCGCGCTCGCGTTCTCTTTCGCGCGGCGGCAGGAAAACATAGGTCAGCAGCCAGATCGGCAGCACGATCATCGATCCCAGCATGATGTTGGGCAGCGCCCAGTTGGTAAAGCGCAAAAGGTGAGCCCACAGCACATCCGGCGTCAGCCCGGCCTGCTCAAGGACCTGCACTGACGATATGTTGAAGATCGACAGCCCGGCACCCGTCAGCAGCGATGCCAGCGCGATCTTGAGCAGGGCGGCAAGGAAACGCAGCACGGACACATCTCCTGTGAGCTGATTCGCCTGCTCATCTTAGAACGCCCTGCGGCAAAGTCGATCGACCCGCTAGGGCTGTGTGCTGCGCGCGGGCAGGGGGGAAATGACCGGGTTCGGCCAGGACCCGTCGGCAAAGAAGCGCACGGCAGGTGTTGCGCTGTCGTCTGACCGGACTGCACCGGCAAGCGCCAGTTTCCCGTTTGTGAAGGGAATGGTTCCGGCGAGAGACACCGTCTTTCCGCCGCCGGTGATATCCGCAGTGGTCACCTCGACAACGCCCTTGCGCAAGGTCGCGGCGATGTCCGCCCTGGTAAAGGCGAACGAACCGTTGGTGGCGTGGCTGACGTTGAAAACCTGGCCCAGCGTGGCAAGCCGCTCGAATTCCGGCAGGTCGAAATTCACCACGCTGCCATTGTTCGCCGTATAGCGAAACTCTCCGGAAACGCCGGCCGCCGTCATTTTCGACAGGGGGTCGGCGGTCGACAGGTCGATGCTCAGCATGCCCCGGCCAAGCGGCAACGGCCCTGCAAGGCCAAGACTTGCCGAAACGGACGCGAGATCTGCATTCTTCAGCGCAAGCTGCACTTGTCCGCCTTCGGCGCCGTCATTCGCCAAGGCGACGCGGCCGCTGAGCGAACCATCGGCAAAGATGCCGTCACCGATATCGATAGACGCACGGCCGTTTTCCACGATGATGCCGGCCGCGACATCGGTCAGGGCAGCCGCACCATAACTGACCTCCTGCGCCGACAGCCGGAGATCAAGGCTGATCAGCTTGAGGAAAGCCATTTCCGGCCCATTCCCGGTGCTGGCCTCCTGGCGAAGCGGGAAAACCGATGAGAGCAGGGGCGTCAGGTTCAGCTGGTCAAAGGCGAGCGTGCCATCGATGCGCGGGCCGCGAGACAAATCCCATGCCATGCCGAGGACACCGGTCGCGTCGGAATCATCCAGAGACAGCGAAAGGTTGTCCATCTTCAATGTCTGCGCCGACACGGTCATGCTGGTATCGATGCCGACCGATCCGGTGGTCGCAACCGGCTGAGGCTCGCCTTTGAACCAGGCCAACAATGCTCCAACGGATTTTGCCTTGAGCTGAAGCTGGCCGGTCGCGAAAGGGCGGCTTGAAGCATTGCCGTTGCCGTCGAAACTGAAGCTGAGCGGCATGGAATTGAATGATGCCTGGAACGTGCTGTTCTGGCCCGAAAGCAGCATCAGCGGTTCATCGCAGGTGATAGTCCCTTGAACCTTCTCGCCATTCATGAGGGCCGAAAGCTCTGCGCTCATCCGTGTGGTCGGGGTCCGCCACTGCACGGAGCCGGTGATTGCGCTGATGCGATGCGTGCTGGAGGTCACACGGTCGGTCAGTTCCAGCGTGCCGTTGACGATCTCGACATCGCCGATCGGGGTGTTGCGGGCGGTGGACGGCGTCTTTCCCGCGGCGCCGGCGATGGCATCGGCCATCCAGCCGGCCCGCCGCCAGTTGAACGTTCCGTCGAGACGGCGCTCCACGTTGAAAACCGGATTGATCAGATGGAAATCATAGAACACGGGCGTACCGCGCAAGGCGGCAAGAATATCGAACCCTGCCGCAATCGCGTCGGCCTTCGCCAGCAGTTCCGGGGCAGCAGGATCGCCGCCTTCAAAGGTGACATTGCGCAGCGTCAGAACCGGATGTGGCCAGAAGCTGATCTGCGGGTCGCCTACAATATTTGCCCGGGCGCCCGTCCACGACGACAGCACATCCTCCATGTTCGTCTTGACGCTCGCCGTCGAGACGAACAGCGGCAGGGCGATTTTGAACAGCGCAGTCAGGATAACCGCGCCGACAAGCAGCCATGCGACGGTGCGCGACAGAAAAAATGCCTGCCACCCGATTTTTCTGCTGCTGCTGGTAAAGAATTGCCTCATGGCCGTCCGGGGCACTTTCAATCGGTTTGAAGGCCTCTGGATAGGCTTTCACCGCTCATAAATCAAACGGTAGACACGCGAAATGTCGCAACTGCCACAGCCATCATTTGCACGGCCTGTTTATCTTGCGTCGCAGCATGATATAGAGGCGGGCGTGGGAAGCGGAGGAAAATATGCAGTCAGATCGGGCCCTTTGGATACCGTCGGCAGAATTCATCGAACAGACGCCGATGAAGGCGTTCATCGATTGGTGCGGACAACGCTTTTCGAGAACGTTTGCGGACTATGACGCGTTCCATGACTGGTCGATCACCGAGCGCGCCGATTTCTGGACTGGCGTCTGGGATCATTGCGGCGTCATCGGCAATCGCGGTGAACGCGCGCTCATCCATGGCGACGTGATGCTCGACGCACGTTTCTTTCCTGACGCCACGCTCAATTTCGCCGAAAATCTCCTGCGCCATACCGGTCGCGGCGACGCGCTGGTTTTCCGGGGCGAGGACAAGGTGCAGTCGCGCATGTCCTGGGACGAACTGCGGGCGCTGGTGTCCAGGCTGCAGCAAGCCCTGAAGGCACGGGGCATCGGCAAGGGCGACCGCGTCGCCGCGATGATGCCGAACATGCCGGAAACAATTGCTTTGATGCTGGCCACCGCCTCGATCGGCGCCATCTGGTCGTCCTGTTCCCCCGATTTTGGCGAGCAGGGCGTGCTCGACCGCTTTGGCCAGATCGAACCGAAGCTGTTCATCGCCTGCGACGGCTACTGGTACGCCGGCAAGCGCCAGGATGTTGCCGCGAAGGTTCAGGCGGTTACCGGCAAACTCGGCGTCCCCGCCCTGATCATTCCCTATGCCGGCGATGCTGAAACGCTGGCCGGATCGCTGGAAAACGGCCAGACGCTGGCCGGCTTCATCGAACCCTTCGCCGCGCGCGAGATTGGGTTTGCGCCCCTGCCATTTGCGCATCCGCTCTATATTCTCTTTTCGTCCGGCACCACCGGCGTTCCAAAGTGCATTGTCCACTCAGCAGGCGGCACTTTGCTGCAGCACCTGAAGGAGCATCGCTTCCATTGCGGGCTGAAGGAGGGCGAAAAGCTGTTCTACTTCACCACCTGCGGCTGGATGATGTGGAACTGGCTGGTCTCCGGGCTCGCCTTCGGCGCAACGCTCTGCCTTTTCGATGGCTCGCCGTTCCATCCCGATGGCAACGTGCTGTTCGACTATGCCCGTGATGAGCAATTCGCCATCTTCGGCACCTCGGCAAAATATATCGACGCCGTGCGCAAGGGTGGCTTCACGCCGGTCTCGACCCATGATCTCTCGTCGCTGCGGCTGATGACCTCCACCGGCTCGCCGCTGTCGCCGGAAGGCTTCTCCTTCGTCTATGAGGGCATCAAGCCGGATGTCCAGCTGGCCTCAATTTCCGGTGGGACCGATATCGTCTCCTGTTTTGTGCTCGGCAATCCGCTGAAGCCGGTCTGGCGCGGTGAAATCCAGGGGCCGGGGCTCGGCCTTGCGATGGATGTCTGGAACGATGACGGTAAGCCGGTGCGCCAGGAAAAGGGCGAGCTTGTCTGCACAAGAGCGTTCCCGTCCATGCCGGTGATGTTCTGGAACGACCCGGAGGGCGCCAAATACAAGGCTGCCTATTTCGAGCGCTTCGATAATATCTGGTGCCACGGCGATTTTGCCGAGTGGACCGAACATGGCGGCATCATCATCCACGGCCGCTCGGACGCGACGCTCAACCCGGGCGGCGTGCGCATCGGCACGGCCGAAATCTACAATCAGGTCGAGCAGATGGACGAGGTGGCCGAGGCGATCTGCATCGGCCAGGACTGGGATGACGATGTCCGTGTCATCCTGTTCGTGCGGCTGGCGACAGGGATCGTCTTGTCCGACGACCTGGTGAAGGCGATCAAGTCAAGGATCCGCAGCGGCGCCTCGCCGCGTCACGTTCCCGCCAAGATCATCGCCGTCACCGATATCCCGCGCACCAAATCCGGCAAGATCGTCGAGCTTGCAGTACGCGAGGTCGTGCATGGCCGCCCCGTCAAGAACAAGGAGGCGCTTGCCAATCCGGAAGCGCTCGATCTCTACGCCAACTTGCCCGAGCTTGGAAACTGACGACGCCGCGTTAACGATTTCCGGCGCCCCGAATTAACCAAAGCTTATGTCTTCCGGGCCGATGCTTAAAATTTGCGGGTCGGCTGGAAAGGTTTTGTTTACGAATGACGGCGCATGGTGATCTCAACTTGAGGCCAGCCGATGTGGGTTGGCTTTGGCAGAGATGCCAGCGCAGACATGATGTCATTACCTCTCGAGCACCTGTTTTAGCATTCAACTTATCGAGGCAGCTTCCCAGCTGCCTCTTTTTTGTCTGCTGTTTCCACGTCGCAAAAATGCCGCGTCTTACTGGCCAACCTTGAGCGTCTTCTGCAAGGCCTGCACGACAAGACCCGTCAGTTCGGCATGGATATCCGCCCGCGACCGGCTGCCGCTATCCGTGCAGATCGGATCGATTTCCCCGAATTCGACCAGCATTTCAGCTGCGCCCGGTTTGCACTCCGGCAGGAAGCTGAAATGATTGCTGTCGTTCACGGCGGCATAGGACCCCTGTGGCGACAGGGCTGCCAGCCGATCGGCGATCACCGCAGCAGGGATTGTTCCGCTACTGCCGAGATTGATGAAACTCATCGGGATCGCGATGTTTTTCAGGCTCTCCGGTTGGTAAGCCTGGGCGAGGCCCGGGTCGATCAGAACGGCTGACTGAATGCGGCGATCGAGGTTTAATTGCTCGAAGCGTATCTTATCGATTGAACGCAGATCAACTTTATCGACTTTTACCGGCTCGTCGTTGACGTATCCCTTGCCGCCTGCAAACCAGGCGCAATCCCATTTGGCGCTTGTATCGCAGTAGCGCGCAAAGGCATCGAGGTCGGCCCGGGCGCCGGCGATTTCCATGGCGGCGGCGCCTCCCAGCGAGAAGCCGACGACCCCGATATGGTCAGCGTCAATGGCGCCGCTCCAACCCGTATCTTTCGTGAGTGCGTCTATCACTGCAGACAGATCCTGCGTGCGCTCCCAGAGCTTAGGTGTGTTGGCCGGCGTCGAGTCGCCGCTGGTCGTGCCGGGATGGTTGGGGCCGGCAACGACAAAGCCGGCTTTGGCGAGTTCTGTTGCAAGCCAGGTCATGCCTTCAATGCGGCCGCCCGAGCCATGCGACATCACCACCAGCGGAAAATTTCCCTTGATGAGCGGCGCATTGCGAAAGGCCGCAGCCCCCTTGAAGAGCTTGTTGTCACCAACAAGAACATGTTCGCCTCCGGCTTCGGCGGGATACCACACCGTGACAGCCAGATCGCGCCCGCGTTCGGGTGCGGCCACTTTGATTTCACGCATGCCGACCTCGGCGGCGTAGCAGGGAACGGCGAATGTGACGGGAAGGACGACGGAACAAAAAATCTGGAAAAGGTTCATCAGGATCTCACTTGGTTACGAGGAACCCACAGATAATTCCAGTTGCATGGCCATAGCGCTTCCTTGATCACGATTGAGGTCGTCCCGAATCGCGATATGGGCCACCATTGACCGGTGATAGCCACTCAAAGGACATGTCTTGATCTTCGTGCCGTTGCCCTTCGTCGTCGCCTTGCTGCTTCTGATCCTGCTCGTCGCCCTGTTACGCGGCACCGAACCTTCGAAGGGCAATCGGCCATTCCTTGTCTTGATTGGTTTGTGCGCCTTGCAATCGGTGATCGTTGGCTTGCGCTGGGGCTACGGCATCGAGGAGCTGCGATACGTGATGCCTATTTTGCCGAGCGGCCTGCCGCCCCTCGTCTGGGCAAGTTTCCGCAGCCTGACGCAACACGATGACGCGGGGACGGGCAGGATCAGCTGGTTTCATGCAGCTCCGCCACTTGTTATGGTCGCGCTGGTGCTCGTGGCACCCGCATTGATCGACGTTGCCTTGATCGTGCTGTTTGTCGGATACGCGCTGGCGCTGCTGGATCTCGCCCGCAGCGGAACCGATGCATTGGACGAAGCGCGTCTTGAAGGTGTATTCGCCGCACATCGCGCCCTGTATTTCGCGGCCGCATCGCTTTGCCTGTCTGCCTTGTTCGACATTGCCGTTCTTCTGGATTTCAAATGGAGCAGCGGGCAGCACACGGTTTTACTTGTCGGCAATGCGAACCTTTTGGGGCTATTTCTACTGGGTGTAACCGCCCTTGTCGCCGCCCGCGAGCGGGGAGCTCCGTCGCCAGCTTCGAATGATGATTACCGTCCGGCCCAGGCAGCACAGGACCGGGAGGTTTTGGAGCGGGTCGATCGTCTGCTCAAAGACCAGAAACTGTCGCGCGACGAAAACCTGACCTTGTCGCGGCTGGCGCGGCGGGCAGGCGTACCGGCCCGTCAGATCTCCGGTGCGGTCAACCGGTTGGCAGGCAAGAACGTCTCGCAGTACATCAACGATTTTCGAATTGCCGAAGCGTGCCGGCTGCTCCGAGAGACCGATATGCCGGTGACCTCGGCCATGTTCGAATGCGGCTTCCAGACGAAATCGAATTTCAACCGCGAGTTCCGGCGGGTGACATCCCTCAGTCCGGCCTCCTGGCGCGAGCAGAACCGGCAACCGCGATCGTCCGGCACGTGACTGCCGTATGTCCAGGCCGTGGCTAGTTGGCGAGAACCCGCTGCGACGGGAAGGAGATTTCCACCAGCGTGCCCTCGTTGGGCGCCGAGTTGATCGAGAACTGCGCCCGGTTCGCCTCGGCCATCGCCTTGGTCAGCGGCAGGCCAAGGCCGGTGCCGTCGCCGCGCTTGCGGGCGCCGGTGGTCACCTGACGGAAAGGCTTCATCGCCTGCTCGAGCTCGGTGCGGGTCATTCCGACGCCGGTGTCGCGGATGCGCAGAATGACGCTGCCATTTGCCTCATAGGCGGTCGAAACGACGATCTGGCCGCCGGATGGGGTGAAGCGGATGGCGTTCGACAGGATGTTCAGGGCGATTTGCTTGATCGAGCGGTTATCGGCAACGACGTTCGGCACCGAACCCGACAGTGAGGTGCGGATGATCACCCGCTGACTGTTGGCCTGTGGCTGGACCAGGGAGACGGCCTCCGAAACGGCATCGTTGATCTCGACGGCGGTGAATTCGAGGTCCATCTCGCCGGCCTCGATCTTCGAGATATCCAAGAGGTCGTTGACGATGTCGAGCACATGGCGGCCGGAGCGGCCGATATCGCCGGCATATTCGACATAGCGCGGATTGCCGATGGGGCCGAAATGCTCGCTCGCCATCATGTCGGAAAAGCCGATGATCGCATTGAGCGGCGTGCGGATCTCGTGGCTGACGCGGGCGAGGAAATCGCTCTTGTGGGCATTGGCCGTTTCGGCGGCCCGCTTGGCGTTGCGCAGCTCCTCTTCCGTCCGTTTCCATTGGGTAATGTCGCGGATGACGGCGCAAAAGCCGTTGGACGAGGAGAGGCGGCCCATGGTCATGAACAGCGGAATGAAGCCGCCGGAAGCCTCGCGGCCGATCACTTCGCGGCCGTCGTTCAGCACGCTGGCGACACCATGGCCGGAAAGGCCGGCGAGGTAATCGAGAACGGCCTTCTGGCTCTCATGGGCAAACAGCATGGCGAAGGGTTTGCCGCGAACTTCGCCGTCGTCATAATTGAACAGGGCGCTTGCCGAGCGGTTGACCGAGCGGATTTCACCCTCGGCACCGACGACGACGACGCCATCCGTTGCGGTCTCGAGAATGGAATGCAGTTCTTCCGCTTCCATGCGCAGCGCCTGGATTTCCGGTGCCTCCGCCGGCTCTTCGGCAACCTCGGCCGGGTGAATGTCTGCAGTCACCACGGGTGCCGGCGCCGTTTTCGTCGCGGAAAGCGCCATCATCAGCGCATTCTTGTCTTCCCAGCGGATCGATTGCAGCCGCGCCGAGACCGGCACGAGCTGGCCATCGTTGCGGATCAGCATCATCGTGCCGTCCGGCAAGTCGAACAGATCGTCCTCGTCGCTGGCGAAAAGCGCATCGATGCCGCCTTCCGTTCTCAATTCGTCCAGATCGGCATAGCCCGTCAGCATCAGGAATTCGGAATTGGCGTGGAACAGATCGTCACCGCTATGGACCAGAAGCGCGAGCGGAAGATTGTCGAGGATCTCCGGCGTCAGGCTGCTGCTGCCGCTGGTGCGCGCAGGCACGATCGGGGCGGGCGCTTCGGGCGGGGTGTTTTCGGTTGTGCGTTCAGCGCCATCGGCGATGCCGGCACGGCCGTCCTCGGAGTTCGTCTCGATTTTTGGTGCGGCGTCATCCTGTGAGGGGTTTGCCGCTGCGTGCTCGTCCGTGGCAAGCACGGCCTCGTTTGGACGTTTGCCGAAATTCTCGCCGAGTTGACGGGCGATTTCGCGAAAGGCGGCCTGTTCGCTGCGGCTCAAAGGTTCGGTGCCAGGACGGTGGCTGTCGAGCTGGACGACTTTATCGGATGCGCGGCGCTCCGGGGTCTGGACCAGCTTCAGTGCCGGACGCTCGCCACGGAAAGGGTCTTCCTGGTCGCCGGCCGCCGGAAGTTCGTCACCGGTCTCGGCAAGCGGCTCGCCGTCGCCTGGCTCGGACGCCGTCAATTCGGTTGCAAACTCCGCGCCGTCGGTCGGTTCGCTTGGAGCTTCGACAGGCTCCGCTGCCGCGTTGCTTTCTTCTGTCGCAACGTGCGGGGCTGTGTCTTCCGCCACCACCTCGTGATCGGCGGCCGACAGATCCTGCGCCGTGTCGTCAATCTCGCCGGCAACCGTCTCTTCGTTCGGCACGGGCGGGTGAAGAGTCAGGCCTGTTGCCTGTTCGTCATCGACAGTATCGGCCACGCGCACGATGCCGAAACCGCGGAAACCGTCGAATTCGCGATTGCGCGAATAGGTCGGAAGGGCGGCGAGATCGACCGGAACCTGCAGGCTGGTGCCTTCGACCGGCCAGTAGATCGTCTTTCCCGACCAGGTGTCGCGCCGTTTCAGAAGCTCGCTGATCGTGTTGCCCGGGTCGAGGTGATAGCGATCCGCCAGATCGCTAAAACTTTGCCCGGTAATATCGGCGGAATGCGGCCCGACAGCGGTTGCAAATTCCTCGGAGATTTCACTGAAACGTCCGTCCGCATCGATCTTCCAGACGAAACGGACGGCGCGGCTATTCGGGTTGAAGACGAAACCGTGCACAGGCTCTGGGGCGTCGTCTTCGGCAGACATGTCTTCAAGCGGGATATCGGTTGGGACCGGGGTGTCGCCGTCTGCCACATTATCCGTGGCGGTTTCGACAATGGGTGTGCCGCTGGCGTTTTCAGTCACAACCGTTTCATCCAGCCCAACACGGTCGTGGACAGGTTCTTGCGGCACTTCGACCGGCTCGGCGGGCAACGGTTCGCCAGCCTCGATCTCCTGCGCCACCGTTTCATCGGCTTCAGGCAGAACGGCAGTCTCCTCGGGGGCGCCGGTTTCGGCAACCTCGTCCAGATCGTCCACGGCTGAGGCGATAGGCTCCGGCGGTGCATCAGAAGGCAACTCCAGATGCGGTTCTGTCTCTTCGGCCACGGGTTCAACAGGAGCCATGAAAGCGTCAGCGGAAGGCCGTTCGGTCTCTGCCGCAGGCGCAGCGTCATTATCCGGATCGACGAAGCCATCCTCTTCGGCAGCGATTTCCTCGATCTGCTCGATCTCGTCGATGACATCGGCGGGCAGGGCTGTGGGTGAGAGAACCGGCACGGCGGCCTCGCTGCCAACCGTCTCGCTTGCGGCTGGCGCGTCGTCATCGGCGTTTGCGATCTCCTCAAAATCCGTCCCGGGATCGAGATTGCCCAAAATGGTCTCGACCGCAAACAGCAGATGCAGGGCGGGACGTTCCGAGAGCTTGCCGATTGCCGCCGGCAGATGGCCTTTGCCCGTCGGGATCGGCCGCTTGAGCAGCCAGTCGCTGTCGCGGGTAACGGCGCTCACCAGCGAGCGGCAGGTCTGCGGTGTCATCGCCAGCGCTGCAAAACCGGGCGAGGCGGCAAGCACGGCGCCATCGCCATCCAGTACGGCCATATGCGTGTCCGGGTCGTCGAAGCCCGAGATCATTCTGGCCGCGCGGTCCTGAATGGCCAGCGGCTTGCCGTTGCGGGGAGCGGCAAAGAGGATGGCCGTTTCACCCGGCCGCACGGAGATCATCTCGACCGAGGCGCTGACCGAAGCGCGCTGGAAACCCGAGGCGATGCGCATCAGGAACGCCCGGCTATCGCCGCTGCGCTTCAACTGCCGGGCGGCGGCCTCCATCTGGCGATAGGCGGCATCGTTGCGGTTGGCGCCGCTGTCGATGAAATCATAGATCGACGGCAGGCCGAACAGGAACGCACCTTCGCCATTCGACCACAGCACCTGGCTCATGTCGGGAGAAAACAGGACCGCAGCATCGCCCTTGGCAAAATGCTCCCGCACCCGTTCGTGAACGGCTATGTCGATAAAGGGATACGATTTTGCGGGCATCGGCTGACCTGGTTTGCGCAACCGCCAAAGGGGCGGGATTGTTAACAGTCTATTAATAGACGCCGGCGCGCCTAGGGTCCAGCTTGCAGACTATGGCGCACAGGCCTTTCGCGGCGCAAGGTTAATGCAGCTGATTTTAATGAATGCTGCACTGCACAAATATATTGCAATGCACAACGAAATCGCCTATATAGACATCATCACACGATGGGTGCCTCATGAGAGGGCCCAAAACCAAGGAGCGCAGATCATGGCTACCAAGAAAACCGACGATGTCTTTTCGCTTGCTTCGTTCGACCCGGCAAAGGTCACCGAAACCTTTCGCGATTTCGCTGAAAAGGGTGCTGCCCAGTCCAAGGAAGCCTATTCCAAGATGAAGACCGCCGCCGAAGACGCAACGAAGACGGTTGAAGCGACGATCGAAAGCGCCCAGTCCGGCACCGTCGAACTCGGCCTCAAGGCGATCGATGCCCTGCGCACCAATGCTGAAAACTCGCTGTCGCACATGGAAGCGCTGCTCGGCGTCAAGTCGGTTTCCGAACTGTTCGAACTGCAGACCGCCTTCATCCGCAAGCAGGCAGAGCTTGCCATGGAACAGGCGAAGTCGATGCAGGAAGCCACCCGCAAGATTGCCGAAACCGTGACGAAGCCAGGCAAGGATGCCGCCGAAAAGGCCATCTCCGGCTTCAAGAAGAACTGATTTCTGCAGGCGCGGTCTTTGACCGCGCAGCATGACGACAGAACCGGGTGATTTTTTACCCGGTTTTTTCACATCTACGGGCAAGTTATGGCTTGCAAAAAAGACGGACTGCCCGTATTTGACCCCTCAGCGGCACATGATAATGTCTGTGCATCGCTGTGTTGTGCGGTTGTAGCTCAGTTGGTTAGAGCGCAGGTTTGTGGATCCTGAGGTCGGTGGTTCGATTCCACCCAACCGTACCATTCTTTTAAACGACGTAGTTAATAGCATGTCGTCGATATGAATCCACCGTCACAAGTTATACTGACCCTGGAGTTTATTGAGGGTGGTCCGAAACTGGTCGAAAATACTAGCGGCCAGTCGAATCGACGGTGTTTATGACTCTCCTAGAGTAATCTGCCGCGCACTCGAATTGGCTTCAGTCGAGCCGTCATTCAAAATAAGCGCGTTTCGTTAGCATTTCCGTTTCCATAAACCGACCGGTGTCTTTGTCGATGCGAAGGTAGAGCTTCAGGCTATTGTGCTGTGATAAGTGCTCGGTGGCCGTCGTCGCGTAGTCTGGGCCTTCATCGCTGTAGTCTCGCTCGAAATACATGTAGTCAACGGTTGCTCCCAAGACGCAGGGTACGTTGACGATCAACGAGATTGAGTCTGTGTCTATTGCCGCGAGACTGTAGCCATCGACAGCCATGACCTCGTCAAGGGTTATATCTCTCACCTCGCCATCGTCGAGAGTTCCGAAGTAGACGCCATCCAGAAAGGTGACATCTTCGGTGAGCGCGTTAATTAATTGGTCTTCAAATGCAGGATGCGAGAAGATTGCGTCGACTATCGGCTCAAGGTCGATGTCTGCCTCTGCAACGCAGGAGGCCAAAAGTTCGTTGATCGTGATAAGTGGTATAAGTGCTGGATGTGTAGCAGCAGCCTCGCGGAATGCTATGTCGCCGCTCACAACATACATTTTGATTTGATGTTTCGTGCAGTAGTCAGCGAGCGCCTCCGTGACGAAGGCGTCTGGGAATTCTTTGCTGCCGCGCTTGCTGAACGGTGCTTCACCAGCGAAATATTTTTCGAAGATTTTGCGTGGAGGAACCTGCATTGCCAAGATGTTGTCGGCAGAAAGTTCACTGACAACGACGTCGAGAAAGCCCCGCCATATGTGGTGGGTCAAGGTCTTCTCGTCTATCTCTGGTAGCTTTGGGCATTCGGCTGTTAATTGGGAAAATCTCCTGAAAGAGTGGCTGACTTTTTCTAGCCGACCAGCTCTGTCAGCTACTTCTTCGCCAATCTGGCGATGAACCTCTGCTGAAGTTATGTCTGTCATGTGAACGGAGATGCGACCTGCATCTACGTATTCCTTCAACGTTGTGAACTGAGAGTTCCGAACGTTGAAACCGGCTCTCCGATAGACTTCTGTATCGAAAAACACGTGGCGTGTTTTCAGCGTTTCTGCAGTCTGTCGCGTTGGCTTAGAAGTCACAATCACCCCACTCAACTTCTTGTATTCAGCTATCTTATGCGCGGTAACGCGGTTTGTGCAAAGTAGGGATTTGGCCTGAATATGCATTTTAAGACATGACAGAACGAAATATGCTGTTCTAGATATAAGGATTTGAAAATTTTAATAAACATACGAAAATTTGGTTCAATTTATGTTTGGGCTTGGCTGCTCTTGATCTCGTTGACGCAAGTCAAGTCTGCCGCCATACCAAAGTTGCATAATAGCCGCAATGCTACATCTTTTCGCTCCTTAGTACGCCAAAGCACTCCACACCGGCCCGTTCGTTTGTTACCTTCGCCGTCGAAGAGCGTTGGCGCACAGAGGTTGCAGTTTGCCTAAGTAATACCGGTCTCAATCCAGTTTCACCCCGTATTGCCCGACGGCGATGCCGTCGGCGTACAGATGTGTTCATCGGGTGGTGGCATGAGACCGGTCTGGCATTGTTACAATGTGCCATGTGCAGCTCCGCTGTCTCAGCTCTTCAGCCGCCCAGAACATCGCCACACCGCGCCCGCAAGGGTTTCTCCTGCACCATCTTGGTGGACTTCCGAACGGAAGACCAAGACGATATGTGCAATTCACTTCGGGTCCGATGGACCATTATACCGCAGACGGCGCCCCAGCCCTGGATCGCCTGCAGCGGATGCGGAACGCAAAGGCCGTTCCAAAGCAGCGGCAAGATCCGGCTCAACGCCAACGGCCGCAGGCTCGATGCCTGGCTGATCTACAAATGCCTGTCCTGCGACAAGACCTGGAACCGGCCGATCTTCGAGCGCCAGGCTGTCGGTGATATCGATCCGGCAGTTCTCGACGCGTTACAGTCCAACAATCCGGATTGGATCAGGGCTGAAACGTTCAACATCGGGGCTCTGCGGCGGAAATCGCAACGCATCGAGGAGTTTCCAAACTTTGAAATCGCCAAGGAACTGCTTGAGGAAACGTCCGGTTGGACCGCGCTCAACATCGAGCTGAACGTGCCGTTTCCGGCCAGCATGCGGCTTGATCGCCTGCTGGCGGGCGAGCTGCAGCTATCGCGCACGCGGCTGCGGGCTCTGCACGATGGTGGTCTGCTTCAAACCGCGCCAGACGCCGCCGGCATTTGGCGAAAGCGGATCAGAAATGGCACCTGTGTCATGATCGATCTCGCCACCGAGGTGAATAGGGAGAAAGTGTGGATGCCTGTCGCAGCGGGAGGCACTGCATAGGGACCAAGTGACGACACAAAGGCCTGCATTGCTGGGCCTTTGTGGTCTCTATCAGCTCACTGGAGATTTACCGCCTGTCCTGTCATTCCGGAACGAGTGATTTCAGCGGTGTTCCACCTGCTGCGGCGGTTGCGGATTTTCATCGGGATTGGGCAAGGGTTCCTCGTCCGGGAGCCGGTCGGGCTCGGGCTCGGTGACCGGTACCGGCTGCTGAATGGGCGGAATCGGGCCAGGAATGGGGTCGGCGGGAAGCGTCATCGTGCGGTCTCCTACTTCAAGAATATCAACGCGATGGCGGCCTGCATGTTCCTTCATGCCGACCAAAGCCGGGCCTCCTCAGATCTTGGAGCCGTTTGTAAACCTTGTGTTTACCTAGTCCTGTGTCGTTTCCATCCATCACTCCTTAAATTAGGATTCTGTTGACCCTTCGCCGCTTAAGTTCCGGCTGTTCGATGTAGAACCGGCTCGCATGATGCGCCGCTGAAGATGACGATGGGGTTGGTGGCACATGACGTGCGGAAAATATCTGGCTATTCCGGCCGGCGCTCTCGGCTTGACTTTGATTCTGTTGCCGATGAGCCTTCAGGCGCAGCTCATGCTTTCTTTTGCTGTTCTCGGCATCATGTTCATCGGCATGACGCGGCCCGACAACAGCACGTTCCGCGTCATCACGCTCGTCTTTGCCGGCATCATCGCACTGCGCTACGGTTTCTGGCGCACCACCGAGACGCTGCCGGATATTACCGAGCCGCTCAACTTCATTCCCGGTTTCCTGCTCTACCTCGCCGAAATGTACTGCCTGGCGATGCTGGCGATCAGCTTCTTCATGGTCATCGATCCGATCAAGCGGAAGACGCCGGACATGGGCGCTGCCGCAGACCTGCCGACGGTCGATGTGTTCATTCCGAGCTATAATGAAGACGCCGAGCTTCTGGCCGTGACGCTGGCCGCCGCCAAGTCGATGGCCTATCCGAAGGACAAGCTGAACATCTACCTGCTTGATGACGGCGGCACGGATGCCAAGCGCAACCACAAGAACCCGCATGTGTCGGTCGCCGCCATTCGCCGCCATGAGCAGTTGAAGGCGCTCTGCGCCGCCATGGGCGTGCACTACCATGCCCGCAAGCAGAACGATCACGCCAAGGCCGGCAATCTCAATGAAGGCCTGAAGGTTTCTAAAGGGGAACTGGTCGTCGTGTTCGATGCCGACCATGCCCCGGTGCGCGATTTTCTGCGCGAGACGGTCGGCTTCTTCAGGGAGGATGAAAAGCTCTTCCTCGTCCAGACGCCGCACTATTTCCTCAATCCCGACCCGCTGGAAAAGAACCTCCAGACCTTTGCCCGGATGCCGTCGGAAAACGAGATGTTCTATTCGATCCTGCAGCGCGGGCTCGACAAGTGGAACGCGTCGTTCTTCTGCGGCTCGGCCGCCGTGCTGCGCCGTTCGGCGCTGGTGACCACCGATGGATTCTCCGGTCAGTCGATCACCGAGGATTGCGAAACGGCTTTGTCACTGCATTGCCAGGGCTGGCACTCGGTCTATGTCGACAAGCCGCTGATTGCCGGCCTGCAGCCGGAGACGTTCGTTTCCTTCATCGGCCAGCGCGCCCGCTGGTGTCAGGGCATGCTGCAGATCCTCATCCTGAAGCGGCCGTTCCTGGCCAAGGGGCTCTCGATCCCGCAGCGCATCTGCTATGCCGGCATCAACATGTTTTGGCTGTTTCCGCTGTCGCGGCTCGCCTTCATGTTCTCGCCGCTGCTCTACATCTTCTTCTCGCTGGAAATCTACAAGGCCAACATCCTCGAGTTCGCTTCCTACGCGGTCACCTATCTGATCTCCTCGTTTGCCATGCAAAGCTATCTCTACGGCCGCGTCCGCTGGCCGTGGATTTCCGAGCTCTACGAATATGTCCAGGCCGTCTTCCTGTTCGGCAGCATCGTCAGCGTCGTGCGCAATCCGCGCAAGCCGACTTTCAATGTCACTGCCAAAGGCCAGACGCTGGACAAGAGCAAGCTGTCGCCGCTGGCAACCCCATACTTTGCCATCTTCTTCCTGCTGCTCGCCGCTGCCCTTTATTCCGGGTACCGCGTCCTGACGGAGCCGGTCGCCAGCGAACTGCTTCTGATCGTCGCGATGTGGAACCTGATCAATCTTGGTCTCGCCGGTGCGGCCCTCGGAGCGATTGCCGAACGCCGCGAATTGCGGCGCAACCAGCGCCTGCCGGTCAAGCGTCATGCGTTGATGCATATCGACGACATAATTCATCATGTCATCGTGCAGGACGCCTCAAGCGGTGGCGTGTCGATCGAGTTCGTCGACAAGGAACCGAAACTGGACCTCGTCAATCCGACGGTGGCCAAGGTCGAGTTGCGCCGGGGCGGCCAGACCTTCTGTTTCAATGTCGTCTATCGCTCGCGGCGTTTGCTCGACCAGACGGCGATTTGCGGCTTTGCCTATTCCGAGCGCACGCCGGAAACGGTGATGGCGATTGCCGAACTGATGTATTCCGACCAGTCGGTGCTTCAGGATCGTCTGGAGCGCCGCCAGACGCGCAAAAACTTCTTCTGGGGCACCAGCCGGTTTGCGCTCTGGAGCCTGACGGAATCGCTGCGCGCCATCCGCTACAGCGCCGGCCTGATCCGGGAAAGCGTCGTCCAGTCCTTCGAGGATGCGCCGATGGTGCTGAACGACAACAACATCGCCCCGGTGCCGCTGCCTGTCAAAACAGCCGACCATGCCCCGGTTCTCAAGGGAGAGCAGCTCTATGGCTAAGCCTTTTCGCACCCGGGCAGCCGGCCTGTCGCTTGCCCTCATCATGGCGCAGACGCTGCCGTTGTCCGCCCAGAGCCTGCTCGACGCAGCCCCATCCGCTGCCCGCATCCTGCCTGGCGACACCGAGAGCATTCTGTCGACCCGCCCGGTTCAGGCGGAAGCTGCCGCTGCCAAGGTCACCGGTCTGGTGCCGTTCGAACAGGCCCTGCCGGCCTATCACCTGTCGGGCGAGGACGCCGTTGCAAGGCTGAGCTTCAATCTCGCGTCCGATCAGGCCGCGAGCGGCGGACAGCTGGCGCTCGCCTATCGCAATGCCGTTTCCGTCCTGCCGGATACGTCCGTCATGGATGTCGAGGTTAACGGCCGGTCTGCCGGAGCATTCCGGATCGCCTCGCCAAACGGGTTCAAAAGCGAAGCGCTGACGATCGGTCCCGGCCTGTTGAAACCGGGCCGCAACCAGGTGGTCCTGCGGGCCCGCCAATTCCATCGGGTCGATTGCTCGCTGGAGGCGACCTACGAGCTGTGGAGCGAGCTTGATCCTTCACGGAGCGGTTTTGTTGCCGGCAGACATCATGGCTTCCGGACTTTCGCCGATCTCTTGACCGTCGCCCGCACCGACGCCAACGTCACCGATATCCGCCTGGTCCTGCCGCAGGCGGCGACCGCCGAAATGCTGAACGACGCGACCCCCGCGCTGCAAACGCTGGCGCTGTTCATGAACCGGGAGGATCTGGCCGTCACGGTGGGCGAAAAGCCCGGCACCGGTCCGGGTATCGATCTCTATGTCTCGACGGACAAGACCGGGGCACAGGCGCGCGACGCCGATGGACGGCCGGCACCCTACGGCCTTTCGGTGCGCGACGCCGGAAACGGCGGCCGTGCAGCGGTCAGCCTGCGGGGCGCGACCCGCGCCGATATGAGCAGCCAGTTGCTTCAGGCCATCCAAGGGCCGCTGAAGGAAAGCCTCGACAGCGGCATTTTCTCACGCCAGTCCGGGACGATCATTGCCGATGCTTCAACAAGCTATACGCTGTCTGAGGCCGGATATGAGACCCGGGTCTTTTCCGGGCGCCTATCGCGCACAGGTTTCAACATGGTCATGCCGGCAGATTTCTACCCGGCCGACTATGCAACGATCGGCCTGAAGCTGAGTGCGGCCACGTCTCCCGGCCTGAAGCGCACGGCGCAGTTTCTGGTGCGGGTCAACGACCGCGTCGTCACCAGCTATCCCTTCCGCAACACCGCCGGCGAACAGTTCGACGGCAAGCTGATCGAACTGCCGCTGCGGGCGTTCCGGCCGGGCAACAACAAGGTCGAGCTTCTGGCCGAGCTGCCGGTCGAGGCGGACGAGACCTGTGCGCCCGAGGCCCGCGACGACACCAGGCCACGGTTCATTCTCCTGAAGGACACCAGGATCGAAATCCCGGCGCTCGCCCGGATCGGCCGTCTTCCGGATATCGGCGCGCTGGCCGGCACTGCCTATCCCTATGCCGATGGCAGGCCGTTCGACATATTCATCGAGCGTCCGGATGCGCAGTCCGCCGGCGCCGCCCTCACCATGCTGTCCCGCCTGGCGCTTGCCGCCCGAAATCCACTCAACGCCAATATCCGCCTGGGTGCCGCCAATCCGGCTGGAGATCGCAACGCGCTGGTGATCTCCACGCAGAACGCCTTTGCCGAGCTTGGCAGGGCCGGCAAGAGCGCCTTTCCTGTCGATGGCTTTCAGCCGATCGCGGTATCCATCGCGGACGTTGATCCGATCAGGACGGCGACCATCGGCGGCAATGTTTTCGCAGCCAGCCCGGCGCGAAACAATGACGACGATTCCACCGCATTGCTGGATGCGTTCCGTAAATCGACGACGCGGCCACAGGACACGCTGTCCGTGACATCGAAGCTGCAGGAATGGTTCTCAGGGGCTGGCGGACGCTTCGGTAAATGGCTGAACTACCAAGACGGTTCGGGCACGACGGCAATGCTCAAGCCCGGGCATTCGCTGCTGACCTTGACGCAGACCCCGTCACCGTCCGGCGAAGCGGTCTGGACCGTCGTCCATGCGGGATCGCCCGCCGATATCGCGCTTGGCGTTCGCCGGCTTGTCGAGCCTGCCGTCTGGCAGGGGTTGAGTGGCGGTTCGGCCGAGATCGAGACCGCAAGCCTCGCCGTCAACACGGTGCCGGCCGGATCGCACTTCATCGCCGGAATGACCGACCAGAGCCCCAGCAACATCCGCCGTTTGGCGGCCGCCTGGTTCTCCGACAATTTCCAGTTCTACGTTCTGCTCATCGTCGGGTTGATGGGCATCTTCGCCGTGTGGCTCGGTCTTGCCATTCCGCGCAAGGGTGTGAGGTCGGATCAATGATCATCATGAAAAAACACTGGGTCGCCCTTCTGGCCGCCTCAAGCCTGCTTATGCCCGCAACGGCATTTTCGGAGAATTCGGCAAGGCTGCTGACGCAGGCGGCCGGCTCCTTCCGCATTCTCGATGAGGCGACGTCCGGCGGGCCTGCAGATGTCGAGCCTTCACCTGCCGGCACTGCGCGGACAGCGACAGCCGTGACGGCTGCCAATCAGCCCGATGAGGTCGAGATGGCGGCGCTCTATTATTATGCCGGGCAGAAACAGGATGAGCGCGTCGCCGCAGAGGCTGCACGCCTGCGGCTGAAATTCCCGCAATTCGAAATGCCAGAGGACCTGTACCTGCCGCAATCGGCACGCGGCGCCGACGAAACCGTGCTCTGGCAGCTCTATGACAAAAGCGATTTCACCGGCATCGATGCCGAAATCATCCGCCGCAAGACCGAGGCGCCCGACTGGCAGCCGACGGCCGATTTCACGGAAAAGCTGGCGCGCCGCAAGCAGCGCGTGCTGATGACGGAAGCGGCCAAGGACAACAACTGGACGGACATCATCCAGGCCGGCGGCGGTATCGATCCCGCAACGGAAACAGAGATCGATCTGCTCTGGATGCTGATCGACGCCTATGCGCAGGCGGGCATGAAACAGCCTTTGGCCGATGTCTATCGCGGCATCCTTTTGCGTGAAGGCGACAAGCGGCTGCCGGACGCGGAGCTCGTGACGACTTTGCAGAAGGCGATCCGCGATTTCCCGGCGGCGGACGTCCAGGCGGCGATGCAGAAGCTAGCCGTGACGCCGGCGATGCAGGCAGGCTTGCAGCCCGTGGCCTTCGATCTGATGCGCAAGACGGTCGCCGATTTCAATGCTGATGAAAAACGCACGGTGCCGCTGACTGATGACCAACTGGAGCCACTCAAGACAGCAAATCCTGCGAAGATCGAGGATATGGCGTTGCTCGGATGGTATTATTTAAAGATCAAGCAACCGGCCGTCAGCGCCGGGTGGTTTACGAAGGCGCTGGCGATCCAGGCGGACGCCTCCAATGCCAAGGGGCTTTATCTCAGCCTTGCCGCGCAAAATCTCGAAGAGGACGCCTATAAGGTCGCGACCACCTATCTGCAGGACCTGTCCGGCGACCCGGAATTCCTGATGAACGCGCTGTCTTTGCGTTTTGCCAAGCCCGATATGGCTGCGATCGACGAAAAGATCGTTGCGTCCTACTCGACGACGATCCTGCAGACGTTGAACGCCGATCACGCCGAAATCCTCGCCTGGTACGCCTATAATTCCAAGCAGTACGAAGCGTCTGCCGCCTGGTTCCAGAAAACGGTCGACTGGAAAGCGGCCCCTGCGCGCGTCAAAGGGTTGGCGCTCTCTTACCTGCGGCTGTCACAAAAGGCGGAATTTGCCGCGCTGCAGGAAAAATATGGTTCGGCCTATCCCGATATATGGGACGAGATTCGCGTTGCATCGCCGCCGAAGGGAAGGGTGGCCGCTGCGGTCGTGAAACCGCGTGGGATCATTCAGGCCAACTATTTCCGCAATTTCCAGGCCAAGCGCTATGCCGCCTGCATCAACGATCTGGCCGACCTGCGCAGCCGGGGGCAGCTGTCGCCGGATGCGGCCCAGATCGGCGGCTGGTGCTACCTCGGTCTTGGCCGCCTTGCCGAGGCACGCGCAGCCTTCGCCGATGGCCTTGCCGCCGGCGGACAGGTGCAGGCCGATGCCGCCTATGGCACGGCACTGACCCTGTTGCGCGGACGTCTGACGGATGATGCCGAGGCGATCATCCGGGCCTATCCGCTCAGTGCCGCACGTGACCGGGAAATCCGGGTGGAAATCTATTTCCAGCGCGCCCGGGCAAGCTTTGATCGCAAGCAATATCAAAAGACGCTCGATGCGCTGAATGCACGGGCGAGCCTGGTGGCAGAGCCAGCCGATCTCAGCCAGTTGCGCGGCTGGGCCTATTACCATCTCGGCAACAAGCAGATCGCCAAACAGGTGTTCCAACGCCTCAACGATCACCTGTCGGACGCTGGCGTGAGAGCCGGCCTTGTCGCCACAAGCCAGACGGATACACGCCGATGAAAAGTTGTTTTCCAGCAATCGCTTTGCTCTCGATGCTCGCATCGTGCACGTCGGCCGTCGATGACCCGTTCTTGCGGACAGGATCTGTCGGGGGCAACTGGCCGTCGCTCGCAACCACCGTGTCACCCGAGCACGCAGTCGCAGCTCTGCCGGGACTTCCGGCAACGACTGTACGGCAGACCGGCGCCAAGGGTAAAATCCAGCAAACGATCGTCTACGTCAATGCGAGCAACCTTGCTGGCGAGAACACGCTGAGCGTTACGATCGACCCGTCCGCCAAGATCACCCGCAGCAATGGTGCGCCGTCACGGTCGCAGGTCGAAGCTGAGATGCGAAGCGCCTTGGCTGGCGTGACGATGCGGATCAGCCCTGTGATTGCCGACAATGCCTATGGCGTCTTCGGCTACGCGACCGGCAGCATCGGCCAGGGCGGAAGCTGCGTTTACGCATGGCAGCTTGCAAGGAACAGCAGCCCCTATGATGGCGGACGGTTTTCCGCGACCGGCGGCGCGGCCCAGATCCGGATGCGCTATTGCAGTCCGTCGATCGCGGCCGACAGCGTCGTCGCGCTGATGCAGGGGCTGCGCCTTAATCCGGCGTCGTCGCAAAACGTCCAGGCGCTGGGCTATGCCGCAGGGCCGGGCGCGTTTGAGCCTGTGCCGTTCACGGAACGGCAGGCCCGGCCGGTTGCGGCAGACTTCGCCGCCGCCCCGCCGGTGCGCCGGGTTAGCCGCCCTGCAGTCGTCGCAGAGACGCCTGTAGAAACAGCAAGCACCGAAGCGGCGGAGAAGACAGAAAAGATCATCGTCAACGCCGTTAAAGTGCCGCTGCCGGGAGAGACGGCTGTCATGGCCACAGCCGATACAGCACCGGCGGTTGTGCTGCAGGAGGCCTCGAAGGCCGTGATGAAGCCATCCCTCGTGCCGTTGCCGGCAACCGTCGCGCAATAGGCATTGTCAAATGAAGATGCTGTGCTCTTCGGTCACCAGTTCCTGAAGGAAATCGACGACGGTGCGGACGCGGACGAGTTCGCGGGCGCTCTCGTGATAGGTGGTCCAGTAACCCCGCCGGATCGTCGTCTCCGGCAGGATGCGGATCAGCTCGGGATATTGCCGGGCGATATAGTTGTGCAGGATGCCGATGCCGGCACTTGAGCGCACCGCCTCGGTCTGGCCCGTGGCGCTGGAAATCTCGAACGAGGCATCCCAGCTGCGCATGATCTCACCGGTGAAATTCAGCGAGGCGGTAAAGATCAGGTCTTCGACGTAGCCGATGCGGCGATGGTTTTTCAGGTCGTCCACGCTTTCGGGCGCACCATAGGACGACAGGTATTCCTGGGAAGCATAGAGCCCCAGTGTGTAATCGGTCAGTTTCGACGATATCAGCCGGCCCTGTTCCGGCCGCTCCAGCGTGATGGCGATGTCGGCCTCGCGTTGCGACAGCGAAAACGAGCGGGGAACCGGTACCAGCTGGATGCGCAGTTCCGGGAAGCGGGCCGTCAGCTTGCCAAGGCGCGGGGCGAGGAACGAAACCCCAAAACCGTCGGGTGCACCAACGCGCACGGTGCCGGCAACTGCCGTGTCTATGCGGCCGATCTGCGCCTGCGCCGCCAGCATCTCGGTTTCCATTCGCTCTGCCGCATGCAGGAAGATCTCGCCCTCGGTCGTCAGGTCGCAGCCATTGGTCCGGCGGATCAAAAGCCGCGTCTTCAACGACTCTTCCAGCGCCGTGACCCGCCGGCTCAGCGTCGCATGATTGACCCCCAGCCGCTTGGAGGCCGACAGGATCTGGCCGCTGCGGGCAACCGCCAGGAACATGCGGACGTCATCCCAGTTCATGGATACACTCCCTCTTCTCCCCAGCGGGGAGAGGTGCCGAGCATGGCGAGGCGATGAGGGGGGCGTCAATCTCTAAAGGTGTGGCCCCCTCATCCGGCGCTATGCGCCACCTTCTCCCCGATAGGGAGAAGAGGGAACGGGCTTGGAACATCAATTTCTGCACAACGGTTCCTGAATATCGCGCGTTGATTTGTGCATATTGTAGTGCGACACTCCCGTCATAATCAAGATCAGGAGGATCACCATGTACGAGATCGGTCATTTCATCGGCGGCAAGCGTGTTGCGGGCACCAGCGGCCGTACCGCCAACGTCTTCAACCCGGCAACTGGCGACGTTCAGGCAACCGTGGCGCTGGCAAGCGACGCGGAAATGGCTGCCGCCGTTGCAAACGCCAAGGCCGCACAGCCGAAATGGGCTGCGACCAATCCGCAGCGCCGCGCCCGCGTCTTCATGAAGTTCGTGCAGCTTTTGAACGACAACATGGACGAACTGGCCGAGATGCTTTCGCGTGAGCATGGCAAGACCATCGACGACGCCAAGGGCGACGTCATTCGCGGGCTGGAAGTCTGCGAGTTCGTCATCGGCATTCCGCACCTTTCCAAGAGCGAATTCACCGAAGGTGCCGGCCCGAACATCGATATGTATTCGATCCGCCAGGCCGTCGGCATCGGTGCCGGCATCACCCCGTTCAATTTCCCGGCGATGATCCCGATGTGGATGTTTGCCCCGGCGATCGCTTGCGGCAACGCCTTCATCCTCAAGCCTTCGGAGCGCGATCCGTCCGTACCGATGCGTTTGGCAGAACTGATGATCGAGGCTGGTTTGCCCGCCGGTATCCTCAACGTCGTCAACGGTGACAAGGGCGCGGTCGATGCGATCCTGACACACCCGGACATTTCCGCCGTTTCCTTCGTCGGCTCGACCCCGATCGCCCGTTATGTCTACGGCACGGCTGCAACGAACGGCAAGCGCGCCCAGTGCTTCGGCGGCGCCAAGAACCACATGATCATCATGCCGGATGCCGATCTCGACCAGGCCGCCAACGCCCTGATGGGCGCAGGTTACGGTTCGGCCGGCGAGCGCTGCATGGCGATTTCGGTTGCCGTTCCGGTAGGCAAGGAAACTGCCGACCGCCTGATCGCAAAGCTGACCCCGATGGTCGAATCCTTGCGCATCGGTCCTTACACCGACGAGAAGGCCGACCTGGGCCCGGTCGTCACCAAGGAAGCCAAGGAGCGCATCCTCGGCCTGATCAACAAGGGTGTCGAAGAAGGCGCCAGTCTCGTCGTCGACGGCCGCGATTTCAAGCTGCAAGGCTATGAAAACGGCAACTTCGTCGGCGGCTGCCTGTTCGACAACGTCACCCCGGACATGGACATCTACAAGCAGGAAATCTTCGGGCCGGTTCTCTCCGTCGTTCGCGCCAACACCTATGAGGAAGCCCTTGATCTGCCGATGAAGCATGAATTCGGCAACGGCGTTGCGATCTATACCCGCGACGGCGACGCCGCCCGTGACTTCGCATCGCGCATTAACATCGGCATGGTCGGTATCAATGTGCCGATCCCGGTTCCGCTCGCCTACCACTCCTTCGGTGGCTGGAAGTCATCGTCCTTCGGCGATCTCAATCAGCACGGCACGGATTCGATCCGGTTCTGGACCAAGACCAAGACGATCACCTCGCGCTGGCCGTCCGGCATCAAGGACGGTGCCGAGTTCTCCATCCCTACGATGAAGTAAAGCCGGGATATCATCTATTCTCCCCGATTGGGCCTCCGTATGGAGGCCCTTTTTTGTTGTCAACTTTCTGGTGCGGTTGACCTGCGGAGGTGACAGTTTAAGAGTTTGCCCAAGCGGCCGAATATCGGGGGATGTTTGGCCGTTGTTGAATTGCATTTGATGATACGCAAGAGGGGCGACGATGAGCATAACCGACACGGCACCATTACCGGCCGCATCGCAGGATTTCCACCGGCTGTCGTTTACCGGAAAAGCGGCGGAATATTTCGGCATCTGGATCGTCAATATCCTTTTGACCATCATCACGCTGGGCATCTACTCCGCTTGGGCCAAGGTGCGCCGCAACCGGTATTTCTACGGCAACACGGTGCTGCTCGGCCGCGCCTTCGAATATCACGCCAAGGGCAAGCAGATTTTCATCGGACGGTTGATCGTCCTTGGCTATCTTGTGGTTTACAATATCATCCTGGCGGTGTTGCCGATTGCCGGCCTCGTCGTGGGTTTGGTCGCTCTGTGCTTTTTTCCCTGGCTGATCATGCGCGGTCTGCGTTTCAGCGCCCGCGTCACCAGTTACCGCAACGTCCGTTTTAACTTTGTCGGGAAAATGGGCGGTGCGTTCGTCGCCTTCATGGCGGCTCCGGTGATGGCCGTTCTGTCGCTCGGCATCCTGGCACCTCTCGCCAGCCGCTGGATGTATCGCTATCTCGGCAACAATCTGCGCTATGGCGGCCGGCCGTTTGCAACGGATCCAAAACTCGGCTCGATCTATCAGACCTGGTTCTTCTCGGCGCTGATCGTCGTACTCGGCTTGCTGGTCGTCGCTGTCGCAGCGCTTGCCAACCTGTCCCTGATCGTGGCTTTGATCGATAACCCCAATGCACTGCCTCCCGAATTCCAGGCATCGATGGTCTTTCTCGGCATCATCGCCTATCTGGCCGTACTTTTGGCCTTCGGCATCGCAGCGCTGTTTTATCGTGCCGGCGTGCGCAATATCGCCTGGTCGGCGACCCGCTTCGATGGCAGGCATGACCTGAAAAGCGACTTGCCGCGCTTTGGCTATGTCTGGATCGCCGTGTCGAACGTCGTCGTCACTGTTCTGACGCTGGGCCTGATGCGCCCTTGGGCTGCGGTTCGCATGGCCCGTTACGTCAATGAGCACACGGCGATCCGCTTCGACGGAGATGTTGGTGACGTTCTTGCCACGGTCGAGCAGGAAGGGTCTGCAGTTGGAGCGGAATTCATGGAGTTCGAGGGCTTCGATTTTGGTTTCTGACGAAAAGCCGGTCTGCCGGGGTGATTGGCATCCGCGTGGTTCCAGCCGCTCGATCCCGTCACGCTTGGTCGACAGGGACGGGCAGATTCTGGCCATTGCCGGGGACGATAGTGAACTCTCGTCCGCGATCTTTTTAAAACTCGACATTTCCCCCAGGGTCGGCGCGATCCCCCGCCGTGTCGAGTTTCCCGATGGCTCGCTGTTCGAAACCACAGACAATGCTGCGATCGATGATCTGCAACGGGCGAACGGGCGCAAGCGGGCAGGGCTCGTTCACGGCCTCGAACGCTTTCACCCGCGGCTTCTGGTCTTCGTCGTCGCGGTGTTTCTGCTGTCCGGCCTGGTCTACCGGTATGCTCTGCCGGTGCTGGTGGAAATTGCCGTTGCCGTGACGCCGCCGGTGGTGCCGCACCTGATGTCGATCAGCACCCTGGAAACACTGGATCGCACCGTCCTCAGCGAAACGAAGCTGGACGAGGCAAAGCGGCGGGCGATTTCGGATGGTTTTGCCCGCATCGCGCTCAATTCCACCCGTGGTCCATCTGCCTATACGCTGAACTTCCGCGAGGGTGGGGCGATTGGTCCGAATGCGTTCGCACTGCCGGATGGCACGCTGGTTATCACCGACGAACTGGTCGATCTTTCAGGCGGCGATACGGAGATGCTCATTGGTGTTCTGGCGCATGAGATCGGCCATGTCGAACTGGAGCACAGCCTGCGCCAGATTTACCGGGCTGCGGGAATGGCGGGGTTGATCATGCTGATCGCCGGCGATGTCGGCGATAGTGTCGAGGATTTGCTTGTCCAGGGCGGCGGCCTTCTGGCGCTGTCCTATTCCAGGAATGCGGAAGCGGCGGCCGACCGGCATTCGGTCGAGTTGATGCAAAAGGCCGGATACGATCCAACCGCGATCGCACGCTTTTTCGAGGTCATCGAAAAGAAACTCGGCGACACGTCCGGCACCAACATTCTGTCGACGCATCCTGGAACCTCGGACCGCCGGAAGGCGATCCGCGAATATGAGGCGGAATTGCGCGAGAAACAGCCGGGAGACTAGGCCGGCGAGGCGATAATCTACCTAAACTTGAGGTATCACATCAACTTTTCCCGTCTGGAGGGTAGACAGGTCGCTGGAAGCTGATCATGATCGCTTCAATCATGTTTTTCTGCTTTTTGGAATTGTTCCAAACTAGCATCCGTCCTATATGATGAGCAGCGATGTGAGATGCCGGTCGAATCGACTGTGTGACCACGAATTTTTGAGTGCCTCTATGGGCTCACAGGTTCATCCGAACCCAGGGGCGCCGAACGATCGAAGCCTGGAGTGAATGATGCGTCTGACGAAGCAAACAAACTACGCAGTCCGCATGCTGATGTATTGCGCTGCCAATGACGGCCATCTCAGCCGCGTTCCGGAAATTGCCAAGGCCTATGGCGTGTCCGAGCTTTTCCTTTTCAAGATCCTGCAGCCGCTCAACAAGGCCGGTCTCGTCGAGACGGTGCGTGGCCGCAATGGCGGCGTGCGCTTGCCGAAGCCGGCAGCCGATATCAGCCTGTTCGATATCGTCAAGGTGACCGAAGATAGCTTTGCCATGGCGGAATGTTTCGAAGCCGGCGAAATCGATTGTCCGCTGGTTGACAGCTGCGGCCTCAATGCTGCCCTGCGCAAGGCGCTGAACGCATTCTTCGAAGTCCTGCAGCAATATTCGATCGATGATCTGGTGAAAGCCCGGCCACAGATCAACTTCCTGCTCGGCATCGACCTGATCACCCACCCGAAGACGGCTGCGGCCTGATATCATTTTCTATCGACGAAAAGCCCGGTTGAGCCGGGCTTTTTGCCGTTTATGCTCTCGTCACATATTCGCGCAGGATGAATTCGATTGCAGTCGGGTCGAGCTCGCCCTTGTCGATGCGGAAATCGGCGCCGTACTCTTCGAATTTCTGGAAATAGGGGTCGGCAAGCGACGAGGAAATAACCCCGATCGGCCCGATATAGCCCTGCTGGCGCAGCGCCGGCACGGTCTCGCGAAAATCGCATTGCTGCAGCCGGTTGTCCATCAGAACCATCGAAACCGGCGTGCCGGCTTGGATGAAGTCCAGTGCCGCGTCGATCGTCTGGCAATAGTGCAGGTGGATCTCCACGCTAGAGACCTTTTTTATCAAGCCGCGCATGATCAGGTTTTCAGCCGGATCGTCGTCGACAAGCAGGATATGGATCGGCTGGGTCATCTGGCGATTTCGCTTGGTGAATGGCTATAATAAGACTGGTGAAAATGCATTTTCAGACGCCCGCGGGCGTTATTGTATGATCTGTTCCCGGATCGCTTTCGCCACCATCTGGGTTCGGTTGACGACATCGAGCTTCTTGAGGATCGTTGCCGTGTGCGAATTGACCGTGTGTTCCGAGACCGAGACGATTAGCGCGATCTCGCTGGCCGTCTTGCCGTGGGAAATCCACCGCAGGATTTCCGTTTCCCGCGGCGTCAGCCCAAGGCCCGCCTTGTTGGATAAAACCAACCGGTAGAAATAGTCGAAGGCGCAAACGGCGTCGTAGCACAGCGCGAAATGCGCCTGCCGGTCCATGTCCGCTCCATCGCCGAGAAACAGCACCACATACCGCGCCCCGTTGATGCCGGCGACCGGAACGCACATCAGCATGTCGAAGCCGAGCTGTCCGAGAAGATTGCCGCCATGGCCGGGATGGGGATCGTCGGCCTTCCAGATCGATGGAATGGACGATGCGTGAAGGCTTTTGAAAACGGAGGAATCACCAAACCGGTGGCGCTTGTCATAGGCGTCGGCAAGTCCGGAGGGGAGGTCGTGCAACGCCAGCCGGTTGGTCAGCGTGCAGGCATCGCCCTCGTTTCCAAGCAGCAGGATACCAAAATGGTCGAACCCATAACGGAGTGCCATCGTGTGGAAAATTCGAAAGAAATCGACCCGATTGAGAGCCTTCTCCAAATCGCTGTCATGATAATATTGCCGGTGGTTCTTTAAATCGGTCGTCACGTCGCGGCCGTCCCCCACGTATTCCGCGATTGCTATTTTAACGTGCGATTCACGATAAGCAACTGCGTGGGGACGGAAAAGCTGAGTTGTCGGCAGTTTTGATGACAGCGGCTGGTGGCCGGCATGCCCGTGGCGAGAGGGAGGACTGAATATGGTCGCTTTCATCCAATCCCCGCCTGGCAGATGAAAGCTGAACAGTCCTCCCCGCCCCGCAATGACCTTATGCCATGACACCGCTCCGCATGCTATCAGTGCAAGTTGCGATTGACTTTAACGGTAAAACGAAATCGATTCGGCCGGGCGATGCTGGTGCCGAAAAGAAAGTCGTGTATAGCCTTCGGTCTTGTCGCATATGGAAGGATTTTCCAATTGGACAAATTTTTCGGGTCGCTTATTGCATTGCCCGATCAAATGTCGTTCCATCCGGGCTTGACCGGAAACAACGGCTTCTGCGTCAGAAAAATACGAGAACAAGAACAAAGCTGGGAAGCAAACTCATGAAAAAGCTCTCTACTCTCCTTGCGGCAACCGCAATCGCCACTTTGATGGCCGGTTCCGCATGGTCGAAGACCTTCGTCTACTGCTCGGAAGCATCGCCGGAAGGCTTCGACCCCGGTCTCTACACTGGCGGCCAGACCTTCGACGCTGCCGCGCACACGGTCTACAACCGGCTGGTGGAATTCAAGCGCGGCACGACGGAAATCGAGCCTGCGCTGGCCGAAAGCTGGGAAATTTCCGCTGATGGCAAGGAATACACCTTCAAGTTGCGTCCGGGCGTAAAGTTCCAGACGACCGAATATTTCACGCCGACGCGCGAACTGAACGCCGATGACGTGATCTTCTCCTTCGAGCGCCAGTACAAGGCCGACAATGCTTGGAACAAGTATGTTCCGGGTGCATCCTGGGAATATTTCTCCGGCATGGGCCTGCCGGACCTTCTCGAGAAGGTTGAAAAGGTCGACGACCTGACGGTCAAGATTGTCCTGAAGCGCCCGGAGGCGCCGTTGCTGGCCAACCTCGGCATGCCCTTCATCTCGATCCTGTCGAAGGAATATGCCGACAAGCTGCAGGCTGATGGCAAGATGGAACTGATGAACCAGCAGCCGCTCGGCACCGGTCCGTTCACGTTCGTCGCCTACCAGCCGGATGCCGCCATCCGCTACAAGGCAAACCCTGACTATTGGGGTGGCAAGCAGAAGATCGACGACCTCGTGTTCGCGATCACCACGGATGCCGCAGTGCGCGCGCAGAAGCTGAAGGCCGGCGAATGCCACCTGATGTCCTATCCGAACGCAGCTGACGTTGCCGAACTCAAGGCCGATCCGAACCTGAGCATCTCCGAACAGGCCGGCCTCAACGTTTCCTACCTCGCCTACAACACGCTCGTTGCTCCGTTCGACAAGGTCGAGGTCCGCAAGGCTCTCAACATGGCGGTCAACAAGCAGGCGATCGTCGATGCCGTGTTCCAGGGTGCCGCAACGGTTGCCAAGAACCCGATCCCGCCGACGATGTGGTCGTATAACGACAAGGTCGAGGACGACAAGTACGATCCGGAAGTCGCCAAGAAGATGCTTGAAGACGCTGGCGTCAAGGATCTCAAGATGAAGATCTGGGCAATGCCGGTCGCGCGTCCGTACATGCTGAACGCCCGCCGTGCAGCCGAACTGATGCAGTCCGACCTTGCCAAGATCGGCGTTACCGCCGAAATCGTCTCCTACGAATGGGCCGAGTACCTGAAGCTCTCGTCTGCCAAGGACCGCGACGGTGCGGCCATCCTCGGCTGGACCGGTGACAATGGTGATCCGGACAACTTCCTTGACACCCTGCTCGGCTGCGATGCCGTGGGCGGCAACAACCGCGCTCAGTGGTGCAACAAGGAGTTCGACGCCCTGGTGACGAAGGCGAAGGAAACCTCCGACGTTGCCGAGCGCACCAAGCTCTATGAAGAGGCACAGATCGTCTTCAAGAAGGAAGCGCCTTGGAACACCCTCGACCACTCGCTCGCCGTCGTTCCGATGAGCAAGAAGGTCTCGGGCTTCGTCCAGTCTCCGCTCGGTGACTTCGTCTTCGAAGGCGTTGACATCGCCGAGTAAGATCGGCTGAAATAAAGAAAGGCACGCCGCAAAGAGCGTGCAATGGCCGGCGGCTCGAAGACATTCGGGCCGTCGGTTTTTCAAAGAAAGAAGGGATTGGCTCCCATGTTGCGCTTTATCTTCGGACGTCTTGCCGTCCTGATACCCACGTTCCTCGGGGTATCGCTGATCGCGTTCTCCTTCATTCGACTTCTGCCGGGCGATCCGGTCATGTTGATGTCGGGTGAGCGCGTCATGGCTCCGGAACGGCACACCGAACTCATGCACCAGCTCGGTCTCGACCGGCCGATGTATGTTCAGTATTTCGACTATCTCGGCGGTCTCGTGACGGGCGATTTCGGTTCGTCAATCGTCACCAAGCGGCCGGTTCTCGATGATTTTATGAACCTCTTTCCGGCAACGCTGGAATTGTCGCTGTGCGCCATCATCGTTGCGGTTCTGCTCGGCATTCCGGCCGGGGTGATCGCTGCGGTGAAACGGGGGACATGGCTCGACCAGTCGCTGATGGGGGTCGCCCTCATCGGCTATTCGATGCCGATCTTCTGGTGGGGCTTACTGCTCATCATCTTCTTCTCAGGCTATCTCGGCTGGACGCCGGTCTCGGGGCGCATCTCGATGATGTACTTCTTCCCGCAGGTCACTGGCTTCATGCTGATCGACAGTCTGATCTCCGGGCAGGCGGGCGCCTTCAGATCGGCGGTCAGCTATCTGATCCTGCCGACCGTCGTGCTGGCGACCATTCCGCTCGCGGTCATCGCCCGCCAGACGCGCTCGGCCATGCTGGAAGTGCTGGGCGAGGATTATGTCCGTACCGCCCGCTCCAAGGGCCTGTCGCCGTTCAGGGTCATCGGCGTGCACGCATTGCGCAACGCGCTGATACCGGTCATCACCACCATCGGCCTGCAGGTCGGCGTGCTCTTGGCTGGGGCGATCCTGACGGAAACCATCTTCTCCTGGCCGGGTATCGGCAAATGGATGGTCGATTCGGTGTTCAAGCGTGACTATCAGGTCGTGCAGGGCGGGCTGATGCTGATCGCCGCCATGATCATGATCATCAACCTCATCGTTGATGTGCTTTATGGCTTCATCAATCCGCGTATCCGGCATTAGGAGGGTCTGATGGCTGTCGCTGAAATTAAAATTGCCAAGCCGCAGACCGGCTTTGCCGAGTTCTGGTTCTATTTCTCGCGCAACAAGGGCGCGGTGATGGGGCTTGCGATCTTCCTGATCATCCTGTTCGTCGCCATCTTTGCGGCTTTCGTCGCGCCGCATAGTCCAAGTATCCAGAACCGGGATGTGCTTCTTTTGCCGCCCGGCTGGACGCAGGGCGGACAGTGGACCTATCTTCTGGGGACCGATGCCGTCGGCCGCGATATCCTGTCGCGTCTGATCTACGGTGCCCGTTTCTCGCTGTTCATCGGCCTCGTGGTCGTGACGCTTTCGGTCATCTCCGGCGTTCTCGTCGGCCTGATCGCCGGCTATTTCCGCGGCCGCACCGATACGATCATCATGCGCGTCATGGATATCATCCTCGCCTTTCCGTCGCTGCTTCTGGCCCTCGTGCTGGTGGCGGTGCTCGGTCCGGGCCTGGTCAACGCGATGATCGCGATCTCGCTGGTCAACCTGCCGCATTTCGTGCGGCTGACGCGTGCCGCCGTCATGTCGGAACGCACCAAGGACTATGTCATCGCGTCCAGGGTCGCCGGTGCCGGTACCCTGCGGCTTATGTTCCTGACCATCCTGCCCAACTGCCTCGCACCGCTGATCGTCCAGGCGACGCTCGCCTTCTCGGCAGCGATCCTTGACGCCGCAGCACTTGGCTTCCTCGGCATGGGCGCTCAGCCGCCGACGCCGGAATGGGGCACGATGCTGGCCGAGGCCCGCGAGTTCATCCAGCGCGCCTGGTGGGTCGTGACATTTCCCGGTCTTGCCATTCTCGTCACCGTCATTGCCATCAATCTGATGGGCGACGGCCTGCGCGATGCGCTTGATCCCAAGTTGAAGAGGTCATGATGTCGCTTTTCGAAATTGAAAATCTCGTCGTCGAGTTCCAGACGGCTGCCGGTCCATTCCGCGCCGTCGATGGCGTCTCGATGAAGGTCAATGCCGGCGAAGTGCTGGCCATCGTCGGCGAATCCGGATCCGGCAAGTCGGTCTCGATGCTGGCGGCGATGGGCCTGTTGCCCTGGACGGCCAAGGTCACCGCCGACAAGCTGCAATTCAACGGCATCGATCTGCTCGGCCTGTCGCCGTCGGATCGGCGCAAGATCGTCGGCAAGGACATTGCCATGATCTTCCAGGAACCCGTTGCCAGCCTCAACCCCTGTTTTACCGTCGGGTTCCAGATCGAGGAAGTGCTGCGCATTCACCTCGGCCTCGACAAGGCGGCGCGCCGGGCGCGGGCCATCGAACTGTTCGATCTGGTCGGCATTCCCAACCCTGCAGAACGCCTGGGGCATTTCCCCCACCAGATGTCGGGTGGCCAGTGCCAGCGCGTGATGATCGCGATTGCGCTGTCGTGCAATCCGAAACTCCTGATCGCCGATGAGCCGACCACGGCGCTCGACGTCACGATCCAGAAGCAGATCCTCGATCTGTTGATGCGGCTGCAGGCCGAACATGGCATGGGCCTGATCATCATCACCCACAATATGGGCGTGGTGGCCGAAACCGCCGATCGTGTCATCGTCCAGTACAAGGGCCGCAAGATCGAGGAGGCCGACGTGCTGTCGTTGTTTGAATCCCCCAAGAGCGAATACACGCGCGCGCTCCTGTCGGCACTTCCAGACAATGCCACCGGCGACCGCCTCCCGACGATCGCGGAATTCCTCAGCGACGACCAGATCTTTGCAGGAGCTGTTCGATGACCCATGTTCTCGAAGCCCGAAACCTCACCCGCGATTATCACATCCCGGGCAGCCTGTTTAAAAAGTCCAAGACCGTTCACGCCGTCAAGGGTGTGAGCTTTGCCGTCGATCAGGGCAAGACGCTGGCCATCGTCGGCGAAAGCGGCTGCGGAAAATCGACGTTGGCCCGTATCGTCACCATGATCGATCCGGCAACCTCGGGCGACATGCTGATCGATGGTAATAAGGTCGATATTGCCAAGGAACGGCTGACGCCGGAAATGCGCCAGAAGGTGCAGATCGTCTTCCAGAACCCCTATGGCACGCTGAACCCGCGCAAGAAGATCGGCGAAATCCTCACCGAACCGCTGATCATCAACACCAATATGAAAGCCGACGACCGCCGCGACAAGGCGATGGCCATGCTGAAGAAGGTTGGGCTTGAAGAAAAGCACTACGGCCGCTATCCGCACATGTTTTCCGGCGGCCAGCGCCAGCGTGTGGCGATCGCCCGCGCGCTGATGCTCAATCCACGGCTCCTGGTGCTCGACGAGCCGGTCTCGGCACTCGATCTGTCGGTGCAGGCCCAGGTTCTCAACCTGCTCGCCGATCTGCAGGACGAATTCCAGCTGACCTATGTCTTCATCAGCCACGACCTGTCGGTGGTGCGCTACATCGCCGACGACGTGATGGTGATGTATTACGGTGAAGCCGTGGAGTACGGCAGCCGTGAAGAGGTCTTCAGTGATCCCAAGCACAACTACACCAAGACGCTGTTTGCCGCGACGCCGCGCGCCGATGTCGACAGCATCAAAGCACGGCTCGCCCGCAAAAACGCGGCCTGAACGGCGCTGGGTGCGACAATCGCGTGATGACGGTTCCACTGACCGGAAATCTGCGGTAAAGCGCCTGCGTCACCACAATTCATATGCGGCCCGCCGCATTTTACGAGGAATATGAAGATGGAAATCAAACGCTTCGAAACCGGTCCGCGCATGAGCCAGGCCGTTGTTCACAATGGCACCGTCTATCTCGCTGGCCAGGTCGGTGAAGCCGGTTCCGATGTGACCGAGCAGACCAAGCAGGCTCTCGCATCGGTTGATCGTCTCTTGGCTGAAGCCGGCACCGACAAGTCCCGCATCCTGTCGGCAAACATCTGGCTGGCCGACATGGTCGATTTCCCGAAGATGAACGCTGTCTGGGACGGCTGGGCATCGCAGGGCAACACACCGGCGCGTGCGACCGGCGAAGCCAAGCTTGCAACTCCGGACTATCTCGTCGAAGTCATCGTCATCGCCGCTCTCTAAGAGCTGCTGCTGATCGCGAAAAAGCCGGCGCCTGTGAAGGGCGCCGGCTTTTTCGTTGCTGTCGATCAGTTTCCGATGCGTGCCGTGCCGGTCTCGCCGTTGTCACGCACCCATTTGACCTTACCCTCGCCGGTTTCCGTCAGGTCGAAACACATCGGCGAACCGTCGTACCAAACCTTGAATTGCTGACAGAGCTTGTCGGACTGAATCCACCAGCGGCCTTGGTCGGTCGGCTGAATGAATTTTCCCAGACCCAGCGCCTTGCCGGTGCCATCGACTTGCCCGGAGGGATGATAGTTCAGTGGAAACTCCCCGCCCATCGGAGCGGCAAGATAGATCGTCTTTCCAATGATGAGGCTTCGGATATCAGCCTCCTTCATTTGGGTCGCTTCCGCCGCCGCAGCGAGGCCGGACACCGTGACGCTCAGAATGATGATTGCAATTTTCCGCATGGCAGTCTCCATCGCATTGCACTCCATACGCCGCGCCCGGCAATTGGATCACTCAGCAATTGGATGAGCAGGAGCTACTCCGAATGTGTTCGCCTGGATCACCGCAAGGCTATGGAACTATTCGGCTTGATCTGCGTTAAACTCGGTATTCTAAGGGAATGCTCTCCAACATAAAGGAATGTGCCATGCTGTACTGGTTGCCAAGGCTATGCCTGTTCCTGCTCGCTGCTGCAGTTGTCGGCCTGGGTGTCTTTCCTGCGACATCGGAAGACATTGCCAATACGCTGATCGTCGTGATCCTTGGTCTCGGCCTGTTTTCGCTGACCTTGCATGTCTTCCCTCCGGAGCGCTACTGACGACGTCGCTCCAAGGCGTGACAAAGCTGTTTCATTTTCTATCAAACGTTGTAGGCTCCGCTGGTGAGCCGCTCGCAAAAAAGCTGAACGATGCCGAATTCCGCGATCCTCGCGGTAGATGAGGCGGCGCATTCGAGAGGGCTGCTTGACCGCCATGCTTCAGGTTCGCGAATGGTGATCGCAAGGGCGGCCTATTCCAGAGCCGTGCCGGTGATGCTTTTCGCGGGCGCTGTTTTGCTCCTCGTGATTGTCCTTGCGTCGCTCCGTTTCGCCAATCAAACCCGACTGGACTCGGAAGATGCCCTTGCAGCGTCTGGATTGAACAATCGCGCACTGCTGCTTTTCAGCTTGTTGCAGGATGCCGAAACCAGCCAGCGCGGTTATCTCATCACCAGCGAGGAAAAATATCTGGCGCCTTTCAAGCGTGCCGAGGCGCTCGTCAATCTGCAATTCACCAGCATTACCGGCGACATGATGAAGTCGGGCATTAGCGATGTGACCATCGACCGGTTGAAACGGCTGGTGGACGACAAGCTTGCCGAAATGCGCAAAACCATCGCCACCAAAGCCGCAGGCAAGGACGCGGAAGCCGTCACCATCGTTCGGAGCGATGCAGGCAAGAAGGCGATGGATGAAATTCGCGAAATCATGACGAGGATCAATTCCGTCACGAGCAATATCGCTTTTCAGAAAGGCATGTCTCTCGACAGTGCGGCCCGGTGGTTGTTGATCTCGATCACGGGCGGCGCGGTGCTGCTGGTCGTCCTGGTCGGTGGCGCCGTCTGCCTCGCTGTCGCCCATGCGCGTCAACTGGAGACAGCGCGCAATGCCCTTGCCGAGCACAACGAAATGCTTGAGGTCAGGATCGGTCAGCGCACCCAGTTCCTGGAGCGCGCCAATCGCGAGCTGCAAAGCTATGCCTATATCGTCGGCCATGATTTGCGTGCCCCGCTGGTCAATATCATGGGCTTCACCACCGAACTTGAACGGGCGGCGGCCATCTTTGCCGGCTATATGAAAAAGCCGCCTGCATCCCGCGATGCGCTGACCGAGAAGGTTGCCCTTGAGGCGGTCGATATCGACATTCCCGAAGCGCTGGGTTTCATCCGTTCGTCGATGCGGCGCATGGATGATCTGATCAACGAGATATTGAGACTCGCGCGGGCCGGAAGCCGTCAGTTGAGCCGGGAACCCCTTGACCTTGCGGCGTTGCTGTCGGAGACCGTCGCCAACCTGCAGCACAGGCTCGACGAAAGCGGTGCCAGTGTCATGCTTTCACCAAGCCTGCCGCATGTCATCTCGGATCGGCTTGCTCTGCAGCAGATTTTCGGTAACCTTTTGGACAATGCGGTGAAATACGCCGATCCATCGCGAAAGCCGATTATCCGGGTGTCGGGAGCTGTCACCCATGGCAACGCAGCGATTGAGGTGAGCGATAACGGCAGAGGCATAGCCGAGCGGGATCTGGAGCGTATTTTCGAACTTTTCCGGCGCTCCGGACCCCAGGACCGGCCAGGCGAGGGGATCGGCCTCGCGCACGTCCGCGCACTGGTTCGACGCTTGGGAGGAGACGTCGCAGTGCAGTCGGTTCTGGGGCAGGGAACCACCTTTATCGTCACGTTTGCGGCCGATATCCGATCGACAAAAGCAGGGGAGAGGAGCCATGAATAACGGATTGCAACCGGTCGCCATCATCATGATCGAGGATGATCAGGGGCACGCCCGGCTGATCGAGAAGAACATCCGGCGCGCCGGTGTTACCAATGAGATCGTCCCATTCGCGTCCGGCATGACAGCGCTCGCTTTTCTTCTCGGCCCGGACGGCAGTGGCAAGGTTCATGCCGGCCGGCCGCTTCTCATCCTGCTTGACCTCAACCTTCCGGACATGACCGGGATGGATATTCTTGCGCGGGTGCGCGAAAGCGACCATCTCAAGCGGGTCATGGTCATCGTGCTGACGACCACCGACGATCCCGTTGAAATACACCGCTGCTATGATCTCGGCGCCAATGTCTATGTTGCCAAGCCGATGGAATACGAAAAATTCGTCAACGCCATCCGGCAACTCGGCCTGTTTTTATCCGTCGTCACCGTGCCGGAGGTGTCCTGATGGATCGGGAGATATCGGCCGATCATCGTGGGACGACGATACTCTATATCGATGATGACGAGGCGCTTGGAGTTCTCCTGCGCAAGAACTTGGCGCGGCAGGGTTTTACCGTCGTCAACGCCATCGACGGGAAATCCGGTCTCGCCCGGCTGGAAGAGGGCGGGATCGATGTCGTCGCGCTTGATCATTATCTGCTGGGGGAAACCGGCCTGGATATTCTCCCCGTCATCGTCGAGATGCCCGACCATCCGCCGGTTGTCTATGTTACCGGCTCGGCGGACGCCAGTATCGCGGTCGAGGCTCTGAAACGCGGCGCCGACGACTACGTGACGAAGAGCGTCTCCACTGATTTTGTCGATCTGTTCGTTGCTGCACTCAACCAGGCATTGGAACGGGCACGGCTGCGGCGCGAAGCGCTTGCGGCGCAGGAGGCAATATGTCAGGCGCGTGATCGCGCCGAACTGTTGCTGCGGGAGGTCAATCACCGGGTCGCCAACAGCCTCAGCCTCGTGGCTTCGCTGGTTCGGATGCAAGCCTCCTTGATCGCCGACCCCGTGGCCGTCAGCGCGCTGCAGGAAACCCAGATGCGCATCCATGCCATCGGCAACGTCCATCGCCATCTCTACGCCAACGATCAGGTCGGCACGGTCGATCTCGACGGCTATCTGAAAAGCCTGCTCGACGAATTGCAATCCTCGATGCGCGACGAGGCACGGCCACATGATATCGTGCTGACGGCGGAAATGCTGCAACTGACCACCGACAAGGTCATATCGCTGGGGTTGGTGGTCAGCGAACTGGTGACCAACGCCTTCAAATACGCGTACGCCCAAGGAACGGCCGGTGAAATCCGTGTCCGGGTGTCACGCCGGGATGGCGATACGATAGAGCTTCTTGTGGAGGACGATGGGACGGGATTTGATCCGGATACGCCTGTCAAGGGAACGGGGCTCGGCACGAAGATACTCAATGCCATGGCTGCAACCATGGGCGGTGATCTTGCCTACGATCGCAACATCGCAGCCGGCACCCTTGCCCGCATGACTTTCCCCATCTAGCTTCATCGTCGCGACAGCCTCCTTTGCCGACGTCCTCGGTTTTCTTGCCCGGCACCATCGGAACTTTTTCACAAGCAATGCGTTAACAGCCGCTATACACCGGCGCTGTCTCTGCGCCGGTGTTTTCCGCACATTGATCTTATCGTCCGTCCGGCAGCCTGCGCGCCGTGGAGGGCCACATGGAGAGCCGGAACATGGGTGCTGCCTTGACGGGGAGTGGAGCTTTCAGGAAGCGGAAGCTGGCGGAACTGGAAGCGCAGGTGGTTGCGGCGGATATTCCCGAAACGTCGCCGAAGAGTGGGCTCGATCTGGTGGTCGCCTGGAGCATCGTCGGGACGTTCATCATCTTTGCCTCGACCGTTATCTACATGATGGAATCGATCCTGATGCCGGTCACGCTTGCGATCGTCATCGGCATGGTGCTCGGCCTTGCCGCCGATCGGCTGGCGCAATACGGATTGCCGCCGGCGCTAGGCGGTCTGCTGCTGGCCGCCATTTTTATCGTGGGGCTGTTCTTCCTGATCAATGCTCTCATCGAACCGCTGACATCGCTGGCGGGGCAGGCGCCGGGCATGCTTGAGCGGGCGATCGAGCGGATTCTGCCGTATATACAGCGGTTCGAATGGGCAAAGGTGGCGATAGCCGGTACGGACGAAAAAGCCGTGACCGATGTGGCCATTCAGAATGCCGGGACCATGCTCGGGCTGGTCGCTGCGGGCGTAACGCCGGCCTTCATCCAGACGATGGTGTTCATGGCGGCGCTTGGCCTGTTCCTTGTCGGACGCGGGCATCTGCGCAAGACGATCATCCTTGCCTTTGCCACCCGCGATCGCCGGCTTGCGGCGATTCGCATCATGAATGCGACGGAGAATGCGATCGGGTTTTACTTCTCGACAGCAAGCCTGATCTACATTGTGCTCGGCATGATCACCGCCTCGATCGCCTTTGTCGGCGGCCTGACGATGGCGCCGCTCTGGGGTCTGTTCGCCTTCGTTTCCAGTTTCATCCCCTATCTCGGCGTGACGGTGATGACGCTGGCGCTACTTTGCGCCGGTCTGATGACGCATGACGCCCTGTTGCTGGCGCTGGCCCCGGCCGCCGCATTTTTCATCCTGCATCTGGTCATGGAAAACCTGGTGACGCCGGCCATTCTCGGCCACCGGCTGGAAATCAACCCGTTCCTGATCTTCCTGGCGATCATCTTCTGGACGTGGATGTGGGGCGCCGTCGGCGCCATGCTGGCCATGCCGCTGTCACTGATCGCCATGACCATCTTCAACGAGGTTCGCACCCAGCCGCCGGAACGCCAATTGCCGGGTTGAGCAGAGGTAAGACACGATGCGGGACCGTTCCGGTGTATGACAACTGAAAGCGACATGAATGCCTCCAATGCTGGATACTTTCGATACGGTGCAGGCCGACCTCCATGGCGGCCGGGCGCCCTGGGGCCGCGGCATGCGCGCTCCCAACAATTCCCCTCTCTCGCAAAGCATCAAGACGGATGTCCTCGTCGTTGG
Source organism: Pararhizobium sp. DWP3-4 (assembly GCF_049898205.1). Lineage (NCBI taxonomy): Bacteria > Pseudomonadati > Pseudomonadota > Alphaproteobacteria > Hyphomicrobiales > Rhizobiaceae > Pararhizobium > Pararhizobium sp. DWP3-4. The sequence goes on along the minus strand of NZ_JAFCXF010000002.1, from coordinate 378,307 downwards.
CGGTGGCATCACCGGATCGCTCGCGACCCAGCATCTGGCGGCGCGTGGGGTGGACGTCATTGTCGTCGACCGTGAGCAACCCGGTCTTGGCAGCACGGCTGCCAGCACCGCGATGCTGCAATGGGAAATCGATTGCACGCTTGGGGAATTGACCGAATTTTATGGTTTTGAACGGGCCGCCCAGCTCTACCGGCGCAGTGTCGCCGCAGTGCAGGGACTGACCGCATTGGTGGAGGGCCTCGGCTTCGATTGCGCCTTCCGGCCCCGCTCCACCCTCTATATTTCCGCCGGAGAGGCTGGCCCCTCAGCCTTGCGCGAGGAGCAACTGTTAAGGCAGCGTGCCGGCCTGCCCGGGATGGCGCTTGATCACAGGGACCTCTTGTCCCGCTTCGGGATCGATCGGGCAGCGGCCATTCTCTCGCCCGGCTCTGCCGATGCCGACCCGCTTCTCCTGTCCTGGGGCCTGTTGCGTGATGCCCAGGCGCGTGGTGCGCGGCTGATCGATGCGATGGTGACGGCTTACCATGATGCGCCGGGATCGGTGACCGTCGAGACCGATGGCCCATTCGTCATCGAGGCGCGGCATGTCATCCTGGCAACGGGATATGTCATGCCCGATTTCGTCCGCAGCGACATCCATAGGACGGCGTCGAGCTGGGCGATCGCAACCGTGCCACAAGCGGCCGGTACGCTCTGGCCAGGTGGCGAACTGATCTGGGAAGCTTCTGAAACCTATAATTATGCACGCACCACCACGGATGGACGCATCATCATCGGCGGCGGCGACGACGATACCGTCGATCCGGCGGCGCGCGACAACAAGATGCCGGAGAAATCGGAAAAGCTGGTCGAGGACCTCGTTAAGCTGTGGCCCGCTGCCAATCCCGCCATCGACTTCTCCTGGTCCGGCGCGTTTGGAGAAACCGACGACGGCCTGCCGCTGATCGGCGCGGTTCCCGGCATGCCGCGCATTCTTGCGGCCTATGGTTATGGCGGCAACGGCATCACTTTCAGCTTCATGGCATCGCGCATTCTGGCCGAACTTTGCGCCGGCCAGCGTCAAGACTGGTTCGACGCCTTTGCAATCGACCGGCCTTCGCCGGTGGCCTAGGCTCAGAGTTTGCGGGCGCGGGCGTTTTCGTCGAAGAACAGCGCCTGGCTGATCAGTGCCTTGACCATTTCCGGGTTGAACGGCTTGGTCACCAGAAAGGCCGGCTCCGGCTTGGTGCCGGTCAGCAGCCGTTCCGGGAAAGCGGTGATGAAAATCACCGGGATCGTCGTGCTTTTGAGAATCTCGTTGACCGCGTCGATGCCCGAGCTGCCGTCGGCGAGTTGAATGTCGGCAAGGATCATCTTCGGTGCGGTCTTTTCAAACAGCGTGATTGCTTCGCCATACGTTCTCGCCACGCCGGCCACCTTGTGGCCGAGGCTGGTGACCATGTCTTCGATGTCCATGGTGATCAGTGGTTCGTCTTCGATGATCAGGATTTCGGTAGCGACCTGTTTCGAAATATCCTCGGAGGCCTGGCGCAACAGACCGGCGGCTTCCATTTCCGTGACGCCGAGGATCTGTGCCGTTTCTTCAGGCGAAAAACCTTCGACGGAGACCAGCAGGAAGGCCTTGCGTGCTGCAGGCGAAATCACTGAAAGGTTTGCTGCTGCGCGCGCTTCCCAGCTGAAGGGCGACGTTGCTTCCGGCACGTCGATGGTCAGCGTGTCGAATACGGAGCAGAACAATTTGAACAGGTTGACCCGGTCGTTGGCGCCTTTTGGAAAAAGCGTGATGTCTGCGATCAATGCTTCCAATACGGCAGCGACATAGGCGTCGCCCGAGGTCTGCGACCCGGTCACGGCGCGCGAGAAGCGGCGCAGATAGGGAAGATGGGCTGCGATCCGCATGGAAAGTGACATTTATGATTTCCTTCAGTATGATGGCGCCGAATTTTGCCGGTGCCCGACGCTGGCGCGTTACCAACATCGCATTGGTTTGAACATGTTTTATGCGTTAAGGGAAGTTTCCCAGCTGAACGAATTCTAGGTCGGTTTCAAGGAAGCCAGATAAAATTCGGAATATGGCAATGTTTTTGATGTACCAAACAAGGACGCGTGGAAGCGGCGCTGTATGGCCGCCGCCGAATGCGGGTTCAGGAGCGAAACGGACGATGACGAACATACCGGAAAATCAGCGGCGTGCCGGTATGGGCAGCAGGACAGGTATCGCCAGCAGCGATCCCAATGCGCAAATCGCCTCGAAACTCAAGGCCCTTTACAACGCCGTCGAGCAGGAACCCATTCCGGATTTATTTCTCGATCTCCTTGAGAAACTAGACCAGGCCGAGCAATTGGGTAAAACACAGGGCTGACGCTTCAAGCGTGTCCGAACTCCCCCAACTTTTCGAGACGTAAAAAAACGGGCCGAAGCCCGTTTTTCTGTCTCGCTTTTAGGCTTCTAATCAGCACGATGCAGTGTAGCGGCGGCCGTAACGATCGCGGTAGACGCAGCGGCCCGGCTCGTTGGCATTGCCGATCAAGGCACCGGCCACACCACCAACGGCAGCACCGACTGCAGCGCCACGCACATTGCCGGTGGCTACCCCACCGATGATCGCGCCGGACGCAGCACCGATACCAGCACCCTTTTCAGTCTGGGAGCAGGCGGCGAGCGGAAGGATGAGCGCGACTGCAAGGAGGATCTTTTTCATGACTGGTTCCTTTTCAAAAGTGTTGATGGACGAAAGAATGAAGTTTTAAGGCAAATCAGATGCGGCCCATCAGCACAAGGATGAGGAGTATCACTACGACCAGCCCGAGGCCACCTGAAGGTCCATAGCCCCAATTGCGGCTGTGGCCCCAATTCGGCAGCGCGCCGATCAGCAAGAGCACTAAGACAATCAGGAGAATTGTACCGAGCATTGATATTTCCTCTTCAGGTTCCGGCCGTGCGGGTCACGGGGTCTGCTGCAATAACGCCGCTCACGCGAATTTGTTCCAGCGTGTACTGTCATTTAAGCGTTGCAAGCAGTGCATGGCGCAGAGACGCGCCAGGCCCTTGTTTCGTAAGAAAATTGTTACGGTTAGGTATCAGTGTGCGCTCTGTACTTACATGCAGGGATGTATCCAATCGCGCCGCCGGGAGAGTAAAGCCATGCTTCGGCGGGATAAAGCTCCACCAATCCCCGCCGTCATTTCTGCCCGTTGGCCAAGCGTCATTAGGGTCAAATATTTTGCTGGCAATAGATTGGAACTTACCGGCCATCCTCTCCGTTTCCCCGCCACATCATTCATGTGCAGGGAGCACGACGATGGAACATATTGCAGCGATCATGATGCTTGTCGGCTGTACGCAGGGCAATGTCGAATGCAAGGAACTCCCGGCTCCGGCCGTTGGTTTCGAAACCGCCGAGGACTGCCAGGCGCTGTTGCAGCCGTCGCTTGATGAGTTCCGGGGCAAGTACAAGATCGTTTACGGCAAATGTGCTGCGATCGATCCGGCCCTCTATATTGAAGATGCGACCATCACATGGGCGATCACCCCAGCCAATGAGCTTGATGTCCAGGTGACCTTTGATCAGCCTGCGGCACCGGTGCTGGTGGCCGGCAAAGGGGATCAGCAGAGCCTGCTCAGCAACTGAGCGTTTCACGGACGGTAGAATTCTACTGGCCGATCGTAGCACCCGCCAGCCTGAGACGGCACCTGAGGCTCGCATGCGGCAGGGTCCGTTTTTGCGTGCGGGATTTTGCCTGTAGCTGAAATTATGGAACAAAATCCGCGCGGTTACGTTCTCCAAGGCAATCGCAGCCAGTTGAACCCTGGCGTTTGGCCTGATGGCTTTCTCCCAAATTTACTCGAAGGAGCTCAACAATGATCCGCACTCTCATGGCGACGACCGCGCTTGCCGCGTTTTTGACGACCAGCGCGTTGTCCACAGGCGCATGGGCGCAGGAAGGTGCTACGAAGGCTGCTGGGGCTCAGGCTGCAAGCACCAGCTCAGAAGCTGCCAAGCCCGGTCCCGCCGGCTATTTTTCAGCCGCCCCCGAACAGGTTCTGGCAACGTCGGTCCTCGGCAAGACCGTCTATACCGGTGCTGACGAACAGGGTGAAGCCATCGGCGATGTCAACGACGTCGTCATCAATGCCGATGGCGGCGCAGAAGCGCTGGTGATCGGCGTGGGCGGGTTCCTCGGTATCGGCGAAAAGGATGTGGCGATCAGTTTCGACCGCGTGTCCTGGTCGGACAGGGATGGTCAGCGCATCATCGTCATTTCGGCGACTAAGGAAGAATTGCAGGCAGCCCCGGAGTTTCAGCGCACTGCCATCATGGATGGCGTCGCGGCAACGGTGCCCGAGGATCAAGCCGCTGCGCCCGCGACTGCACCGGTCATTACGGACGAGTCTGCGGAAGCGACGCCATCCGTGACTGGCACCACACCGCAGATGACAGACCCGGATATCGCCCCGCCGGTCGATTCTACCGGGACCACCGCAACGCCGCCGGATGAAATGCAGCTGGTCGATCCGGGACTGATCAGCGCGGAAAAGCTGATCGGCACCGAGGTCAAGGTCGCCGACGATACCAAGGTCGGCGAGATCGGCGACGTGCTTCTCGACAAGAACGGCAAGGTCGAGGCCTATGTCATCGACGTCGGCGGTTTCCTCGGTATCGGGCAAAAGCCGGTAGCGATGAGCGCGCAGAGCGTTCAGGTCATGGCCGACGCCAAGGGTACGATGGTCATCTATTCGCCGTTCACCAAGGCGCAAATGGAAACCCAGGCCGCTTATGACGAGGAGGCCTATAAGGCCAACCCGCGCGGGATCGTTTTGGCTGCTCCCGCAAATTAACGGTCGCGTTCAATGAACCGGCGTCGAAACGACGCCGGTTCATTGTTGGAACTGAAGCCGGAGACTTTCAGGCAGGAAAAAAAAAGCGGCCGCTGGCCGCTATCTTTTTTTCGGGAAGTGCTCGGTTTCATTGACCCGACCCCTTGCGCGAAGCTTTTTCTGCGGCGTCGAGATCGGTCAAAAGATCCGAAAGCAGCCGGTCCGTTTTCGGCGGTGCTTCCGCAAAGTACAGATCGCGCAAGGTCGTACCGATATGTTGATGTCTATCGCGGCTCTTGCTTGGCAAGCGAGCTGAGGCCGCTGCAGATTTCCAGATGTTCGTTGTCGATACGGTCATTTTACTATCTCGCATGATGTATATGCCTTCACAACGTTCGCTACCTGGCTAATGTTCCGAGAAATACATGGCCAAACCGTGTCAAATTGGGACGATCTTTCGCGCCATGGTTAAGGATTAGTGTCAATCGGGATGCGTCGCATCCCTGCCTTTTTTCCCGGAACAAAGGTTCACGTCCTGCGTTTATCCACCAATGCATTAAACTAAGGAGAATGTCCGATGCTGTATTATGCTCTCGTCTTCCTCGTTGTTGCCATCATCGCCGGTGTTCTGGGCTTTGGCGGTATTGCTGGCGCATCTGCAGGTATTGCACAGATTCTGTTCTTCCTGTTCCTCGCCTTTCTGGTCATCTCGTTGGTGGCTGGTTTGATGCGTAGAACCTGATCCCATCTCAGGCGATGCGTGACGGAGGGAGCGATGCGAGAGCATCGTTCCCTTTTTCGTTCACGGTGGCGCGCCACTGCAGCCCGCATCAGCCTTGCCGAAGGCCATGGCCTTGGCTATTCATGACCGGACCATCTCGCAACCGCACAGTCCGGAGCCGCAGCAAGCATGAAATCGCGGGAACTCATCGTTGAAAGGATCATCCTGTCGAGCCGCTGGCTCCTGGTGGTCTTTTACCTGGGGCTGGTTGCGGCACTGGCGCTCTACGCAGTGTCCTTCGTCTACAAATTCTACAAGATCGCCATCATGGTCTTCACTTACGATGAATCGGACATGATTCTCGCCATGCTCGGCCTGATCGACGCAGCACTTGTTGCCAGCCTGATCGTCATGGTGATGATTTCCGGCTACGAAAACTTCGTCAGCCGTTTCGACGAGGGCGATACCGAAGTGTCTTTCGTTGGCAAGCTTGATTCCGGCAGCTTGAAGATCAAGGTGGCGTCGTCGATCGTCGCCATCTCCTCCATCCATCTGCTTCAGATTTTCCTGAATGTGCAGAACTACACCAGCGAGCAGCTGATGTGGGCGACCATCATTCATATCGCTTTCGTGGTCTCCGCGCTGATGCTTGGGTTCCTCGAGCAGATCATGACCAGACTGAAGAAATAGGCAGAAAGCAGAGTGGGGAACCGGACATGAAGACAGACGTCGTAGTTTTGGGCGCAGGCATTGTCGGCCTGTCGACGGCCATTCACCTTGCGCGGCGTGGCAAGTCCGTCGTCCTGCTCGACCGCCGTGGCGCCGGCGAAGAAACCTCCTATGGCAATGCCGGCTTGATCCAGCGCGAGGGCGTTTTTCCCTATGGTTTCCCGCATGATTTCGGCGCGCTGTTCCGCTATGCGCTGAACAACACGATCGACGCTCACTATCATTTCCGCGCATTGCCCGGCCTCGTGCCGTTTCTCATCCGGTACTGGTGGAATTCGGGTTTTACCCAGCACCAGAACATCGCCTCGATGTATGCGCCGCTGATCGAGAACTCGATCGCCGAACATGCCGACCTGATCAATGCGTCCGGTGCCGGCGATCTCATCCGCAAGGACGGCTGGATGAAGGTCTTCCGCACCGAGGCTGCGCGGGATGCGGCCTACAAGGAGGCGGAAAAGCTTTCGTCGACATTCGGCGTCAATCATCAGAAATTGTCGAGCAGCGAGCTTAAGGTGATGGAGCCGTCGATCCGGGCGGATCTCACCGGCGGACTGCGCTGGACCGATCCCTGGTCGATCCGCGATCCGCACAGCCTCAACAAGGCCTATCTCAGCTATTTCCAGTCGCTCGGCGGCCGCCTGGTATCCGGTGACGCGGCGACGCTCGAGCATATTCTCGAAGGTGCGGGCTGGCGCGTTGCAACGCCGGAAGGGCCGCTGGAGGCCAAGGAGGTCGTCGTGGCGCTTGGCCCCTGGGCCGATACCGTGACCAAGAAACTCGGCTACCGGTTCCCGTTAGCGGTGAAGCGGGGCTACCACATGCATTACGGCATGGAAGAGGGCGCTCAGCTGAACAACTGGGTGCTCGATGCCGAGAAGGGTTATTTTCTGGCGCCGATGCTGCGCGGAATCCGGCTGACCACCGGTGCCGAATTCGCCAATCGCGATGCACCAAAGACCCCGGTACAGTTGACGCGGGCCGAGCGCGTCGCGCGCGAATTCTTCCCGCTGGCAGAACGCCGCGACGACGAGCCGTGGATGGGCGCGCGCCCCTGCACGCCGGACATGATGCCGATCATCGGCAAGGCGCCGCGTCACGAAGGCCTGTGGTTTGCCTTTGGCCACGCCCATCACGGCATGACGCTTGGCCCGGTTACCGGCCGGGCACTTGCCGAGAAAATGACCGGCGAAAAGACCGTGATCGACATCAAGCCGTTCCGGCCGGACCGGTTTGTGGCCTAATTGACATGCGGTGTAAGGCGCCGAAGGTGATCCTCGGCGTCCAATCCTTTTGCTTTTTTCCGATTAATTTCCTTGAAGCTGGAACAAACGTCAAAGTCGTCCGTTAAACAGGTCGGCTGAAGACGAGGACTCGGCCAGCTGCGCGTTGCGCGGCAAATGGAAATGACCGTCGTGAAAAGCGGCGGCGGGAGCGTATTTCATGCAGAAACAGGTGATAGAATTCGGCGGCGAAGCCGTGGGCGCTTTGATGCGTGAAGAGAACGGCTATCGCTTCGTCGCGGTCAAGTACGGCGTCTGGAGCCTGGATGGTCGTCTGTTTTCGCATCCGTCCGAAGCTAAACGTGCCGTGAAGGTGCTTCTGTCGAAATCGGCAGGCCGGTCGATGCCGTCGGCCAGCTTCTGGGTTCCTGGCGCGGGCGACCCGTCCAGCAGCCAGTTCCAGTGGAACGCCGTTTCGCCGGTCCCGTCCGTATCCATCGAAAAACGCGTCTGACATTGACCCGTGCCGGTCATGGATCGGTATAGCCTGACGCCCGGATGTTGAACTCGTGGGCGGCCGGATCGGTTCGAAACAGCAACGTGCCCGTAGCGGCCGATTGTGCCGGGACATAATCGAAGGTGATTTCCTGCGTCTCGATCAGCGTGTTCCCATCCGTCACATCGCCCTTGACCGGTACGGAAGCGGCGGTTCGTGATCCTTTGTTTTCGATGATGAACGAGACTTCGTATCCGCCATCTGGCGCCGGCTGCTGGCGAAGGACCTGCACCGACAATTGCGGCACACCGCCGGACGAAACGACGGCATGGTAACTGATCCAGCCGATCATCGCAGCAACAAGCAGGGTGCAAATCCCGCCCGTCAGCCATTCGATCCAGTGCGCACCGCGGCCGACTGTGCGGCTGTTGGTTTTGACCGGTGTCGCGTCAGCCATGTTTGTTCCTCATAGCATGTTTGTTCCTCATAGAATAAGCCGCGCCGCAGCGGCGCCGATGGCGCCGGGAAAAGCTAGAACGATCATCGCCATCATCGCCGGCGTAAACGATCCGCCATCCAGCCGTTCAAAACTCCAGAGTGTGTAGAGGCTGATGATCAGCGCGATGACGTAGCCGGGCAGGGTAAAGCGGATAAAGGCATGCCACCAAGGCGTATCGCTGGACAGCTCATGGCCCCCCTTGAAGGACACGGCATAGACGAAGGCGTGCATGAGGGTGATGGACATCACGATGGTCGCCAGCGCATGCCATGGCGTCATCTTATAGGCGATCAGGATCATTTCCTCCGTCGGTGCCATGTTCAGGTTGAGGAACAATGCGCCCACCGCCATCATGAACAGCTCGCTGCCATAGCCGGCCTGCTGCTCGTCTTCGGTGTCGTCCTTGCCGCTGCCGAGCTGGCTGCGCCCAAGCAATGCACCGATGCTGGCGGGAATGGCCTGGACCGCGATCTTGCCGGTGATCTCCTCGGCCGGCATGCCGGCCACCAACAACTTGAACAGGGACAGCGTTACGGCGCTCGTCACAATGCCGATTCCATAGGCGATCATCGCGTCACGGATCGCGACCTTCCAGGAAAACGTCTCCTCAAAGCCGATACGATGGGAAATGCCGATCAACAGCGGTATGGCGATCAGCAGAAGAAGCACCAGGCGCCAGCGGTCCATGGTAAAACCCAATGCCCACATTTCCATGGTCATCTGCATCGGCAGCGCAAACAGAAGTGCGCCACCCACGCCCCGGCCGATGCCGATCAGAAATTTGGCCGGTTCGGTCGCCTCTCTGGACCGGTCAGCATTATCGCCGCTTCCGGCAGCACCCGCGCTGGCCTTCTGCATAGATCCCCTCCTGCCATTCGCTTGAAAAGCCGCCGCTATTGCCTGCTGCGGCTGGAGCCTGCCGGTCAATCGTCCCAATCTACCGGGATGCCGCTGTCCGCACCGATTGTTTCCAGGGTGTTGCGGATGCTGATCACGCCGGGAACGGCATAGATCAAGGCTTCGATCTGGCGTGCCTCCTTCGCGGTATCGACAGTGCCTTTCAACAGGACAGCGCCGCGGCGGGCTTTGAGGTCGATACCCGATGTGTCGATATTGCTGTCTTCAAGACTGTTGGAAATCAACTCTTCCAGCGCATCGTCGTCGACATCCGCCTCGGTATCGTCGCCAAAAAGGTCTGGGCCATCCTCACTTTCGATCGCGGTATCGTTGCTGCGCTGGAAACCGGGATTGCCCGCCTCGTCGAAATTTTCCGCGCCTTCTCCATAGGAGCCATTGCCGACCTTGGTCTCGGTTCCAGGGGTGGCGTCCGCGTAAGGCCAGCCTTCGTTGACATCCCGTTCCTCGTAGTCGCGGTAATCATCCTCGCGTCCTGTGGTCTTCGGTGTTTTGCCGGTCATGGTGATGTCCTCGTTTTGATGAATCGAGGGAGAAACGGATAGCGTGACATTTGGTTCATTTGCAAAAGGCGGTTCCGGAATATTCCGGGATCAGCGCATAAAAATGGCGGAGCCGCCGAAGCAGGTCCGCCATTCGTGTCAGACGTCCATCGCTGTTAGTTCTGCGGTGCAGTACCGGTAGCCGGGGTCTGCGTGTTGGTACCGGTAGCCGGGGTCTGAGTTTCCGGCGTCGCAGGCGTGGCGTTCGGGGTGGTTGTGGTATTCGGCGTCACGCTTGTGTCGGGAGTTGCAGTGCCAGGCGTCGCGCTGTTATCGACAGGCGGAGTGACGGTATCCGCCGGCGGCGTTGTCGTCTGCTCTGTCGGCGTCGGCTGTGTTGCCGTGCCATTAGTCGGATCGCTCGACAATTCCGCCGGCAGCCAGACAAGCAGCGCCAGAACAAGACCTGCAAGCAGGATGATCAGGACTGGCCATTTCGAGCGTGCCGAGCGGGGTTCGAGTTCTTCCGGCAGCCGCTGATTGGCCAACGGATCGTTCACCGGAGCGCCTGTCACCGGATCGATACGCGGGCCTGCCTGTTCGGCCGGCCAAGCTGCAGGATTCACGTTGCGGTTTTCAGTGGGATCAAAACGTTGATTCATGGCGGACATATCCTTTCGAGAAATGGTGCCTGTGCCAGCAAACGTTGCAGGCAACTGCCCGATAAACGTTGCCGCGAGGCGATTGTTCCTCAAAAGGCGGGCGAAGGCGGCAAAAGCCGCTAATCACGGCAGAAATGCCCATGTCTACTCCAAAATACGCGGGAACGGGCGGGATCAGCTCGACGGCAGTTCGGCGATCTCGCCAAATTGCACCAGCAGCCGCGGACTGGTCATGTCGCCGCTTTCTTCATCGACCTCGACGGCATAGGCCGCCACCCCGACAAACCGGTCTGCCATGGCCGCAGCGATCTTTTCGGCGCTCGCAGCATTGGATGCCTGGCGCATCTCTCCCGGTCCCACTCCGCCCCGAACCTTGCGATAAGGAATGACGATGAATTTCTCGGCCATGGACGGCCCTTTCAAGAATTGACGCCGACACCGCCGGTCACGGCCGGTTCGATGGACTGCACGGCGCATGGTGATTGCGGCAGGCGGGGCCTGCGTGGGTGACATGGCTGCGATCTGTAGCACCGATCGCGCTGCGGCTGTACCGGCAATCCGGCAAGCGATGCACAAAATGCCGAAGGTGCTCTCCGGCAGCCGGTTGCTTTTACGCTCGCTTCGAAATGGGAACCGTGCGCACCGGCAGACAAGGCACCTCGAGATGGTCTGGCGGCAGTTTTGCCTTGGCCCGCTCCACCATCATCTCGTAACCGCTTTCCAGGTGACGGCAGAACCGCTCGGCATCAAACAGCGGCGCCAGAAACCTGTTGCGGGAAATCTGCTGTTTCAGCCGCCTGACCTCGTCCGGACTTTGCGACAGGTTGACCGCCAGCTCGACAAAGGCATCCGGTGTCGCCGCCGCCAGATGCGGCAGGCCGAGCGCCGTCAGCAGGCTTTCGGAAACCCGCGAGGCGAAATTGCTTCCCTGAAGCGACACCACCGGAAGACCCGCCCACAATTTGTCCGATGTGGTCGTATGGCCATTATAGGGGAACGTATCGAGTCCGATATCGGCCGCCTGCAAGCGGGCGATATGGGCGTCATAGCCGGTCGGGGATGCAAAAATGATTCTGTCCGCTCCAACTCCGCGTTTGCCGAACGCTGCAAGAAAATTGCTGCGAGCCAGGTCGCCGTCGATCATCACCCAGAGAACCGAACGCTCGGACCGCCGCAGGATGTCCGCCCAGCGGTCAATCACCGCAAGCGATATCTTGCGGGCGGCATTGAAGGCGGCAAAGATGAAGCGGTCTGACGGCAAACCGAGCGCCTGCCGGCCGGTGGCCGGCGGTAGAGCCCGGTGGACAGGGTCGTTGGGCTGGTAGCTTTCCGGCAGCAGGCAGAATTTCTCGTGGTAGTTTCGTCTGGAACTGTTGGGCAGCACGATCCGGTCGCCGATGACATAGTCGCAATCGATATTCACCGCGCTGCCGGGGAAACCAAGAAAGGCAACCTGAATGGGCGCCACCATCTGGTTGAGGATGTTCGACCGGGAACCGCCGGTATGGCCTTTGAGATCGACGAGGATGTCGATATCGTGTTGGCGGATGATATCGGCCGCCTGTGCATCGGTCTTGCCGTGCAGCGAAACGATCCGGCCCCATCGCGACCGGTCGCCATCGGCGGCGGCGTGATGCTCCGGCGTGTAGCAGTAGAGCGTCACGTCAAACCGTTTGTCATCATGCGTTTCCAGCACGTTTTGCAGCAGCCGCATCGTCGCATGCTCGCTCCAGAAATCGCTGGAGAGATAGCCGATACGGATGCGCTCGCCCCAGGGATGCTGCCGCATCCGTCGCTGTCTGCTGCTGGCCGGTGTGGGGATCGATGTCAGGCCGGGATTGTTTGTCGCCAGCCGGTTCAGCCGCTCGTCACCGCACCGCAACAGGTTCGAATAGGCGGTTTCGCCCTCAAATGCGGAGAGGTCGCCGCCCGCCAGCTGACCGGCACTCGCACGCTCGAGTTTTTCGATCGCCTCGAAATCGCAGAAGTCGCGCGCCACCGACATGAATTTGAACTGCGTGTAGGGATCGTCGGGAAAGAGCGCCGCAAGCTTGCGAAACACCATCAGCGCCAATGGATTGCGCTCGCTGTCGCCAAGAATTTCCCCGGCAAGTTTGAGATGATCGGCCTCATCGCTGTTGGCCAGTGCAGGTTTGACGAGATCGACAAGAGCTGTGTCGCCGGTGCGCCGGAACGACACAGCCAGACTATAGGCAAGGCCAGCATCGTCCGGTCTGCTGTCCAAGAGTTTGATGCCGATCAGCTGCGCGCGGTCATCGTCACCGGCCTCGACATACAGCGCCGTGGCGCGGCCAAGCAGTGCGCCGGCATCGCGGCCGGCATGGGACGCGGCCTGCTCCAAGGCTTGCGCAGCCTCGGCCGGAAGCCCAAGTTTTTCGAGCGCGTCGCCGAGAAGCACGAGGGGTTCTGCATCCGTGGCTGTTCCAAGCGAAGGACTGAGAAGCGTCAGGGTTTCCAGATAGTCGCCCCGTTCAAAGGCAATCCGCGCCGCTGCAACCGCTTGTCCGTCCATATCCGCTATTCCAGGAAGTTCATCAGGAAACGCAAAAATAGCGCCCATTGCTTGCGCGGGGCGGATCAACCGGTAGCGTGAAACGCAGCCGAAAGTCCGAAGGGTTGGCTTGAAATATGATGAATATTCAACGCGCTGACGTCGTCCTGGAAATGCCATGAGCGGAGAGAAGTGGACGGCCACGGCGTTTCGTGGCAGCGAGAGAGACGTCAATCTACCCGCCCGGCCCTATTCTAAATCTAATAGCAGCCGCGCCCTGTCCTTGCGGACGGAAGGCCTTTCGCAGATTTTTCCGGAAAATGAAACCCCGAATTTCACGAGGGGATGCGCTGCCGGACGCCGGACAGACCGACGCTTGCCGGAAAACTCAAAAGCCGTGGGATGGAAAACGTTTCGAAGAAAAATTTGGCTGGGGAACCTGGATTCGAACCAGGACTAACGGAGTCAGAGTCCGTGGGTCTACCGTTAACCTATTCCCCAAAACTGCGTGGGCGATGTTTGTGCCCAGCCGGTGAAGCGGGCTTATAAACAAAAGATCGGGGGATGCAATAGATTTTGGCAAAAAATCCGCAAGCCCCGGTAAAAACTCGCGAGGGTGGCCGTGCGAAGTGGGCGGATGGCCGATCCTTGACGCTGTGCAAAAAGAATTTGGCGAATTGGGACGGCGCTGGTAAAGTCCATCCAACGAAAATCAAGAGAGCGCCTTGAGCGGCTATCGTTCCGCGCGGCGCAATGGACAGACACGTGAGAGACCCCGACAACGGCGAACAGCCGTCCGTTTCCGGGGCGTCGGCAGCAGACCGCAACGATGGGCAGTCAGTACCTCGTTCCGGCAAAGGCAAGCGCAGGCGGGGAAAACCGTCGCGCGCAGCCTCTGCGAATGCCAGTTCCTCCGTTGGTAACGGAGAAACACGGCGTCCCGAAGTGACAGATGCAACCGGAGAACCGGTGCGCAAGCGTAAACGCAGGCGCCGTTCCAAATCCGGCCAGGCACAGCCTTCCGTTGCCTCCGGTGCAATGGCCGAGGCGGCTGGTCCGAAGGCGGCCGCTGTAGCAGGCGCAGACAATTCCAGCCGCAAACGCAGCAATAAGAGCCGGCAGCGCCGCAGCCTGCAGGGGCGCCCGCTTGCGGCTACCGAAAAGCCGCGGCCCGTCAGCGACGCCGCAAAACAGCAGCCGTCGCAACCTTCCGCTACCAGCGCGCGGGTCGAAGAACGCCCGCCGTCCGGCTTTCATGGTTCAGCAAACAACGGTCACGACCGGCGTGGCAATGGCCAGTCCTTTCTGCATGGCTCCGATTCGGGCTCGCCGCTTTATGCGGCGCTCGATCTCGGCACCAACAATTGCCGGCTGTTGATTGCGCAGCCGACCCGTCCTGGCCAGTTCCGTGTCGTCGATGCTTTTTCGCGCATTGTCCGGCTCGGCGAGGGGCTCGGTGCGTCCGGCCGCCTGTCGCAGGAAGCGATGGACCGCTCGATCGAGGCCCTGAAGGTCTGCGCCGCCAAGCTGAAGACCCGCGACATCCGCAAGACCCGGCTGATTGCCACCGAGGCCGCCCGTGCCGCCGAAAACGGCGAGGCTTTTCTTGAGCGAGTTCTGGCCGAAACCGGTCTGGAACTCGAGATCATCAACCGCGAAACCGAGGCACGGCTTGCCGTCTCCGGCTGCTCGTCGCTGGTCGGGCGCGAAACCAAATCGGTGGTTCTGTTCGATATCGGCGGTGGTTCCTCGGAAATCGCCGTCATCAAGATCGGCGAAACCCGGTCGAGCCGCCTTGCCAATCACATCACCCATTGGACATCGCTGCCGGTCGGCGTCGTGACGCTGTCGGAGCGCCACGGCGGCCAGGACGTTTCGCCGGAAAGCTTCGAGGCGATGGTGGTCGAGGTTCAGGGCATGCTGTCCAATTTCGATTGCCCGGCCATCCACACGCTGGAAAACCCCGGCGATGAAAACGGCTTTCACCTGATCGGCACCTCCGGCACGGTGACGACGCTGGCTGGCGTGCATCTCGATCTGCCGCGTTACGATCGCCGCAAGGTCGATGGCCTCTGGCTGTCGGACGACGAGGTCTCGGCGATGCAGGCGCGTCTCTTGTCCTGGGATTTCACCGCCCGCGCCGCCAATCCCTGCATCGGGCCGGACCGGGCCGATCTGGTTCTGGCCGGATGCGCCATTCTTGAAGCCATTCGCCGCCGCTGGCCATCGGAGCGCATGCGCGTCGCCGATCGCGGCCTGCGCGAGGGGCTTTTGACCGATATGATGGCCGATGACGGTGTCTGGCGGCGCGGACGCGCCCGCCGCCATCCGCGCGGCATGCAGTACGGTTCCCACGAAGGAAACTCACAATGACAAAACCCCCGATCGGCGGAAACCGCACCGGGCGCAAGCTTGGCCAGAAGGTCAAGAAGGGCAAGCTGAAGGCGTCGTCGCGGCGCTGGATCGAGCGGCATATCAACGATCCCTATGTGCAGCGCGCCCAGCTCGAAGGCTATCGCGCCCGTGCGGCGTTCAAGCTTCTGGAGATCGACGAGAAGCACAAGATCCTCACCGGTGCCAAGCGCATCATCGATCTGGGTGCTGCGCCAGGCAGCTGGTCGCAGATCGCCGCCAAGGTGACGAACTCGACCGATAGCGATCCGAAGGTGGTGGCGATCGATTTTCTCGAGCTCGATCCGCTGGCCGGTGTGCATATCCTGCAGCTGGACTTCCTTGACCCGACCGCACCGGAAAAGCTGATGACGGCACTGGGTGGCACACCGGATCTGGTGTTGTCGGACATGGCAGCGCCGACAACGGGCCATCGCCAGACCGACCATATCCGCACCATGCATCTCTGCGAGGTCGCGGCCTATTTCGCCATCGACGTTCTCGGCGAAGGCGGGCATTTTCTGGCAAAAACCTTCCAGGGCGGTGCCGAGCGCGAGCTTTTGACGCTGCTGAAGCAGAATTTCAAGCAGGTCATCCATGTGAAGCCGGCGGCCTCGCGGGCCGAGTCGGTCGAGATGTTCCTGCTCGCCAAGGGTTTCAAGGGCCGCAAGCCCGGTGCCCGCTCGCTGTATGACAGCGAGACCGAAATCGACGAGCGCGAAGTGGTCGACGAGCGGGATTCGGTCGAGGCCGACTGACCTATGCTTCTCTACGTCACCATCGGCACCAATGATCTGGACCTGGCGCAGCTGTTTTATGACGCGGCGCTCGCGCCGATGGGTTTGAAGCGCCGCAAGCAGGATGATGTCGAGATCGGTTACGGGGCCGAGAGCGACAGCCGTTGCCGGCTCTGGGTCGTCACCCCGCACAACCGTAAAGCCGCGACGATCGGCAATGGTTCGATGGTTGCGCTCGAAGCGCAAAGCCGCGCCGTGGTCGATGCTTTCTATCAGGCGGCCCTTGCCAATGGCGGCACCGACGAGGGCGGGCCGGGGCTGCGGCCCTTTCACGCTCATTTCTACGCGGCCTATGTCCGCGATCCCGACGGCAACAAGCTATCGGCCGTCTGCGAGCGGCCCGAATAGGCTGTTCCCGCATTATTTGACGCTAATCGTTTCCGTTTCGGGATCGGTTCGCATCCGGTGGCCGGAGACCGATGCGCCGGCCGTTTTCGACATGCCGATCAGCGGAATGATCGCCGTCAGGGTGATCGCCGAAATCAGCATGAAGGCGAGCTGGAAATCGCCCAACTCCAGCTTCGATCCAGTCAGCGTCGTTTCGATCTCAAGGATGGCGCCGGCAACGGCAACGCCGAGCGCCAGGCTCATCTGCTGCAACACGGCGGTCATCGATGTGGCCTTGCTCGCCATCGAATCCGGGATATCGGCGAAGGCCAGTGCATTGACGCTGGTGAAGAAGAACGAGCGGGCAAAACCGGCGAGCAGTAGGATGAACATCATCACGATGTAAGGCGTTGCCGGTGTGAACAGGCCGTTGACGAAAGTCAGGATCGTGCCGGCGACGCAGGCAAAGATCAGCGTTGTGCGGAAACCGGCAAAGATCAGCACGCGCTTGGCAAAGAATTTCGTCGTCAGCGCCCCGACGGCGCCGACGAAGGTGATCATGCCGGATTGGAACGGCGTCAGGCCAAAGCCGACCTGCAGCATCAACGGCATCAGGAAGGGCACCGCACCGATCGAGATGCGAAACAGCGTGCCGCCGATCGCAGCGGCGCGAAACGCGCTGTCCTTGAACAGGTTGAGATCGAGCAGCGGCGCGGGGTGGCGCCGCGCATGGCGGACATAGAGGAAGCCGCAGATGATGCCGATGACGACGGCGGCGGCGCCGATTTGCGGCGGCAGTGCCGGCAGGCTCATCACCGACAGCCCGAACATCGTGCCCGAGGCGGCGATGGCGCTGAGGAAGAACCCCTTGATATCGATTGGTGGCGGCGCATCGCTCTTGATCTCCGGCAGGTAGATGCCCGACAGGATGTAGCCGATGATCCCGACCGGCACGTTGATCAGAAAGATCCAGTGCCAGGAGAAATAGGTGGTGATGAAGCCGCCGAGCGGCGGACCGGCGAGTGGCCCGATGAGGGCGGGAATGGTGAGTAGCGCCATGGCACCGACCAGTTCGCTGCGCTGCGTCGAGCGCACCAGGACGAGGCGGGCAACCGGCGTCATCATCGCCCCGCCCATGCCCTGCAGGAAGCGCGAAACGACGAAGGCAAGCACGCTGTCGGCGACGGCACAAAGGATCGAGCCGAAGACGAACACGAGAATGGCCGCGCGAAAAATGCGCTTGGCGCCGAACCGGTCGGCCATCCAGCCGCTCAACGGAATGAAGATCGCCAGCGATACCATGTAGGACGTCAGCGCCAGCTTCAGCGTGATCGGCCCGACGCCGAGGTCGTGGGCGATCGCCGGCAGCGATGTGGCAATGACGGTGGAGTCCATCTGCTCCATGAACAGAGCGACGGCGAGGATCATCGGAACGATGCGATTCATGCGAACGGCCTTGCGCGGTGGGGCGGAGCGTCGGGAACATAGAACTTTCGCGGCGAAAGTCGCGGCCCGGTGCTCACTTTGCGATCACATCCGTGTGAGTTCAGCGGCCATCTCCTGTCAAGACCCTAGTTGTCGCCTTGTTGATCGGACGCACCCCCCGTTCAGTCCAACAATGCCAGCCTTCCAATCAAAAAAATGGAGAACAGCATGACGACGTCTATTCCCTTGAGCCGCCGTGCCCTATTTGGAGCGACGGCCGCTGGCGCCCTGGCGGCACCGTTCGTGATGACGCGGGCGGCTTTTGCGCAAAGCGAACCGAAAGCGGACACGATGAAAATACCGGCAGGCAGGACCAGCAGTTTCAAGCTCGGCACTTTCGGCGTCACCGTCATCAGCGACGGCCTGCGTATCGGCGAAAAACCGGAGGAAACCTTCGGCACCGACCAGACCCCGCAGGCGGTCGGCGATCTGCTCAAAGCCAACTTCCTGCCCACCGACAAATTCGTCAACGGCTTCTCGCCGACCCTGATCGATACCGGCAAGGACGTGATCCTGTTTGATACCGGCATGGGCGAGGGCGGACGGCAGGCCGGTGCCGGTCATCTGCTGGAAGGGATTTCGGCCGCCGGTTACACGGCCGATCAGGTCAGTATCGTGGTCATCACCCATATGCACGGCGATCATATCGGCGGACTGATGGAAGGCGGCGCACCGGCCTTCAAGAATGCCCGCTATGTCGCGGGCCAGGCCGAGTTCGATTTCTGGAAGGACGAAGCCCGCGTCGGAACGCCGGCGGAGGGCGGGCACAAGGGCGTCTTGAAAAATGTCGTGCCGCTGGCCGAAAAGATGACCTTCATCGCCGATGGTGCAGAGGTCGTGCCTGGCATCACCTCGATGGCGGCCTTTGGCCATTCTCCGGGGCATATGGTCTTCAAGGTCGAATCGGAAGGCAAGGGTCTGGTGCTGACCGCCGATACCGCCAACCATTTCGTGCTGTCGCTGCAGCGCCCGGATTGGGAAGTGAAGTTCGACATGGACAAGGCCAAGGCTGCCGCATCGCGCAAAAAGGTCTTCGACATGGTCGCCGCCGACCGCCTGCCCTTCGTCGGCTACCACATGCCGTTCCCGGCCGTCGGCTTCATCGAGAAGTTCGAACAGGGCTATCGATTCGTGCCGGAAACCTACCAGTTCGAAACCTGATATCGCACTTGCGAACAGAATCTTGGCTGGCCCGGCACTCTTGCCGGGCTTTTGCTATTTCCAACCCGTCATATCCGTGTTACCAGCCCTCGCCAACTTCCAAGAAACTCTCGCCCGCTTGAGCGCGGCGAGTCTTCCACCGCACAGTTGTCAAACTGTGCGGGGAGAACACCTTTTACTGAAGGGATTTGGCAATGGCGCGCATCATCGAAACGGCAACCGGTTTGGAGGCTCTGACCTTCGACGACGTTCTTCTGCAACCCGGACATTCCGAGGTCATGCCGGGGCAGACGAATATCGCCACCCGCATCGCCCAGGATATCGACCTCAACCTGCCGATCCTCTCCTCGGCGATGGATACGGTCACGGAAGGCCGTCTTGCAATCGCCATGGCGCAGGCCGGCGGCATCGGCGTCATCCACCGCAATCTCACCCCGATCGAACAGGCCGAGCAGGTCCGCCAGGTCAAGAAATTCGAAAGCGGCATGGTCGTCAATCCGGTCACGATCGGCCCTGACGCGACGCTGGCCGATGCCCTGGCGCTGATGAAGATGTATTCGATCTCCGGCATTCCGGTCGTCGAAAATGCCACGGGCGGCATACCCGGCCGTCTGGTCGGCATTGTCACCAACCGCGATGTGCGGTTTGCATCCGATCCGGGCCAGAAGATCTACGAACTGATGACCCGTGAAAACCTGATCACGGTCACCGAAAACGTCGATCAGAAGGAAGCCAAGCGTCTTCTTCACACGCACCGCATCGAAAAGCTGCTGGTCATCGATGCTGACCGCCGTTGCGTCGGTCTGATCACGGTCAAGGATATCGAAAAGTCGCAGCTCAACCCGAATGCCTCGAAGGATGCGCAGGGCCGCTTGCGCGCCGCTGCCGCCATCAGCGTGGGGGATGATGGTATCGAGCGGGCCGAACGCCTGATCGATGCCGGCGTCGATCTGATCGTCGTCGACACGGCCCATGGTCATTCGCAACGCGTTCTCGACGCCGTGACCAAGGTCAAGACCATGTCGAACTCGGTTCGCGTCATGGCCGGCAATGTCGCCACTGCCGGCGGCACCAAGGCGCTGATCGATGCAGGTGCGGATGCTGTCAAGGTCGGTATCGGCCCAGGATCGATCTGCACCACCCGCATCGTCGCCGGTGTCGGCGTGCCGCAGCTCGCAGCCATCATGTCGGCTGTCGAGGCGGCCCAGGCGGCCAATATCCCGGTTATCGCCGATGGCGGCATCAAGTTCTCGGGCGATCTGGCCAAGGCGATCGCTGCCGGTGCTTCGGCCTGCATGATCGGCTCGCTGCTTGCCGGCACCGATGAAAGCCCGGGCGAAGTGTTCCTCTACCAGGGCCGCTCGTTCAAGGCCTATCGCGGCATGGGCTCCGTCGGCGCCATGGCGCGCGGCTCGGCTGACCGCTATTTCCAGGCAGAAGTGCGCGACACCCTGAAGCTGGTGCCGGAAGGCATCGAAGGCCAGGTTCCGTACAAGGGCCCGGTCTCCGGCGTTCTGCATCAGCTGGCAGGCGGTCTGAAGGCCTCGATGGGGTATGTCGGCGGCGCGACCATCAAGGACTTCCAGGAGCGCGCCACGTTCGTGCGCATATCCGGTGCGGGCCTGCGCGAAAGCCACGCCCATGATGTGACGATTACCCGCGAAAGCCCGAACTATCCGGGCGCAAGCTGAGCGACTGTACTGACTCTGAATATGAAAAGCGGCGGAGATGTCTTCGCCGCTTTTTCTTTGTCTACGCCCCCAGCGCCCGCTGAAGGGCGGCGCTGCCGTAACGATGGCCCTTGACCTCGTAACCGACGACGGGAACGAGCGGCGAGAACATCAGGATGATAAGGCAGAAGGTCATGTTGACGCCTGCGGCAGCACACAGGACGGCCAGGATAACCACCGCCGTCATGCCGATCATCAGCCCGAGATAGAAGGTCTCCAGCTTGCGCAGCAGATAGACGTAATGCGCAAAGACCAGGGTGACATAGGCAAACACCGGCACGACGACGGTGAGAACAGCGGCAACCGCGCCGATATGCGCCTTGTGCTCGATGTAATAGGCCGCCACATGCAGGCTAGCACCTGTCGCCGCGATCGATGCGAAGATCAGAATGTGGCCGTATCCCCAGAGGAAGGAGCGCTCGCGGAAGCGGTGCAGGACCTGGGCTGACGGCATAAGGAAATACAGCCACCACATGCCGAAGGTGAGCCCGGTGCCGGCAACGCAGATCAGGATGGCATCAAGGCTCCATCCCTGCTCGCCGACGATGGCCGAAATCGATGCCACGGTTCCGACGACACCTTCCCCGAGCGTGATGATTGCCAGCAGCCCGTAGCGCTCGGCGATATGGTGTGCGTGCCATGGTGTGCCGCCGCCTTTGCGTTCGGCAATGATTGGGCCCAGCATTTCGATGAGGGTGAGCAGGACGACGCAGAGAAAGGTCGGCAGCAGCGGCATGTCGATGAAGATCAGCGCGATCCAGCCGATCTGGGCAATCGAGATCGCCGTCACATAGGACAGACAGGCAGGGCGGCAATCCCGTGTTTGCCGGGCGGCCCGCAGCCATTGAAAAATCATCGCCACCCGCATGACGACATAGCCGAGCACCATAATACCATTATCGACATGTGCGCCCTTGTCGATCGATTCGAACATCTGCGGCAGTCCGAGCGCCAGGATCAGCACGCCGACCATCTGCACCATGGTGGTCAGCCGGTAGATCCAGTCGTCGGTGTCGAAGGCGGAGGCAAACCACGAGAAGTTCACCCAGGCCCAGCAGACGGCAAACATCGCAAAGCCAAAGCCCATCAGCCCGGCGGCGTAATGGCCTTCGGCCAGCAGGTGGGCGAGCTGTGACCCGGCAACGCCAAAAGCGATGACGAAGGTCAGGTCGAACAGCAGTTCGAGCGGCGTCGCCACCCGGTGGTGTTCGTGAGGGTCGCGTCCGCGCATCGGGGCGGCATGATGGGTGGGCAGTGGGGCTACGGGAGCATGCTGTTCGGACATACGGGTCTTTCTTACGGCTGCGGAGGCACTGTTTTGAGCATCCTTCATTCACAAAACAGCTGTCAAGCATGGAGCGGGCTGCAGGAGCGCTGCCGATGCTGTTCTGGATTTCCTGCTTGCCCGCTATAGATCAAGTCCGGTGCGAATCGACGGAGTGATCATGCCCATATCGACTGCAATCTTCTGGCCGGTCATCGCGCAGGTCGCGCTGATCCACGCGATCTATTTCCTGATGTTGAGGCGCCGTTACGGTGCCGTGCGCGCCGGAACCGCCAAAGCGTCGGATTTCTGGATTCCGGCGATCGAGCCGGAGCCCAGCGCCACCGTCGCCCGCAGCCTGATCAACCAGTTCGAGCTGCCCGTGCTTTTCTTTCTGGTTTGCACGCTGCTGTATGTAACGGCGGGCGTCAGTCATGCCGTGGTCGCCATCGCCTGGCTGTTCGTGCTCAGCCGTTTTGCCCATGCCTATATTCATGTAACGTCCAACCGGTTGCGCGTCCGCCAACGGCTCTTCGTCGCCGGGTTCGTGTTGAATTTCGTCCTGTGGATAATTTTCGCGGTTCACATCGCCGGTTTTTGACGGGGTCCGGCGTCACATTCTGTTGCATTGCACAGCGCGCAGTCCTGGGTTAGCATCCCGGCGAACGGGTAGGGTGGCGCGTCGAATGTTCTTCTAACGAATTGAATATAAATGAAATAAGCTTTCCTTCTGCTCGTCCCGCATTACGAAAACTTAATTTGCGGAAGCAGGACGCCGTCATTTCCAAGTGCTAACATTTCGCAATCGCAGCATACGAAGGGGGCGCATTCAGTGAGTACCATTCCGACGGGAAAGACTGTTCTGGTGTTTCAGGGCGGCGGTGCTCTCGGCGCCTATCAGGCCGGTGCCTACGAGGCTCTGCACGAAGCCGGTATCCGCCCCGATTGGCTGGCCGGCATCTCTATCGGTTCCATCAACTCCGCCATCATTGCCGGTAGCCCGATAGATGCCCGTGTCGATAACCTGCGCACCTTCTGGCATCGCGTATCGTCCGGTCTGCCGGGCCATTTCCTCGGCAATGGCGATGTTATGCGCAAGTGGTTCAACGAGTCGGCTGCCGTCCTCGGTTCGCTGACGGGCGTTCCCGGTTTCTTCACGCCGCGTGCCTTCGCGCCCTGGAACATTCCAGGCGATCCGATGGCCGCGATCAGCCTGTACGACACCGCCCCCCTTCAGGAAACACTGGCCGGTCTGATCGATTTCGACCTGATCAATGCCGGTGCCGTCCGCCTCAGTCTGGGAGCGGTCGATGTCGTTAGCGGCAATTTCAATTATTTCGACAATACGGAATGCGATTTTTCGCCGAAACACGTGGCCGCGTCCGGCGCCCTGCCGCCGGGCTTTGCGCCGGTGGAAATAGATGGCCGGTACTATTGGGACGGCGGCATCGTTTCCAATACGCCTCTCCAGCGCATTCTCGGCGGCGGCGAACTGGAAAGCGACATGTGCATTTTCCAGGTCGATCTGTTCAGCGCGAGGGGGAAGATGCCGAAGGATCTGTTCGATGTCGAGGCCCGTGAAAAGGAAATCCGCTTCTCCAGCCGCACGCGCCTCAACACCGACCAGTTCCGCAAGCTGCAGACTGTCCGCATGGCGGCCAAGCGGCTGATGGAAAAGCTACCGCCGGAGTTGAAGGACGATCCGGACGCGCGGCTGCTCGAAAAGATCGGCAATGATAGCGCCGTCACCATGGTGCACCTGATCTACCGGCATGCGGCCTATGAAAGCGGGTCCAAGGATTACGAGTTTTCCCGGCTCTCGGTGGAGGAACACTGGAAGGCCGGACATGACGATGTGGTCGAGACGCTCAACCATCCGGATTGGCTCAATCGCACGCGCCCGACCAATGGGATACGGGTTTTCGATCTTGCCGAGCAACGCCTGCGTGGGGAAAAATCATGAAAATCGAAGATGTCGTCCGCAATGCCTTCGCCATGCCGCTGACCAGCCCATCCTATCCGCCGGGGCCATACCGGTTCGTCAACCGCGAATACATGATCATCACCTACCGCACCGACCCGGAAGCCTTGCGCCGGGTGGTACCGGAGCCGCTGCAGTTCGACGAACCGTTGGTGAAATACGAATTCATCCGCATGCCGGATTCGACCGGCTTTGGCGATTATACCGAGTCCGGCCAGGTCATCCCGGTTACTTACGAGGGCGTGCACGGCGGCTATGTGCACTCGATGTATCTGAATGACGACGCGCCGATCGCCGGTGGCCGCGAGATCTGGGGTTTTCCGAAGAAACTCGCCGAGCCGTCGCTGTCATCGATGAAAGATGCTTTGGTCGGCACGCTCGATTATGGCGGGCAGCGGGTGGCGACCGCGACGATGGGTTTCAAGCATCGCACGCTCGACGCGGCCAAGGTCCTGGAAAGCCTGAAACAGCCGAATTTCATGCTGAAGATCATTCCGCATGTCGATTGCACGCCGCGCATCTGCGAGCTGGTCCGCTATTATCTCGAAGACCTGACGGTGAAGGGCGCCTGGGAAGGTCCAGGCGCCTTGGCGCTGTTTCCGCATGCGCTGGCGCCTGTCGCCGACCTGCCGGTGCTGGAGGTCAGGTCCGCCGTCCATATTCTTTCCGACCTGACGCTGGGCCTCGGCGAAGTGGTCCATGATTATCTTGCAAAATAGGGAGTTAAAACCATGAAACTCAAGGACAAGGTCTGCATCGTCACCGGCTCGGCCAGCGGCATCGGCCTGGCGATCGCCAAGAAATATGTATCGGAAGGCGCCAAGGTCGTCATCGCCGACCTGAAGCTCGAAGCGGCGGAAGCGACGGCCAAGGACCTGACGGCGCAGGGGCCAGGCGAGGCGATCGGCCTTGCCATGGACGTGACCAGCGAAGACGCCGTCAATGCCGGCGTTGCCGCCGTCGTTGCCAAATGGGGCCGGGTGGATGTGCTGGTCTCCAATGCCGGTATCCAGATCGTCAACAAGATCGAGGACTATGCCTTTTCCGACTGGAAGAAGATGCTCGCCATCCATCTTGACGGCGCCTTCCTCACCACCAAGGCCTGCATTCCGCACATGAAGGCGCAGAAGGGCGGCGCGATCATCTATATGGGCTCGGTGCATAGCCACGAGGCTTCGCCGCTGAAATCC
Source organism: Pararhizobium sp. DWP3-4 (assembly GCF_049898205.1). Classification (NCBI taxonomy): domain Bacteria; kingdom Pseudomonadati; phylum Pseudomonadota; class Alphaproteobacteria; order Hyphomicrobiales; family Rhizobiaceae; genus Pararhizobium; species Pararhizobium sp. DWP3-4. Next base: position 352,926 of record NZ_JAFCXF010000002.1, on the reverse strand, counting down.
GCCTATGTCACCGCCAAACACGGCCTGCTCGGCCTTGCCCGCGTGGTGGCCAAGGAAGGCGGACCGGACGGCGTGCGTGCCAACGTCATCTGCCCTGGTTTCGTAAAGACGCCGCTGGTTGAAAAGCAGATCCCGGAACAGGCGAAGGCGCTCGGCATCTCGGAAGACGAGGTCGTCAGGAAGATGATGCTCGGCGGCACCGTCGATGCCGAATTCACCACCGTCGAGGACGTCGCCGAAGTGGCGCTCTTGTTCGCTGGCTTCGAGACCAATGCGCTGACCGGCCAGTCGCTCGTCGTCAGCCACGGCTGGTACATGCAATAGGCAACAAACGTGATCCGGCCGGCATCGTCCGGATCACGTTTGCGTCAACTGTGCGGTGTTGTCATTGTCTAACGCTGCAAGTGCCGCAATTCTGTGTTTTGGCCGGTCATGCTCGCACTGTGTCGTGACCGAAAGCCATTACAGCGCGTCTGCATGTCCTTGGGACCTGACGGCGCCGGCCACAGGAGGAAAGCATGGACAAGCCGCAGATCACCCAGGCGATGATCAACGCCTATGACGAGTACACCCATTTGAGCCTCGACCGCCGCGCTTTCATGCGAAAGCTGACGGCGCTGACCGGATCGGCCGCAACCGCCGCAGCCATCGCGCCGCTGTTGGCCGCCGATAGCGCTCAGGCGGAAATCGTCCCGGAAACCGATGCACGTGTGAAAGCCGAGGATGTCACCTATCCCGGTGCCGGTGGCGATATGAAGGGCTATCTGGTCCGCCCGGCCGATGCGACCGGCAAGCTGCCCGCCGTCATCGTCATCCACGAGAACCGTGGCCTCAATCCGCATATCAAGGACGTCGCCCGCCGCATGGCGCTGGAAGGTTTCGTGGCGCTCGCCCCGGATTTCCTGTCTCCCGCCGGTGGAACGCCGGCCGATGAGGACAAGGCGCGCGAAATGATCGGTGCGCTGAATGGCAAGCAGACCGTCGATAATGCGGTTGCGACCGTCACCTATCTTGAAGGCAATGACCTCACCACCGGCAAGGCCGGTGCGATCGGTTTCTGCTGGGGTGGCGGCATGGTCAACAAGCTGGCCGTTGCCTCTCCGGACCTGAAAGCCGGCGTCGCCTATTACGGTGCCCAGCCGCCGGCCGAGGACGTACCGAAGATCAAGGCGGCGCTTCTGTTGCAATACGCCGGTCTCGACGACCGCATCAATGCCGGCATCGATGCCTATAAGAAGGCGCTCACCGACAACAGCAAGGACTTCGCCATCCACGTCTACGACGGCGTCAACCACGCCTTCAACAACGACACGTCGGCAGCCCGTTATGATAAGAAATCTGCGGATCTGGCCTGGGGCCGGACGGTGGAGTTCCTGAAAGCCAAGGTCGTCTGACCTATTGCAGCAGACGCCTGGCGGCCTCCGAAATCAGGCTGGCCAAGGCGTGCTGGTCGTTCTGGCGGCCGCTGCGCGTGCGCCAGACCAGCCCGATCTTGCGCGATGGCTGCGGTTCGGCGAAGGGGACGATCCGCATGCGGTTGCGGGTCTTTTCGTCGTTGACGGCGATCTCCGGGATCAGCGTGATGCCCATGCCGTGGCTGACCATCTGCAAAAGCGTCGCCATCGACGTCGCGCCATAATTGGCGACGCGCCGGCCGGAATGAATGCCGCAAACCGCCAGCGCATGATCGCGCAGGCAATGGCCTTCCTCGAGCAGAAGCAGCCGCTCGACATCGACCTTGTCCTCGGTCATCGGCGACATCAGGATGGTGTTTTCATCCTCCGTGCTGGCGATCAGGAACCTGTCTTCGAACAGCAGTGAGCTCGACAGGTTTTCCTCGTCGATCGGCAGCGCAACGATGACGCTGTCGAGCCGGCCGTGGCGCAACTCGTCGAGGAGGGGGCCGGTCAGAAGCTCTTTCAGCTCGATCTGCAGATTGGGATAGCGCTGGCGCACCAGCGGAATGAGCACGGGCACGAGATAGGGGGCAACGGTCGGGATGATCCCCAGCCGGTGTTTGCCTTCCAGCACCCCGGTGACCTGCCGCGCCTGCTGGTAGAGTTGATCGATACCACCGAGAATTTTGCGTATTTCCGGCAAAAGCGCTTCGCCCTCGCGGGTCAAAAGTGTCGGCCCCCTGCCGCGCTCGACCAGCTTGACGCCGAGTTCGCGTTCCATTTCGGCGATCTGCGCCGAGAGGGCAGGCTGGCTGACATTGACCATCAGGGCTGCCCGCCCGAAATGCCGGGCGCTGGCGAGCGCATCAAAATAGCGCATTTGGCGTATGGTGATCATGATAAGTTTATCCTATCGATAATTCAATTAAATACAATTGGAAATTATGGAACTTTTAGGGGATGTTGCGGCGGAACCGACGAAATTGCATTTCAAACAGGAGGCAGGAATGGACGCCAAAGTCGAGAATACGGGCAAGTGTCCGGTCATGCACGGGTCGCTCACCAGCAACTCGGGCGAGGGGACATCGAACCGGGAATGGTGGCCGAACCAGCTCAACTTGAAGATTCTGCACCAGAATTCGGCCCTGTCCGACCCGCTGGGCACTGGTTTTGATTATGCCGAGGCATTCAAGACGCTCGATCTTGCCGCAGTCAAGCAGGACATCTTCGCCCTGATGACGGATTCGAAGGATTGGTGGCCGGCCGATTTCGGCCATTACGGTCCCTTCTTCATCCGCATGGCCTGGCACAGCGCCGGCACCTATCGCACCGGCGATGGCCGCGGCGGTGCGTCCTCCGGCACCCAGCGCTTTGCGCCGCTCAACAGCTGGCCGGATAACGTCAATCTCGACAAGGCTCGCCGCCTGCTCTGGCCGATCAAGCAGAAATACGGCAACACGCTTTCCTGGGCCGATCTTCTGGTCCTGGCCGGCAATTGCGCGCTGGAATCGATGGGCTTCAAGACCTTCGGTTTTGCCGGTGGCCGTGCCGATGTCTGGGAGCCGGAAGAAGATATCTATTGGGGTGCGGAACGCACCTGGCTCGACGACAAACGCTATAGCGGCGACCGCGATCTCGAAAACCCTCTGGCAGCTGTGCAAATGGGCCTGATCTACGTCAACCCGGAAGGCCCGAACGGTAATCCGGACCCGCTGGCTTCTGCCCGCGACATCCGCGAAACCTTCGCCCGCATGGCCATGAACGACGAGGAAACCGTTGCTCTCATCGCCGGCGGCCATACCTTCGGCAAGACCCATGGTGCCGGCGACGCCGCCCATGTCGACCGGGAGCCGGAAGGCGCCGATATCGAGCAACAGGGTCTCGGCTGGGCCAGCAGCTATGGCAGCGGCAAGGGTGGTGACACCATTTCCAGCGGCCTGGAAGTCACCTGGACCTCGACGCCGACGCGCTGGAGCAACAACTTCTTCTGGAACCTGTTCGGCTATGAATGGGAACTGACCAAGAGCCCGGCCGGTGCCCACCAGTGGACCCCGAAGCACGGCATGGGCGCCCGCTCGGTCCCGGATGCTCACGACCCTGAAAAGCGTCATGCACCTGCCATGCTGACCAGCGATCTGGCGCTGCGCTTCGATCCGGCCTACGAGCAGATCTCGCGCCGCTTCTACGAAAATCCGGATCAGTTCGCCGATGCCTTTGCCCGCGCCTGGTTCAAGCTGACCCACCGCGACATGGGTCCGAAGGTGCGTTATCTCGGTCCGGAAGTGCCCAGCGAAGACCTGATCTGGCAGGATCCGATCCCGGCTGTTGATCATCAGCTGATCGATGCGGCCGATATTGCCGACCTCAAGGAAAAGATCCTGGCGTCGGGCTTGACGGTTTCGCAACTGGTCTCGACTGCCTGGGCCTCGGCATCGACCTTCCGCGGTTCCGACAAACGTGGCGGTGCCAATGGTGCGCGCATCCGTCTTGCTCCGCAAAAGGATTGGCAGGCCAATCAGCCCGAGCAGCTGGCGACGGTTCTCGCCACGCTCGAAGGCATTCAGAGGGCGTTCAACGACGCCCACCTGGGCGGCAAGAAGGTGTCACTGGCCGATCTGATCGTGCTCGGCGGTGCAGCCGCTGTCGAAAAGGCGGCAAAGAGCGCCGGTCAGGATGTTGCCGTTGCCTTCACGCCCGGCCGCACCGACGCGACGCAGGAACAGACAGACATCGAATCCTTCTCGGTGCTTGAGCCGGTTTCGGACGGTTTCCGCAACTATCAGAAGGCAAGCTTCACGGTATCGGCCGAGGAACTGTTGATCGACAAGGCGCAGCTGCTCACCCTAACGGCTCCGGAAATGACGGTTCTCATCGGCGGCCTTCGGGCGCTGAACGCCAATCATGGGCAGATCCAGCACGGCGTCTTCACAACGCGCCCCGAAACCCTGAGCAACGACTTCTTCGTCAACCTGCTGGATATGGGCACGGTCTGGAAGGCGGCCTCGCCGGATAAGGACGTTTTCGAAGGACGTGACCGGGCAACCGGCGAGCTGAAATGGACCGCCACCCGCACCGATCTCGTCTTCGGCTCGAATTCCCAGCTGCGCGCCTTGGCCGAAGTCTACGGCCAGAACGATGCACAGGGCAAATTCGTCCGTGACTTCGTTGCGGCCTGGAACAAGGTGATGGACGCAGACCGGTTCGATATCGCCTGATCCGGTCTACGGCACGCGATCGACGCCGCAAGGCGGCGGAGGTCAACCATCAAAATTTAAGAAGCCGGGCTCTGAAAAGGGCCCGGTTTGCGTTGCGCGGGCGAGATGAAAGCCGTCTGTCGTTAACCAACCCCTAATTTCCTAGGGGATTCCACCAAAAATGGTCCACTTGACCTATTGGGCATATATTCAAATTATCGTATAAATGCCCGGCAGTGCTTTTTGGGGCTGCGTATGACCAAATTATATTGCAGTCGATTTTTACGGCCGCGTTTTATGGCCGAGTATCAATTAAAGCAGATACAAAAGGGCCGCGCCTCCGCAAGGAGCACGGCCTTTTTGCTGGTCCGGATGCGCTGGCCTTACCAGCCAGGCAGCATATGGCTCTGCCGCAGCCGCGGATAGCGCGGAAAATTCTTCATGTCGCCGTCCAGATCATCGGTGCTTGTCGTCGGCGTGATGTTGTCGAGACAGGCGGTGATGTGGTTGGTGATCGCATTCGACAGCGAGGGCGAGAGACCCGGACGCTTCATGATGCCGATCTGCACCGGAGCCAGCGCAGGAAAGCCGTCCGCCTGGGTCAAAACCTTCATGCCGGTGCGCAGCGCCGATTCCGGCAGCACCGAAACGGCCATGCCGGCCAATACGGCAGCGGCCACCACCGTCGAGGACCAGCTGGTAAACAGGATATTGTATTCCTTGCCGGTGGCATCGAGCGCCGAGCAGGCGGCTTGCCGCCAGGCGCAGTCGCGTTTGCCGACGGCAAGCGGTACCGGCGCGTTTTCCGGCAACGGATGGTTGATCGAGCTGACCCAGCAGAGCGGCTCGGTGCGCACGACGTCGGATGCGCGGGCGCGGGGATTATGCGTCACCAGCGCGATGTCGAGTTCACCCTTGGCCATCTTCTCGGCAAGATCCACCGAGGGCTCGCAGACGATGTTGAGCTCGACATTCGGATGGGTCTTGGCAAAACGGACGATGATTTCCGGCATGTAGCGGTCGGCATAGTCGTCCGGCGTGCCGATCCGAAGCGTGCCTTCCAGCCGGTTGTCGTCGAAGGAAGCGATTGCCTCATTGTTGAGGCGGATCATCCGGCGGGCAAAATTGAGCAGCCGGTCGCCCTCGGTCGTCAGCCGGTTGCCACGGCCGTCCTTGGCGAACAGCTGCTTGCCGATGCGCTCTTCCAGCCGGCGCATCTGCATCGAGACAGCTGACTGGGTTTTGAAAACGCGATCCGCAGCCTTGGTGAAGCTACCGGTATCGGCGATGGCAACGAACGTTTGCAGTTGATCGATATCGAGCGGTGCGGACATGGTCCTGGTCCTCAAAAAAGAGCACTCATAAGATTGTTTGATGAATACCATTAGAAACATTCGTTGGACTGATCAATAAGGATTTGCGAATCTGGTCTGGCAAATCGCATTCTGAAAGTTCCCGGCGAGCCACCTGCAAAGCCGGTCCACCATCATGGTTTCGACCCAGCCCCCGCGCCGACCTCCCTGCGGGGGATGGGTCGCCCTTGCATAATTTCCAAGATCGAAATCGATCGGGGAAAACCTAGAATGACAGCGACCTTTGCACGTCTGAAAGACGTGCGGCGCTGACGTGCCCTGAAAAAGGAGTAAGCATCATGCGCACGACCGACCACGCACTTGACCTCACCCTAACCGGGAAGCTGTCCGCGACATCCCGCCAGACGGGGTTGATGGGCGTGCTGATGTCGGTATGGCGCCAGCTGCGAAGCCGAAATTCCATCGGGCGGCTGCGCGATCTCGACGATCATCAACTGCTCGACATGGGGCTTTGCCGCCACGAAGTACGCGAGGCGCTGACATCGTCCTTTTTCGACGATGCGGGCCGTCACCTGACACAGGCATCCCGCAATCGGGCGAACACGTTTTACCGGAATGCGCGTCTCGATTGATCCGCGCATTGGCTACGCGGGGCTCAAGGCCGGAAGGTCCCGCTAAGCAGTTCAAGAGTTTTGTTGCGTGCCTCAGACGTTGAAAAACGTTGCACGCAACAGGGACGCGCAGCCGCCTCTGCGCGTTACCGTTCCCCGCAGGGTTAGAGCCAATTGCCCTGCTGCTTGCCCGGTGCCCGGTCCCCAAGACCCGGTACCGGGCTTTTTCTTTTCCGGGTCTGGTGAGAGAATGGGTGGGTTGGGCGAAACTCTCAGGGCGAGTTTGCGGGCGCCATCTCCTGTCGCGATCTGCGGATAGCGCGCGTACCTCCTGCTTACTTCTTAAGGCTGATGGAACATTAGGTAGGCTCAACGTATTGTAGCTACACGACTTCCTCCCGCAAGGAGTTTTGCAGTGAACAATGCCGACACAAGTAAATGGAATTTCGATAATGATGGGAAGATGAAGACCCATGGATTGGTCGAATGGGGGGTCGCATCGGTCCTGGGGCAGATCGTATTGCGCGTAGGCTATGTCCGCTCGCAGCGCGAACACGAAATCTACCACGACACGGATCAGGCACCGCACCAGATCCAAGTGTCGATCTCGGCCGCTGCAGCACGGGAATTGTCGGTACAGTTATCCCACTATGCCGAGGGTTTGGACCTTCAACTTCCAGCAGAGTGACGTTCAAGCCGTGGTGTTCTTCCGGTAGGTATCGAACAACCCGTCGATATTCTTCTGGTATTCCTTCTGCGCTTCCAGCCCGCTGTCGAACATGCTGTTGAACATGTCGGTGAACGGCGCCATCGGATTGGCATCGGCGGGCTTCTTTTCCAGCTCCGATGCGGCGGGCGCTTGCGGCTTTCCGCTCATCATGTCCTGAAAAGCCTTCACAAAAGGATTTGCGGCAAACATATCCGGTGCGGATTGCTGTTTTTCCTCAGGCTTGGCCATGCCGAAGAAGCCCTGCATCGCCTGCGTGAAGGGATTGTCGAAGGGATTGGCTGCCGGCTGCGGCTTCTTGGTAAAGCCGGATGCTTCCAGCCACGGCTTCATCATCGCTTCCATCGGCGTATTGGCGAAGGGGTTTGCCATTCCCCCCATCGGGCTGCCCATCTGTCCGGATGCCTGCTTGAACAGTCCGCCCATGATCGCACTCGCCACTACCGGCAACATCTGCTTGTAGATGTCCTGGCCGATGCCGGTTATCTGCGCTGCCTGCGCCGAGACGGCCTGAAGCATGTCCTTGGAGCCGAAAAGCTGGTTGAGAATAGTGTTGCCGTCAGCCAATCCCTGTGGCGTGAAGGCCTTGTTCATGTCCTCGAAATACTGGGCGTAATTGCCGTTCGACATGGCAGCGAGGAAGGTACTGAAATCATAGGGATTGGCAGTGTTGCGCTTCAGCGCGGTGGAAAAGGCCGGCATCAGTGCCGCCGTCGCCTTGGCCATCTGTTCCTGGGCAAGGCCGAACTGCTTGGCCATCACATCCATGGCGTTGCCATTCTGCGCCTGCATCATCATATCAAAAAGCGGGATCATCTTTTCGTCCTCTCCAGCAGGCAGCGCAACGCATGTGTCTGCACTATAACGGCAAAAACCCGCGAGAACACCGCTTTTTGTTAGCCGGGACAAAGCCGTCCATGCGGGGATAATTTCACGCTCCACAACGTTCGGGTGTTCGCCTATCCTCGGCATTGCCGAAGCTGAGAGCGGAACCGCATGAAACGTCCCATGATCGAAATCATCCCCGAAAATGCCAGCCCGCAGGATGCGGCAGCCATCCTTGCCGTGCTGGAGCAGCATGCAGCGCTCCATATCGGTGTCATCGAGGAGAAGCCGGATTTCGCCATTCTGCTGCGCGATCCGGACACGCAGGCGGTCGTCGGCGGTCTTTATGGCATGGATGGCTTCGGCTGGGCCTTCGTCAAATATCTGGCAGTGCCTGACGAATATCGCGGCCAAGGGCTGGGCTCGCGCCTGCTTGCGGAAGCAGAAGCGATTGCGCGTGCCCGCGGCTATATCGGCATCTGGCTGGATACGTTCGAGTTCCAGGCGCGGCCGTTCTATGAGAAGCTCGGCTATAGCGTATTCGGCAAACTCGAAGGCGCGCCGAACGCGATCCCGCGTTATTTCCTGAAGAAGCGCTTTTAGCGCTTAATACTGGTAGTCGGTGAAAACCGGCTCGACCGAACCGTTCCAGCGGCCGTTGTAGAGCGCCAGCAGATCCTCGGCGAGCGTCGCTTTCTTGGCCAGCACTTCGTCGAGCGGGGCGAGGAAAATGCTCTCGTCGACGTCGTCGCCGTTCAGCCGATTGCGGTTCTTCAGCCCGAGGCGCGAAATCGACAGCACTTCGCGGGCAATGTCGAACAGGGACGTACCGCGATGGGTGGCCGAAAGGCCCTGTACCGGAACCGCATTGCGCATGGCAAGCGTGTCTTCATAGGTCCAGTCGCGGGTCAGGTCTTCGGCAGCGTCAAGCGCTGCGCCGTCGTAGAGCAGGCCGACCCAGAAGGCCGGCAGCGCACAGATGCGGCGCCACGGGCCGCCATCGGCGCCGCGCATTTCGAGGAAGCGCTTCAGGCGCACATCCGGGAATAGCGTCGAGAGATGGTTGGTCCAGTCGCCCATGTTGGGCTCCCAGTCGGCGAGTTCGCCCTTCAGCGCGCCGTTCATGAACTGGCGGAAGGTGACATGGGTACAGTCATGATACTTGCCGTCGCGCACGACAAAATACATCGGCACGTCGAGCGCCCATTTGACGTAATCCTCGAAACCGAAATCGGCGTTGAAGACATTAGGCAGCACGCCGGCGCGCTGGTTGTCGGTGTCGCGCCAGATATCGCCGCGCCAGGAGAGCAGGCCGTTCGGCTTGCCGTCGGTAAACGGAGAGCTTGCAAACAGCGCCGTCGACAGCGGTTGCAGCTTCAGCGACACCTGCATCTTGCGGCGCATGTCCTGTTCGGACGAAAAGTCGAGGTTCACCTGGATCGTACAGGTGCGATACATCATGTCGAGGCCCTGCGTGCCGACCTTCGGCATGTAGCGGCTCATGATGTCGTACCGCGATTTTGGCATGCGCGGCGTTTCCGCCAGCGTCCATTTCGGGCTCCCGCCGATGCCGAGAAAGCGGATGCCGAGCGGCTCGGCGATCTCGCGCAGATCGGCCAGATGGCGGTTGGATTCCTTGCAGGTCTGGTGCAGATTTTCGAGCGGCGCGCCAGACAGTTCAAACTGGCCGCCGGGCTCCAGCGAAATCGCGCCCTGGCCGGAATGTTCGGCGAGGCCAATGATGTTGCCGGCGTCGATGATCGGCTCCCAGCCGCTTTTCTGCGCCATGCCGTTCAAGAGTGCCGAGATGCTGGCCTCACCGGAATAGGGAACCGGGCTGTTGTCTGCCTTGAAGAAGGCAAATTTCTCGTGCTCCGTACCGATGCGGAATTTGTCCTCCGGCTTGTTGCCCTCTGCCAGATATTCGGTCAGGTCTGCAACGGAGGTAACCGGCGTCTGGTCGGTGGTGTCTCTGGCCATGGGCGTCTTCTTTTGAACGGGCTGGACCTGCCGGACGGCAGACATCAGGAGGGTGATTGAACCGGTTTCAGGTGTGGTGCAAGTGAAATTGTTTCAAGGCCGGATCAAATTTTCAACACCTCGAACGGCTTGAATTGCTCAGTTTCTATTGCCAGTCGCCGATCGACGCCTGGATCACCGCCATCGCTGCCACAGCCGCCGTATCCGCCCGCAGGATTCGTGGTCCAAGCGGGATGGCCGTGACGAAATCGAGACTGCGCAGCAAAGACCGTTCGCTGTCCGAAAAACCACCTTCTGGACCGATCAGCAGCGCCAATTTGCGTTCTTTCACCGCCGCCAGAACCGGCAGCGGATTTTGCCCGCTATCGCCCTCGTCGCAAAAGATGATCCGGCGGTCTTTCGGCCAGCCGGTCAGAATGTCTTCCAGCCTGCGCGGTTCTGCGACCTCGGGAATGCCGAGAACGCCGCACTGTTCTGCCGCCTCGACGACATTGGCGCGGACCCGGTCGAGATTGCTGATCTTGCCCTGCACATGCTGGGTCATCACCGGCTGCAACAGGCCGGCCCCCATCTCCACGGCCTTCTGCACGAGATAATCGAGCCTGCCGACCTTCAGTGGCGCAAACAGATAGTGCAGATCGCACGGCGCCGGTTGTGGGCGGGCCTGTTCGGTCGCCGTCAGGAAAAGCCGTTTCTTGGTCGGAAATGAAAGTTCCGCCTGCCATTCGCCGTCACGGCCGTTGAAGACGAGCACGGCGTCGCCCGCTTCGAAGCGCAGTACATTGACGAGATAGTTGAATTGCTCCCGCGAGACTTCGTAGATCGTCCCCTTTACCAGCGGCACGTCGATGAAAAGCCGCTGCATGCGGAAGTTGGCGCGCATAGATCAGTCCTTAGATGAAGAGTACTGCGAAAACCATGTAGACCGCCGCCGACAACAGCGCTGAAACGGGAACGGTAATAACCCAGGCAGCGATGATTGTCATGAAGTGCGACCGCCGCACCAGGCGGCGCCGGTGCGATTCTTCCGGACTGTGCTGGACGCGCCGTTCGAAGTCCAGATGCCCGGTTTTCTGACGCACATATTCCAGCCGCCGCTTCGAGTTGCGGGTGTACCATTCCCGGAAGAAGCCGATGCCAAAAACCGCGCCGACGGCGGTGTGCGTGGTCGAGACGGGCAGGCCGAGCGAGGTGGCAATGATGACGGTGATCGCCGTTGCCAGGGCCACGCAATAGGCGCGCATCGGATTGAGCTTGGTGATCTCCTCACCGACGACGCGGATGAGTTTGGGGCCGAACAAAAGCAGGCCGCAGGAAATGCCGAAGGCCCCGATCAGCATCACCCAAAGCGGCACATAGGTCGTTTGCGCGATCGCAAGGCCGTTGACGTTGGCAACGATCGCCGCAAGCGGGCCTACTGCATTCGACACGTCATTGGCGCCGTGGGCAAACGAGAGCAGTGCTGCCGACAGGATCAGCGGCATCTGAAACAGCTTGCGCAGCGACTGGTTGCGGTTGTCGAGCCCCTGGGCCTGGCGCACGATCCAGGGCTTGGCGGCAATGATGGTCATCACCGCCACCGCCAGCCCGATCAGGATACCCCGGGTCATGCCGATATGAGCCACTTTCTCGATGCCGATCACGGCGAAATAGGTGGCGAACGATCCCGTCATGACGGCGAGCAGGATCGGTGTCCAGAAGACTGCCGCCTTGATCTTGTCTTCACGGTAGATGATGAAGGTCTTGATGAAAGCCAGAAGCAGCGCGGCTATGCCGCCGCCGAGCAGAGGCGACACCGTCCAGCTCGCCGTTATGCCCGCAAGCGATCCCCAGTGGACCGAGGAAAACCCGGCCGCCGCAACGCCGGATCCGAGAATGCCGCCGACGATCGAGTGGGTGGTCGAAATCGGTGCGCCCGACCACGTGGCGATGTTGATCCATACCGCGGCCGAAATCAGGGCGGCCATCATCACCCAGACGAAGGCCTCGCCGGACGGCATCTGGGCCGCATCGACAATGCCCGCCTCGATCGTTGAAACGACGCGTCCCCCGGCAAACACGGCGCCGGCGATCTCGAAGATGGCGGCAATGATCAACGCCGTCGTCATGGTGATCGCCTTGGATCCCACGGCAGCGCCGACATTGTTGGTCACGTCATTGGCGCCGATGTTCATCGCCATGTAACCGGCGACGGCTGCGGCGGCGAGGATGATCAGGTATTTTGGTTCTTCGGAAACATAGACAGCCGCGAAAATCATGCTGACCAGCATGAACAAAAGCCCGAGGCCGACACCGGCCCACGGCCGCAACACATGGTGCGTTGCTTCCTCCGTCAGGGTCACCTTGTCCAGGTATTTGTCGAGGGTCGGCTTTTCGAGGCTCGGGCGCGGTTTTGTCACCGTCTGTTCTCCAATTCAGTCTGCCACCCTGAGATTTGGGTAAGCACCGGCCGGCGCAGCAGGATCGGGGAAGCCTCGCGTCGTTCTATCCATTTATATCAGCGTTTATCGCGTCACGGCCTTTTGAGCCGGGTTCATCGTGCCAAGCAGCCGCTGTTCGAAGCTCAGGATGAGATCCTTGAGCATCGGTTCGGCCACCCGCTTGGCGCCTTCCTGAAAGCTCACCCATTCCATCTTCCGGCTGCCTTTTTCCGGAAAGCTTTTGAGCATATCCAGAACGACCAGCGGATAGACCTGAACCATGCACTGGACCTTGAGGCCCTGATCCATGCCCTTGTCGTACATATAGAAGCCGATCCGCTCTGCGCCGGTTTCACCCTTGACGCCGGCTTCTTCATACGCCTCGCGTTCGGCAGCCTGATGACACATCTTGCCTTCCATCGGCCAGCCCTTGGGGATGACCCAGCGGCCGGTGTCGCGGCTGGTGATCAGAAGCATCTCGGGAGCCGCGCTTTTCTTCTTGAACCGGTAGCAGAGAGCAGCACACTGCATTCGCACCGGACGGCGGAACATCAGGCGTACGTCAGTGACAATGCGATTCAGAATATTCAACGTCGGGGCATCCTTTCAAAAAACGAATCATTTTCAGCCTGCAATATCGCTTAAATATGCTCGCTTTATACGGCCTGTAAACGCGCAGATTTGGTGAAGCACATATAGTTATCGCGGCGTACCGTATGAAGGGCGCAGCAACGCGAAAGACGGGCAATTTAATGAGATTGCGCCAGAAAAATGTGCCTGTAGCGGCTTTATAGAGCATGTTTGCGGCATTGGCGAGACAAGAGCGCCTATTTGTCCGGGGGCATGTCTTTTCTCCGCCGCCGATAACGCTCAGACGCCAGCCTGCCGGTCGCGCTGCTGCATTCTCAGCTGGGATATGCGGGCCCATTCGCCGGAGCGTTCGGCATCCCGTGTGGCGGTGATAATGAAATCGATATGGGCTTGGGCGGCTTCACGCGCCTGCGCCGGGTTTCCCGCCATGATCGCCTCATAGATCGCCTCGTGCTGGGCAAGCAGCATGTCGCCGGCACCCGGTGCTGCAAACAGCACCTCGCGGCTGAAGAAGATGCCGCCGCTCAAAAGCCGGTAACAGGCGCGCAGAGTGTGCAGCAGGATGATGTTATGCGCGCATTCGCCGATGGCGCTGTGCAGTTCGACATCGGTCTTCAGCCCGCCCTCGGCAGACCCGGACAGATGCGCCGCCCGCATCTCGTCCATGATGCGCGTCAGCATGTCCCGGTCGAAACGGGTGGCGCGGCGTGCGGCCAGCTCCGCCGTCATGCCCTCCAGTTCGCGGCGATATTCGAGATAATCCTGCGTCGCCTTCTGGTGGCGCGAGATCAGGTCGATCACCGGCTTGGAAAACACCTGGCCGATGACATCGGCGACAAACGTGCCGCCGCCGTGATGGCTGACCAGCAGCCCACGTGCCTCCAGCTCCTTCAGCGCTTCGCGCAGGATCGGCCGCGAAACGTCGAAACGGCGCGACAGGTCCCGTTCGCTCGGCAGCCTTTCGCTGTCGCGCAGAACGCCTTCGAGGATAAGGAGCTCGATCTGCTGGATGATTTCGCCGGAGGTCCGGCTGTGCGGGATGCGGGCAAAGGCGTCGATGGTGTCGTCGGTCACGGCAGCTCTCCTTGGCGTCAACTTAGTCACCCGCTCGAAAGTGGTCAATTTCTTTAGCCACTTTGTAAGGCCGGGCGTTGCAAGTCTGGCCCAGGGCAAAAGCAGGCCTGCGTCAAAGCGTCCTTTCCCTTTTGCTCATCCTGTTGATAAGACAGTTCTGATTGATGCGTGAGAGGGGAAAACGCTTCATGGCCAAACGCAGTTTTGCATTTCCATCGGCTCCGGCCCGCGCCCAGGCGCTGGGCGAGATCCATGCGCGTCCATATGCGCTGGTGACGTCGCCGCGCGTCATTTTCCAGCTCGCCTTCATGACCGATGGCGGGGCTGCCGTCGATCATGCCGTTCTCTCCGAATTGTCGCGTGCACGGGGTGTCTCGCCACCCAGCCGCGAGGCCAGCCATCATGCGCTGTCCTGGGGGCAGGGCACGCTACGCTGGGAGCGCCACACCGAATTCTCGACCTATTTTTGGGACGGCGTCATTCCCGACCAGTTCGGCGGCGAGGTCACCACCCATCCCTTCGGCGATGGCTTTTCGCCGCCGGGAACGCTGATCTCCGGCATCCGGCTGGAAATCCGCCCGGATTCCGAGGAAACCCGCGCCGCGATGAGCGCCTTCGACCCGACCAGCCTCTGTTACAGCGATATCAAGAATGGCCAGTCGGTGGTGCTGACCGATTTTCGTCAGAACGGTGACGGCCTGACGCAGATCCTCGTCATCGACCGCGGCATGACCGAGGCTGGAACCGGCGCCCTGGTCCAGCGGCTGCTCGATATCGAAACCTATCGCACGCTGGCGATGCTCGGCCTGCCGCTGGCGCAATCGCTCTCGCCGGATATCCGCCGGATCGAGGACGGGCTGACCGGCGTCACCCAGCGGATGCGCACCAGCGCCCGCGAAAAGGCCGACGAGATGCTGGCCGAAATCACCCTTCTGGCCGCCGAACTCGAAGCCGGTGCGGCGCTGAGCCTCTATCGTTTCGGCGCCAGCCGCGCCTATTACGGCATTGTCCAGGAACGCATCCGCTCGCTGATCGAAACCGGCGTGCCGGGCTATGAAACGCTCGGAACCTTCCTGGAGCGGAGATTGGCGCCGGCCATGCGCACCTGCCAGTCGGTAGAGGAGCGCCAGGCCAACCTATCGCGAAAACTCACCCGTGCTACGGCGCTGCTCAGAAGCTGGGTGGATGTCGAGCTCGAGCGGCAAAACAGCGTGCTGCTCAATTCGATGGACCGCCGCGCCAAACTGCAGCTGCGCCTGCAGCAGACGGTCGAAGGCCTCTCGGTTGCCGCGATCTCCTATTATGTCGTCGGCCTGTTCGGTTACATTGCCAAGGCTCTGGAAAGCGAGGGCATTCCGATCAAGTCGAGCGTGCTGACCGGTATCTTCGTGCCGGTTGCCGTTCTCGCCATGTGGCTGGTCGTCAGGCGCATCCGCAAGCACCATGCTGACGAGGACCGCGAAAGCCTTTAAGCCTTTGGGATATTCGAAACGAATCGACCCGGCGACACCATGGCAAAAGCGGTAAAAGCGGCGAAGAAGGCGAAACTCGACCGGGATGGCCTGACGGCGCTCGGTCTGGAACGGCTGATCGAGATCGCGCTGGATGAGGCGGCCCTCAACACATCCTTCAAGAAACGGCTGAGCGCGGCGCTTGCCGGCATCAGCGGTGCCGCTGGCGTGGCCAAGCTGATCGACAGCCGCCTGACTGCGCTCGAAAAATCGGGCACGCGCATCCGCTGGCAGAAGGAACGTGCCTTCGGCAACGACCTCGACAGCATTGCGGCCAGCATCGTCAAGGAGTTCGGCGCCGTCGATCCGGGCATGGCACTGGAAAGGCTGATCCGTTTCGTCTTCGGCTATGAGGGGATTTCCGAGCGCGTCAACGATTCCAGCGGCCGCATCGCCAACATCTATGTCCAGGCCTGCGAAGCGGCCGGGCGTTTGGCACCGCTCGTGCCCGTCGATCAGCAGGCGCGTATCCCGCCCTTGCTGACGCCCGGCCTGCAGGGCATGGACTATCACGGCGTCAAGACGTTGCTGGCGGTGCGGATTGCGGCTGCGCTGTCGCCCAGCGTCCTGAAAGCCTGGGACGAAACCCTGGCTGCGGCCACGAAGATACCGGCCGGAACCACAATTCTGCCGGCCATCGTCCATGTGCGCCGCGCCATTGCCGATGCCCGCACCGATCTCGATGCCTATGTGGCGATCGAGGAGAGCCTGCCCGAGGCGTTGCGCGAACCGGTCGTGGTCGCCGAGCGGCTCCATACGGCCGGGCGCAACGCCGAAGCACTGATCTGGGTGCGCAAGCCCCGCAAGTCCCGGATCGGCTTTGCCCGCCGTGTCGATATCCTCACCGGCGGGCTAAAACCATTGCCGGACAAGGACAGGATCGAGGCCGCCATTCTCGATGGGATGAAGGACCGTGGCGCTTCGCAAGCCGTGCGCTGGAAGATTTTCGAGCAGGGGCTCGATGCCGGGATCTTGCGCGAATATATCGCCAAGGCCGGTGATTTCGAGGAATTCGAGGCGCTGGACAAGGCCTTTGCGTTCGTCGAGCATCACCGCGAACCGCATGCCGCGTTGCGTTTCTATCTGGCCTGGGGGAGGCTCGATCTGGCGGCACGCTATGTCGTTGCCCGCTGGGGTGTCTGGGAGGGCGAATTCTACGAGTTTCTGCTACCCGCCGCCGAGGCTTTCGAGGCTGCCGACTATCCGGCAGCGGCTACTGCGCTCTACCGTGCCCTGCTTGATCGCATCATCGGCCGGGGCCTGTCAGAGGCCTATGGATACGGCGCCGATTATCTTGCACGGCTTGCGGCGCTGGCCAAACGCCCCGGCGGCAATGACGGTTTGATGTCGCATGCCGATTATGTCGCGGATCTGCGCAGGCAGCATATCCGCAGGCATGGCTTCTGGGACCGTATTCCACCGGAGAGCTATCGTTCCCAGTAGGGATCGGGTCCGTAAAGCCCAGCCAGATAATCGATGAACAGCCGCACCTTGGCTGGCAGAAACTGGCGGCTGGGATAAAGCGCCGAGACGAACAGATTGCGGGAGCCTTCCCAGGCGGGCAGGACCTGCACCAGCTTTCCTGATTTCAGGTCGCTGCCGATATCCCAGGTCGAGCGCAATGCGATGCCGGCGCCTGAAAGCACGGCTTCGCGCACCACTTCCGATGAATTGGTGATCAGCCGGCCCTGCGGCTTGAAGCTCATCGAACCCGCCTCGCTTTCCAGCTTCCAGGTGTCGTGATTGTGCTGGCGCAGGCAGATATGCTCGCCGAGATCGTCGATCGTGTCCGGCACGCCGTAGCGCGCGAGATAGGTGGGGGCAGCGCAGAGGATACGCCGCACCGGCACCAGCTTGCGCGCCACCAGCGTCGAATCGCTGAGTTCGCCGATGCGGATGGCAAGGTCGAACCCCTCGGCGACGATGTCGGTGAATTCATCGGAGAGCACGATATTCAAAATGAGATCGGGATGCGCCTCGATGAAGCGGGCGAGATGCGGCGCCACATGCATGCGGCCAAAGGAGGTGGGGGCGGTGATGCGCAACGTGCCCTGCGGCTGGCCGGAGCGGCCGGAAGCAAAGGCCTCGGCTTCCTCGATGCCGGCCATGATCCCCAGCACCCGGTCGTAAAATCCCTGTCCGGCTTCGGTGAGCGATATCTGCCGGGTGGTCCGCTGAAACAGCCGCGTGCCGAGCCGGTCTTCCAGCCGTTTGATGCGTTTGGAAATAACAGCTGGGGAAAAACCCAATGCCCGCCCCGCCGCCGACATACTGCCGGTGGATACGACACGCGTGAACACCTCAAGATCGCCCAGATTTGTCATCAATCTTGACCATTGTTTCGAAAATAGAAAAACTGATTAGCATTTGCTGCGTCATGGTGAAAGTGGTAAAGAAAAAATACCAATCATGCCGCAAAGTGCCAAGTTTGCCGCAGGACGACTACGCCGGGAGGCCGATATGCCGGAGACGATTGCCTTTCTGGAGCCGAAACCATCCGTGCTCGCGCGCCGCCATCAGATCGTCGAGGACCTCGGCGATATCCTGCCCGCCGGCTGCCTGATCAGCGAGAAACGCGGGCTTGTCCCGTTCGAGACGGATGCCTTCATCGCCTATCGCCAGGTGCCCCTGGCCGTCGCTCTGCCTGAAACCACGGCGCAGGTGGCGGCCGTGTTGAAATATTGCAGCCGCTACGGCATTCCCGTCGTGCCGCGCGGGGCAGGCACGTCCTTGTCGGGCGGCGCCATTCCGCAATCCGATGCGGTGGTGATCGGCTTGTCAAAAATGTCGCGCATCCTCGATATCGATTTTGCCAACCGCTCTGCCACGGTGCAGGCGGGTGTCACCAATATCAACATTTCCGAAGCGGTCTCCGCCGATGGTTTCTTCTATGCGCCGGATCCGAGTTCGCAGCTTGCCTGCACCATCGGCGGCAATATCGGCATGAATTCCGGCGGTGCTCACTGCCTGAAATATGGCGTCACCACCAACAATCTGCTCGGCGTCAAGATGGTGCTGTTCGATGGCACGGTGATCGAGTTGGGCGGCAAGGCGCTGGATGCGCCGGGCTATGACCTGCTCGGTCTCGTTTGCGGCTCGGAGGGCCAGCTCGGCATCGTCACCGAGGCGACGGTGCGGCTGCTGGCCAAGCCGGAGGGGACGCGGCCCGTGCTGTTCGGCTTCATGTCGTCGGAAGAGGCGGGATCTTGCGTCGCCGAAGTCATCGGTTCCGGCATCATCCCGGTTGCCATCGAATTTATGGACAAGCCGGCCATTGGCATCTGCGAGGCGTTCGCGCAGGCTGGGTATCCGATGGATGTGGAGGCGCTGCTGATCGTCGAAGTCGAGGGATCGGAAGCAGAGATGGAGGCGATGCTGGCCAGCATCATCGACATCGCCCGCCGCCACGGCGTCGCCACCATCCGCGAAAGCCAGTCGGCAACGGAAGCCGCGCTGATCTGGAAAGGCCGAAAATCCGCCTTCGGCGCCACCGGCCGCATCGCCGACTATATCTGCATGGATGGCACCGTGCCGCTCAGCCAGCTGTCCTATGTCCTGAAGAAAACCGCCGAGATCATCGACGGCTACGGCCTGCGCGTCGCCAACGTCTTCCATGCCGGAGACGGCAACATGCATCCGCTGATCCTCTACAATATCAACGATCCGGAAGACGCCGCCCGCGCCGAAGCCGCAGGCAACGATATTTTGAGGCTCTGCGTCGATGCCGGCGGCTGCCTGACGGGCGAGCATGGCGTCGGCATCGAGAAACGCGACCTGATGCTGCACCAGTTCACCCAGATCGATCTGAACCAGCAGATGGCCGCGCGCGCCGCCTTCGATCCGCAATGGATCATGAACCCGTCAAAAGTCTTTCCGCTGGAAGGACGCCCGGCCGCATGAGCATGAACTTCGAACCGACATCAGAGATGGAAGCTGCCGATATCATCCGGCAGGCTGCCGGAGCGGGAATGCCGCTGGAGATAACCGGTGGTGCAACACGCTCGGGCTTTGGAAACCGCGTCCGGGCAGAGCAGGTACTCACGGCGCGAAAACTTTCCGGCATCGTCAGCTACAATCCGGCCGAGATGACCATGAGCGCCAAGGCGGGAACGCCGATGAGCGAGATCGAGGCAGCACTTGCCGGCAATCGCCAGATGCTCGCCTTCGAGCCGATGGATCATCGTGGTGTCATGGGCACCAGCGGCGAGCCGACCATCGGCGGCGTCTTTGCCGCCAACGTCTCCGGTCCGCGCCGCATCACCGCCGGTGCCGCCCGCGATCACCTGCTTGGCATCCGTTTCGTCAACGGCGCGGGCGAGGTGATCAAATCCGGTGGCCGGGTGATGAAAAACGTCACCGGGCTCGATCTGGTCAAGCTGCTGTGCGGCTCGCACGGCACGCTGGGGCTTCTGACCGAAGTCACGTTCAAGGTTCTGCCTCTGCCACCTGCCGCCGCCACCATCGTGGCATTCGGCCTCGACGATGCGCAGGCCGCCGCTGCCATGGCGCATGCGCTGTCCATGCCGGTCGAAGTGTCCGGTGCCGCCCACCTGACGGAGAGTGTGCGTTACCGCTTCGTCGGCAGCAGCCATCCGGAGGGCGCTGCAACGGCCCTGCGCCTTGAGGGGCTACCGGCCTCGGTTGCTGTCCGGGCCGAAAAACTCAAGGCCGCCTTCGCTCAGGTCGCGCCTGCGACAATGCTCGACCAGGAGGCGACGGAAAAGCTCTGGCGGGATATCCGCGATGTCAAACCCTATGCCGACGGCACGCAAAAACCGCTCTGGCGCGTCTCCGTCGCCCCAACCGCAGGTCATCAGCTGGTCGCCGCGCTGCGGCTGCAAACTGGAGTCGACGCCTTCTACGACTGGCAGGGCGGCCTCGTCTGGCTGCGTATGGAGGCTGATACCGAAGCGGATATGCTGCGCCGGTTTATCAGGGGCATTGGTGGTGGCCATGCAACATTGGTGCGAGCGTCGGATGCGGTTCGCGCGGTCACCCCGGCCTTCGAGCCGGAGCCTGCTTCCGTGGCGGCACTGTCGGTGCGGCTCAAGGAAAAGTTCGATCCCAGGGGGATATTCAATCCGGGGAAAATGGGGTGATGGAGATGATGAGTATGCGGCGCGCTACCCCCCTCTGTCACTGCGTGACATCTCCCCCACAAGGGGGGAGATCATCCCTTTCCCATGAGGCATTTATGGGTGTGGCACTAAGCATGCGGCCAATCTCCCCCCTTGTGGGGGAGATGTCCCGGAGGGACAGAGGGGGGTATGCGTCCCCGGATAAGGGGCCAGACATGGGGAATGCCACCTGATGCAGACCAACTTCACCCCCGATCAGCTCACCGATCCGCATGTGGCCGAATCCGAGGGGATCCTGCGCAAATGCGTACATTGCGGCTTTTGCACCGCCACCTGTCCCACCTATGTGACGCTCGGCAACGAGCTCGACAGTCCACGCGGGCGGATTTATCTGATCAAGGACATGCTGGAAAACGGCCGCCGGGCGGATGAGGAAGTGGTCACCCATATCGACCGCTGCCTGTCGTGCCTGGCCTGCATGACCACCTGTCCGTCGGGCGTCGATTACATGCATCTGGTCGATCATGCCCGGGTCCATATCGAGCAGACCTACAAGCGCCCCTTGAAGGACAGGCTGGTGCGCAGCGTGCTGGCGGCGGTATTGCCCTATCCCGGCCGGTTCCGGCTGGCGCTGAAGGCGGCCCGGCTTGGTCAGCCGCTCGCGGCGGCGATGAAGCGGGTGCCGTTCCTCAAAACCTTCGGCGTCATGCTGGAGCTTGCACCCTCAGACATAGCCCCGGCATCCGCAGCATCCGTGCCCGGCATCCGCGCTGCCCAAACCGAAAAACGCGGCCGGGTCGCCATTCTCACCGGTTGCGCCCAGCCGGTGCTGAAGCCCGGGATCAACGAGGCAACCATCCGGCTGTTGACGCGGTTCGGCGTCGAGGTCGTGGTGCCGCAAGGCGAGGGCTGTTGCGGCGCGCTGGTGCACCATATGGGCCGCGAGGAACAGGCGCTTGCGGCTGCCCGCCGCAATGTCGATGTCTGGGTGAAGGCTGCCGATACGGGCGGGCTCGATGCCATCATCATCACCGCGTCCGGCTGCGGCACCACCATCAAGGATTACGGCCATATGCTGCGGCTCGATCCGGCCTATGCGCAAAAGGCCGCGCGTGTCTCGGCTCTGGCCAAGGACATTACCGAATATCTGGCGACGCTCGATCTGCCCCGCCAGGAGCCAAAAAACCTGATCGTCGCCTATCATTCGGCCTGCTCGATGCAGCACGGCCAGAAGATCACCCTGGCGCCGAAACTGTTGCTGCGCAATGCCGGCTTCACCGTCCGCGATCCGGCCGAAGGCCATCTCTGTTGCGGCTCGGCCGGTACCTACAACATCCTGCAGCCGGAAATTTCGGCGACGCTCAAAGCGCGCAAGGTGAAGAACATCGAGGCGACCAAGGCCGACATCATCGCCACCGGCAATATCGGCTGCATCACCCAGATCGCCACCGGCACATCCATGCCGATCCTGCACACGGTCGAATTGCTGGACTGGGCCTATGGCGGCGAGCAGCCCGCCGGCATTTCACCCTCCCCTTGAGGGGGAGGGTCGGCGCAAAGCGCCGGGGTGGGGTGATCTGCGGCATGCACAATGGATTGTGGTGTTTGCGGTGGGTCACCCCCACCCGCGGCTGCGCCGCGACCTCCCCCCTCAAGGGGGAGGTAAAAATCCCTCTTCTCCCCGCCGGGGAGAAGGTGGCCCGCAGGGCCGGATGAGGGGGCGGTACGCCCCGGTTTTGCCGAAGCACCCCATCATCGCCTCGCTACATCAGGCACTTCTCCTCGCAGGGGAGAAGAGGGAGATAGACCCTCAGCCGCCGAAGATCGTCCGCAGGAGGTCGACGCCACGGTCATTGTAGGAGACATTGCCCTGCTTGTTGCCGGGGCCGACGACGATGACCTTGGTGCCGATCGAGGCGCGTTCGTAGAGGTGCTCGACATCCTTGTTCATCATGCGGATGCAGCCGGACGACATGTTGAGACCGATCGTCCAGGGCTGGTTGGTGCCGTGAATGCGGAAGCCGGAATCGTTGCCGCCCTTGTAGAGATAGAGCGCGCGGGCGCCGAGCGGATTGTCGATGCCGCCTTCCTGGAAGGCGGGAAGGATATGCCCCTTCTTGCGCTCGCGGGCGATCATTTCCTTCGGTGGTGTCCAGCCCGGCCATTCGGCCTTGCGCTGCACCTTGACGACGCCCGACCAGCCAAAGCCTTCGCGGCCGACGCCGATGCCGTAGCGGGTCGCCCGGTTCGGGCCTTCGATATAATAGAGATATTTGTTGTTGGTATCGACGATGATGGTGCCCGGTGCTTCATCCGTGCTCAGCCGAACCTTGGTGCGCCAGAACTTTTGCGCCGGCTTCCGCTCCGTTGCCACCAGCGTGACGTCGGAATTGGCCTTTGCGCCGGGTTCGCCCGGCATGAAAGCCGAGGCGCTTGAGGCGCTAAACGTAACAGCAGCGGCAAATCCAATCGCGGCCATTGTCTGCAAGACATATTTCATAGGCAGTTCCCTCATCCAGTCCCAAGTTGCGAAACGCTATTCAATATCGCGTTTTACGCAAGTCTTATGGGTTCTGGTTAGGGCAAATGTGATCGATCGGGCTGCAACCCAAGGCGCCGCTGTTGCCGAAAGGCCACGGTGCGGCCCTTCGGCGGGTAAGCGGCGGCTTAGATGACGATGACCTTGGTGCCGACCTTCACGCGTTCGTAGAGATCGCTGACGTCTTCATTGCGCATGCGGATGCAGCCCGACGAAACTGCGTAACCGATCGTCCAGGGCGCGTTGGTGCCGTGGATGCGGTAGAGCGTCGAGCCGAGATACATGGCCCGTGCGCCAAGCGGATTTTCCGGGCCGCCACTCATGCTGACCGGCAGAAAGTGCCCCTTGGCCGCCTCGCGGGCACGCATTTCGGCAGGCGGCGTCCAGTTGGGCCATTCGGCCTTGCGGGTCACCTTGTGGGCGCCGGCCCATTCGAAGCCCGGCTTGCCGACGCCGACGCCGTAGCGCCGCGCCGCGCCGTTGCCGGTGACAAGATAGAGGAACCGGTTGTTGGTATCGATGATGATCGTGCCGGCCTTTTCCTGGCTGTCATAGGCAACGGTCTGCGGCAGGAATTGCGGGTCCAGTTGCCGCACCGGCCTCTGGGCGCGCGTCATCGCCACCGGTTGGGCAATACCGGCGCCGGAGCGCTGGACGCGCTGCTGGAACAGATACTGTTTTCGGGTGGCGCCCGGCTGCTGAACCGCGATAGGCCGCTGCTGACGATAGACGACGCGCTCCGGTGTGCCGCCGAGTTGGGTTACCCAGGGCGCGGTCAGGTCCGGGCTGATGACGACAGGCGGCCGGTTCTGATACCGGTCCTGCGCCTCGGCAAGACTGGTCAGCGCAACGAGCAGGGATGTGGCAAGGATCAGGGTTTTCTTCAGCATCGGACGGGCTCATTACCTTTCGCCGGGATCTGTCATAGCTTCGCCGTCCGCGGTTCAGCGGATGACAAGCGGTACGGACGCCAATTAAAGGATTGGCGGAATGGAAGGATCGTGGCACCCGCCAGCAACCGAATGGTAAATGCCGGTTCATTAAAACCCCTTCGCCCGGATAAAGCTTTGGGTAGGGTTATCGGAGGCTTTAGGACTATGGTTGGCAATCGGTAAACGGCAGCGTGGCGCGTTCATGACGGGCAGTGGTCGCCGTGGAAGTTGAAACAATTCAGGGAGAATCGCGTGACTGCAAAGGGCATCATCACCGGGGAGGACGGTATCGACCGCTGCGCCTGGCATGCCAATCTGGCGGATTATCAGCGCTACCATGACGACGAGTGGGGCAAGCCGATGGCCGATGATATCCGGCTGTTCGAAAAGATCTGCCTGGAAGGCTTTCAGTCCGGCCTCTCATGGCTGACCATCCTGCGCAAGCGCGAGGCCTTTCGCGCTGCCTTTGCCGGTTTCGATTTCGATGTGGTGGCGACCTTCGGCGATGAGGATATCGTCCGTTGCCTGGGCGACGCCGGCATCGTGCGCCATCGCGGCAAGATCGTTTCGACGATCAACAATGCCAAACGGGCGCAGGAACTGAAGGCCGAGTTTGGTTCGCTGGCGCGCTATTTCTGGAGCCATGAGCCGGGCGGCAACGAGCGGCCGAAGGTGGTCACCTGGGAGGCGATTGTTGCCAACCCGACGACGCCGACCTCGACGCTCATTTCCAAGGACTTGAAAAAGCGCGGCTGGACCTTTGTCGGCCCGACCACGGTCTATGCCTTCATGCAGGCGATGGGCCTGGTCAACGATCATATCGAAGGCTGCTACTGCCGCAGCCGGATCGAAGACCTGCGGAGCGCGTTCGTGCGGCCCTAGACATTGCATCCTGACCCGGATGGCAGAGGCCTAAAAGAGATCGTCGGGCATGCCGTGCAGCCGGGTGGTGGGGCGGTTGTTCTGGTAAGGCAGCCCGATGGCGAAGATCACCAGCATGGCGCCGATCACCAGCCATTCCCTGTTGCCCGACATGGCCATGCCGGGAATGATGTTGGAGCCTTGCAGCATCCACAGGCCGCCGAGCAAGATGATGACGATGCCTGCGATATTCTTGAATACCTTCATGACGTCCTCCCACGCACTGGAGGAAATTATGTGCCCAAGGTGGCGTTCGGTCAACATCCGTCAAAAGCACCGCCGGCAGGCGCTGCAGACAAGCACCGGCGGCGCCTCGATCGGCTCAAAGGTGGCCGCTCCGTCAGCGTCCCGGCATTGAAAAGGCAAAGATACCCTGCATGCGGCCGGTCGCGGCTTCCGCATCGATCGACGATGTCCCGATGCAGAAGAGCGGGCCAGCGGAAGAATCGGTGATATCCGTGCAATAACAGAAGGATGAGGCCGCAGCCGTTGCTTCTTCCAGAATGCTCAGGACGATCTTGCGATGATTTTCCGCGTATCCGCGAATGATATCCAGCAACCCGCAGAGGCTCTGCTCAAGCGCGTGAACACGCTGTGCCACCTCGCCGACAAAGAATATGCCGGTGGAAAGATCGCAGTGCCAGCCCTCGATGACAAAATCATGCCCGGTGAGTTCGGCGATCCACTCTTCGTGGGCGCGCGTGTCCTCGGGAAGGATCGTGCCGAAGCCGGGTTTCACCAATCTGAGCATGCTGTTCCGCTTTTTCATGGCCGCCGGTACGCGGCATTTTCAAGTTTGAGACGTT
Organism: Pararhizobium sp. DWP3-4; assembly: GCF_049898205.1. Lineage (NCBI taxonomy): Bacteria > Pseudomonadati > Pseudomonadota > Alphaproteobacteria > Hyphomicrobiales > Rhizobiaceae > Pararhizobium > Pararhizobium sp. DWP3-4. The sequence continues at coordinate 327,007 of NZ_JAFCXF010000002.1, read as the reverse complement.
TTCTGCAGCATGTTGAGGGCGCTCATCAAAAAGCGCTTTACAGGCAGCCGGAAAAGCGCTGTCTCTGATGGTTCGCCGCAGCGTTGCAGTCAGCAGAAATCGGTCTTCATGGTTTTAAAAAATAGTCGACAAAAGCTTTTGCCGAAACCGTGGCAATTGATCATTGACTCTTCCTTTGGCGCATTGAAATTTCCCGTCACAACTCCTGATTTTACAAAAAGTTGCATTGTATGAATCTGATTCGGGGCGAACTGATCGGGCAATTGCAGGCCTACCGGTTGAAGGCCGGGCTGACGCAGGGCGACATTGCCTGGAAACTGGGCTTTTCGCTGCCGACCGTCTCGCGTTGGGAACGGGGCATCTGCACGCCGGACCTGCGCGCCATCGGTGCCATCGTCGATTTCCTGCGGCGTGCTGACGCACATACGGAAAGGGTCCTTTTGCAATCGATCCTGTCGGCCAAGGACAGCCGCAATCTCTGGGAGGGCGAAGATATCCGCTATCTCGCCGGCTCGCGGCAGGAATTCACGGATACGCCGCTGATGCGGGCGATGGTCGGCAAAAGCATCCGCCGTTACATGACCGGGCTCTATCACGATTTCATCGAGGATCAGGCAACAGTTGCGAGCCTGAAATCAGGCGAACTGGCCAGCATCGATTTCTACGGCGGGGCGGCCATGTCGCTGACCAGCATTCCCGATGGCTTCGTGCAATTCAAGCGAATGAGCTTCCAGTCGGAAGTCAGGGGCATCATCCGCGGCGACACCCATACGATCCTCATTCCTGCGGCCGAAGCACCCATGGCAGAGGGCGCGATCGTTCACAGCTGGGATACGCTGTCACGGCCGCTTTAGGCCGGTGCCGGCAGCGCAAAGACTTGCCGCCATGGCCTTGATCGGCTAGGGAAAGCGCCAATTCCCATGACGGATCGGGCATGACCGATCGACGCTGAAAGTGTTGCTGCCATGAACGACAAAAAGAAGAAGCCACAGAAGCTGAGAGCCCGGCTGCCGCGCGGTTTTGTCGATCGCTCCGCCGCCGACATCCGCGCCGTCAACGAGATGACCGCAAAGATCCGCGAAGTCTACGAGCGCTACGGCTTCGACCCAGTCGAAACGCCTTTGTTCGAATATACCGATGCGCTCGGAAAATTCCTGCCCGACAGCGACCGCCCGAACGAGGGCGTCTTCTCGCTGCAGGACGATGACGAGCAATGGATGAGCGCCCGCTACGACCTGACGGCGCCGCTCGCCCGCCATGTCGCTGAAAATTTCAACGATATCCAGCTGCCCTACCGCACCTATCGCGCCGGCTACGTCTTCCGCAACGAAAAGCCGGGTCCGGGCCGTTTCCGCCAGTTCATGCAGTTCGATGCCGATACGGTCGGCGCCGCCGGTGTCCAGGCGGATGCCGAAATGTGCATGATGATGGCCGATACGATGGAAGCGCTGGGCATTGCGCGTGGGGATTATGTAATCCGGGTCAACAACCGCAAGGTTTTGGACGGTGTGCTCGAAGCCATCGGCCTTGGTGGTGAGGAGAATGCTGGGCGAAGGCTAAATGTGCTGCGGGCGATGGACAAGCTCGATAAGTTTGGGCCGGAAGGCGTGAAGCTGCTGCTCGGTCCCGGCCGCCAAGACGAGTCCGGTGATGTCACCAAGGGTGTCGGGCTTAATGACGAACAGATTTCAAAAGTTCTACTCGTCTTATCGCCCGGTTCTGCGAAAAACTCTAACCTGTCTCAGGCGATTGCCACAGACGCAAAATCGGCAGATTTTTGGTCGGGTCTAGGACTTGGACTAAACTCCGATGAAGGCGCCGACGCCTTCTACGACAACAGTCTTTATCTTGAAGGCCGCCGATCTGCGGTGAGCGACAGTGTCACAGGCACGGCGGGCATCGATGAGCTGATTCAAATAAACGCGTTGTGCCGTGCTGCGGGCTATGGTTCGCAAATGGTTCGTATCGATACTTCGGTAGTCCGTGGCCTCGAATACTACACCGGCCCCGTCTTTGAAGCCGAACTCCAGTTCGCCGTCACCAACGAAAAGGGAGAAAAGGTCGTCTTCGGCTCAGTCGGTGGTGGTGGCCGTTACGATGGCTTGGTCTCCCGCTTCATGGGCCAGCCGGTACCGGCAACGGGCTTTTCCATCGGCGTCTCGCGCCTGATGACGGCGCTGAAGAACCTTGGCAAGCTCGGCATGGAGGAAGTCATCGCCCCGGTCGTCGTCTGCGTCATGGACCGCGATATTGAAAGCCTTGGCAAGTACCAGCAATTCACCCAGGCGCTGCGCCATGCCGGCATCCGTGCCGAAATGTACCAGGGCAACAAGAAGAACTTTGGCGACCAGCTGAAATATGCCGACCGCCGCGGCTCGCCGCTCGCCATCATCCAGGGCGGCGACGAACGCGCGCAGGGGGTCGTGCAGATCAAGGACCTGATCGAAGGCAAGCGCCTGTCCGGCGAGATCGAGGACAACACGGCGTGGCGCGAAGCCCGCGTGGCGCAGGTCTCGGTGCCCGAAGCAGACCTCGTCGCCAAGGTGCGCGAAATGCTGGCCGAGCAGGCGGAAGACCGGGCGCGCGGATAGGGCGGAACTGAGTGTGTGGATGGTTCACCCCCCTCTGTCAGCCTTGCTGACATCTCCCCCTCAAGGGGGGAGATCATTCTTTTCCCCCGCGTCCAATGTCAGGGAGGCAACGAGCTTGCGGCCAATCTCCCCCCTTGTGGGGGAGATGTCCCGGAGGGACAGAGGGGGGTGGGGCCGCTTGGGAACAAAACGCCCATGGTAGCGCTCCTATCCGTCCATCACGTCCAGCTCGCCATGCCGGCAGGCGGAGAAGATCAGGCCCGCGTTTTCTATTCCGGTCTACTTGGTATGTCAGAGCGAGAAAAACCGGCCAATCTGGCCAAGCGTGGCGGTTGCTGGTTCGAAGCAGGTGCGCTGAAGGTGCATCTCGGCGTCGAGGCGGATTTTCGCCCGGCTCTCAAGGCTCATCCGGCCTTTCTGGTCGATGACCTCGTGGCTTTGGCGAAAAACCTTAAGGCTGCGGGCTGCCGGGTTGTTGATGATGAGCCGCTTGAAGGGTATGAGCGGGTCTATGTCTACGATCCGTTCGGCAACCGCATCGAACTGATCCAACCTTTGGTGCCTTGAAGGATAACTGCCGGTTCATGCCCCTGATCAACCTCCCAGCCTTTGCCGCTGACCTCTTGGCCGATTTCGAGCGGTTGGGAACGCTGCGTGTCGATACGCCGGTGATCCAGCCGGCCGAGCCGTTCCTCGATATGGCCGGCGAAGACCTGCGCCGCCGTATCTTCATGACCGAGAGCGAGACGGGCAAGAGCCTCTGCCTGCGCCCGGAATTCACCATCCCCGTCTGCCTGCGCCATATCGAGACCGCCACCGGCACGCCGCAGCGCTATTCCTATCTCGGCGAAATCTTTCGCCAGCGGCGGGAAGGGGCGAACGAGTTCTACCAAGCCGGTATCGAGGACCTCGGCGAGACGGATGTGGCGAGCGCCGATGCCCGCGCCATCAGCGATGCCATCGCCATTCTCACCGCGCGCCTGCCGGGCAAGACGCTCAATGTGACGCTCGGCGATCAGTCGGTGTTCGAAGCCGTGGTCGCCGCCTGCGGGCTGCCCGCCGGCTGGCAGAAGCGCCTGATCCACGCTTTTGGCAATCCAGCCCAGATCGACACCCTTTTGACACGGTTGTCGAGCCCGCAGCCGGTCACCGGGCTCAGCGCCGAGATCGAGGCGCTGCTGGCATCCGGCGATGATGCCACGCTGATTGCCCATCTCGACGAGACGATGGAGGCCACCGGCTATTCCACCAATGCCAGCCGCAGCCCGACGGAAATTGCCGCCCGGTTGAAGGAAAAGCGGGCGCTGGAAAAGACCGCGCTCGATGGCCGCACGCTTTCCGTCCTGCGCCAATTCCTGTCGTTGAACATGCCGCTTGCCGATGCACCGGCTGCCCTTTTTGCGTTTGCGGAAAAATCCGGGCTGACGCTTGACGGCGCCCTGTCGCGGTTTGACGCGCGTGTCGCAGCGCTCGGCATTGCCGGTGTCGATGCCAAGGCGCTCACCTACCGCGCCGCCTTCGGCCGCCCGCTCGATTATTACACAGGCATGGTCTTCGAGATCGTCATCGAAGGTTCTTCGGCGGTGTTGGCCGGTGGCGGCCGGTTCGACCGGCTGATGACGCTGCTCGGCGCAAAGCAACGCATTCCGGCCGTCGGCTTCGCACTCTGGCTCGACCGGATGGAGCAGGCGCTCGCCAGGCCAAAAGCGGAGGCCGCCCGATGACCATCACCATCGCGCTGCCCTCCAAGGGCCGGATGAAGGACGATGCCTCCGCCATCTTCGAAAAGGCAGGCCTCAAGATTGTCGCCGTCGGCAACGAGCGCTCCTATCGCGGCCGTGTCGAAGGCCTCGACGATGTCGAGATCGCCTTCCTGTCGGCGTCAGAAATCTCCCGCGAAATCGGCAGCGGTTCGATCGATTTCGGCGTCACCGGCGAAGACCTGATCCGCGAAGGACTGTCGGAAGCCGATGCCCGCGTCGAATTCTGCGCCCGGCTCGGCTTCGGCCATGCCGATGTCGTCGTCGCCGTCCCGGAAATCTGGCTCGATGTCGATACCATGGCCGACCTTGGCGATGTCGCCGCCGATTTTCGCGCCCGCCATGGCCGCAGGCTGGCGATCGCCACCAAATACTGGCGCCTGACCCAGCAGTTCTTCTCGTCCCAGCACGGCATCCAGCTCTACCGCATCGTCGAAAGCTTAGGGGCCACCGAAGGCGCACCGGCCTCCGGTTCGGCCGATATCATCGTCGATATCACTTCGACCGGCTCGACGCTGAAAGCCAACCACCTGAAGATCCTCTCGGATGGCATCATGCTGCGATCTGAGGCCTGTCTGGTACGGGCGCGCAAGGCCGAGCATGCGGGCGATCCGCTGGTGGCAAAGATTATCGAGGCGGTACAGAGAGCTGTCGCCTAGCCTTGTGGCCGGATGGCGTCATTCCTTTGGTGTTTGACGCAGAAGCGCCGCGTAATCGCGGCGTCCCGAGAAAACATTGGTGATCCAGACAGTTTGATCGCGAACGATGTAGAGGATCACGGCCTTCCGCTCGAAGTGGACCACACGGATGCCCGGCCCGAGATCATCTCTCGATACGCCGCCAAAGGGGGCATCACCAATTTTTTCACAGCGCTCGAAGACACGATCAGTGAACCGGGCGGCCGTTACCGCATCGAAGCTTGTTTCCAGGACATAGCTGAACAGGTACTCGATATCTTCAACAGCATCGGCGCGATATTCGACCGGGAAGCGCTGCATCGCGATCAACTGTTATGTTTCACATAAAGCGCGTCGAGCCGTTCCCGCACCTGTTTGCCAGTCAAGTTCGGTCGAGGGTCTTCGAGTGAATGCTTCACGCGGGCACGCAGTCCCTCGATCCGCTCTTCATGTTCTTCTTCCAGTCGTAGCCATGTCCGCATCGCTTCGCGGATGACCTCGCTGGTCGAGGCGTGGGAACCGGCTTCGACGCGGCTCTTGATCGCGTCGACCATTTCGGAGGGAAGCGTGATGCTCAGTTTCTCTACCATGAGATAACTCCAGAGTGTATCTCAGGGAAGGTAGGATAAAATCCTACCGAACGCAATCTGCACGGCGGCTGGCTCTGTGGTCGCCTCAAAAACGTATCCAAAAAATCCCGTTTGTCACCCTGACATTTTGGACACGACTGTCTTATATTCGAATTCCAACCTCAAGGAGTTCCTTATGGCCGATCTCAGTTCCTTCCCGATCACCACCCGCTGGCCCGCCAAAAATCCCGATATCATCCAGCTCTATTCGCTGCCGACGCCGAATGGTGTGAAGGTCTCGATCGCGCTTGAGGAACTTGGTCTACCCTATGAGCCGCACCTGATTTCATTCGGTACCAACGATCAGAAGACGCCCGAATTCCTCTCGCTCAATCCCAATGGCCGTATCCCTGCGATCATCGATCCGAATGGTCCGGGCGGCAAGCCGATCGGCCTGTTCGAGTCCGGCGCCATCCTTATCTATCTCGCCGAAAAGACCGGCAAGCTGATCCCAGCCGATGCGGCCGGACGCTACGAGACGCTGGCATGGGTGATGTTCCAGATGGGCGGCGTCGGGCCGATGTTCGGCCAGTTCGGCCATTTCTTCAAATTCGCCGCCGACAAGGTCGCCAACAATTCCTATCCGATGGAGCGCTACCGCGATGAGGCCAAGCGGCTTCTTGGCGTGCTGGAAGGGCGTCTCGAAGGCCGGCAATGGCTGATGGGCGATCAATATACCATCGCCGATATCACCACCTATTCCTGGATCGAGGGCGCCCGCAAATTCTACGGCGCTGCCGATGTGCTGGAATATGCCAAGTTCCCCAATGTCATGGCCTGGGTTGATCGTGCCCTTGCCCGCCCCGCCGTACAAAAGGGCATGGACATTCCCAAGCGCGACTGATCGCGCGCGCCGCCCAACATGCACATCGTCCGCCCGAGTTGACGACGCTCGGGCGGACAGGCTACGTCTGGGGAAAAGAAGCATTCTCGACGGGTGAACAAACGTGACAGGCAGACTTGTTGTTGTGGGCGGTGGGCAGGCCGCTTTTGCCTTGGTGGCCAAATTGCGGGCCTTGAAGGACGAGCGTCCGATCACGATCGTCGCAGCGGAAGCCAGCCATCCCTATCAACGGCCGCCGCTGTCTAAGAAATACCTGTTGCGCGAAATGGATCTCGACCGGCTGCTCTACCGGCCGGAAAGCTGGTACGCCGAGCACGCTATCGATATCCGCCTTTCCACGTCGGTGACGGCGATCGACCGATCGTCAAAGACAGTCACCCTCAGCGACGGCTCGACGCTGGAGTATGACGTGCTGGCGCTCGCCACCGGCTCGACCCCGCGCAAATTGCCGGCCAGTGCCGGCGGCGATCTCGACGGCGTCTTCGTGGTGCGCGATTTCACCGATGCCGACCGTCTTGCCGAGGAGATGAAGCCCGGCAAACACGCGCTGATCGTCGGTGGCGGCTATATCGGCCTGGAAGCCGCAGCCGTGGCCCGTTCAAGCGGGCTTGACGTCACCGTCATCGAAATGGCCGACCGCATCCTGCAGCGGGTCGCGTCGGTTGCGACCTCCTACCTCGTCAAGGACATTCACACATCGCGCGGCGTCGATATCCGCGAGGGCACCGGCCTTGTCCGGCTCGTCGGCACCGATGGCCGGGTGACATCTGCGGAACTGACCGATGGCTCCACCATTCCGGTCGATCTGGTCATCGTCGGCATTGGCGTGACGGCCAACGACGCGCTGGCGCACGCCGCCGGTCTGGACGTTGCCAACGGCATTGTCGTCGATGGTTTTGGCCGTACGTCCGATCCCTCGATCCATGCAATGGGCGACTGCGCCGTGCTGCCCTGGAAGGACATCCGCATCCGGCTGGAATCAGTCCAGAATGCCGTTGATCAAGCCGAGGCTGTGGCTGCGTTGCTGGCTGGCGGCGAAGCGCCTTACGAGCCCAAACCCTGGTTCTGGTCGGATCAGTATGACGTCAAGCTGCAGATCGCCGGCTTTGGCCACGGTCACGACGAGACGGTGGTGCGCAAGGGACAGCGCGAAGGCAGTATTTCGGTCTGGTATTTCACGGCCGGCAAGCTGGTCGCCGTTGATGCGCTCAACGATGCCAAGGCCTATGTCACCGGCAAGAAGCTGCTGGATCTCGGCCTGACGCCGGACCGGGCTCTGCTCGAGGACCCGCAGACCGATTTGAAGACGCTTCTGCCGTAGCGGCCAAGCGCCCGCCTACCGCCTGCTTCTATTGATGGTGGGCGAAGGCGTGCCTGCGTGCCTCCAGCTGGAAGCGCGGAAAGAAGAACACGCCGGTAATCGAGCCTGAATAGCGTTGTTCCAGCCCCGTCGATTCGCCGATGCAGAAAACCGGCTGTTTCTGACCGGACGGCAGGATGATCGTCGTCGAAAAGCAGAAGGACGAGGAGGTCGTTGCTGCCTGCTCGAAAAGGGCCAGCACGTGATTGCGGTCGGTGGTGTCATAGCAGCGGACCAGGTTGAGCAAGCCGCATTCGGCCTGATTGAGGCCATGCATGGCAGCCGCACTTTCGCCAAGACGAAACAGGCCGTTCGACAGGTCGCCCGACCAGCCTTCGGAAAAGCAGAATTGACCGAGCATCTCCAGCCCGCTTTCGCCATGGGCAAAGGAATCAGCGCTCGCTGGCTGTGCTAGGCCTGTTCTTGCAATCTTAAACAAGGCGGACCCCGGTATGGTCACAAAATCCAAAATTCATTCGTCTGTTCCCGTAAGTGTTCACAAGAAACAATTTCTACTTCTCAACAGGATCGGGCGACGCGGCAAATATATGGCGAGGCATGGTTCGCTGTAAAAAAATAGAAAGCTCAATTTTCTAGTCTTGGGCACGTGCGTCGGCAAGACGAAACAAATTGTATGCGAGGAAAATCTAAAGGCTTTGCGATCTGGAATCAAAAGGATGTTGGGCAAACGGTTAATACGGAAAAGTTGAACTATCTTATTGTCAATTCGTCCGAGTTCTTGATCCCTGTGAATCTGTGGTTCACTTGGAGCGCTGTTATAATTGCTTTTTCTAGCGCTTCAATGGTGTTCAAGAAATATTTTGTGATCCGAGATAAATATTCCCGATTGCAGCGATTTGGCCGAAGTACAATCAGAGCATGATCCGCAGAGCTCGGCAATAAGCCTGAGAGCTTTTCATGGAGATCGTCGAGGGGAAACGAAAAAGGGCAGACCTCGCGGCCTGCCCCAATCCGGAAACCCGGAAAGCTGTATGGGCGGCATGATGTAATAAGGCAACCGCCTTATTACATCATGCCGCCCATGCCGCCACTTCAGCGCGCTTGACGCGCTGAAGCACTTTGGATCATGGGCGAAGCTGTATGGTTGTCATTCGTAATAAGGCAAACGCCTTATTACATCATGCCGCCCATGCCGCCACTTCAGCGCGCTTGACGCGCTGAAGCACTTTGGATCATGGGCGAAGCTGTATGGTCGTCATTCGTAATAAGGCAAACGCCTTATTACATCATGCCGCCCATGCCGCCCATGCCACCCATGTCAGGCATGCCGCCGACAGCCGAATCCTTCTTCGGCAGTTCGGCGATCATGGCTTCCGTGGTGATCAGCAGCGAAGCAACCGAAGCTGCGTTCTGCAGGGCCGTGCGAACAACCTTGACCGGATCGACGATACCCATGGCGATCATGTCGCCGAATTCGCCGGTCTGGGCGTTGTAGCCGAAGTTGTCGGTGTTGCTTTCGAGGATCTTGCCAACGATGATCGAGCCTTCGTCGCCTGCGTTTTCAGCAATCTGGCGAACCAGCGACTGAAGTGCCTTGCGGATGATCGAGATACCGGCGGTCTGATCGTCGTTTGCGCCCTTGAGGTCGAGAACGATCGAGGCACGCAGCAGAGCCGTACCACCACCAGGAACGATACCTTCCTGAACGGCAGCGCGCGTTGCGTTCAGCGCGTCGTCGATACGGTCCTTCTTTTCCTTCACTTCGATTTCAGTCGCACCGCCGACGCGGATGACGGCAACGCCGCCAGCGAGCTTGGCAAGGCGTTCCTGCAGCTTTTCGCGGTCGTAATCGGATGTGGTTTCTTCGATCTGGCCCTTGATCTGAGCAACGCGGCCTTCGATTTCGGCCTTCTTGCCAGCGCCATCGACGATGGTGGTGTTTTCCTTGGAGATCGAAACCTTCTTCGCACGGCCGAGCATTTCGAGCGTGACGTTTTCCAGCTTGATGCCGATGTCTTCGGAGATAACCTGGCCACCGGTCAGGATCGCGATGTCTTCGAGCATGGCCTTGCGGCGATCGCCGAAGCCAGGAGCCTTGACGGCGGCGATCTTCAGGCCGCCACGCAGCTTGTTGACCACGAGCGTAGCAAGAGCTTCGCCTTCAACGTCTTCCGAGATGATCAGGAGCGGCTTGCCGGTCTGAACGACGGCTTCGAGAACCGGAAGCATGGCCTGCAGGTTGGAGAGCTTCTTCTCATGGAGAAGGATGTAAGCGTCTTCCAGCTCGGCAACCATTTTTTCAGGGTTGGTGACGAAGTAAGGGCTGAGGTAGCCACGGTCGAACTGCATGCCTTCGACGACTTCGAGTTCGGTTTCGGCGGTCTTGGCTTCTTCAACCGTGATGACGCCTTCATTGCCGACCTTCTGCATCGCTTCAGCGATGTATTGGCCGATTTCCTTTTCGCCGTTGGCGGAGATCGTGCCGACCTGGGCCACTTCTTCCGAAGTGTTGATCTTCTTTGCCTTGGCAACGAGGTCCTTGACGATGGCTGCGACTGCGAGGTCGATGCCGCGCTTCAGGTCCATCGGGTTCATGCCGGCAGCAACGGCCTTGCCGCCTTCGCGAACGATGGCCTGGGCGAGAACGGTTGCAGTCGTGGTACCGTCACCGGCGATGTCGTTGGTCTTCGAAGCAACTTCGCGGACCATCTGGGCGCCCATGTTTTCGAACTTGTCTTCGAGTTCGATTTCCTTGGCGACGGAAACGCCGTCCTTGGTGATGCGCGGTGCGCCGAAGGACTTGTCGATGATGACGTTGCGGCCCTTCGGACCGAGCGTGACCTTCACTGCGTCTGCGAGGATGTCGACGCCGCGCAGCATCTTTTCGCGCGCGGTACGGCCGAACTTAATTTCTTTGGCTGCCATGTTAAAAACTCCCGGGCTGGTGCCCAACTGGTTTTATGGAAAGTGGAAAGGTGGAAACCGGCTGGATCAGCCGATAACGCCCATGATGTCGGCTTCCTTCATGATCAGAAGGTCTTCGCCGTTGAGCTTGACTTCGGTGCCCGACCACTTGCCGAACAGGATGCGGTCGCCAGCCTTGACGTCGAGCGCGATAAGAGCGCCCTTGTCGTCACGGGTGCCGGTACCGACAGCGACGATCTCGCCTTCCTGGGGCTTTTCCTTGGCGGTGTCCGGAATGATGATGCCACCCTTGGTCTTGGCTTCGGCCTCGATACGGCGCACGACGACGCGGTCATGCAGCGGGCGGAAATTGGTGCTTGTCATTGTCTAATCCCTCGATCAAATGACTTCACGGATCGTCTTCGCGATCCGATGGATGGATGTTAGCACTCCTATTGCTTGAGTGCTAGCGGCCTGGAGATAAGGATGGCCGCGAGATGAGTCAAGAACGGCCTGTCGAAAATATTTCATCGATCATGGTTATCTGACAGGCATGCTCTTGCCCCAACAACACGACCTCAATGTGACACCCGGCCATCCCTCCTTCGCGGAGGCTGCAAAAGTCTGGGCAAGGATCGGTGTGTTGGGTTTTGGCGGCCCGGCGGGGCAGATCGCGCTGATGCACAAGGAACTGGTGGAGCAGCGCCGCTGGATATCCGAGAGCCGGTTCCTGCATGCGCTGAATTTCTGCATGCTCTTGCCGGGTCCCGAAGCGCAGCAGCTTGCCACCTATATCGGCTGGCTGTTGCACGGTACGCGCGGTGGCATCGCCGCCGGACTGCTGTTCATCCTGCCCGGCTTTTTCGTCATTCTCGGCCTGTCCTGCGCCTATGCGCTGTTTCAGCAAACGGATTGGCTGACCGGTCTGTTCTTCGGGCTGAAGGCGGCGGTGCTTGCGATCGTCATCGAGGCCGTCATCCGGGTCGGCCGCCGGGCGTTGAAAACCCGGTTTTCCCTCATCGTCGCGGCGCTTGCCTTCGCAGCCCTGTTCTTTTTTGATCTGCCGTTTCCGCTCGTCGTGCTGGCGGCCGGCGTTGCCGGATACGTCGCCACGCGCCTGCAGCCGGCAACGGGCGAAAAAGCCGTGGCAGCGGCGGCAAAACAGGCACTTGCCGACAGGCCTTCGGTCATCGACAGCAGTTTTTTTCCCGACAGCGCTTCAAGCTGGAGCCGTACGTTTCAGGTTCTCGCCACCTGGCTGGTCCTCTGGATCGCGCCCTTCATCATCATTGGCATCGTGCTCGGTTTCGCCACCGTCTACACCGCCATCGGTCTGTTCTTTTCGAAGATGGCGGTGGTGACCTTCGGCGGAGCCTATGCGGTGCTTGCTTATGTCGCGCAGCAGGCGGTAGAGACCTATCATTGGCTCAAACCCGGCGAGATGCTGGATGGCCTGGCACTGGCTGAAACGACACCGGGACCGTTGGTGCTGGTGCTGTCCTTCGTTGGCTTCATGGCGGCCTTTCGCGCACCGCTGGGGCTTGATCCGCTTGTGTCCGGCTTGCTCGGAGCGACGCTCGCGGCGTGGGCGACGTTCATCCCATGCTTCCTCTGGATCTTTCTGGGCGCCCCCTATGTGGAGACCCTGCGTAACAACCGGGCGCTATCGGGCGCGCTTGCGGCGATCTCGGCGGCCGTCACCGGCGTTATCCTTAATCTGGCCGTCTGGTTCGGCCTGCATGTTCTCTTTGCCAGTGTGGATCGCTTTGCGACAGGGCCGATGTCGATGCCGCTTCCCGTCTGGCAGACATTCCAGCTCTCGGCCTTCTGCCTGGCGCTTCTGGCAGCCGTGCTGTTGTTTTTCTTCAAGCGCGGCGTCGTCGTGACGCTGGCCATCTGCGCGGTTGCCGGTTGGCTGATCCGCGGATTTTAGCGGTTCCATCGCTTTGCACGCCGGAAACCTTGGAATTCGGCCGCGATTTTTCCCGATGGAGACTTGTGTTTTTAACGCCTGCCTGCGATGTCAGCCCGACCATTTCTTTTCTGCGGGAAGCCAGCATGGCCGTTCGGATCAACAGTTTTCGCGACATTGCCAGCCGCTACGATGTCGTGCTCTGCGATGTCTGGGGCGTGCTGCACAATGGCGTCGAGGCGTTCAAGGGTGCCTGCGAGGCGCTGACCGAAGCGCGCGCCAAAGGCCTGACCGTCGTTCTGATCACCAATTCGCCGCGCCCACATCCCGGCGTCATCGTCCAGATCCGCGGCCTTGGCGTGCCGGACACAGCTTACGATCGGATCGTAACATCTGGCGACGTCACCCGCGCGCTGATCTCGGCCGGTCCGAAGAAGGTCTATTTCATCGGCGCGGAAAAGGATCTGCCGCTGCTCGAAGGCCTCGACGTCGGCATGGTCTCTTCCGAGGAAGCCGAAATCGTCGTCTGCGCTGGCTTTTTCGATGATGAAACGGAAACTGCCGACGACTATCGCGCCACGCTTTCCAGCCTTGCCAAGCGCAAGGTGCCGTTCATCTGCGCCAATCCGGATCTGGTGGTCGAGCGCGGCCACAAGCTCATTCCTTGCGCCGGTGCCATCGCCAAGGTCTATGCGGAGTTGGGCGGCGAAACCCGGATTTCCGGCAAGCCGCATGTGCCGATCTATCGCGCGTCCCTGACGGAAGCCAAGGCCGTTCGCGGCGGGCTCGACCTGTCGCGGGTGATCGCGGTCGGCGACGGCATGCCGACGGACGTCAAGGGCGCACAGGATTTCGGCCTCGACGTACTCTATATCAGCGCAGGCATTCATGCGGCCGAATACATGGTTGCCGAAAAGACCGATGAGACCAAGCTGACGGCATTCCTGAAAAACGAGGGTGCCACGCCGAAATGGTGGATGCCGAGACTGGCGTAACGGATTTGGCGTGATTGACCTGCACGAAGAGATGACTGGCTAACGGACATGACGGTTTTTCATCGCAACGAGACCCGCGAACCCCTTCCAGAAGCGCTGCGTGGCGGGGTCATCGCCATCGGCAATTTCGACGGCGTGCATCGCGGCCATCAGTCGGTGCTCGACAGGGCTCTGGAAGAGGCACAAGTGCGCGGCGTTCCAGCCCTGGTTTTGACCTTCGAGCCGCACCCGCGCAGCGTCTTCCGCCCGGACAGGCCGGTGTTCCGCCTGACGCCGGCACCACTGAAGGCGCGCATCCTCGAAGGAATGGGATTTTCCGCCGTCATCGAATATCCGTTCGACCGGACTTTCTCCGAGCTTTCCGCATCCGATTTCATCCGCTCCATCCTGATGGACTGGCTGCATGCCAGCCATGTGGTCACCGGGTTCGATTTCCATTTCGGCAAGGGCAGGGAAGGCGGCCCGGCTTTCCTGATGGCCGCCGGTGGCGAAAACGGCTTTGGCGTGACGCTGGTCGATGCTTTTCGCGATGAAAGTGCTGCGGTGATCTCCTCCAGCCATATCCGCGCGCTGCTGGGCGAGGGTGATGTGTCCCAGGCTGCCGGTTTGCTGGGCTATCGCTACACCGTGGAATCGGAAGTCATTGACGGCAAGAAGCTTGGCCGCACACTCGGCTATCCCACCGCCAACATGCAGCTTCCGCCGGAAGTCGAACTCCGCAACGGCATCTACGCCGTCCGCTTCCGCCGCGCCGACGGCAGCATCCATGATGGCGTTGCCAGCTTCGGCAAGCGCCCGACGGTCGATAGCAACGGCATCGCCCTGCTCGAAACCTTCGTCTTCGATTTTTCCGGCGATCTCTACGGCGAAGTCTGTTCCGTCTCGTTCTTCGGCCACCTGCGCGGCGAGCTGAAATTCGACGGCCTCGATCCGCTGGTGGTGCAGATGAAGCAGGACGACGCCGAAGCCCGCGCCTTGCTCTCCGGCGTCAAGGCGCTCAGTATGATCGACAGCAAAATCGCATTCGGTCTGGATGCAAACTCCTAAAAGGATGATCCCAATGGCCACCACGCCCCGCCGGCCCGTCAGCGCCATGGATGCCGCCGAAGCTTTGTTCAAGCCGGTCAAGAAGGTCGCAGCAGCGGCTGTCGAGAAGCGTGCTTTGCCGGAAACCAGGGAACTCGTATCGATCAAGCTCGATAGTGCCGTGCTCCATTATTTCCAGGACGACGGCCCCGGCTGGCAGGACCGTATCAACGACGCGCTCCGCGCCGTGATGGTGGCAAATCCGAAGGAATGATGGGGCTTTTCTGCCGCGTTCCCTCTTCTCCCCAGCGGGGAGAAGGTGGCCCGTAGGGGCCGGATGAGGGGGCCGAAGGCCACTTCTGTCTTGCTCCGGCTTCGCCGAAGCGCCCCCTCATCGCCTCACTTCGTTCGGCACTTCTCCCCGCTGGGGAGAAGAGGGAACCCGTTGCACGCTGCTCATCTAAATTAAATATGATTGGCGACGATCAGGTCTATCGCGGTATCGAAAATGATCTCTTCGAATTCGTCGACCGTATCGGCTTCGATGTGGAAGCCTTCGATGTCGCTTTCCGAATAAAAGACCTTGGCTTCCGGATCCCAAACCGCCTTCACAAAAAATGTCCGCTTGACCATGTGCTGCTCCCGCATCGAACGTGCCATCGCTAACTCGCCACCGTCTCCAGTATCATATAATGCGCTTGAAATTGCATTCCATCGCCGTGGCGCACATCGTTCTTTGAAACTTTGCCGTTGTCATCTTCCTTTTCGCGCAAAAACCGCTTAAACAACCGGCCACCATGACCCGATATCGTCGATTGATACGTGATCAGCGAATTATTGGCCCGGCCTTCCCAGCGCTTTGATAGCCGCCGGAAGGTCCGGGTTTTCGGCGTTCCGCACGAGCGCCACCGTTTCCCTTATGATATCCCGTTCGCATGCGCGGCGACACGCGCCCAGATATGATTGCTGAAACCATGACCGATACCGTTGAAAAGATTGATTATTCCAAGACCCTCAATCTGCCGGAAACCGAATTTCCGATGCGCGCCGGCCTGCCGCAGAAGGAGCCGGAAACGGTTGCCCGCTGGCAAGAGATGGGCCTCTACAAGCAGTTGCGCGCCTCTGCCGCCGGCCGCGAAAAATTCGTCCTCCATGACGGCCCGCCCTATGCAAACGGCAATATCCATATCGGCCACGCGCTGAACAAGATCCTGAAAGACATCATCACCCGCTCGTTCCAGATGCGCGGCTTCGACTCGAACTATGTTCCGGGCTGGGATTGCCACGGCCTGCCGATCGAATGGAAGATCGAGGAAGCCTATCGCGCCAAGGGCAAGAACAAGGACGAGGTTCCGGTCAACGAATTCCGCCAGGAATGCCGTGACTTCGCAGCCAACTGGATCAAGATCCAGTCGGCCGAGTTCAAGCGCCTGGGCATCGAGGGCGACTTCGACAATCCCTACACGACGATGGCCTTCCATGCAGAAGCCCGCATCGCCGGCGAGCTGTTGAAGATCGCCAAGTCCGGCCAGCTCTATCGCGGCTCCAAGCCGATCATGTGGTCGGTCGTCGAGCGCACGGCATTGGCGGAAGCCGAGGTCGAATATGCCGATATCGAGAGCGATGCGATCTGGGTGAAGTTCCCGGTGCTCGAAGCCTCGCTCAGTGATGTTCGAAAGACTAGCTTAGGCGAAGCAGTCAGTGCTACTCGCCTTCAGCAGTTGACAAGCGCTTTTGTCGTTATCTGGACAACCACGCCTTGGACCATCCCAGGTAACCGAGCAATCGCATACTCCTCGCGATTGAGCTACGGTCTCTATGAGGTGGTGACAACCGAGAATGAATTCGGACCTCAGCCGGGCGAGACGCTTATCTTCGCTGACAAGTTGGCCGCGGAGTGTGCAGCGAAAGCTAAACTGACGCTGAAGCTTGTTGCGCATCTTCAGGCTGATGAACTGGCAGCTATCACCTGCGCCCATCCACTGGCCGCCCTTGGCTACGACTTCAAGGTTCCGCTTCTGAACGGTGACCACGTCACCGACGACACCGGCACCGGCTTTGTGCACACGGCTCCCGGCCACGGCGCCGATGACTTTGAGGCCTGGATGGACAACGCCCGGGCTCTGGAAGCACGCGGCATCTCGTCGAAAATCCCGTTCACCGTCGATGACGCCGGTTTTTATACGGCCGACGCGCCCGGCTTCGGTCCGGATCGCGACGGCGGCGCGGCCCGCGTCATGGACGACAACGGCAAGAAGGGCAATGCCAACGATCTCGTCATCAAGGCGCTGATCGAGACGAAGACCCTGTTCGCCCGGGGACGCTTGAAGCACAGCTATCCGCATTCGTGGCGCTCGAAGAAGCCGATCATCTTCCGCAACACGCCGCAATGGTTCGTCTACATGGACAAGGATCTGGGGCAGGCCCCCTCATCCGGCCCTTCGGGCCACCTTCTCCCCGTGGGGGAGAAGAGGGAGCAAGCGGCTGCCTCGGAAATCGCCTCTCCCCAGCGGGGAGAGGGTGGCGCGTATCCGCCGGGTGAGGGGGGCGGGGTCTCCGCGAGTTCGGACAGTGCCGTATCTACCAAGCCCGACACCCTGCGCAACCGCGCCCTGTCTGCCATCGACAACACCCGCTTCGTGCCGGCCGCCGGCCAGAACCGCCTGCGTGCGATGATCGAAAACCGTCCGGACTGGGTTCTGTCGCGCCAGCGCGCCTGGGGCGTGCCGATCGCCGTCTTTGCCGACGTCGAGGGCGAAGTGCTGGTCGATGAGGCCGTCAACGCCCGCATCATCGAAGCCTTCGAGGCCGAAGGCGCGGACGCATGGTTCGCCGAAGGCGCCAAGGACCGCTTTCTCGGCAGTGATCATGACCACGGCAAGTGGATCCAGGTCATGGACATTCTCGATGTCTGGTTCGACAGTGGTTGCACCCACACCTTCACGCTGGAAGATCGCCCGGACCTGAAATGGCCGGCCGATGTCTATCTCGAAGGCTCCGACCAGCATCGCGGCTGGTTCCATTCGTCGCTGCTCGAAAGCTGCGCGACGCGCGGCCGTGCGCCGTATAACGCCGTCGTCACCCACGGGTTCACGATGGACGAAAAGGGCGAGAAGCAGTCGAAATCCAAGGGCAATGTCGTTGCGCCGCAGGACGTGATGAAGGAATCGGGCGCCGATATCCTGCGCCTCTGGGTCGCCACCACCGATTACTGGGAAGACCAGCGGCTCGGCAAGGCGATCATCCAGACCAATATCGACAGCTATCGCAAGCTGCGCAACACCATCCGCTGGATGCTCGGCACGCTGGCGCATGACAAGGGTCGGGAAGGCGGCGAAGACATCGCCTTTGCCGAAATGCCGGAACTTGAGCGTCTGATGCTGCACCGCCTGTCGGAACTCGACCAGCTGGTGCGCGAAGGCTACGACGCCTTCGATTTCAAGCGGATCGCCCGTGCACTGATTGACTTCTCCAACATCGAGCTGTCTGCATTCTATTTCGACATCCGCAAGGACGCGCTCTATTGCGATGCGCCGTCGAGCCCGCGCCGCCGTGCGAGCCTGGTGGTCATCCGCAAGCTGTTTAATTGCCTCGTCACCTGGCTTGCCCCGGTCCTGCCGTTCACCACGGAAGAAGCCTGGCTGTCGCGTGATCCGTCGGCCGTCTCCGTGCATCTGGAACAGTTCCCGGCGGTGCCGGCTGAATGGCGCGACGAGGCACTGGCTGAAAAGTGGAAGAAGATTCGCACGGTGCGCAAGGTCGTCACCGGCGCGCTCGAAGTCGAGCGCCGCGACAAGCGGATCGGCTCCTCGCTTGAAGCAGCCCCTGTCGTCCACGTCGGCGATGCCGATCTTCTGGCAGCGCTCGAAGGCGAGGATCTGGCGGAAATCTGCATCACGTCCGGTGTGACGATCGTTGCCGATGCCGGCCCGGCGCAAGCCTTCCGGCTGGACGATGTTGCCTCCGTCAGTGTCGAGCCGGCGCTTGCCGAAGGCGTCAAATGCGCCCGGTCCTGGCGTATCACCGCCGATGTCGGCTCCGATGCCGCGTTCCCGGATGTGTCCGCCCGCGATGCCGCTGCGCTGCGCGAACTCGGCTACGCTTCTTAAGGGATAGTTTACCGGGTGAATTGCGTAATTGCCGCTCATCCGGTAAACCTGCCTGAAAATCGGCGGATTTATCCGTCATGGGCGCAGCAATGCCGCTCAAGTATCGATCGTGCCGGCACCGCTGGAAGGGTTTTCATGGGAATGACGCGAGAGTTTCGAATGTATGCTGGCCTGTTTGCCGTTGTGGCGGGCAGCGTCGTCTTGACCGGCTGCATCGGTGGCCCGACCTACGGGACGGACAAGACGGCCGGCGAGCATCTGATAGACGATCTCGGCAGTTCCGTCAGCCTCGGATCGACCAAGCCCAATAATGTCAAGTATCAGCCGCGTCCCGGCCTGGTGCTGCCGCCTTCAGGCGAAACCGCGCAATTGGTTCAGCCGCAGCAGAATTTGGCCACCAAGGACAATCCGCAATGGATCGAATCGCCGGAAGACACGCGCCAGCGTCTGCGCGAAGAAGCCGACGCCAACGCCGATAATCCCAGCTACGTCTCGCCACTGGCCAAATCCAGCGCCAATGGCCGCAAGCTGACGACGGCCGAGCAGACGCAGGCCTATCGCGACGCCCGCAAGATCCAGATGGGCGCCTATGCCGACAAGCGCCGGTTCCTCAGCGACCCGCCGCTCGAATACCGCAAGCTGCCGGAAGAGGCGACGGCGGATCTGGGCGAGCCGGAGCAGGTCAAGGACCGCCGCCGCAAGAAGGAAGCTGCAATCAAGGGCAGCGGCAAGAAATGGTACCAGATCTACTGATGCTCGATGTTTGAGATCCGCAAAGCTACCGCCCAGGACGCAGAAACCATTCTGCGTTTCATCACCGAACTGGCCGTCTACGAAAAGGCCGGACATGAGGTCGAGGCGACCGTTCAATCGGTGACCTCTTCGCTGTTCGGCGAAAATTCCGTTTCCGATGCCGCCATCTGCGAGCGCGATGGCGTGCCGGTCGGCTTTGCCGTCTGGTTCTTCAGCTATTCCACATGGCTGGCGCGCAACGGCCTTTATCTCGAAGACCTCTATATCACGCCGGATCAACGCGGATCGGGCGCCGGACGTTCGATGCTGCGCTATCTGGCGCAGATCGCGGTCGAGAAGGGATGTGGCCGTTTCGAGTGGAGCGTGCTCGACTGGAACGAGCCGGCCATCAAGACCTATGAGGCAATCGGCGCCGAGCCTTTGTCGGAATGGACGCGCTACCGTCTGTCCGGTGCGGCACTCGAGAGCTTTGCCGCCGGGTAAGATTTCCGGATCGGGCGTTCAGCGTCTTCCGGCAAAGAATTCCTTGAGGATGTCTGCAGCACTCTGACCGGAAAGACCGGAATAGACGTCGGGTGCATGATGGCAGGTCGGCTGGCTGAAGAAGCGGACGCCGTTATCGACGCCGCCGCCTTTCGGGTCTTCGGCGCCGTAGTAGAGCCGGCGCAGGCGGGCAAACGAGATGGCCGCCGCACACATGGTGCAGGGCTCGAGCGTCACGTAGAGATCGGCACCGTTCAGCCGTTCTGCCCCGATGGCGCTTGCAGCCGTGCGGATCACTTCGATTTCGGCATGCGCGGTCACATCGTTGCGCTCGCGCGTGCGGTTTCCGGCGCTGGCGATGATCTCGCCGTTGACCACAAGGACGGCACCAACAGGCACTTCGCCGCGGGCAGCCGCCATCCTGGCTTGTTCCAAGGCCAAATCCATAAACCGGCTCGTCTCAGCCATCGTCGATACCCGTGATAATTTCTCTTAACCCAAGGGCTGTGACCTGATAGGACAGCCCAAAAGGCAGGCAACACAAATGACATTCAAAGACAAGCCCCAGCGGCCTGGCGGCAAACCCGCACGGTCCGACAAGAAGCCCTATACCGGCGCGCGCAACACCGCTGCCGATCATTCGGCTGTTGATAGCACCGATGCCGAGAAGCCGCGCAAGCCGCGTCCATCAGCGACGGAAACCGTCGGCGCCGACGTGCCGCAGCGCATTTCCAAGATCATGGCGCGCGCCGGCGTGGCCTCGCGCCGCGACATCGAGCGCATGATCATGGAAGGCCGCGTTTCGCTCAACGGCAAGCTGCTCGACAGCCCCGTCGTCAACGCGACGCTTGCCGATCACATCGAAGTGGACGGCCAGCCGATCCGCGGCATCGAGCGCACGCGCCTCTGGCTCTACCACAAGCCGTCCGGCCTGGTGACCACCAATTCCGATCCGGAAGGCCGCGCCACCGTTTTCGACAACCTGCCGGAAGATCTGCCGCGCGTGCTGTCCATCGGCCGCCTCGACATCAATACCGAAGGCCTGCTGCTCTTGACCAACGATGGCGGTCTCGCCCGCGTGCTCGAACTGCCGGCCACCGGCTGGCTGCGCCGCTACCGCGTCCGCGCCCACGGCACCATCGACCAGGCTGCGCTGGACAAGCTGAAGGACGGCATCGCCGTCGACGGCGTGCTCTATGGCGCCATCGATGCAACACTCGACAAGGTTCAGGGTTCCAACGTCTGGATCACCATGGGCCTGCGTGAAGGCAAGAACCGCGAAATCAAGAACGTCATGGGTGCGCTTGGCCTCGACGTGAACCGGCTGATCCGCATTTCCTATGGTCCGTTCCAGCTCGGCGAACTGCCGGAAGGCCAGGCCCAGGAAATTCGCGGCCGCACGCTGCGCGACCAGCTCGGCCCGCGCCTGATCGAGGATGCCAAGGCGAATTTCGATGCGCCGATCTTCGATGCCGCAGCCGCCGAGGACGAAAAGCCGCAGAAGAACGAATGGGCGGCCGGAAAGCCGGAAGCCCGCGAGCGTGGTGCGTTCAAGGAAAAGGCCGGCGACAAGCGCGAGCGTGCTTTGTCGCGGCTGGATACGACACGGCATGACGACCGCAGCGGCGGCCGTCCTGACCGCAATGACCGTGGCGGACGCGATGCGCCCGAGGCGAAATTTGACGGCCCCAAGCGCGAGCCGGGTTTCCGTGCCCGCAAGGCCAATGTCTGGATGGCGCCGGGCGCCCGGCCCTTGGCCGAAAAAAAGCCGAAGGACGCCCAAGGCGCCGAGGTTGCGGAAAAGCCTGTACGCCGCGAGCGCCCGGAAGGCGCGCCGGACGTCAAGCGCTACGGCAAGTCCAGGGATGGTCTGGCGACCAAGTCCAACCGGAAGTTCGATCCGGACCGCAAGAAGGCAAGCGTGTACGATCGTCCCGATCGCGGCCCGCGCGTGATCGTCACGCGTGATGCAGATGACAACGACTGGATCCGCGCAACGGAAGAGCCGAGCCGCGACGAAGGCCGTGGTGGCGACCGCAAGCGTTCGGGTGGCGACGATCGTGGTGCCCGCAGCTTCGGTGACCGCCCCCCACGTGGTGATCGTCCGCAGGGTGCCCGTCCCCAAGGTGACCGCCCGCCACGCCGCGATGGCGACAAGCCGTTCGGCGATCGCAAGCCGCGTGCCGAAGGCGCCCGCTCGTTCTCCGATCGTCCGAGAAGCGACCGGCCTGCCGGTGACCGCCCGCAAGGCGATCGTCCCCGCAAGCCGTTTGGCGAAAAGTCGTTCTCGCGTGAGGATGGCGATCGCAAGCCGCGTGATTTCGGCGATCGTCCGCCGCGTGGAGATCGTCCGCAGGGCGACCGTCCACAGGGGGATCGCCCCCCACGCCGCGACGGCGACCGTCCGTTTGGCGGCAAGCCTTCGGGCGACCAGCCAGCTGGCGGAAAATCCTTCGGCGGCAAACCGGGCGGCGCAAAACCGTTCGGCGCGAAAACTGGTGGTCCTCGCAAGCCAAGCACGGGTGGTGGCAAGCCTTCGGGTGGCCGCCCAGCCGGTGGTGGCAAGCCACGCGGCCGCGGGAACTAAGCGCCGGTGCGGATCGTCGGTGGCGAGTTTCGCGGGCGCGGGCTCGCAACACCCAATTCCAACGACATCCGGCCGACCACGGACCGGACGCGCGAAAGCCTGTTCAATATCCTCAGCCATTCCTATCCGGAAGCGCTTGAGGGCCGCGTGCTGGATCTGTTCGCCGGCACCGGCGCGGTCGGGCTTGAAGCCCTGTCGCGCGGCTGTCGTCAGGCTTTGTTCGTGGAAATGGGCACGGAGGGCAGGGGCCTGTTGCGCACCAATATCGAAGCGTTTGGCCTGACCGGCCGGGCGCGCGTCTTCCGCCGCGATGCCACCGATCTCGGTCCCGCCGGCACCGTCGAGCCGTTCCATTTCCTCTTTGCCGACCCGCCCTATGGCAAGGGCCTTGGGGAGAAGGCGCTTGCTTCGGCTGCCAATGGCGGCTGGCTGGTGCCGGGCGCGCTTGCCGTTCTCGAAGAGCGGGCCGATGTGTATCCCGTGCCGCAGGATGGGTTCGACTTCATCGACGACCGCCTGTTCGGCGAAACCAAGATGCATTTCTACCGTTACCGCACCGCGTGATACCGGAAAGACGCTGAGCATGACGCAAGGCCTCGACACATCGCAGACATCAGCCGGCCCGACCGTCGCCCTTGCGCTCGGCGGCGGCGGTGCGCGCGGGCTTGCTCATATTCATGTGATCGAAACGCTGAACGAACTCGGCATTCGCCCGGTCGCCATCGCCGGCTCGTCCATCGGCGCGATCATGGGGGCGGGCATGGCGGCGGGGATGAGCGGTACCGATATCCGCGAGCACACGCTGGCAACCGTCGGCCGGCGCAAGGAGATCGTCAACCGGCTCTGGAGCCTGCGCCCGGCGAGTTTCGCCAAGGCCGTGACCGGCGGTTTTCGGGTCGGACAATTCAATATAGAACGCATCCTGCCTGCCTTCCTCCCGGAGGCCATTCCGAATGACTTCGCCGCGCTGCATATTCCGTTGAAGGTGATGACGACGGACTATTATGGACAGACCGAGCGCGTTTGTGAGGACGGCGACCTGCATCAGGCGCTGGCCGCCTCGGCAGCCCTTCCGGCCGTCTTCATGCCGGTTCGCATCGATGGCCGTGTGATGATCGACGGCGGCATCTACAATCCGGTCCCGTTCGATCATCTGACGGGGCTGGCCGATATCGTCATCGCCGTCGATGTGGTCGGCGGACCGGATGGCGACGGCGAAACCATGCCGAGCCGGATCGACAGCCTGTTCGGCGCCAGCCAGTTGATGATGCAGTCGATCATCGCGATGAAAATGAAGGCACAACCGCCGGAAATCCTCCTGCGCCCGGATGTCAGCCGCTTCCGGGTGATGGATTTTCTCAAAGCCCAGGAAGTGCTGACCGCCACTGCCGCGGTCAAGGATCAGCTGAAGGCCGCACTCGATACCGCCTTCAACGCCAGAATTGGGGGCTAGGACGGATCAATCGGCTCCGGCCAGAACATCGGGGGCCGGCTTCGGTTTCACCGGTGGGGATTCCGGCAGGATATCGTCGTCGGCTGCGAGCGCCGGCGCCGTCTCGCGCCTCGGCTTGATCAGCGGCTCCGGCTTCACCGGTTCGAAATGCAGCATGTCGCGGCCGGCGCTGATGCCTTCCGCTTCCTGTACCACCAGCCGGGCCTCGTCGCGGCGGCGGATGTCGTTCATGATTTCCTCTGCCTGGTTGTCGGCGATCCCCAGCCCTTCCAGCGTCTTGCGGCCGAACACCAGACCGGATTCGAACGTCTCGCGCAGCTCGTAATCGACGCCACGGGCGCGCAATGACAGGGTGTGCAGCCGGTCATAGGCGCGGGCATAAATCCGGGCATTCGGATATTCCGCCTGTACCATGTCGACGATCCGGTCGGTGATCTCCTGCTTCTGCGTGCAGATGGCGACGATCTTGGCGCGCTCGATGCCGGCGGCGCGCAGCACGTCCAGCCGTGTTCCATCGCCGAAATAGATGCGGAACCCGAAGGTCGCCGCTTGGCGCACACGGGCGGCGGAATGGTCGATGATGGTCACCTCGCGGCCGCCGGCCAGAAGGATCTGCGAGGCGATCTGGCCGAAACGGGAAAACCCGATCATCAGCACATCGGCGCCGGCACCATCGAAATCCTCCTCCATCTCCTCCATCGCCTCGTCCTGCTCCTGCATCAGAAGGCCGGCCAGGGCCGAAGCCGCAGGCGTCAGCGCCATCGACAAGGTCACCACGACGATCAGCAGGGAGGCCCAGCTGTCGGAAAATACGCCGGCGGTGGCGGCAGCGGTAAACAGCACGAAACCGAACTCACCCCCCTGCGGCAGGAGCAGGCCGATTCGTACGGCGTCATTGTGCGGCGAACCGGTAACACGGCAAAGCGTGTAGATGACCACGGCCTTGACCAGCATCAGCAAGGGCACGGCGATCAGGATCAGCACAGAGTTCTCAACGATGACATGCAGATCCAGCGACAGCCCGACCGCCATGAAGAACAAAGCGAGCAGCAGCCCACGGAAAGGCTCGATATCGGCTTCCAGCTCATGGCGGTAGGATGACTCCGCCAGAAGCACGCCGGCCAGGAAGGCCCCCATCGCCATGGAAAGTCCGGCGAGCTGCATGAGCGTTGCGGCGCCCAGCACGATCAGCAGCGCTGCCGCGATCATGACTTCGCGCGCACCGGTGCGGGCAATGACCTGGAACAGCGGATTGAGCAGATAGCGGCCGGCGATGACCATGATCAGGATTGCACCTATGGCGACGGCAAAATCCTGCAGCGGCGGCGTCGTATCTTCCGGTGCCTGCAGGGCGAGCAGCGGGATCAGCGCCAGAAGCGGCACGATCGCCAGGTCCTGCAGCAAAAGGACCGAAAAGGCGCGTTGGCCGTATCGCGTGTTGGTGTCGCCGTTTTCGTCGAGGATCTGCAGCGCAAAGGCTGTTGAAGATAGCGCCAGTCCGAAACCGGTGATGACGCTGCCGCTCCAGTCGAGCAGGCCGCCCCAGAAAACGATCGCCGAGATCGCGGTGCCGGTCACAAGCACCTGCGCGGTGCCAAGCCCAAAAATGTCGCGCCGCATCTGCCACAGCCGCGACGGCTTCAGCTCCAGTCCGATGATGAAGAGCAGGAACACGATGCCGAGTTCGGCAAAGCCGAGGATCTGCTCGCCATCGCTGATCTGGTGCAGCAGCGGGCCGATGATGATGCCGGCTGCGAGATAACCGAGAACGGTGCCGAGCCCGAGCTTCTTGAAGATCGGCGCTGCCACGACGGCGCCACCGAGCAAGAGCAGGGCCTGTGAGGTGAGGGCGGGTGTCGTCGACATACGTGTTTTTCCCTGGCGCGCAGCCGCATATTGCGGCTCTGGCGTGTCTGGCTGGGCAGGAGTTTGCCCTAAATTCGGCATTTGGTCGGGGGCGGCGGTCAAGAATCAGGATATGCCCTTGATGCCGGTCCCACTGCACAATAAATGGAGCGGGAATGAAAGGCTAAATCATGTCCGATATTATCGATTCCGGTGTTCTGCAGACAAGGGCGGCCGCGCTCATCGATTTGGCGCTGAAAGCGGGTGCCGATCAGGCCGATGCCGTGGTGGTCCGGGGCCGTTCCCGCTCCGTCTCCGTGCGTCTCGGCAAGGTCGAGGGCACCGACGCATCGGAAAGCGATGATTTCTCGCTGAGGGTTTTCGTCGGCCGCCGTGTCGCCAGCGTTTCGGCCAATCCGGGCTTTGATCTGAAGGTCTTGGCCGAGCGCGCGGTGGCGATGGCCAAGGCCTCTCCCGAAGACCCCTATGCAACGCTTGCCGACAGCGAGCGCCTGGCACGCTCCTATCCGGATCTCGAGCTGTACGACCCGACGGAAGTCTCGACGGAAACCCTGACGGCGGCTGCCCTTGAAGCCGAAGAGGCCGCACTTGCCGTCAACGGCGTCACCAATTCGAGCGGGGCCGGCGCCTCTGCCGGCATGGGCGGCATGGTCCTGGTCACGTCGCACGGATTTTCCGGCGCCTATATGGGCACCCGCTTCGGCCGTTCCGTCAGCGCCATTGCCGGCGACGGCACCAAGATGGAGCGCGACTATGACTTCGACAGCCGCCTCTATTTCGCCGACCTGAAATCCGCAGCCGAGATCGGCCGCACCGCCGGCGAAAAGGCGGTTGCCCGTATCGGCCCACGCCAGGTGCCGACGCAGAAGAATGTCACGGTTATCTTCGATCCGCGCATGTCGCGCGGTTTTGCCGGGCATATTGCCGGTGCGATCAATGGTGCCTCGGTTGCCCGCAAGACCTCGTTCCTGCGCGACATGATGGGAAAGCCGGTGATGAAGGCCGGGATCACCGTTACCGATGATCCGCTGGTGGTCCGCGGCTCTTCTTCGCGTCCGTTCGATGGCGAAGGGGTCACCGGACAGAAACTGTCGATGATCGAGGATGGCGTGCTGCAGCAGTGGTTCCTGTCCACTTCGACCGGCCGGGAACTGGGTTTGGAAACCAACGGACGCGGCGCGCGTGGCGGCACGGCGGTATCACCGTCGGCGACCAATTTTGCGCTGGAACCCGGCGACGTCTCGCGCGAAGAGCTGATCCGCAGCGTCGGAACGGGTTTTTACGTCACCGAATTGATCGGCCAGGGCGTCAACATGCTGACCGGCGAATATAGCCGCGGCGCTTCCGGCTTCTGGATCGAGAATGGCGAATTGACCTTCCCGGTCTCGGAAGTCACCATTGCGTCCAATCTCAAGCAGATGTTCTTTGCCATCACGCTGGCCGACGATATCGACCGCAAGTTCGGCGTCGCTGCCCCGACGCTCGCCATCGAAGGCATGACGCTCGCGGGCAGATAAGCGCCCGACCAAATATCTTTAACGCGGCCGATGCCGCGGGAAACGGAAGTTTGACATGAATGCCGTTCGCCCATCGCCGGAGCAATGGTCCGGCGATCTGGACCTGATCACGATGGCGGCGAAGGCTGCAGGGGAAAAAGCGCTGTCCTACTTCCGCAAGGATCCGGACGTCCAGTGGAAAAATGGCGGCCGTTCGCCGGTCAGTGAAGCGGATTTTGCCGCCAATGATATCCTCAAGGAAAAACTTCTGGCGGCCCGGCCGAACTATGGCTGGTTGTCGGAGGAAACTGACGACGATGAGGCTCGGCTTGGCTGCGATACCGTCTTCGTCGTCGATCCTATCGACGGAACCCGCGCCTTTATCGCCGGCAAGGATGTCTGGTGCGTCAGCGTCGCTGTCGTGCATCGCGGCCGTCCGGTCGCCGGTGTGCTCTTTGCTCCGGCGCTTGGTGAGCTGTTTCAGGCGACCGTAACGGGTGAAGCGCTGAAGAACGGCGCGCCGATCACGGTCAAGGCAATCGGTGCGGAGGTTTTGCGGATCGCGCTTGCCGAGGAAACGGTCGGACTTCTGGAACCCGGCTACCGGGCGAGCGTGTCGCGGATTCCGCATGTGCCGTCGCTGGCCTACCGGATCGCGATGATCGCCGACGGCCGGATCGACGGCACGATCGTCAAGAAAAACTCGCATGATTGGGACTTGGCGGCGGCCGATCTGATCCTGGAGCGGGCAGGCGGCGCACTTTTCAGCCTTGATGCGCAGCCGCTTTCCTACAATCGCCCCAATGTTCGCCATACCGTCCTGTGTGCGGCTGCAAGGCCTGCATTACCAGCGTTGATTGCCGCATCGCAAGGGCTGGAGGGCCATTGACCTTTCCGCCTGAATGCCGCAAACCACGAGCAAAATACGGCAAAAAAATTGGAAGGTCTGATGGCTCAGAATTCGGAAGTAAAACAGCGGCTGCATCTGGTGTTCGGCGGTGAATTGACAACGCTGACCGGTGTTCAATTCCGTGATCTCGAAAAACTCGATGTCGTCGGCATTTTCCCTGACTATGACAGCGCGCTGACGGCCTGGAAGTCCAAGGCTCAGCTGACCGTCGACAATGCGCATATGCGCTATTTCATCGTCCACATGCACCGGCTCCTGGATCCGGAACAGGCTTGATGCCAGGGCGTTTCGGACAGCCAGGCCTTGCGGCTGAACAGGCGGAAGCCGCACATGCGGCCGGCCTTCCGGCTGGCCGGTGCACGGGAGTTTTGTCCGCATGACCCACATGCTCGCCCGGCTGGCTCTGTCCAGCTATCGCTGGATCGGCACGGCGGTCTATCCGCTGGTTTGGGGCTATCTTGCCGCCCGCGCCGCCAAGGGCAAGGAGGACAGCGCCCGCCGTCAGGAGCGTTACGGCCATGCCAGTGCCCCGCGTCCGCACGGACCGCTGGTCTGGTTTCATGCCGCCAGCGTCGGCGAAACGACTGCCATCATCCCGCTGATCAATGAGGTCTCCCGCCGCGGTATCTCGGTGGTGTTGACCACCGGCACGAAGACATCGGCACGCATTGTCGCCGACCGGCTTGGCTCGCGCGTCATCCATCAGTATGTGCCGCTCGATTTCAAACCTGCCGTCAGCCGTTTCCTCGATTATTGGGAACCGGATCTGGCAATCATCGCGGAATCGGAGATTTGGCCGATGACGATGATGGAACTGGGGCGGCGCCATATTCCGCAAGTGCTGGTCAACGGCCGCCTGTCGGACCGTACGTTCGGCCGCTGGAAGAAGCGTCTCTGGCTTGCCGACGCGCTGTTTGAAAACCTGGCGCTGGTCATTGCTCAATCCGAGGCAGACGCCGACCGGTTTCGCACCCTTGGTGCACTGCCGGTGATGGTGTCCGGCAATCTCAAGGTCGATACCGATGCGCCACCGCACGACAGTCATGCGCTGAAGCATTACCACCAGCAAATCCGCGATCGCAAGACCTGGGCTGCCATCTCGACCTTCGAGGGCGAGGAGAATGCCGCCGGTATCGTTCATCGGGCGCTGAAGGAGCGCACCGGCCTCCTGACCATCATCGTGCCGCGCCATCCCGAGCGTTGCGATGCGATCGAGACGATGCTGACCTCCAAGGGGCTGACGGTCGCAAGGCGCACCCGCAATGACCCGATCACCGCAGAAACCGATATCTTCCTCGGCGATACGATCGGCGAGATGGGGCTTTACCTGCGTTTGACCGAGGTGGCCTTTGTCGGCCGCTCGCTGTTTGCCGAAGGCGGACAGAACCCGTTGGAGCCGGCCATGCTCGGCTGCGCCATCCTGTCGGGCGGCAATGTCCAGAATTTCCGCGACACCTACCAGACGCTCGCCAAGAACGGCAGCGCCAAGATCATCCGCGATGTCGAGATGCTGGCCAAGGGCGTGAATTATCTTCTCGTCAACGACGAGGTTCGTCGCAAGATGATCGATGCCGGGCTTGAAACCGTGCATGAAATGCGCGGAGCATTGTCGGCGACGATTAGGGGCCTCGAGCCCTATATCAACCCGCTGACGGTAAAGGCACGGCTGCAGCCACGCGGCGATAACTGATTTTTTTCCGGTGGGGTATTGATGACGGCCGACAGGACCATTTCCGGCATCCTCTTCGACAAGGACGGAACGCTGCTCGATTATGTGAAGAGTTGGGTTCCGGTGAATTATGAAGTCGCCAGCATCGCTGCCAATGGCGACGCGGCACTGGCAAGGCGCCTGCTTACCGCCGGTGGCATGGATCCCGATACCGGCCACGTGCTGCCCGATAGCCTGCTGGCAGCGGGCAACACCGTCGAAATCGCCACCGGCATGGTCGCGGCGGGCGCGCCCTATACGGTCGAGGCCCTGACGGTGAAGCTCGACGGGCTGTTTTCCAATTCGGCTGAATATGCGGTGCCGGTAACCGACCTTGCTGCGTTCTTTTCCGGCCTGCATGCCAAGGGCTACCGCCTCGGCGTCGCTTCGAGCGATAACGAACGCTCGATCCGCGAAACCGCCAAGCGCTTTGGTTTCGACGGTTATCTTGACTATGTCGCCGGCTATGACAGTGGTTTCGGCACCAAGCCGCAGCCCGGCATGGTGCATGGTTTCTGCGCCGCGACCGGGCTTCAGCCCCACCAGGTCGCCGTCGTCGGCGACAACAACCACGACCTGCACATGGGCCGCAATGCCGGCGCCGGCCTGACAGTGGCCGTATTGACCGGCACCGGCTCGCCGCAATCGCTGGCGGCGGCATCCGATCACTGCCTCAACGACATTACCGAGCTTGAGACGGTTTTGGTCTAACGCCGGCCCTGTTTTCTAGCGGAACAGCTGCATCAGCAGCGACGGCGCATTGTTGGCGATGTTGAGCGCCTGAACGGCCAGCTGGACCTGGGCCTGAATGGCTTTGAGCTTGGTGGAGGCGTCGTTCATATCGGCATCAACCAGCCGGCCGACACCCTTCTGAATCGTTGCCGTCAGCGTGCGGTTGAAGTCCGTCTGCATCTCGATGCGCATGCTGAGCGAGCCAAGCGTCGCGCCCCGGTCGGTCAGCGTTTCGTGGATATCGTCATAGCGTTTCAGGAGAAGATCGGTCGCGTAGCCCACCAGTTCGGCGGGCACTTCGCCCATATGCGAGGCGCTGTACATGTCGTCGGTCTGGGCGCCGTTGGCAAAGCCGATCTGGGTGCGTCCGTTAAAGGCCGGCAGCCAGGCCGTTCCCTTGCCGGGGTCTTGATGAGCCACGCCGCCGGTCATGCCGTCGGCCTGTGGGGTATCGACCAGTCCGTTCTGCGCCGAGGTGCTGCCATCGTCATTCTTGTAGGTGGCCGGGCCGAAGACATTGAGATTGCTGTCGCCATAGATGTTGATGATGCCGACTTTGCCCTTCGTGTAGCTGGCCACGATGCCGCCGAAGGCGACATTGGCATCGGGAGGGCTCATCTCGATGTAGTTGAGCGTCTTGCCATTGCCGTCGACATAGCTTTTTTCGGTATAGTGCAACTCGCCCGGCACCAGCAGGTTGCGGCCGTTGAACGACGAGGACTGGGCGGTCGAAAGAAACTGTTTTTCCAGCTCGTAGATCTCCGAGCTGACCTTGTAGCGATCGACGCCCGGCTCTTTCATCGCCATGATCTTGGTCTTGATCTCGGAGGTGATGGAGATGAGGTCCTCCATCCCCTGATAGGAGACATCGACGAGGGCAGCGCCCAGCTCCAGCGCGTCGATCACGGTGCTCGTCGCCTTGGTGGTGTTGCGCATGTCGGTGGCGATCGACCAATAGGCGGCATTGTCGGCCGCCTCCGAGATCCGCATGCCGGTGGTGATGACATCCTGCATCTTGGCATGGGTGCTGTCATTATGGCGCAGAATCGCCAAAGCGGCGGTGGCCGCCGAGTTGAAACTTATGTTCATTTTTATGTCCGCTACAAAAAACAGGAAAACGGAAGGCACCAAATCTGGTTAACCGAGAGTGCCTTAGCCTGGTTAATACTCGGTGTATCGCGCGCGGCCACCGTCGGCCTGGCAATACCGTTCGGCGGTGTCACATGAACGGCTCGTTGCTTCGTTCCAGGCGCGCACGGCTTGCAATTCCCGGCAATCTGACGTTTTGTGTCGCGGACCGAGACGGCATTTTTTCGATGGAAAAAATGTTTTGATAGGACAAGAATGTCGCCGCGCAAGACTTTGCGAAATCCGGAAGTAACCGGCCGGCGCTGGGAGGCCCGGAAGGACTGATGGTTTCTGATGCACCGCCATTCTGGTGGACCAAGGCGGATTGGCGCGCCTACGGCCTCTGGCCCTTCTCCTGGATTTACGGCCGCATTTCCGGCTCGCGCATGGATCACGCGCGCCGCGCGTCCGTGCCTGTCCCGGTCATCTGCGTGGGTAATTTCACCGTCGGTGGAGCTGGCAAGACGCCGACCGCGATCGCGCTTGCCCGTGCTGCCCGCCAGCGCGGGCTGAAGCCGGGATTCCTCAGCCGCGGCTATGGCGGCTCGCTCGACGTCACGACAGTGGTCGATCCCACCCATCACCGCGCCCGCGACGTCGGCGACGAGCCGCTGCTTCTCGCCCGCGAGGGCCTGGCCGTGGTCTGCCGCAAGCGCGTCGAGGGCGCCCGCCGGCTGGTGGCCGAGGGTGCTGACATCATCATCATGGACGACGGTTTCCAGAGCGCCCGGCTGACCTTCGATTTTTCGCTGCTGGTGATCGACAGCCGCCGCGGCATCGGCAACGGTTTCCTGATCCCCGCCGGTCCGGTGCGCGCGCCGATTCCCCAGCAGATCCGCCATGCCTCAGCTTTGTTGAAGATCGGTAATGGCGATCGTGCCGACGCGCTGATCCGCCGCTCG
Source organism: Pararhizobium sp. DWP3-4 (assembly GCF_049898205.1). Taxonomy (NCBI): domain Bacteria; kingdom Pseudomonadati; phylum Pseudomonadota; class Alphaproteobacteria; order Hyphomicrobiales; family Rhizobiaceae; genus Pararhizobium; species Pararhizobium sp. DWP3-4. The sequence continues at coordinate 294,221 of NZ_JAFCXF010000002.1, read as the reverse complement.
GCGCGCGCCGGCAAGCCGATCTACGCCGCCAATGTCGAACATCTCGACGATGGCGGGCTGAAGGATGTTGCGGTTATGGCCTGGGTGGGCATTGCCGATCCGGAAAAATTCTTCCGCACGGTGCGCGAAACAGGGGCGATCATCGCCGAAACCCGCAGCTTTCCGGACCATCACCATTTTTCAGAGGATGAGATCGGCGATCTGCTCGATCATGCCGCCGCCCATGGCTACCAGCTGGTGACCACCGCCAAGGATATGGTGCGGCTGGAACCCGGGCATGGCCGCGCCGGGGAGCTGATAGAAAAGAGCAGGGTGATCGAGGTGGAAGTCCGCTTCGACGATCCCGGCTCACCGGGCAAGATCATCGATGCTGCGGTCAAGGCGGCCCGCACCCGCAATCTGCGCAAGTCGTAGGCACGAGTGCCACCGGGCGCGATTATGTTGGAATGACGGAACGTCTAAATCTGGTTTGGCAGGATGCCGGCGCGCTTGTCCGCCTCATAGGAGGCTTCGGCGTCGGCATAGGGTTCCTGCCGCGCCACGCTCCAGTAGCGCAGCTCATCGACCGGGATGACGGCGCCGGTCATTGCGCAGATGACATGCGATCCGGGCAAGACGATCTGAAAGTCGCCGTCGAGATAGCGGATCTTGGCTTCCCGGTTACCGTTGCCCTCGAATCTGTTCATCGTCCTGCGACCTCGCATCAAGTGTCGTCCGCTGTTTGGAAGCGCCATCTCGACAGGCATCCCGGTGGACGCGTCAAGATGAGCGTTCCAGCGTCATCTGTCGTGACCATGCTCTAGCGCGACATTGCCGAAATTTCCAGCGCAATTGACGTCCCGGATGCTCAACTGCGTCCGAACAGCCGTTCGATATCGGAAAGCTTCAGCTCGATATAGGTTGGCCGCCCGTGGTTGCACTGGCCGGAGCCGGGCGTCGCCTCCATCTGCCGCAACAGCGCGTTCATTTCCTCGGGCCTGAGCCGCCGGCCGGACCGCACCGAGCCGTGGCAGGCCATGGTCGCCGCCAGATAGTCCAGCCGGCTGGCAAGGCCGTTGGCGGTGTCCCATTCGGCCAGCTCGTCGGCCAGCTGCCGCACCAGCCCGACGGCATCCATCTCGCCGAGCATCGAGGGTGTTTCGCGAATGGCAATCGCGCCCGGCCCAAAGCGCTCGATGCCGAGCCCGAGCCGCGAGAATTCCGCCGAATGGCTGATCAGCCGGTCGCAATCGTCTTCCGGCAGATCGACGATCTCGGGAATGAGCAAAGCCTGGGCCGGGATCGGCCGGGAATTCAGCCCCTTGCGCAATTCCTCAAACACCAGCCGCTCATGGGCCGCATGCTGATCGACGATGACAAGGCCATCCTCCGTCTGGGCGACGATATAGTTTTCATGCAGCTGCGCCCGGGCTGCGCCAAGCGGGTGGGCTTTTTCCGGTTGCGGGGCGGCGGCAAGTTCGGGTTCGCTCGACGGTGTGCGGGCCGACGGCATTGTCATCCCGGCAAAGGCTGCCTGTGGCCGTTCACCGAAACCGGCAGGTGCCGAGCCGAAATCCATCGGCCGGTAGGGGGAGGCGGCGGCCGTCCAGTTGCCGTTCGGCCGCTGCGGCTCCGGCCGGAAGGCCCGCATCAGGCCGCTGGCGCCGGTCGTCGAGGCGCGGTCGCCATCCTGTGCCAGTGCCTGGCGGATCGCACCGATGATCAGGCCGCGTATCAGGCCGGGATCGCGGAAGCGGACATCCGATTTGGCCGGATGCACGTTGACATCGACCACATCCGGATCGACCGTCAGCGACAGTACGGCCACCGGATAGCGCCCCTGCGGAATGGTCTCCGCATAGGCGGCGCGCAGGGCCGACCAGATCAGCTTGTCCTGCACCGGGCGGCCGTTGACAAAGGCATATTGCTGCAGCGAATTGCCGCGGTTGAAGGTCGGCACACCGGCAAAGCCGGTCAGCCGCGCGCCCTCGCGTTCGGCATCGATCTCGATCGCGTTGTCGCGGAAATCCCGGCCGAGCACCTGGGCGATCCGCGCCAGCCGGTCGTCGCCGGTCGAGGGAAATTCCAGCGTCGTCCGGTCGGACCCGGACAGCACGAAGCGCACGCCCGGAAAGGCGATCGCCATGCGCCGGACGACCTCGGAGATGGCCGAGGCCTCGGCCCGCTCGGTCTTCATGAAATTGAGCCGTGCCGGCGTCGCAAAGAACAGGTCGCGCACCTCGACCACGGTGCCCTGGTTGACGGCAGCGGGCTTCACCGGTTGCAGCTTGCCGCCGAACACGCCGATTTCGGCGCCATGGCTGGCGCCACCCGGACGGCTGGTGATCGTCAGCCGCGCCACCGAGCCGATCGAGGGCAGGGCTTCGCCGCGAAACCCCAGTGTGCGGATGTCCAGAAGATTGCCGTCGAGCTTGGATGTGCAATGGCGGCGCACCGCCAGTTCCAGATCGTCCGGCCCCATGCCGCAGCCATTGTCCGTTACCCGCAGCAAGGTCTTGCCGCCGCCCGCCGTGGCGATCTCGATGCGGGTGGCGCCGGCATCGAGCGCATTCTCGATCAGCTCCTTGGCCGCACTGGCAGGGCGTTCGATGACCTCGCCGGCGGCGATCTGGTTGATGAGGGTTTCTGAGAGTTGCTTGATGGCCATGGTCTATTGTCCGGGATTCGGCTGCACATGAAAAGGATGCTGGAGGGTCTATCCCCGGCTGTGTCGAGGTGGTGGTCCGGGACGAATTCGGCCGGGTTTAATCTGGCCTTAATACAAAGCTGCGACGGTCTGCGACAACCTGAATGAGCACAGGTTTTGTCATTTGGAGCCTGTGGCGCAGCTGTCCGCCCAGGAACGGAACCCCAAATACGGCCTGATAGGCGCGTTTGTCAGCATGTCCCCGGAAAAAGAAGCCGCCAAGGTTATAAGAGGGCTATGCAATGAATGATGTAGCGTCTTTCGGCGCGAACATCCAGAAAACCGTGCTCGAGGCGACATCTGACGCACTCGGCTTGGCCATTCTTGTCTGCGACAAGAATGATGAGATCGTTTTTGCCAGTCGCCCCATTCTCCAGTTCTATCCCATTCCGGTGCATTTTCTGGAGGCGGGAACACGGCTGAAGGATTTTCTCGGCGCGATCTTTGATTCCGGCGTTCGCAGCGGCACGGCGCCCGAGACCAGCCGCCGTCATGCCAATCGCGACGAATGGATTTCCGAACATCTGTCGCATCACTGGCGCGAACGTTTCGACGCCGTCGAGCGCATCGGCCGCCAACGCTGGATCAATGTGCGCAAGCGTCGCCTGTCGAGCGGCCTGGGCATCGTCGCGATCAGTGACGTTTCCGAGCAGAAGAAGCGCGAAGAGAAGATGCAGCTCGATATGGAGCGCGTCGAACTGACCGAGGGCATCCTCGATTGCCTGCCCAATCCGATCTGCGTCAAGGATCGCAATCTGAGCTATGTCGCCGTCAACAAAGCATTCTGTGCCATCCACGGCATGACCGCCGACGCCATCCTCGGGCGGTCCGTCTGGGATCTGCTGGAGCCGGATCTGGCTGAAAAATTCGAACGTTCCGACCGGGAAACGCTGGAGAACGGCGATGCCCACTGCCAGCCGGAACAGATCGTCCAGGCGGATGGCGAAGATCTCTGGGTCGTCACCCGCAAGTTCCGCGTTGGCGATCCCGGCAAATATCTGCTTGTCACCTGCATGAACGACGTGACCGATCTGGTTGTCGGCTATGGCGGACTGGATGATATCACGTCCGGCCGGTCGCCTTTGGACATCAAGGACTACGGCGCCTTCGCCCCGGCGCAGAATTGCTACGATCCGTTCCGTTCGATCGATATGCAGCATCTGGTCGAAGCCGGCGCCATCATCGATCCCGACATGAAGGGCAAGCAGAAAATTCTCTTGATGACATCGGCGGCAGCTGTCGAAATCAACCTGGTGCCGCAATTGCGCCGCTGGGGTTATGACGCCTGCGCGGTCAGAAATACCACCGAGCTTGCAGCCTTCAGGGATGCGTGTGCGGCGCGCGGGATCACGATCGAGGCCCTGCTGATCGATGGCACGATGGCGGATGCGCTGGCGACGGTGGCGAACTGGACGATGTCTCCGTCGCTGGTGATTGCCAAGGATTGGAAAGCCATCGAACTGCGCGCCAGCATTCTGGCTTTGTGCGAAAACGGGATCGGCGCCTTGCCGTCGGCAGAGTCTGAAGGCCCGGCCGATTGGGACATCATCGTACCGGACGTGAGCTTGACCGGCCGGCCGATGCCCGAGGTCGAGGTCGTGGTTGCCGAAGACAATGAAATCAACCAGTTCGTTTTTGCCCAGATCCTCGAAGGCCTCGGCATATCCTACCGCATCGCCGCCAATGGCGAGGAGGCCGTCAAGCTGTGGCAGCAATACCGGCCGAACCTGGTGCTGATGGATGTCTCGATGCCGGTGATGAACGGGTTTGATGCGACGCGCGCCATCCGCGCTCTCGAGAAGACTGCAAGCTTCCAGACGCCGATCATTGCCGTCACGGCGCAGGCGCTCGATATCGATATCGAGCAGAGCAAGCTGGCCGGCATGGACGATTACATCACCAAGCCGATCAGCCCGGACATGATCGAGGCCGTCTACCGCAAGTTCGTCAACACCAAAGCCGAGCGCATGACGGGCTGACGACCCTTTCTGTCCGAATGGCGATGAAACGCCCAGAAAAGGCAAGCAAGAGCACAGGTTTGAACCCTATTCATGTCAACTCCCTAGAATTAGGGAGAAGCATGCGGAAAGAGAGGAAGGGGCGCTTTCGAAATCTTAACCCTCCATGCCCATCGTCTGTTCCTGACACTGCCTTGAATCCAATCCTGGGAATGCGTTTATGAATTCTGCTGAAACACCGTCTCAGCACATCAGCCGGAACGATTTGCATGCAATGGCCTACACCGATCCGCTGACTGGATTGGGCAATTCCTACAGATTGCGCGACAAGGTGCGCGAAATCGCTGCCGATCGCGCCAGTGATCCCGCGCCGTTCACGATCGGCCTTGCCAATCTTGACGGGTTCAAGCCGATCAACGATCTCTTCGGCCCGGAGGCCGGTGATGAAATCCTCTGCCAGGTGGCCAACCGGCTGCTTGCCTGCGTGCCGGATGGCGCCACCGTGATCCGCGCCGGCGGCGACGAGTTCGCCTTCGTGTTGCCGCTGGTGTTCGAGCGCAAGGCCGCCGAAAAGATCGGCCATATGCTGAAAGAAGTGCTCTCGGCCCCTTTCGATCTCGGCGAGCGCAATGTCCGCCTGTCCGCCTCCTTCGGTTTTGCCGTTTATCCCTTCGCCGGCGAGGAATTCGAGGACCTGCTGAAAAGCGCCGACACGGCGCTCTATCGCTCCAAGCGGCGCGGCCGTGGGCAGATCACCGTCTATTCCCAGGAAATCGCCCAGGAGATGAAGCGCGCGACGCAGCTCGAACAGGCGCTGCGCAATGCCATCATCGCCGATGAGGTCGATGTCCATTTCCAGCCGATCGTCAGCCTGAAAAACGACACGGTGGTCGGTTTCGAGGCGCTCGCCCGCTGGTGCGATCCTGATCTCGGTTATGTCTCGCCGGCCGTTTTCGTGCCGCTCGCCGAAGAGCGCGGCTTCATCGATTCCCTGTCGGAAACGCTGCTGCGCAAGGCGGCCGAGACCGCGCTGCTCTGGCCGAAGGAACTGTTTTTATCCTTCAATCTGTCTTCGGCCCAACTGATGGACCCATCGACCAGCACCAATGTCCTGTCGATCATCCGGCAGGTCGGCCTTGATCCGCGCCGGCTGGAACTGGAAATCACCGAGACCGCCGTGATGACCGATGCGGACGTGGCGCAAAAGATCGTCACCGAACTTCGCGCCGCCGGTGTTCGCATTTCGCTCGACGATTTCGGTACGGGCCAGTCGAGCCTCGGGCGTTTGAGAGATTTCTCCTTCGACAAGGTCAAGGTCGACCGTGCCTTCGTCTCGCGCATTTCCGCCGACCGGGCATCCGAACATATCGTCAAGGCGATCATCGCCATGTGCGATGGCCTCAACCTCGAAGTCGTTGCCGAAGGCATCGAGGATTTCTCGGAAGCCTTGAAACTGAAGGGGCTCGGCTGCGGCATGGGGCAGGGCTATTTCTACGGAAAGCCGGCCGATTCCGTCACCACCCTGCGTTATCTCGCCGAGAATTATCACGAAGCCGGCCCGGCGCTCTCCGTCGCGGTCTGAGATTTTTCGCTCAACTCTCCCGCTCCCGGCGTTCCTTCCTCCAGAAGCCAGTCGCGCACCCGGCGTGCCTGGAGATTGAGCTCGCGCGAACGCGGCCAGACGACGTAGAAGGCCAGATCCGTCTTCAGCACATGATTGCCCACCGGAACGAGCGCGCCTGAGCGGACCTGCCGTTCGATCAGATGGTTCCATCCAAGCGCAATCCCTTCGCCGGCCAGCACCGCCTGGATCACCAGGACATAATCGTTCAACGTCAGCCGCCGCGCCTTGGCGGGATAGGACACGCCGGCGCTGGCAAACCATTCCTGCCAGCTGTAAGCCTGCCTCACCGGCTCCTCCAGGTGGATCAACGGATGTTTCAAAAGGTCAGCCGGCCGCTGCGGCATGCCGTTGGCTTCGACGAAGGCGGGCGATGCGACCGCGCAGATCACCTCGGGCGCCAAAAGTGCCGTATGATAGCGTGGCCAGTGGACCGGATCACCACCGCCGCGGACGGCTAGCGGGATCGGCTCTTCCTCAAGGTCCAGATCGCGCACGCTGGTCTGGATGCGCAGGTCGATCTCGGGCAGGTCCTCGCGTAGTTTCGTCAGCCGCGGCAGCATCCACATCGAGGCAAAGGCGGTCGAAGCGGCAAGCGTCACATTGGTCTCGCGGCGTTTGGCGCGGATTTCCTCGGCGGATTTCTGGATGCGCGACAGGCCGAGCGAGACGTCGGCATGGAATTTTTCGCCCGCTTCGGTCAATTGCACGGCCCGATGCACCCGGTGAAACAGCGGCACGCCGAGCTGCTCTTCCAGCCCGCGAATGGCATAGGAGACGGCGGCCTGCGTCATCGCCAGCTCATTGGCGGCGCGGGTGAAATTCTGATGCCTTCCGGCCGCCTCGAAGACGATCAGGCTGGAGGCAGAGGGCAGCAGGCGGCGAAGAGTTTCCATAAGGTGAGCTTATATCATGCCTCCAATTTTTCCAGCGTTACACTGGGCTTTTTCACGATTAGCCTCGATTAGGAAAAGGGGAGGCATCATATGGAAACGCTCTTGGCTACTGAAGCAGATCCGGCAAGACGCGCACGGCCCGCCCGCACGGCCCGGCGTGACAATGCGGCGAAGATCGTCGGCATTCCCTATATCGCCCGCAACATCCCGACCTACGATATCCTCAGCGAAGACAACCTCCAGAAGATCGAACGCGTCGCCGACCGCATCCTCAGCGAAGTCGGCATCGAGTTTCGCGACGATCCGGCCTCGCTGGATCACTGGAAGCGGGCAGGGGCCAAGGTCGATGGTCTGCTGGTGCGCTTTGAGCCGGGCATGCTGCACGAGATCGTCTCGACTGCACCGGCCCAGTTCACCCAGCATGCCCGCAATCCCGCTCATAATGTTGAGATCGGCGGCAGGAACGTCGTCTTTTCCCCGGCTTACGGTTCGCCCTTCGTCATGGACCTCGACAACGGCCGCCGCTACGGCACCCTGGAGGATTTCCGCAACTTCATCAAGCTGGCCCAGTCGAGCCCGTGGCTGCATCATTCCGGCGGCACGATCTGCGAGCCGGTCGACGTGCCCGTCAACAAGCGCCATCTCGACATGGTCTATAGCCATATCAAATATTCCGACCGCGCCTTCATGGGCTCGATTACCGCAGAGGACCGGGCGGAAGATTCAATCGATATGGCGCGGATCGTCTTCGGCCGCGATTTCGTTGATCGCAACTGTGTCATCCTCGGCAATGTCAACGTCAACTCGCCGCTGGTCTGGGACGGCACCATGACCAGATCGCTGCGCGCCTATGCCCGCGCCAACCAGGCGGCGGTCATCGTCCCGTTCATTCTCGGCGGTGCCATGGGTCCGGTCACCAATGCCGGGGCCATCGCCCAATCCTATGCCGAGACGCTGGCCGGCTGTGCGCTGACGCAGCTGGAACGCAAGGGTGCGCCGGTGATTTTTGGAAATTTCCTCTCGTCGATGTCGCTGCGCTCGGGCTCTCCCACCTTCGGTACGCCGGAGCCGGCGATCGGCTCGATGGTCATCGGCCAGCTCGCCCGGCGGCTGAAACTGCCGCTGCGCTGCGCCGGCAATTTCTCCAATTCGAAGCTGCCGGATGGGCAGGCGATGCAGGAAGGCGTCATGTCGATGCTGTCTGCCGTGCATTGCGGCGCCAATTTCATCCTGCATTCCGCTGGCTTCCTCGATGGGCTGCTCGCCATGTCCTACGAGAAATTCGTGATGGATACGGATTTCTGCGGCGCGCTGCATTCCTACCTCGCAGGCGTGGTGGTGGACGACAATACGCTCGCCATGGATGCCTTCCTGCAGGTCGGCCCCGGCAGCCATTTTCTCGGCTGTGACCACACGATGCGCAACTACCAGACGGCATTCTGGGATTCAGGCCTGTCCGACAACGAGCCGTTCGAGAAGTGGAGCGAGGAGGGCGGCTCCACCGACATGGCGGCGCGCGCCAACAAACGCTGGAAAAAGACGCTGGCCGAATACGAAGCGCCGCCTCTGGACGTGGCAATCGACGAGGCGTTGACGGAGTATATGACGAAACGCAAGAACAGCATGGCGGATGCCTGGTATTGAGGGGAGGGAGGGTTCACCCCTCACCAACTTCGGCCAAGCGATCGGCTTCGCCTCTCGCGGCCTTCGTATCCTCTCCCGCAAGGGGAGAGGAAGGTCTGCGCAGGGCGCCTCAGTTTTCCCTTTCCCCTTGCGGGAGAGGATAGCAAGCCCGCACGAAGCGAAGCTGAGTGCTTGGGCGCGCTGGTGAGGGGTATGACAGCATGACATTTGTAAATTGAGCCCCGAGATCATGATCGACACAAAAGACCCGCTTCTCCAGCCCTACCAGCTCAAGCATCTGACGCTGAAAAACCGGATCATGTCGACCTCGCATGAGCCGGCCTATTCCGAAGACGGCATGCCGAAGGACCGCTACCGGCTCTATCATGTGGAAAAGGCCAAGGGCGGCATCGCGCTGACCATGACGGCCGGGTCGGCGATCGTCTCGGAAGACTCACCACCCGCTTTTGGCAATCTCTATGCCTATTCCGATGAGATCGTGCCGTGGCTGAAGAAGATCGCCGACGACTGTCACGAGCACGGCGCCGCCGTGATGATCCAGCTCACCCATCTTGGCCGCCGCACCGGCTGGAACAAGGGTGACTGGCTGCCGGTGCTGTCGCCGTCGCCCGTGCGCGAAGCCGCCCACCGCGCCTTTCCCAAGGAGATCGAGGATTGGGACATCGAGCGCATCGTCGGTGATTATGCCAGTGCCGCCCAGCGCATGCAGGCGGCCGGGCTCGATGGCATCGAGTTCGAAGCCTATGGCCATCTGATGGACGGCTTCTGGTCGCCAGCGACCAACCATCGCGACGACGAATTTGGCGGCTCGCTGGATAACCGCATGCGCTTTTCCGACATGGTGCTCGATGCCGTCCGCAAGGCCGTCGGGCCGGATTTCATCGTCGGCATCCGCATGGTGGCGGACGAGCAATGGGATATCGGCCTGTCCCGGGAGGAGGGCGTTGGGATCGCCAGGCGGCTGGCCGGTTCCGGCAAGGTCGATTTCCTCAACATCATCCGCGGTCATATCGATCATGATGCGCATCTGACCAATGTCATTCCGATTCAGGGCATGGCCGCATCGCCGCATTTGGATTTCGCCGGCGACGTTCGCGCGGCCACGAAATTCCCCGTTTTCCACGCCGCCCGCATCGCCGATGTCGCCACCGCGCGGCATGCGATTGCCGAGGGCAAGCTCGACATGGTCGGCATGACGCGGGCTCATATCGCCGATCCGCATATCGTCAAGAAGATCATCGAGGGCCGCGAAAGCCAGATCCGCCCCTGCGTCGGCGCCACCTATTGTCTCGATCGCATCTATGAGGGCGGCGGGGCGCTCTGTATCCACAATGCGGCGACGGGCCGCGAGGCGGCCATCCCGCATGTGATTTCCAAGACAAGCGGGCCACTGCGAAAGGTGGTCGTGGTCGGCGCCGGACCCGCCGGGCTGGAGGCGGCCCGGGTACTGGCCGAGCGCGGCCATTCGGTCGAAATTCTGGAGGCGACCGGCGCGGCCGGAGGCCAGATTCTGCTGGCAGCCCGCAATCCGCGCCGCAAGGAAATGATCGGCATCGTCGACTGGCGCCTGTCCGAGCTGGAGCGGCTCGGCGTTCCCATCCATTACAATGTCTTTGCCGAAGCCACCGATATTCTGGAGCGAAAACCCGATCTGGTCGTCATCGCCACCGGCGGCATCGCGCAAAATCCGCTGCTTGAGGCGGGTGACGACCTGGTGGTGTCCAGCTGGGATATCATCGCAGGTGCCATCAAGCCCGAAGGTCCGGTCCTGCTTTACGATGACAATGGTGCGCATACCGGCATGACGGCAGCGGAAATGATTGCGGCCAGCGGTGCCGAGCTGGAGATCGTCTCGCCCGAGCGCATGTTCGCGCCGGAGATCGGCGGCATGAACCATGTGCCCTATGCCAAGGCCTTTGCGGAAAAGAATGTGCGGGTGACCATCAACACAAGGCTGAAATCGGTACGCCGCGAGGGCAATCAGCTGGTGGCGGTGCTGGGCTCGGACTATTCGGCGCATGCCTTGATCGAACGCCGCGTCGCCCAGGTCGTCGTCGAGCACGGCACCCTGCCGATGGCCGGCCTCTATCTCGAGCTGAAACCCCTGTCGCGCAATCTTGGCGCGGTGGATTACAAAGCCCTGATCCGCCAGGAAAACCCGATCAAGATGCGAAATCCCGACGGAGAGTTCGACCTGTTCCGCATCGGCGACGCCGTCGCCAGCCGCAATATCCATGCGGGAATTTATGACGCTCTAAGGTATGGGGTGCTGTTTTGAGTGAAACGCGGCGGTGCTTTTGTGCCTTACTACCGAGGCGAATTTGGGCCTCAAGCCGCAACACCTCTGTCATTCCTGTGCCTGTCACAGGAATCCAGCCACGCGACGTCCGTCGCGTGAAAAGAGTCTTAGCGCCACAGACGCGGCGCCACTGGATTCCCGCCACAAGGGCGAGGAAGACGGTGGGGATGTCGTCTCATGAACCAGCAGCCTCAATATGAAAAAGGCGCCACCCCAAAAGGTGACGCCTTTGTGTATTACCAACTATCCAAACCATTACTAATAGGTTGGATGCAGGCTTATTCAGCCGGCTTCACGTCCGTTGCCGGTGCCGTGGCCGACGTGGTTGTCGTATCGACCGGGGCATTGGCATTCTTTTCCGCAACCTGTTGCGACTTGGTCTTGAATTCCGGTGCGGCCTTCAGCGTATCGGCGGTTTCCGCCGTGGTCAGCTTCAGGTCGTCGGAATTCGGCACATCGGCGACGGCGATCGTATCGAGCGGAACGGCAACGTTCTTTTCGCCGATACCGAGGAAGCCGCCGACGCCGATCACGGCTGCTTCGACCGAGCCGTCCTTGGTAAAGATCACGTCGTTGATCTCGCCGATGCTTTCATCCGACGCATTGTAAACGGACTGGCCGATATAGGTGCTGGCGGCGATCTGGTCGGCCCCCTGTTCGGTCAGGTAACCGGCGCCAGACGCAGGCGCAGTTGCGGCTGCCTGGTCCATCGGCTTCTTCATCGCGTCGGCGGGCTGTTCGCCGGTCATCGGCGTTTCCATGGCCGGCGGCTGTGCCGAAGGCTGGGTGGTTTCCTGAGCAAAGCCCATTGGCGCGAAGATGGTGACGCCTGCAAAAAGTGCACCTGCAGCGACGGAAGTCACGAGTTTCTTGGTCATTGTGAACCTACCTTTTCGTTCTTTTTGTCGATCAAGGCGCGGCATCCAAAATCTTACCGCCGCACCGGTGATGCAGACACAACGTGGCAGGCCATGAGTGGTTCCGCAAAAAATTATGCAATTTTCGAGGGAACTTTTCGGTATATAAGCATGTAACGAAAACTGCTGCGTGCAAAACGGAAGGGGAATTGGGCGATGCGTTTGAACCAGGTGACAGTCACGATGCCGGATCTCCATGACGGTTGGCACTTTTATCAAACGCTCGGGCTGAAGCCGATCGTTGATGCACGACCGCATTATGTCCGCTTTGCCTGCCCGGACGGTGACAGCACGTTTTCCCTGCATCAGGGTGCAAACACTGGCAGCGGAACGACCGTCTATTTTGAGTGCGGCGATCTGGACGAAACGGTGCGTCGTCTGATGCAGTCCGGTGTGACGTTCTCTGGACCACCGGAAGACAAGAGCTGGCTTTGGCGCGAGGCTGAGCTGTTCGACCCAGGTGGCAACCGGATAGTGCTCTATTTTGCCGGGCCAAACAGAAAAGATCCGCCGTGGCGAATAGCTGATGCGTAGCCGCGCGAACTTGCGGGGCGATAAATTACGGAATGACAAAGCCGGGCATTGAACCCTGCTTTTTCATTCGTCTGTCAGTTTTGGCTTTTGTGCAGCATCCCCCAGCCTTCAGAGCTGATAAACCGGTTCGAAACGGCCCTTGACGGTAAGCCCGAGTTCAAACGTCTTGCCGGCATTCGGATCGGCCTTGCGGGCTGCGTCGTCCATGTCCTGCCAGGCGGAGGTTACCAGCAGGCGGTCCGCCTTGGCGCCGATGAACGCAGGGCAGCTGGACTGGGTGGCGGGGACGGCGTGGCGGGCAATCCGTGTACCGTCGTGCGCGTAGACATCGACGGCACCCTGGCCCCAGCGCGCATTCCAGATCAGCCCGCCGGCGTCGCAGACAGAGCCGTCGACATCGCCGGGATTGCCGCTCTGGTCGCTGAAGACCGTTGCCTCACCGGTCGGCAGACCGGTCGCCGGGTCGAGATCGACCCGCATGATGTGATTGATGGCGGAATCGACGAAATAGCCGATGCTGCCATCCGGTGAAAAGCAGATGCCGTTCGGAATGCTCACGCCACCGTAAAGCCGGGTCACCACACCCTTGGCAACATGATAGATCGCGCCGGCTTCCTTTTCGGCCTTGCGGCCCATGGTGCTGACCCAGATGCTGCCGGACGGATGCACGCGGCCATCGTTGGAGCGGTTGTTCGGATTGCTTTCCAATGCTGCGTAGGCCGTCAGTTCGCCGCTTTTGCTGTCGCGGATGAACAGGCCGCGATCCGACGCGATCAACTGGCGCAGAGGATCGATCACCGCCAGCACGCTGCCCATGAAGGGCAGTGCATGCAGGGTTTTGCGGCCACTTTCCAGATGCAGTTCATGCAGCTCGCGGCCCTTGATGTTGAACCACCAGGCGATGCCGGTGGCCGGATCGAAGGTCGGGCCTTCGCCGAGTTCGAGTGTCAGGTCGCTGAGGATACTGCCGGAAAAGGGAACTGTTTCGCTCATGCTCAGGCCCCGAACACTGCGTCATAGGCCTTGATCGTGACCCGCGCGCGCTCCGCAACCTCGGCAGCGTTCATGCCGGCCTTGTACAGGCTCGAGCCGAGGCCGAAGCTCTTGATGTCGATCTTGGCATAGTCGCCGAAATTGGTGTCGGAGACGCCGCCGACGGCGGCGATTTCCAGGTCCGGCGGCAGGATGGTGCGGATCGCCGCGATACCGGCCGGGCCAAGCACGCTGGCGGGAAAGAATTTGAGACCCGTTGCGCCGGCATGGGCGGCGGCCAGCGCTTCGGTGGGGGTGAGCACGCCGGGCATGGTGACCATGCCACGGGCAGCCGCAAGCGCGATCACGTCGGTCTCGACATTCGGGCTGACCATCAGCTTGCCCCCGACGCCGTCGAGTTTTTCCACCTGCTCGGTGGTTAACACAGTCCCGGCGCCGATCAGGCAGTTGGCGGGCGCCATCTTGACGGCAGTCTCGATCGAACGGAACGGATCAGGCGAATTGAGCGGAATCTCGATGGCGGTAAACCCGGCTTCGAGCAGTGCGCCAACCACGCCCTGCGTCTCCTCGGGCTTCAGACCGCGCAGGATGGCGATCAGCGGATATTTCATCGGCGGGAAAGGGATGCGGGTCATGACTGTTCTTTCTTTGAATAGGCGAGTGGCTTCAGGCTGGCCAGATGGCGTTGGCGGCGGCGGCGAGGCCCTGGCGAACGGCGGCATCGGCATCGATGGTCACGGGGGTAAGGTCGAGCGCTGACAGGGCCGATTGATAAAGACCGGCAAGCGCTCCGGACGCGACGAGGCAAACGCTGCTTCCGGGCTTTGCCGTGGCCAGCGCGCCGGCAATTTCGAGGCCGATCAGGGTTCCGGACAGCCGGGCCTTGGCATCATTGGCAGACAGCCCATGCAGCAACTGGCCGCTGCGCACCGTAAAGACCAGATTGGTGGCAAGGGCTGGAGTTTTGACGGCCCTGGCAACCGCACCGAGAAAGGCCGGGTCATCATTGGCAAAGGCGCCGGCATCGGCAACGGCATGGCTGAGGATCGAGTGCCTGGCGATGACGTCGAACAGTTCGCCGGTCATGAAGGTGGAGAAACCATCGACGATGCCGCCGGTGACGCGCACCCACTTGCTGTGCGTGCCCGGCATGCAGATCAGATGACTGCCGTTGCCGAGTTGCGATATGGCGCCGAGCAGCTGGGTTTCCTCGCCGCGGATCACATCGGGCGCGTCTTCGTTGCGCTGGGCAAGGCCGGGCAGGATGCGGATATCCCGGTTGGTATCGGGCACGGTGACGGCCGCCTTGACGATGGCGCCGAGCGGAGCCGGCGTATCGAGATAGCCTGCCTCGACCCAGCCCTGGCGGGCACCCGCCATGCCGCAGACGATCACCGGCAGATGCGGCGGTGCTGCAACAGCAGCAAGATGGGATTCGAGGATGGCGGAAAAACCGGTCTTGGTGGCTGTCGTCATGCCTTCGCCGCTGCGGCGTTCGGCAAGGATCTCCCCGCTTTCGCTGATGACCCACAGGCGGAAACTCGAGGTTCCCCAGTCCACTGCCGCATAGGATGCTGCCGTCATTAAAATACGCCTCCGTCGATGATCATGGCCTGAGCCGTCATGCGCGCCGAACAGTCGGAAGCGAGATAGAGACAAGGCCCCACCATGTCTTCAGCGACGAGCATGTGCTTCAGGCACTGTTTTTCCAGCATGCCGGCAATCGCGGCATCGTCTATCCAGAGCTTCTTCTGTCGCTCGGTCACCACCATGCCCGGCAGCACCGCATTGACGCGGATAGTGTCCGGTCCGAGCTTGCCGGCCAGCGATTTGGTCAGGCCGACGATACCCGCCTTGGCGGTCGCATAAGCGGGGATATCACCCATATTGAGCATGAAGGCGATCGACGAGAAGTTGATGATCGAGCCGCCACCGGCCCGCCGCATATGCGGGGCGGCGGCCTGGCAGGCAAAGAAGACATGGCGCAGATTGACCGCCTGGCTCTCGTCCCAGCTCGCTTCGGTCACGTCCTCAAGCGGTTGACGGTCGTCGCGCGCGGCATTGTTGATGAGAATACTGAGCGACCCCATTGCGGCAGCGGCCTGATCGACGGCGGACTTTATCGCGGCAATGTCGCGCAGATCGGCCTGGATGAAAACCGGGGCATGGTCGACCGCAGCGGCAAGCCGTTCCACCAGCGCGATGCTTTCCGATTCGGCAATGTCGATAAAGGCAACGCGCGCACCCTGCCGCGCAAAGCCTTCGACCAAAGCGGCCCCGATGCCCGAGCCGCCGCCGGTGATCAGGACGCCACGCCCTTTCAGGTCGTGAAATTGTGCGGCTGGCAAGGCCATGATTGTGTGCTCTCCCGGATGCAAGCCATCTCAACGCATGCTTGCTTTTACATGTTAACTGTTCCATTATTTGGAACGGTATCTTATTATTTGGAATTATCGCGCTGGAGATGTTGGCTTGTCAAGTCAATGCCCCGGCGTGCGGCAAATGGACAGGCATGATGGAACGCGACCAAACGGATATGTCTTCTTCGGCTTCTGCACACCATAGCGGGACGGGCACGCTGGGCAAGGTTCTTTCCGTGCTGGAGACGGTCGTGACGTCGGACCAGCCGCTGCGGTTCAGCGATATTCTGGCCCTGTCCGGCCAGCCGCGTGGCACCCTGCACAGGCAGCTCTCCCATCTCGTCGAAGAAGGATTGCTGACGCAGGGGCGTGATCTCTGCTACGAGCCCGGCCTGCGATTGCTGAAGTTTGCCTACCGTTCCTGGTCGAAGAACCAGTTCCGCGCCGTCGCCGCTCCGCATCTGCGGCGCCTGCATGAAGCAACCGGCGAAACGGTTCATCTGGGTGTGTTGCGTGGTACTGAGATCATCTATGTCGACAAGGTCGAGAGCCGCCAGACGGTGCGGATGCAATCGCAGATCGGCAATGCCTCTCCAGTCTATTGCACCGGCCTTGGGAAAGCGGCGCTGTCCGTGCTGCCGCCGGACCGGCTCGCCGACACGCTGAGCCAGCTGACTTTCCGTCGTTTTACCGCCAATACACATCTTTCCGTGGCCTCTTTGATGCATGATCTGGACGAGGCCCGTTTGCGGGGTTATGCCTTTGATCGTGAGGAACACGAAACGGAAATCCGCTGTGTTGCCGCTCCGATCCATGATGCCGGGTTCGATCTTGTCGCCGGCATATCCGTGACGGGGCCGGCATATCGGGTGACGATGGAGCAATTGGAAAACTGGGCACGCCCTGTTCGCCAAGTGGCCCTGGCGATCAGCGAAGACGTCGAAATCCGTCTTGGCCCTGGCCGTTAGACTTTGGTAATGCCTTTACGGTGAATGGCGAATCGACTGGACGTGGGGAAATCGGACCTGTAGTTTTAATATATCAGATTCTGTGCCTGCCGACGTTCGAAATCCCGCCTCGAAGACGGGATTGCCGGGATTGAAACCGGCAAGAAAGCCTGGGGCGCGGCGGAACGGATTTCGTGACGCCGAATCCTTTGGGTGCGGGCCTGGAAGAGGTAGAAAATGGTGGATTTCAGCGGACATCTATCACCCTGCACGGTTACCGCGGAACAACGGGGGACCGAGACGATGACGCGGGAAGCGGATGTCCGGCAGGCTTTGGAAACAGTCTCGCATATCTACGGCTTTCACGGCTTTCTGGTGATGGTCGTGCCGGCAAAAACCTGCTCCAGCCTGTCCGATACGGTGGTCATGACGAATTGGCCCAAGGATTTCCTGATCAACTATGATGCGGCCAATATGATGGCAGGCAGTCCGGTCATCGCCCGTCTGCGCAAGAGCACCATTCCCTTCACCTATGATACCACGCTTGATTCCCCGAGGCGCTCGGATGGCAGGGGAAGCGAAGTCCTCAGCCTGTTCGAGCGGGTCAACCTGCGGCGCGGCGTCTATATCCCAGTCCACGATGTGCACGGCACCTGTGGCGCGATCGCTTTTGGCGGCAATCGCGAACTGGTCAATTCCGCCGAATTGAAGGAGTTGACCTACAAGGCCGCTCACCTGTTCGGCCGGCTGAGTGAACTCAGGGATATCCGCGCGCCGATGCCCGCAGTGCTGTCGCGGCGCGAAGTCGAATGCCTGCACTGGGCGGCCGAGGGCAAGACCACCACGGAAATGGCGAAGATCCTCGATCTGTCGGAATACACCGTCAACCACTACCTCAGCCGCGCCACCCGCAAACTGGATTCTGTCAATCGCGTCCAGACCGTGGCAAAAGCGATACGTGCCGGATTGATCAATTGAGAAATGTTTATGAATGCAAGCAGGAAACCGGCATGATGCGTAGGGTGAAATATCGGGCAAGCCCCAACGGGCTTGGCCGGCAACGCACTCAACTGTGCGGCGGAGTTTGTGAATGCGCGATACGTTGATGGCAGAACCGATTGAAAAAGAGCAGTCGCGCGGCGGAGATTTCGCCTCGGATATCGCAGCACTGGAAACCCAGTTCGATGCGATCCGCTACATGAAAAGGATCACCCAGGCCTTCGGCTTCAAGGCGTTTCTTGTCTGCATGGTTCCGTCCTTCGACGCGGACAAGCTCTCCAGCGCCTCGATCCTGTCCAACATGCCGGCGGATCTGGTCACGACATATGACAGCATCTCGCTGCTGAAACATTCGACCGGCATCCGCCGTCTGAGGGAAACCACGACGCCGTTCCAGTTGACGCTTGACGATTGGGAGAAGGAGAGTGGCCGCCTGCCGCAGACGAACGAGTATATCGGCATGTTGCGAGATCACGGGATTTTGCAGGCTAATTATTTCCCGGTTCACGATGCCGATGGCAGCCGGGCCACGGTGATCTGGATGGGACGGCGTGCTGATCTGCCGATGTCTGCGATGATGGAACTGCAGATGATCGCTATCCATGTCTACAACCGCCTGACGGAAATCGGCTCGTTCTGGAAGGGTGCCCCCGTTGCGCTGTCGGAGCGTGAAATCCAATGTCTCAATTGGACTGCCGCCGGCAAGACGAGTTCGGAGATTGCCGGGATACTTGGCCTGTCCGAACACACGGTCAACCACTACCTCAACCATGTCAGCAAGAAGCTGGATGCGGTCAATCGCACGCAAGCTGTCGTCAAGGCGATGAAGAAGGGCTATATCAGCTGAGTGCGCTTGCTGCCGCCCGGCCAAGATTTAAGCAGCCCCTGCGATTATTGCTGGCTTTTTAGATGAACATTAAGATTTGCAGCGCACCTTTACTGCCGGTGGAATGATTTCACTGGGAGGATGCGTCAACACTCCTGTCTTCGGTATGACCGGGGAAGGATCGTCAGACGCTGTTTACATTGCCGGCATCGTTCGTCTGGAAGGACGCATTGCACTGCCGGATGAATGCATCCCCCGCACCATTTTCCAAAATGATATTCATGTGACGCAGCAACACGTGTGGCCTTCGCCCGTTGCCGTCGCGCTTGCGAGGATACGAGATGCTGTTCAAGACTGCGACCTCCCGTAATATATTCTCCGTGGTGGCGACCGGGCTCTTTGCCACGGTGGTGACTGCGGGCACACTGTTCTGGATCTCCTATTCCGAAGTCAAACGTCGCAGCGTCGACGAAATGAACGCCGCCGCCGCGCTGACCGCCGCCGATCTGAAATCGCAGCTGACCCAGGGCCTGCAGCTCGTCGCGACCTTCCAGAGCGTTTTTTCAGCGCTTGAAACATCCGGGGCGGCAAACCGCACCTCGGCCGATGCGATGATGCGAAAGGCTCTTCAGGACAGTCCCTTCGCGCTCGGTGTCTGGAGCGGCTGGGAGCCGAACGCTTTCGACGGCAAGGACGCGGATTATGTCAACAAGCCGGGACATGACGCGACCGGTCGTTATGTTCCTTACTGGGTTCGTGCGGGTGGCAAGATCGATGTGACGCCGCTCACCGACTACGACAAGCCTGGGCCGGGCGATTACTACCAGCTGCCGTTCAAGGCACAGAAGATGGTGGTGATCGAACCCTACAAATACGTGGTCGACGGCAAGGACGTGATGATGACCACACTGGTCGGTCCCGTCACCGTTGATGGCAAGCCACTCGGCGTCACCGGTATCGACATTGCGCTCGACAGCCTGACATCGAAACTCGCCGGCATGAAGCCGCTCGGCGATGGAAATGTCGCGCTTGTCTCGCAAGGCGGACATTTCCTCAGTCACGTCAACGCCGACAATCTCGGCAAGGCATTCAAGGATAGCAGCGTCGATGCTGCCGCGTGGCAGCAGATGATTGACAACCCAGGCAAGCCGGTCGAGGTCGCCGGCGAGGATGGGACGGACTTCCTTTCCGTGGCCGTTCCCGTCCAGCTATTGCCGGATACCGCCTGGTACGCAATCGTCTCCGTGCCGAAATCGACAGTCTTTGCCTATCTGACGCGCATGGCCTGGATTTCCGTCATCATCATCGGTGTCGCCTCGGTACTGCTGGTGCTGCTTGGTGTCTTGATCTCCAACCGCTTCCGCCGCCGCCTCGAAGCCATCGTCAATGCCACCGGCGAAATCGCCAGGGGCAATACCGGTATCGTCATTGGCGATGCCGAGCGCAATGACGAAATCGGCGACATGGCCCGCTCGCTTGCCATCCTGCGCGACGCGACGATCGCCAAGCAGCGCCTTGAGGCCGAAGCCGCAGAAACCCGTACGCTCAGCGAGGAAGAACGCCAGCGCCGCGCCGCAGAGACGCAGGAAAACGAGCGCCAGATGCGCTTTGCCGTCACCGAACTCGGCACCGGCCTGCAGCGGCTGGCCGACGGCGACGTCACGTTCCGCCTGATGACGCCGTTCATCGGCTCGCTTGACGCGCTGCGCGAAGACTTCAACAGCTCGATGACCACCCTGCAGCAGACCCTGCAGTCGGTCGGCAATAATGCGCTCGGCATTCAGGCCGGATCGGCCGAAATCCGTTCCTCGGCCGACGATCTGGCCAAGCGCACCGAACAGCAGGCTGCCTCCGTCGAGGAAACCGCCGCAGCGCTCGACCAGATCACCGCCTCGGTGCGGGACTCCACCGTGCGTGCCGAAGAGGCCGGCCAGCTGGTCGCCAAGGCAAAATCGGGTGCACAGACATCGAGCGCCGTCGTCAAGAGTGCCATCGATGCCGTCGGCCAGATTGAAACGTCGTCGCAGGAAATCTCGAGCATCATCGGCGTCATCGACGAAATCGCCTTCCAGACCAACCTGCTGGCCCTCAACGCCGGTGTCGAAGCCGCGCGTGCCGGCGATGCAGGCAAGGGCTTTGCCGTCGTTGCCCAGGAAGTGCGTGAACTCGCCCAGCGTTCGGCCAATGCGGCCAAGGAAATCAAGGCTTTGATTTCGAAATCCGGTCAGCAGGTCAAGACCGGCGTCGAACTGGTCGGCCAGGCCGGCAAGGCGCTGGAAGTGATCGTCCACGAGGTCGATGAAATCAACCTGCGTGTCTCCTCGATCGTCGAGGCGGCCCGCGAACAGTCGATCGGCCTCAACGACATCAACCGCGCCGTCAACGTCATGGATCAGGGCACGCAGCAGAATGCGGCCATGGTCGAGGAATCGACCGCTGCCAGCCACACGCTTGCCGCCGAAGCCTCGGCGCTGACGACGCTGCTGTCGAACTTCCAGCTTGGCGAGGTGTCACAGGCGAGCCTGCACCGTGCTGCGGCCGATACCGGATCGCACCGGGCACCCGCCGCTCCCGTCCGCAGTTCCTCCCTGTCAAAGCCGGGCATCCGGCCGGCCTCGGTGACGACACCGGCTGTCCAGTCGCCCGCCCGCTCGCTCGGCCAGAAACTTGCCGGTGCGTTCCAGGGACATGGTGGCGCCGCTGCTGCACCGGCCAATGACGGCTGGGACGAATTTTGAGCAAGAACAAGGGCGCCGCCTGGCGGCGCCCTTCTGCCAACGTCCTTGTCGCAAAATCCGGCAATGCCGCAAGCTGTGCAACGCAACTGCACAATAACTAGCCGGATTTGATGTTGCGCCGCACTGGCGCCGATCGCCAAACGCCGGTTTTCAACGGCTTTCCCAAACTGGCACGGTTCCTGCTTTGTAAAAGGCATGTCCAGAGGGGACTATAATAAGGACTGCGCCCAAGAAGGTCGCGACAGACAAGGCCGCTTTCAGCCAAAGGTGATCCCGGATGTACGGACACCACACGGCAGAGAGCGGCCTTTTCTTTTGTTCCGGTTTTTCTGACCCGCCTCATTGGCGAAACACTCCGGCTCGATTATCTAATAGCCAGTCCCGATGGTCGGTTTTCCAGTGGCGGGACTGGTATGAATGACAGTGCAGAAACGCATGGCAGAGACAGCAGGGCAAACCAGCCGCGCTGGCGGCAGGAGTGAATGACATGACCGACGTGACCAAGGAACAGGTTCTCGACAAGCTCAGAGGCGTTCGAGGACCGGATATGGACGGCAATATCGTCGATATGGGCTTGGTCTCCGATGTCTTCATTTCCGATTCCAAGGTCTATTTCTCGATTACCGTCCCGGCCGAGCGGGCGCGCGAACTCGATCCCTTGCGTGCCGCCGCCGAACGGGTGGTCAAGGATATCCCGGGCGTCAAGGGCGCCATGGTGGCGCTGACGGCCGACAAGAAAGGCGCCTCGTCTTCCGCGCCGGTCCAGCGTCCCGCTGCCGCGCCATCCAAGCCGGGCCATTCGCATGCCGGCCATTCCCATACGGGCCACAGTCACTCACCGGCTGCCGCCGCGGCCGCCCCGCGTACACCCACAGCTGCGGCAAAAGCCGGGATTCCGGGCGTGGGCGCAATTATCGCTGTTGCCTCCGGCAAGGGTGGAGTCGGCAAGTCGACCACATCCGTCAACCTCGCCCTGGCGCTGAAGGCCAATGGTCTGCGCGTCGGCATTCTCGATGCCGATATCTATGGCCCGTCGATGCCGCGCCTGTTGAAGATTTCCGGACGGCCGCAGCAGATCGAAGGCCGGATGATCCGGCCGATGGAAAATTACGGTCTGAAGGTCATGTCGATGGGCTTCCTCGTCGATGAGGAAGTCGCGATGATCTGGCGTGGGCCGATGATCCAGTCGGCATTGTTGCAGATGCTGCGCGAAGTCGCCTGGGGCGATCTCGACGTGCTCGTCGTCGACATGCCGCCGGGGACGGGCGACGCCCAGCTGACCATGGCGCAGCAGGTGCCGCTGGCCGGTGCCGTCATCGTCTCGACGCCGCAGGACCTGGCGCTGATCGATGCGCGCAAGGGACTGGCGATGTTCCGCAAGGTCGAGGTGCCGGTCCTCGGCATCGTCGAAAACATGAGCTATTTCATCGCTCCCGATACCGGCAATCGCTACGACATCTTCGGCCATGGCGGCGCCCGCAAGGAGGCCGAGCGGATCGGCGTGCCGTTCCTTGGCGAAGTGCCCTTGACCATGGGTATCCGCGAGACCTCCGATGCAGGCACGCCGGTTGTTGCGTCCGAGCCCGACAGCGAGATCGCCCGCGTCTATCGCGAGATCGCCAGGAAGGTCTGGGAGCAGGTCGGCGCCCATCAGGGAGACAAGGCCCGCACCATGCCGAACATCGTGTTCGAGTGAGCCGCGAGGAAAGCGGGAAGTCGCTGATATCTGCCGCGCGGGCTGCGGAAAACCCGACCCGAAAAGGGCGGCTGTTGACATTCGGGCGGCGAGCGTCGTTAAGTCTTTAGGCGACATTGTGGCGCTTTGCCACTTTCTGCATTGATTTTGAGCGTGCCTTGTTCCATATGCCTCCCCGCATCCGCAAGGCTGCACCAGCGGTGCTGCCCTCCGTCGGGCTCCGCATGACTGTGATGACCGTTTGAGGGTTTGTCGTAAACGACGAGAGTTTCCATATGGATCTGCCGCGCGCAGCTTTGATGTTATACGGCCGGCCGGTTCCGGTTCGCCATAGTCCAGCTCCTGTTACCGTCCGTCGCCACCGCGATGCGGTGATAGCCTGCGTCTGCGCCGGTGGCGCCCGCACAAGGTCCGCAGCATGATCACTGCCTATCGTGACAATGGGCAAGCCGTGGTTATCAGCGCGGTGCAGCCTCCCACGTCCCTGCCGTCCGATGTGGTCTGGATCGACATGCTGCGTCCGGACAAGGCCGAAGATCTTCTGGTTGAGGGGTTCCTCGGCATCGACGTGCCGACCCGCGACGACCTGAAGGACATCGAGCCCTCCAGCCGTCTCTACACCGCCAAGGATGCTGTTTTCATGACGGCATCGCTGGTTTGCAAGGCTGAAGGCGGACATCCGGAGCTGGCCGATATCGCCTTCGTTCTGACCAAGGGCCTGTTGATCACCATCCGTTATGACGAGCCCAAGGCATTCGATCTGTTCACGGCCGCGATGCACCGCATTCCCGGCGGGTGCGCGACCGGAACGGTCCTGGTGACGCGGCTTTTCGAAACCATCGTCGATCGCACCGCCGAGATTCTCGAGATCGCCGTTGCCCGGATCGATGGCTTGTCACTGCAGGTGTTCGGTGATCGGCCCGTCGGCAAGCGCCGCCCGCCGCATTATCTCGAAGCCAAGCTGATGGACGTGGCGTCGCATCACCGGCTGGTGGCGAAGACCCGCGACAGCCTTGCGTCGCTCTCCCGCGTCCTGACATTTCTCTATACCGTCCCGGCTGTTCAAGAGAACAAGGAGACCAAGGAGCTCTGTCGGACAATTTCGCGCGATATCCAGTCGCTGTCGGAGCATGCCTCGTTCATTTCGGGAAACATCACTTTCCTCTTGGATGCATCCCTTGGGCTGATCAACGTCGAACAGAACGCCATCATCAAGATTTTCTCGATTGCAGCGGTCGTCTTTCTGCCCCCGACCCTCGTCGCTTCGCTCTACGGCATGAACTTCGACTTCATGCCTGAACTGAAATGGGCGTTCGGTTATCCCATGGCCGTGATCGGCATGGTGATTTCGGCCATCGTCCCCTACTATTTCTTTCGCTGGAAAGGCTGGCTCTGAGAGCCCGAAATATTCAGATGTCTCATTCTGCAGCTAAACCGGAGACGCGCGACAAGGAAATACGGAAGCTTCTGGCTCTGTCCCTTGGTTCGATCGGTGTTGTCTATGGCGATATCGGTACCAGCCCGCTTTACGCGTTTCGTGAAGCCCTGCGCCCGGTTTCCGCTGATGGCGTGACCCGTCTTGAGATCATCGGGTTGATCTCGCTGATGATCTGGACGCTGACCATCATCGTCACCCTGAAATACGTGCTGTTCCTGCTGCGGGCCGACAACAATGGCGAGGGCGGTACGCTGTCGCTGCTGGCGCTCTTGATGAAATATTCCAGCAAGCGCGCCAACCGGCTGTTCTTCCTCGGCATCGCCGGTGCTGCCTTGTTCATCGGCGATGCGATCATCGCGCCCGCCCTGTCCGTACTCTCGGCGGTCGAAGGCCTGAAACTGGTGACGCCGGCGCTGTCGCCCTATGTGGTGCCGATCTCGGTGGTCATCCTGCTCCTGCTCTTTGCCGTGCAATCGCGCGGCACGGCGGCGGTCTCGAAATTCTTCGGCCCGATCATGGCTTTGTGGTTCATCGTGCTGGCGGTTGCCGGCATCAGCCACATTACCGATGACTACGGCATTCTCGCCGCGTTCAATCCCTATTATGCCGTTCATTTCCTATTTCATGCCGGTTATGTCGGCATTGTCGTGCTCGGCGCCGTCTTCCTGACGGTCACGGGTGCCGAGGCGCTTTACGCCGATCTCGGCCATTTCGGCCGCAAGCCTATCCAGTGGGCGTGGATCGGCCTCGTCTTTCCGGCGCTGGCATTGAACTATCTGGGGCAGGGCGCTCTCGTCCTGAAGCATCCGGAAGCGATGTCCGATCCGTTCTACCTGATGTTCCCGGAATGGGCCTTGCTGCCGGTGGTCATCCTTGCCACCTGTGCCACGATCATCGCCGCCCAGGCCGTCATCACGGGTGCCTTCTCGCTGACGCGCCAGGCGATCCATCTCGGCTTCCTGCCGCGCATGGCGATCTTTCATACGTCGGAAACCCAGACCGGCCAGATCTATCTTCCCAATGTCAACATGCTGCTGATGTTCGGCGTCATGCTGCTGGTGTTCGTCTTCGGCTCGTCCGAATCGCTCGCCACCGCCTATGGTATCTCCGTCACCGGCGCGATGGTCGTCGATACGTTCCTCGCCTACGAGTTCGTGCGGGTGCGCTGGCGGTGGCCGCTCTATCTGGCGATCGGCACCCTGCTGCCGCTGCTCATGCTGGAATTGATCTTCTTCGGCGCCAACATGTTGAAGATCCATGACGGCGGTTACGTGCCGGTGCTGATCGCCGCAGCGATCATCGTCATCATGTGGACATGGCGGCGCGGCACCAAGATCCTGCACGACAAGACGCGGCATACCGACATTCCGCTCGCCTCCTTCGTCAAGTCGATCGAGCGCAAGAGCGAACATGCGCCTGTGTCGGTGCCGGGAACGGCGATCTTCCTGACCAGCGATCCGGAATCGACGCCGGCAGCGCTCTTACACAATATCAAGCACAACCACGTGCTGCACGCGCAGAACTTCATCCTGACGATCCGCACGTTGAACACACCGGTGGTGCCCAAGGACCAGCGTGTCACGGCAAGCAGCCTGTCGGAGCGCTTCAGCCTCTTGGAAATGCGCTTCGGCTATATGGAAACCCAGAACGTCTCGCAGGCGCTCGGCCTGTTCCGCAAGACCGGGTTGAAGTTCGACATCATGTCGACCTCGTTCTATCTGGGACGGCGCAAGCTGGTTCCGGATGCGCAATCGGGCATGCCGCACTGGCAGGACAGGCTGTTCATCGGCCTTGCCAATGCCGCCATCGACCCATCCGACTATTTCCGCCTGCCGACCAATCGCGTGGTGGAACTGGGCTCGCACGTCATCATCTGATTGCAAGCAGAATTCCAAAACGCCTCCTGCGCCTTGGCCGGGAGGCGTTTTGCGTTCAGCCCCCGCATTCCAGGCCGGCGTCATTAACCAACCATCAAGGTTAATGCTTCATTGTCAGGGCAGTTGAAGCGGTAAACACGTGATTGAACGCGATGTCACCGCTCGTCCGATTCACTTCCGCGGGGATAGACGGTCCGGGTATTTTTGCCGGATGGAGACCCGCGTCTGTCAGTGCGTGGAGTACGGTTGGTGCGTAAGAGTAAAGTGTTGCGTTTTCCGTCCGGTTTGCCGTCCGCGCGCTGGACTGCCCCCTTGATGCTGGGCATCGGTCTGTTCGTCGGGTTTCCCTCGGTCGCTGCCCATTCCGATCTTGCCACCTTCCTCTCCGGCATCAATCGCGGCGGCGAACGCTGGCGCATGCACATGACCCGCTCGCCGGCAGGCTCGCTGCACGAGGTCGAGATGGTCTTCAACGATCCGGTCGTCACCGGCGCGATCGGCGATGGGGCAGGGATCGACATGCCGGATGGTGGCAAGGTCTCCCTGAGCGCCGAGCAGAAACAGGCCGATCCGCGCACCGACGAAGACCGTGTCAACCGCAAGGACAAGAAGGGCCGCATCATTGCCGTTGCGCCCGTCACGCCGCCGAAGGATTTTACCGCAGGCTCGATCCTGCAGCGTACCAGCTCGCTGACCGATCCTTTGTTCGATGCGGCGGAGCGGATGGTGTTTTCCAAGTCCAAGATCCAGGGCAAGGAAATCAAGATTGCCACGGCCTTCTACAAGAAGAAGGCTCCGAAGATCGATCCGGGCATGTCGCCGATGCTGGCCAGCCTGGTGACCAACCAGTCTGCCGATATTCTTGCCACCGCCTACGCACCCGCTGAGCCCGACTATTCTCGGCAGTCGCCGTTCGATTCGATCCTGCGGGAAAACAAGACCGGTGGCCGTTTCATTCCCGATATCGCCCCGGAAGATCACGCCTGGGCTGCCAATCCGCTGCCTGCCTCGGTCTTTTCTGAAGCCGAACAGAAATGCCTGACCTCGGGCATCTATTTCGAATCGCGCGGCGAAACGCTGAAAGGCCAGGCGGCCGTCGCCCAGGTCATTCTCAACCGCGTCCGCAATCCGGCCTATCCGTCGACGGTCTGCGGTGTCGTCTATCAGAACAAGGGTTGGTACAATCGGTGCCAGTTCTCGTTTGCCTGCGATCGCATTCCCGACATCGTCTGGTCGCGCTCCGCCTGGGCGACCGCCAAGGAAATCGCCCTGGCTGTGACTGCCGGCAAGATCTGGTTCCCCGAAGTCGGCTCCGCGACGCATTATCATGCGACCTATGTGAAGCCTGACTGGGGTCCGACGATGAAGCGGGTCTCCAAGATCGGCAAGCATATCTTCTACCGCACCTATGGCGGCGGCTGGAGCTGATGGCCAGCCAAGCGGCTGAGGCCGGGCGCACCATTCCTGTGATGGTCCGGCAAAGCCTCAAGTGATTCCCGGCGAATCCGGCCAAGTCTTCGCTTTCATCGACTAAATCAATGTTTTTATTCAATAATATTGTGCCCTAACAAGGGCTTCAGGTGCCTTGACTATGCAGGCCCCTAAAACTATGTTGCGGCCGACTTCAGAACGGGCCGAGCGGTGGCTTCAAATCCGGCCTTTGTGTGACCAAGCTCATGGTTTATCACCGTGACGGTAGCAAAAGGGAGGACGCCACATGACGGAGAACCGGAAAGAGGGTCTGGAAGATCGGCTGAAACGCCTCGGGTCCGAGCTGTCTGAAAAGCGCAAGGAAGACCCGAAATACGCTGCGGATGAAGCGCGCGCTGCGCAGAACCGCAAGGGCTATCAGGTCGCTATCAAGCTTTCGAGCGAATTTGTGGCGGCGATCATTGTCGGTGCACTTCTGGGCTATCTTTTGGACCATTTTGCGGGTACAGCGCCGTGGGGGATGATTGTGCTTCTCCTGCTTGGTTTTTGTGCCGGTGTGCTGAACGTGCTGCGTTCGGCGGGCATGGTGGCAGCGCCTCACCCGGCAGATACGCTGGGCAAGGGCATCAAGAACAAGAGTGACGACGCGTAAACACGCTGTTGTCGCAGGTTGAAATATCCGCCCCTTGGCGGTTTGTAACGAGAGAGAGCGGCTGTGGCAGGCGATAAGGTAGATCCGGTACACCAGTTTGTGGTCAACAAGATCATTCCGATCGAAATTGGCGGTATTGATTTCTCTTTCACCAATGCCTCTCTGTTCATGGTGGCAACGCTCGCCGTGGCCACGGCATTCCTCTATTTCACGACGTCGACGCGCAGTCTGGTTCCCGGCCGCATGCAGTCCGTCTCCGAGATTTCCTATGAATTCATCGCCTCGATGCTGCGCGAAGGCGCCGGCTCCCACGGCATGAAATTCTTCCCGATGGTGTTCTCGCTGTTCATGTTCATCCTGACAGCGAACATGCTCGGCATGGTTCCCTACTTTTTCACCGTTACCAGCCAGATCGTCGTGACCTTTGCGCTTGCGCTCTTCGTCATCGGCACTGTTCTCGTCTACGGTTTCTATAAGCACGGCCTTGGCTTCCTCAATGTGTTCGTGCCCTCTGGCGTACCCGGTATCCTTCTGCCTTTGGTTATTGCAATCGAAGTGATCTCCTTCCTGTCCCGTCCGATCAGCCTTTCGGTTCGTCTCTTTGCGAACATGCTGGCCGGCCACATCACGCTGAAAGTGTTCGCAGGCTTCGTCGCCTCGCTCGGAACCCTCGGCGCGCTGGGCATCGGTGGTGCGATCCTTCCGCTCATCATGACCGTGGCCCTTACGGGCCTCGAATTCCTCGTGTCCTTCCTCCAGGCCTATGTCTTTGCGGTGCTGACTTGCATGTACCTCAACGACGCAGTGCATCCGGGCGGACACTAAGGAATAAAGTCGTGGGCCTGGCCGGTTTCGACCGGCCAAGGCACCAAAATTAGCCGCAACAACCATTTCGAAGGAGAAAATCATGGAAGCGGAAGCAGCAAAGTACATCGGCGCAGGTCTCGCTTGCCTCGGTATGGCCGGCACGGCTCTCGGCCTCGGCAACATTTTCGGTAGCTACCTGTCGGGCGCCCTGCGCAACCCGTCGGCAGCAGACAGCCAGTTCGGCCGTCTCGTATTCGGCTTCGCCGTTACGGAAGCTCTGGGCATCTTCTCGCTGCTCGTAGCTCTGCTTCTCCTTTTCGCCGTCTAAGTTCGGCTTGAAGGCAGGGCCGCGGTTTCAAGTCGCGGCCCGCATCTTTTCTGAGTGCACCTGGAGGTGAGCATGTTTGTGACCGCGGCATACGCCCAGTCAACCACCACCGAAGGCGCAGAGACCCACGACGCCGCTGCCGGCGAGGTCCACACCGAAACCGGTGTAGCCCATGAAGGCGGACATGGCTCGGGAGTGTTCCCGCCCTTCGATACTTCGACATTCGCATCGCAGCTTCTCTGGCTGGCGATTACCTTCGGTCTTTTCTACCTTCTGATGTCGAAGGTCGTCATGCCGCGAATCGGCAGCATTCTTGAGACGCGTAACGACACGATCGCACGCGACCTCGACGATGCCGCCCGCTCGAAGGCAGAGGCGGATGCAGCCATTGCTGCCTACGAACAGGAACTGGCCGCTGCCAAGGCCAAGGGCAACGCGATCGCATCGACTGCGCGCGAAGCTGCAAAGGCAAAGGCTACTGCCGATCGCACTGCGGTCGAAGTCAGCCTGAACAACAAGATTTCCGCTGCCGAAGCCCGTATCGCCGATATCAAGACGAAGGCCCTGGCCGACGTTGGTGCGATCGCTGAGGAAACTGCGGCCGCCGTCGTCGAGCAGTTGATCGGCGGCAAGGTATCGAAGGCCGAGATCGCATCCGCGGTCAAAGCGGCGAAGTAAGGAGAGCATCATGGATTTGACCTCACTGGCCACATTCTGGGCCACAGTCGGCTTGGTGCTTTTCCTCGCTCTCATCGTGTACCTGAAGGTTCCGGGCATGCTGGCAAAGTCGCTCGACGAGCGCGCTGGCCGCATCACCAACGAACTGGCGGAAGCCAAGCGCCTGCGCGCAGAAGCGCAAGCGCTGCTCGTCGAATACCAGCGCAAGCGCAAGGAAGCCGAAGCGGAAGCTGCCAACATCGTTGCCGCTGCTGAACGCGAAGCTGAAATGCTGACTGCCGAAGCCAAGCAGAAGACCGACGAATTCGTCGCTCGCCGCACGGCTCTGTCGGAACAGAAGATCAAGCAGGCCGAGACCGACGCCATCAACTCGGTTCGTGCCACCGCCGTCGATATCGCCATCGCTGCTGCCGAAAGCGTCATCACGGCAAAGTCGGATGCGGCAACCCAGGCCGCCCTGTTCGCCAAGGCGATCGGCGACGTGAAGACGCGCCTGAACTGAACGACTGCATCATAAAGATTTGAAAAGGCTGGCGCGCGCCGGCCTTTTTTGTGCCTGCCTTTTTTGCGAAGTGCCGCCTGCCGGGAAAGATGTGCCTGTGACGGGGGGCTGAAGAGAGCCGGTATGTGTCTCTCGTCCAGCAAAAGCCATCGGCAGCCGGATGCGCCCAGCTTTTTAGTTGCTGGTACTCGCAGTCGGCGCCATGGTCAGGCAGGCCTGTTCGAACTCCTGCATCGTCTCTGCGCTGTTATCACTGGGCAGGACTGCGTCGGTTGCCATATTGCCCGCATCATCCGGCGTCCCGTCGTCGTAGACGAACGACTGGATGTAATAGGCAAGCCCGCCCTTCCAGACCTTGCGGCCATCGATATCCTTGCAGCTATAGGCGGTCTGAAGATCCGATTGCAATGCGTCCGCAGTCGGCTCTTGCGCAGCGGGAACGCTGGTCGCTGTTGTGGCGGCGAGGAAGATCAAGCCAATAAACACGGTTTAAAACCTTTCGAGGGAATCGCGGGTGCATGTAGCTTTTGATTCTATAACCCGTCCGCCTGGCTGTTTGTTACCGGGGGCGCGCCGCGCACAAGAAAAACCGCAGCTGTGCTTTTGACGTCAATGACAAAAAGGGAAACGCAGGGCGCAGGCCCTTGTTCCAAGCCCTTGCTCCAAGACTGCGCCAGTCGTCTCAAGGCTCAGCCCGGCAATTCCTCGTCCGTTGTTTCAACGCCGTCCTGCCGCAATGGCCGGAAGCTCATCCGGTGCAGCGGGCAGGGGCCATGATCGTCGATGGCGCTGCGGTGGCGCCGTGTCGCATAGCCGGCATGGGTGGAAAACCCATAGGCGGGAAAAACCAGATGGGCGCGGGTCATCATCCGGTCGCGCGAAACCTTGGCAATGATCGAGGCCGCCGCGATCGACAGCGAGCGGGCATCGCCTTTGACGACCGCCTTGCCTACACAGGCAAGCCCAGGGGGTATGTCGCGGCCATCCGCCAGCACCAGGGCCGGCGCCACGCAAAGGCCAAAGACTGCCCGCCGCATGGCATCGAGGCTCGCCTTGCGGATATCCGTGTCATCGATCCTGGCAGCAGCAGACGAGGCGATGGAGACGATGGAGGACGACAGGATGAGATCGAACAATTCCTCGCGTCGGGCGATCGACAGCTGCTTGCTGTCGTTCAAGCCGTCCGGAATGTTGTCGGGATCGAGAATGACGGCAGCGGCAACGACGGGGCCGGCCAACGGGCCGCGTCCGGCCTCATCGGTGCCTGCGACCGGCCAAAGCCCATCGCGGCGCCCGGCCAGCTCGAAGCTGAAGTCGGGACCTTCAATAGTGTCGAAAAGAAAGGGGGAATCGGGCGGTGTGCGTCGTGACATGCGGCGAAACTCGCACACAAGCCCGATTCCCTGCAAGTCCTTCGGCAATGAGGCGGTTGCCGCAGGATGACCGCTGCTGCCTCGGGGCAGGAAACAGCATCGGTATTGCGATTTCCGGGATCGATCCCGGAAAAACCCTTGAGCGTTGCGTTAGAGCAGCGACAGCTGAACGCCGGTCCCGAGTGGCGGAACGAAAAGATCGCAGTTCAGCGGGCGCCTCGTGACATTCAGTTCCAGCCGCTTTGCCGCCAGCTCGAAACGGCGGCCGATCTGCCAGGCATAGGGACCGGCACCCTTCATGCGCTTGCCGAACTCGGCATCGTAATCCTTGCCGCCGCGCATCGAGCGGACCAGCGACATGACGTGGCGGTAGCGATCCGGATAGTTGCGCAGCAGCCAGTCGCGAAACAGCGGGCTGACTTCGAGCGGCAGGCGCAGCAGCACGTAGCTCGCATGCGTCGCACCGGCCGTCTTGCCCGCGTCCAGCACCCGTTCGAT
This sequence comes from Pararhizobium sp. DWP3-4, assembly GCF_049898205.1. Taxonomy (NCBI): domain Bacteria; kingdom Pseudomonadati; phylum Pseudomonadota; class Alphaproteobacteria; order Hyphomicrobiales; family Rhizobiaceae; genus Pararhizobium; species Pararhizobium sp. DWP3-4. Next base: position 261,523 of record NZ_JAFCXF010000002.1, on the reverse strand, counting down.
CTCATGGTCGTTGAGAGCCGGGATGACTGGTGCCATCATCACCGTTGCCGGAATGCCGGCCTCCGTCAGCGCCTTGATCGCTTCCAGCCGCTTGGACGGTGTCGAGGCCCGTGGTTCCATCAGTCGGGCAAGCTTGCGGTCGAGCGTCGTCACCGACAGGCCGACCTTGGCGAGACCCTTTTCCGCCATCGGCGCCAGGATATCGATATCGCGCATGACCATCGCCGATTTGGTGACGATCATGACAGGATGATCGGCTCCTTTGAGAACCTCAAGGATCTGGCGCATGATCCGCCATTCCTTCTCGATCGGCTGGTAGGGGTCGGTATTGGTGCCGATGGCGATCGGGCGCACCTTGTAGCCGGGCTTGGCCAGCTCCCGCTCCAGAAGCTTTGCGGCATCCGGCTTGGCAAACAGCTTTGCCTCGAAATCGAGCCCCGGCGACAGTCCCATATAGGCATGGGTCGGGCGGGCGAAGCAATAGATGCAGCCGTGCTCGCATCCCCGGTAAGGATTGACGGAACGGTCGAAGGGAATGTCGGGCGAATCGTTGCGGCTGATGATCGAGCGGGGCTTTTCGATCTGAACTTCGGTCTTGAAGACCGGCAGATCCTCCAGGGAATCCCAGCCGTCATCCTCGAGTTGCCGCGATAGGGGTTCGAACCGCCCGGACGAATTGATCGCAGCACCCCGGCCGCGCCGCCGGTCGATCTCGATGCGCAGCCCGGAGCTGGCAATCATCGCTTCGGCCATATCTGCCGTATTGGCAGGCGCCAAAGCACCCTGCCTGATCTGAGACAGCTCGTTCATGGGTTTCTCCGGAGGAATATCCTTGCAGACTTTTTAGTATCCTCTGATTATTTTCCTATCGCGAAAACGAGAACAATGCAAGAACAAAAATCGGAAAAAGCTGTTGATCTCGTTCTCCCGAGTGCCGCATCCTGCTTGGGCGCGCGCGCATTCATCATGAATCAAATGTTAATCGGCCGGAAACGAAGGGCTTGTGGAAATTCTGTGTGCAATGCGGTATGGACGGCGATGCTGACGATCATCACCGAAACCCGCGACAACGAGGCTGAACTTGCGCAGACGCTGTCGGCGCTTGTGGCGGGTGCCGTGGAAGGTCTGGTGAGCGACGTGATCGTTCTCGATCACGCATCGCAGGATGGCTCCAGCCGGGTGGCAGACGCTGCGGGTGCGCGTTTCTGCACCAGTTGGGACATGACGGATATCGTCCGTTCCGCGCGCGGCGATTGGCTGCTCTTGCTTGAAGCAGGTGCGCGGCCGGTAGGGCGATGGATCGACGACGTGGCGGAGTATATGTCGCTGAACAAGATGCCGGCGCGCTTTTCGCCCTCCCGGCAGTATCGCCGGCCGTTGCTGCAGCGCATCGTCGCCCGCCCGGCGCCGCTCGAGCTGGGGCTGCTGCTGTCGAAGCAACAGGCAGCGGTGATCGCCAAAACGTCCATGCAGCTTGGCGATTTTGCCAGCGGGCGAGCCGTACGCAAGCTTGGAAGCGAACTCGTGCCGGCCTGGGTGGCGATCGCCAACCGTCCGGGCGCGGAAACGCTGTAGCTGCAACTCGCCGCAAAAAGAGCAGGCCCTTTCGAACCTGCCCTGACGTCATTGAAAAATCGACCGTGAAAATGTCTTGCCGCGTAAAACCCAGCCACCGCGTCGTATCGCTTGGCGTGGCGGTTTTCAGTGCGTGAAATCCGCCTCGTTCATGCTGTCTGGATTGATCTGGAAACCGGACGCCGTCGATAGATAAGCCTGCATCCTGTCATCCTCGTTCCGTCTTTCGATGAGGACAGTTTTACACTGCCGCATCGTGGCGCGCTGTTACGAAAGGAACAGGGAAGATCGGGTTTATCTGAAACGGAGAGGTCAGCCGCGCTTCAGGTGTTCGTCCAGCCTTGGCATGATCTCGACGAAATTGCAGGGCATGTGCCGGTAGTCGAGTTGCTGCTTCAGGATGCCGTCCCAGGCATCCTTGCAGGCACCGGGGGAGCCGGGCAGCACGAAGATGAAGGTGGCGTTGGCGACGCCGCCGGTGGCGCGCGACTGGATCGTCGAGGTGCCGATCTTGTCATAGGAGATCCGGTGGAAGACCTCGGAAAAGCCGTCCATGCGCTTTTCGAACAAGGGCTCCAGCGCTTCCGGCGTCACGTCACGTCCGGTAAAGCCCGTGCCGCCGGTGGTGATCACCACGTCGATCGTGTCGGTGAGCGTCCAGGCCTTTACCTGTGCCGCAATTCTCTGCGTGTCATCCGGTACGATGGCACGGGCCTCAAGCCGGTGTCCTGCCTCGGTGATGCGGGCGGCCAGCGTGTCGCCGGACCGGTCGTCCGCCAGCGTGCGGGTATCGGAAACCGTCAGGACCGCGATGCCGACCGGAACGAAGGGTCTTGTCTCCTTACTCTCGGTCATCGTGGTCTTCCTCTCCATGGACGCTGTGGCAGGGCAGAACGTACCAGTTCGGGTTCTGCCTGGAAAGAACAGCCGCCGCCGCGTCGCGGGCTTCAGCGCTTGCATAAAGGCCAAAGCAAGAAGCGCCCGATCCGGACATCCGCACAAAGGAGGCGCCCGTCAGACCAAGCGCCTCGGAGACCGCTCCGATCTCCGGCTCAAGAGCGCGGGCAGGCGGCTCCAGATCGTTGCGCAGGTCTTTCAGAACATCGATCCAGCCATCACGCGGCGGCTTGCCCGGAGGCATCGAGAGCGGCGGCCTGGTCTTGTCCGTCAGCGATTTGAAAATCACCGGGGTCGAAACGGCCTTCAGCGGATTGACGATCAGCATCGGAAAAGATGGAAAATCCATCACCGTCCGGATGTCTTCACCTATGCCGCGCGCAACCAGCGGCCGGCCATAAAGGCACATCGGCACGTCGGCGCCCAGTTTCAGCGCTATTTGCTGCAGGCTGCTGCGATCGATGGAAGCCTGCCAGAGATCGAGCAAGCCAAGAAGTGCCGCCGCCGCATCCGCCGAGCCGCCGCCGATGCCGGAGGCGACCGGCAGGTTCTTTTCGAGGTGCAGATGGACCGGCGCGGCCTTGATGCCCTTTTCGTGGAGATGCGCGCGCAACAGGTCACGGGCCTTCAGCACCAGGTTTCTATACGACGCTTCCCCCGTGTTCGGCAGATCGGCGGCAAAGCGGCCGGAGAGGGTGAAGCGGTCTTCATTGGAAACGGAAAAGCCGATGCGGTCTCCCGCATCGGCAAAGGTCACGAGGCTTTCCAGCAGATGATAACCATCGGCCCGCTGGCCGACCACATGCAGAGCCAGATTGATTTTCGCCGGCGCTATGCGCGTCAGAGAAAATCCGAAAATGCCATCCTCAATGACCATTGAAAGGCAAGATCAGGATTTCTTGCCGGCAGCGACGTCCGGCGTCACCTTCTTCGGCTGAGTGTCGCCGGCTTCGGCGGCAGCCGGAACCTTGACTTCGACCGGCGGCAGGCCGCTTTCGATCTTCGCCTTGATCTTCGGAATTTCCGCTTCCTCGGGCTTCAGCGCCAGCGTCTGGTTCCACTGGAACACCGCTTCCAGCTTGCGGCCGACGCGCCAGTACGCATCGCCGAGATGATCATTGATAGTGGCATCGCCGGCCATCAGTTCGACCGCGCGCTCCAGTTCGCCAACGGCGTCATCGAAACGGCCCATCCGGAAATAGGCCCAGCCGAGCGAATCGACGATGTAACCGTCATCCGGCTTCAGATCGACGGCCTTGCGGATCATGCCGAGGCCTTCGTCGAGGTTGATGTTCATATCCACCCAGGAATAGCCGAGATAGTTCAAGACCTGCGGCTGGTCGGGGTTGAGGTCCAGCGCCTTCTTGAAGCTCGGCTCGGCCTTGTCCCACATTTTCTGGCGCTCATAGGCAATGCCGCGCTGGAAGAAGATCGTCCAATCGCTGCGCTGCGGAACCGGGCCGATCGCCTCGACGGCGCGGTCGTAGACCAGACCCATTTCCTTGTAGTCCTTGGCATCCGACAGCACGCTGCCATAGGCGAGGTAGCTGCGCACGTCCTTCGGATCAAGGTCGATCAATTCCTTCAGATGCTGCTTGGCCTCATCGACCTTGCCGATCGAGGCAAGGCTGAGCCCCAGCTGCATTTCCGACAGGCGCCGCATCGGCGAATTTTCCGGCACGCTCTTGTAGAGCGCGATGGCCCGCTCGGGCTTCTTCAGGTTTTCGGCGATGCCGCCGAGCATGACGAGGATATCGGCGCTTTCCGGATCCAGCGCCCGCGCCGTCTGCAGGTAGAGCGAAACGATGTCTTCCGCGCCGTCGCGGTTGAGCGCCGCACCGATCGAAAACAGAACGGCGGCCGCACCCTGGGTGGCGCTGCGGACCTGCTGTTCCTGCGGCTTGCCTTCTTCGATGCTGGTGCGCAATGCTTTCAGCGGTGCGTAATTGCTGATGAAGCCTTCGCCGACCGAAACCGCGTCGAGTGCCTTCTGCTTGTTGCCGTCGCGGGCCTCGAGTTTTGCCAGCGCAACGACGGCGCGCATGAAGGTGTCGGGGGCAGCGCTGCCGCCTTCGCGGTCAAGAACGGCATCATTCAGCTTGGAGCGGGCCGTGGACTTGTCGCCGGCGGCCAGCGCAATGGCGCCCTGGTGGTACGATTTGAAGATCCGGAACCATTCCGGTCCCTCCATCGCCTCGATCTCGGCGATCGCGTCCTTCGGCTTGCCTTCGCCGGCCTTCGCCCAGCCGAGCAACAGGCCGTTCATCAGCCGGTCGAGATCGTTCGGGCCTTCATAATTGAGGATTTTCTGCGCGTGGCGATATTCGCGCTTGCGGATCGCCTCGACGGCGCGGGTGATCGTGGTGATGCGCTCGACGGAACTGTCGGTCTTCAACTCTTCGGCAATCTTGGCGCCGCCGTCGAAATCGCCGTTCATCAGCGAGGTGATCATCAGGCGCTGCTTGACGTCGACATTGTCAGGTTCGAATTCGAGCGCCGTGCGATAGAGCTTGGTTGCCGTATCGAGATCGTGATCGACATCGGCCGTGCGGGCAGCGAGAAACGCGCCGGAGAAGCTGTTGACCGAATTCAGATCGAATGGCTTGCTTTCTTCGACCGCAGGCTTTTCCTCGGCAAAGCTCGTGGCTACGCCGGAAAACGACGCCAGGGCCAGGAAGGCAGCGCCGCTGAGCAGGCGAAGAAGGTGTTTTTGCCGCATGACAAGCCTTTCGTTACGAGCGGCGCCCCTTGGCGCCGACACCGGATTCGCGCGGAATCAGTCCCAAATCAATAACGCATAACCCGGCAAACCGGAATCGGTTTGAACGCAAGGCAAAACGCAATTCGACATACTGCCGTCAACTTCGGCTCACTCGATCGTGAGCGCCGCTCGACGGCAGCTGGAACATGGACGGATAGAATGGCTTTTTTGGCGCAGTGCGGCAAGAAATTCCTCGAAGCGACAGCCGATCCTTGCAACGGCGCGTCAGCTGACGCGGTCGATGCAGAAATCGATAACCTCGAGAAGCGCGTCCTTCCAAGGTGATTCGGGCAGCGGTGCCAGCGCATCGCGGGCAATCGTACCGTAATGCTGGGCCCGGGCGATGGTGTCGCTGAGGCCGCCGTAGCGGGTGATCAGGCCAAGCGCTTTTTCCAGGTTCTGGTCGCTGCTCTCACCGCCTTCGATGGCCTGCCGCCAGAAGCTGCGCTCCTCGGCCGTGCCGCGGCGATAGGAGAGAATGACGGGCAGGGTGATCTTGCCTTCGCGGAAATCGTCGCCGGTATTCTTGCCGAGATCGGCCGCCTTGCCGCCATAGTCGAGCACATCGTCGACCAGCTGGAAGGCGAGGCCGAGATTCATGCCGTAGGATTTCAGCGCGTTGCGGCTGGCCTTGTCGGTCTTGGCGACGATCGGGCCGACTTCGGACGCGGCTGCAAACAGGGCCGCTGTCTTGGCGCGGATGACGGACAGATAGTCGTCCTCCGTCGTCTCCATGTTCTTGGCGACGGACAGTTGCAGCACTTCGCCTTCGGCAATCACGGAAGCGGCTGTGGACAGCACGTCGAGCGCATCCAGCGAGCCGACATCGACCATCATGCGGAATGCCTGGCCGAGCAGGAAATCGCCGACAAGAACGCTGGCCTGGTTGCCCCAGATCATCCGTGCCGTCGATTTGCCGCGCCGCAGATCGCTTTCGTCGACCACGTCGTCATGCAGAAGCGTGGCCGTGTGCATGAACTCGACTGCGGTCGCAAGCTTGATATGGGCGTCGCCGGTAAAGCCGAACATGGCGGCCGAGGCCAGCGTCAGCATCGGGCGCAGGCGCTTGCCGCCGGAGGAGATCAGGTGGTTGGCCACCTCCGGGATCATCTGGACGTCGGATCCCGCCTTGGACAGGATCAGCTGATTAACGCGCTCCATGTCCGCCTTCGTCAGATCGACGAGCGGCTTGACCGATGCCTGTTTGTTTTTGCTGTCTTCCAGCGGTATCACTACGCCCAACACAAGGGACTCCTGTTCAAATTCCAGTTCGGACAATAGAAAGGGGGGCTTGTGGCGGCAAGAGGCGAATTGTCCCGCTTGCTCAAATAAGGCAGGAAAACGACCCGGAATGAAGGAATTGATCCGTACCAACGACGTCGTCGTGCTCTCGTTTGCCGAAAGTCTGATGAAGGATGCCGGCATCGGCTGCTTCATCGCCGATCAGGGCATGAGCATTCTTGAAGGGTCGCTCGGCCTGTTGCCCCGGCGTTTTCTGGTCGATGAGGACGATGCCGACGAGGCGCGGCAGGTGCTGATCGATGCCGGGCTCGAGGCGGAATTGCGGGATTAAGCGCAATCATGTCACTCGCGTCCAGTCACCCCCCTCTGTCAGCTTTGCTGACATCTCCCCCTCAAGGGGGGAGATCATTCTTTTCCCGCAGCAATCTGGAAATCAGGCAGGGTGAGGCGGGCTTGAGGTTTTTTGCGATCTCCCCCCTTGAGGGGGAGATGTCCCGGAGGGACAGAGGGGGGTATTGCTACCAAGAATGCAAACGTCTCCGGATGCTTCCCCTATGACCACCGAAACCATCGACAGCTTTCACCGCGGTCAATTTCAGGTGATCCAGCCGCTGGGGCAGGGACACCGCTCCGGCATGGATGCGATGCTGTTGGCCTCGCTGGTCGCTTCGGCAAGGCCCTGTCGTGTCGCCGATCTCGGTGCCGGTGCCGGTGCAGCCGGCTTTGCCGTTGCCTCGCGGCTGGACAATGCCGAAGTGCTACTGGTCGAGCGGTCGCCGTTGATGGCGGATTTTGCCAGGCGAAGCCTGGTACTTGCGGAAAACGCCCGTTTTACCAGCCGGATATCCGTTCTCGAAGCCGACGTATCGCTGACCGGCCGGGCAAGGGTTGCAGCCGGTCTTGCCGACAACAGTTTCGATCATGTCATCATGAACCCGCCCTTCAACGATGCCTCGGACCGCAAGACGCCGGATGCATTGAAGGCTGAGGCGCATGCGATGACGCAAGGCCTGTTCGACACCTGGATCAAGATGGCCTGCGCTATCGCACGGCCCAGCGGACAACTGTCTTTGATCGCCCGGCCGGAATCGATCGCCGAGATCATCTCCGCCTGCGGCCGCCGTTTCGGCGGCATCGAGATCACGCCCGTGCACCCGCGCGCCGGTGAAAATGCCGTTCGCATCCTAGTCACGGCGATCAAGCAAAGCCGCGCGCGGCTGACGCTGCGGGCGCCACTGATCGTGCATGAGGCAGAGACGCACAAGTTTGCCGCCGTTGTCGATGACATGAACAACGGCCGTACCGCCTATCACCGCAATCGATGATTTTCATCATGTGCCATTGTGTTTGCCGCGCCAATGCATACATGCCAACACGCATAATGATTGCCAATACGTACAATGAATGCAGGGAGTTCAGATGGCCGGACTGTTCAGGAAACTGTTGCCGAAGCGTTTTCGCAAGGACGGCGTGACGATCCCGGTCGTCCGGCTGCATGGTGCGATCATGGCGGGCGGCAGCCAGTTTCGCCCGGCACTCAATCTGGCGACGATCGCGCCGGTGCTTGAAAAAGCCTTTTCGATGAAGGACGCACCGGCCGTTGCCATCTCGATCAATTCTCCCGGCGGCTCGCCCGTCCAGTCGCGGCTGATCTATCAGCGTATCCGCGATCTGGCGGAGGACAAGAAGAAGCGCGTCATCATCTTCGTCGAGGATGTGGCGGCTTCCGGCGGCTATATGATCGCGCTGGCCGGCGACGAGATCATTGCCGACCCGACCTCGATCGTCGGTTCCATCGGCGTCGTGTCCGGCGGTTTCGGTTTTCCGGAACTGTTGAAGAAGATCGGTGTCGAGCGGCGGGTCTATACCGCCGGGTCCAACAAGGTGATGCTCGACCCATTCCAGCCGGAAAAGGAGAAGGATATCGAGTTCCTCAAAGGGCTGCAGCTCGAAATCCACGACATCTTCATCGGCATGGTCAAGGCGAGGCGCGGTCATCTTTTGGCCGATACGCCCGACATTTTCTCGGGCCTGTTCTGGACCGGCAAACGTGGTCAGGAGCTCGGACTTGTCGATAGCCTCGGCGACATGCGCGGCGAGATGACGAAGCGGTTCGGCGCAAAGACCCAGCTGCAACTGGTCTCCGCCTCGCGCGGCCTGTTCGGCCGCCGCCAGCCCGGTGCGGCGCTGGCAAGCGGCATGGCCGAGCATTTTGCGGTCTCCGCCGTTTCCGGCCTTGCCGAGGTTGCGGAAGAAAAGGCATTATGGGGCCGCTTTGGGCTTTGATAGTCTGACGGAAACGGGGGAGGGCGCATGCCGCAACTGATTATACTGCTGGTGTTTGCAGCCATCGCCTGGGTGGGCTACCGCAAATTCGTGGCCGACGCCGAAAAACTGAGCCGCCGCCAGCAGGAGACCCGCCGCCAGCAGGAAACCGGCACGCAAGGCACGCTGGTCAAGGACCCGGTGACGGGGGAGTATCGGCTGAAGAAGCCGGAGTGATGTTATTTTCGCGTTCTTTGAATTTTCGCACCGAGTATGATATACGTTCCCCAGCGTATATCATGGGGTTCTCCGATGCAGGTTTCGAAATGGGGAAACAGTCTCGCCATCCGCATTCCTTCTTCGGTGGTCGAGACCTTGCAGTTGAAAGAGGGCGATGAAGTGGCCGTCCGGATTGCGGGCGAGCGCGATTTCGAAATCGAACATGATCGAAGCCGAGAAAAGGCGCTTGCGCGTATCAAGGCTTTTGCCAAGCGCTTGCCAGCCGATTGGAAATTCGATCGTGACGAGGCGAACACACGGTGACCGCGCCGCTGCTTGACACAAATATCCTAGTTTACGCTTTCACCGATGATCCGCGCTCTGCTGTGGCGCAAGTACTCCTGTCAGAGCCGTTTATTTTGAGCGTTCAGGCATTGAACGAGTTTGCCAACGTCGCTCGGCGTAAACTGGGCATGAATTGGGTGGAAATCCGGCTTGCAATCGGTGATTTAAGCGCGCTTGCAGCGGCTATCGTGCCGATTGATAAGGAATGCAATTTGCTCGCGCTCGATCTTGCGGCACGCTATAATTTCTCGGTTTTCGATGCGTTGATGATTGCCACAGCCCTGCAGGCGGGCTCTGAACAATGCTTCTCAGAAGATATGCAACATGGTCTTATCGTTGACGATCGCCTCGCTATTTTCAATCCGTTCTCGAATCTCGAAAAGTGAGTGATTTCATCGTCCTTCCATTCGGTGTATTCTCCGCCCCTTGACCCTCCTCGCCCATCATGGCACCAGACAGCCAGATACCTTCAACCTGGACTGATGCCATGACCGCCGCCGCTCTCCCGGACCACATGAACCCCAAGCGCTCGTTCCAGGCGCTGATTCTGACGCTGCACGCTTACTGGGCGGACAAGGGATGCGCGGTTCTGCAGCCCTATGACATGGAAGTCGGCGCCGGTACCTTCCATCCGGCAACGACATTGCGGGCGCTTGGCCCCAAACCCTGGCGGGCAGCTTATGTGCAGCCATCACGCCGCCCGTCCGATGGGCGTTACGGCGAAAACCCCAACCGGTTGCAGCATTACTACCAGTACCAGGTCATCCTGAAGCCCAATCCGCCGAACCTGCAGGAGCTGTATCTCGGTTCGCTGGCGGCCATCGGCCTCGATCCGCTGTTGCACGACATCCGCTTCGTCGAGGATGACTGGGCAAGCCCGACGCTGGGCGCCTGGGGTCTCGGCTGGGAATGCTGGTGTGACGGCATGGAAGTCTCGCAGTTCACCTATTTCCAGCAGGTCTGCGGCATCGAATGCTCGCCTGTCTCGGGCGAACTCACCTACGGTCTGGAACGTCTCGCCATGTATGTCCAGGGTGTCGACAATGTCTACGACCTGAACTTCAACGGCCGCGAGGGCGACGAGAAGATCAGCTATGGCGATGTCTTCCTGCAGGCGGAACAGGAATATTCCCGGCACAATTTCGAATATGCCAACACGGCGATGCTGCAGCAGCATTTTGTCGATGCCGAGAAGGAGTGCATGGCGCTTCTGGCAGCCGGAGCACCCGATACCGGCGCCAACGCCATCCTGCACAAATGTGTGTTCCCGGCCTATGACCAGTGCATCAAGGCCAGCCACGTCTTCAACCTGCTGGATGCCCGCGGCGTGATTTCCGTGACCGAGCGCCAAAGCTACATTCTGCGCGTTCGCACGCTGGCGACGGCCTGCGGCGAGGCCTTCCTGCTGACGGACGCCGGTGGCATCAATCTGGCGAAAGACGCTGCCTAACCGTTGACCACAACACCAGGCTCACCCGGGCCTCTGCACAAAAGCGCGGGCATGGGGTGCAATCTGTCAGAGCGCAGCGGCCTCCTTGACACCTGTAATCATCGAACTGCAGTAAAAATACAAGCAGTGGATGATTTTTTCCGGAGCTCTCCTTATGGGGGCATAATCAATTCCCTCAGTGCATCGTGTTGTTCAGTAAGCGTTTAAGGAGTTTGTTCTAAGCTTTGTCCAGTGATTGAGTTCAGGACGCGCAATGGACGACGAGGATATTCTGCCCCCGGAAGTTTTGGCTTCGATGTTGATGCGAATGTTCGAGTTCGCACCGATCGCGATGGCGATTACCACCAGTGATACGAAGACGTCGAGCTACGCCAAGGTCAACGACGCCTATCTGAAGCTGACGGGTTTGAAATGGGAAAATATACGCGGCAGGAAGCTGACGTCGGATGGCGCCGCGATCGATAACCCGGCCCGCGATCGCCGCCACCGGCTGCTGGCGGAAGTGGGGTCCTACGAGCTTGAAGAGGTCGATCTCGTCTATGCCGACGGCACGATCATCCCGACGCTGATCTCGGCGCAGCGAACCCTTGTCGATGGCGTCTCCTTCGATGTCGAAGTTATCGTCGACGTATCGGCGCGTGTCAGGCAGCAGCGCGAAATCGAGAACGCCTTGCGGGCATCGGCACGCACCGACGCCCTGTCGGGTCTTCCCAACCGGGCCTGTTTCGACGAGGTGATTGTCGAAGCCGTGGCGCGCAGCATGTTGAACGACCGCAAGCTGGCGCTGGCCTTCATCGACCTCAACGGCTTCAAGATGGTCAACGATACGCTGGGGCATGCCGCCGGAGACGAGGTCTTGAGAACCATCGCCAGCCGCCTGCGCGAAAGCTTTCGCGCCACCGATTTCATCGCCAGAATTGGCGGCGATGAATTCGTCGTCCTGCTCGATATCGACCTGAAACTGGCCGCTGATGTGCAGCAGAATGTCCAGGATGCGATGGAGCGGGTTTTCAAGCCGATCGCCATAGAGGGCAAAGTGACCTATACCGGTGCTGCCGTCGGCGTTACCTTCCTGCAGCCGGACGATACCGTCGCATCCTTCGTCCGCCGGGCAGACGAATACATGTATATCGCCAAGACCAGCGAACAGCGCGTCGCCGTCGTCTGTTTCGGGCAGATCCTGGAAGAAGTCCTTTCCCCGGAAGACTCGGTGGAATGGGGAAAATTAGGCCGCTCCTAAAAGGGAAGTACGAAAGCTTTGGCGCTCTTATGCGCGGACATGTCGGCGAATACGGCTAAACGTCTGGCGCAGAAAACAATACTCAAATCAGACCGCGCTCATCAGCGCCAACCTGCCATGCCGGTTTCTCGGTCGCAAACGCGCCGGTCGAAAGCTGGCCGGCATAGGTCTGCAAGGCACGGCGGACGCCTGCCGGCTTTTCAACGGTACCAATGTTCGCATAGGCAAAGAACAAGGCCGAAAAGGCGATGACGTTGATGAGGGCGGCGAGCGTTTTCATGGGGGCGGTGCTTTGCGGGTTCGGCGTTGATCTGATGCCTCACTATCGATCAAGCGCCGCCGTCACACGGTTCCCGGAGGAACAGGCTGGTATGCATAAAACGGGAAAACCGGCAGGGTGAAGCGGGCGGTTGAAATTTGTCTTTCAACGGCGGCGTTCGATCCTTAAGCTGCGGCAAAATCGAGCGCGGAAGGAACCCCGATGATTACTCTGGCCATTGCTGCGGTCGTGATCCTCTACCTGATCTTTGTCTATAACGGCCTGGTCAAGGCGCGGCAGGTGAAGGAGGAAGCCTGGTCGGGTATCGACGTGCAGCTGAAGCGCCGCGCCGACCTGATCCCCAATCTGATCGAAACCGTCAAAGGCTATGCCGCCCACGAAAAGGGCACGTTGGAAGAGGTCATCGCACTTCGAAACAAGGCGCAGGCCCTGCCGGCCGGCGATGTTGCCGGACGCGCTGCAACCGAGGGCTTGCTGAGCCAGGCGCTTGGCAAACTGTTTGCGCTGGCGGAGGCCTATCCAGACCTCAAGGCCAACCAGAATTTCTCCGAACTGCAACAATCATTGGAGGAGATCGAAAGCGAAGTGCAGATGGCCCGCCGCTACTATAACGGTGCTGCGCGCGACTTGAACGTCAAGGTCGAAAGCTTCCCCTCGAATTTCATCGCCGGCCCCTTCGGTTTCACCAAAGCGGCCTTTTTCGAAATCACCAACGAGGCCGACCGCACTGTCCCGGTGGTGAAGTTTTGATCTAGCCCGGTCGGGCATTCCGTCGTAGACGGCTATCCACAATCGAGAGAGCGCACACAGCCACGGACTGGCGGTGCTGAAGGCATGAAGAGACAAGAGCATGAAAGCCGCAGACCAGAAACTGACCATCCTTCCGCCCGGCCATCCGCTTGAAGGCCGCGTCAGTCCGCCCGGTTCGAAATCGATCACCAACCGGGCGCTGCTTCTGGCCGGTCTCGCCAAGGGCACCAGCCGCCTGACAGGTGCGCTGAAGAGCGACGACACTCGCTACATGGCCGATGCCCTGCGCGCCATGGGCGTGGAGATTTCCGAGCCTGACGGCACGACATTCATCGTCACCGGAACCGGCAAGCTTCTGCCGCCGGAAAAGCCGCTGTTCCTTGGCAATGCCGGCACTGCGACGCGCTTTCTGACGGCCGCTGCGGCTCTTGTCGATGGCACCGTGATCGTTGATGGCGATCAGCATATGCGCAAGCGGCCGATTGCGCCGCTGGTGACCGCGCTGCGCTCGCTCGGCGTGGCGGTGGAAGCCGAAACCGGATGCCCACCGGTAACTGTTTCAGGCACAGGCGATTTCGCCAGGGATCACGTCACCATCGATGCCGGCCTTTCCAGCCAATATGTCTCCGCCCTGCTGATGGCCGCCGCCGGCGCTTCCCGCCCGGTCAATATCGAGCTTGCCGGTGAAGAGATCGGTGCGCGTGGTTATATTGATCTCACTGTTGCGGCGATGCGCGCCTTCGGCGCCGAAGTCACCCAGGTCAGCCCGTCGATCTGGCAGGTGGCCCCGACCGGCTACCACGCCGCCGACTATCTGATCGAGCCCGATGCCTCGGCTGCAACCTATCTTTGGGCGGCGGAAGTCTTGACCGGCGGCCGGATCGATCTGGGGGTTGTTGCAGCATCCTTCTCGCAGCCGGATGCGAAAGCCTATGACGTGATCGCCACGTTCCCGCATATGCCGGCGATCATCGATGGTTCGCAGATGCAGGATGCCATTCCGACACTTGCCGTGCTTGCCGCCTTCAACGAGACACCGGTGCGTTTCGTCGGCATCGAAAACCTGCGCGTCAAGGAGTGCGACCGTGTGCGCGCTCTGTCCACCGGCCTGTCCAATATTCGCCCCGGTCTCGCCATCGAGGAGGGCGACGATCTGCTCGTTGCCTCCGATCCGGCCCTTGCCGGCCAGACGCTGCCGGCCGATATCGATACATTCGCCGATCACCGCATCGCCATGAGCTTTGCACTGGCTGGCCTGAAGATCAAAGGCATCACCATTCTCGACCCGGGCTGCGTGGCAAAAACCTATCCGCGCTATTGGGATGAGCTCGCCTCGCTGGGCGTCGGGCTTGAAGGCGACCGGCCTTAACGGGCAGACATATTCGGCTGTTGGGGCCGGGGAGGGATCGATCGCATGAGACGTGTTTTCGCGGCGCTGGGATGGCTCTCCCTTGTTCTGACCCTGCTGCTCACCGTCAGCGGGCCTGTGCGGGCAGAGGAAGTGTTTACCGCCTATCGCTCGGTCATCGACGTCGCGAAAAGTGGCGTTTTGAGCGTCACTGAAACGATCACCGTCCATGTCGAGGGAAACCGCATCAAGCGCGGCATCTATCGCGATTTTCCCTTGACCGTCACCGATGCGGACGGTCGCGTCGTCAAGGTCGATTTCAAGCTGATTTCCGTCGAGCGGGACGGTGCGCAGGAGCCCTATCGCACCGAAGGCATCAGCGGCGGCATCCGCATCTATACCGGCGACAAGGATGTATTCTTGGCCGACGGCGAACATACGTTCCAGTTCACCTACGAGACCGCCCGCCAGATCCGCTTCTTTCCCGATCATGACGAGCTCTATTGGAATGTCACCGGCAATGAATGGGCATTTCCGATAGACGAGGCGTCCGCGACGGTTACCTTGCCTGCCGGCGTGAAAGCCGAAGCGTTGGATGTCTTTACCGGCAGCCATGGCGCGACCGGCAAGAACGCCGGCGCGCTTGAGGATGGCGACCGGCTGGTCTTCACCACGACGCGCCGTCTCGAGGCCAACGAAGGGCTGACCATCGCCGTCAAGATGCCGAAGGGCAGCATCGACCCGCCATCGGTAGCACAGGAAAGGACCTGGTGGTTTTACGATCATCTGCCGCCGATCCTGGCCATCGCAGGCTTCGTAATTGCCGCGCTGTATTATTCCCGCATGTGGCTGAAGGTCGGCCGCGATCCGGCCCGCGGCGTCATCGTGCCGCGCTGGGACGCGCCGGACGGGATCTCCCCGGCACTGGTCAACTATATCGACAATAGGGGGTTTTCCGGCCAGGGCTGGACGGCGCTCTCCGCCGCCGCCCTCAATCTCGCGGTCGAAGGCTATGTCGTCCTGAAAGACTTCAAGAACTCGTTGGTCATCACCCGCACGGACAAGCCAAAGCCGCCGTCGCTGCCGACCGGCGAGGCGACGGTGCTGGCCGCCGTGCAGCGCAATGGCGGTGAGCTGACGATCGACAAGGATAACGGTCCGGCGGTGCAGAAGGCCGGAGCCGATTTCCGCA
Organism: Pararhizobium sp. DWP3-4; assembly: GCF_049898205.1. Classification (NCBI taxonomy): domain Bacteria; kingdom Pseudomonadati; phylum Pseudomonadota; class Alphaproteobacteria; order Hyphomicrobiales; family Rhizobiaceae; genus Pararhizobium; species Pararhizobium sp. DWP3-4. The sequence goes on along the minus strand of NZ_JAFCXF010000002.1, from coordinate 245,959 downwards.
CGGCCATGGAAAAGGAGCACCGCAACAAATATTACCATGCCAACACGGCCTATGTGGTCGGGGGCATCGCCATCTCGGTACTGTTTCTGCTCGCCATCTTGATTTTCGGCCTTCTCGACGGTGCGACGGTGGCACTGGTGATCGTGCCGGTGTTCGCCTCTGTGGTCATCTCGGTGTTTTCGGTCGCCATCGGCAAGGCTTTCAATAAGCGCGGCAGCCTGTTTGCGCGGATCGGCTTGCTGATCGCCGCCGCCCTTCTGACCTTTTTTGTCGTCGCGTCCGCGCTCAGCGTTTTGGCGGTTGTCATCAGCATGGCGCTGGAGGCGCATCAGGTGCCGCTTTTGATCGGCGTTGGCGGCATCGTGCTGGTCAACATGCTGTTCTTCCATCTGATGGGCGCCCCGACGCCGATCGGCTCGAAGATGATGGATGGCATCGATGGCCTGCGGCAATATCTGACGCTCGCGGAAAAAGAGCGGATGAACATGGCCGGTGCGCCGGAGATGTCGCCGCAGCATTTCGAAAAGCTTCTGCCTTATGCCGTGGCACTTGGCGTCGAAAAACCCTGGTCGGAAACCTTTGATCGCTGGCTTCTGGCCGCAGCCGCCGGTGCTTCCGCCTACCAGCCGGCCTGGTATAGCGGCAATAGTTTTGCCGCCGGCTCGTTCGGCGACCGCATGGGCGGCTTTGCAGGCTCGATGGCCAGCACCATGACCTCCTCACTACCCCCGCCCCCCAGCTCCTCATCCTCCGGCTTCTCCACCGGCGGCGGCTTCTCCGGCGGCGGTGGAGGTGGTGGCGGTGGAGGCGGATGGTAGTTTTAAATTGCTCTAAGGTGCTTGTATCAAGTCGTGATACTTGACGCGGCCAAATCGTTGTATCAGTATATGATACAGTTTTGGAGATGAGTGGTGATCCGTTCCTTCAAGGGAAAACTGTCTCCGTCCGTTGCAGACGGCAGCGTGAAAAAGGGTTTTCCGGTCGATCTCATTCGCCGGGCGCAGCAATTGCTGGTTTTATTGAATGCGGCGTCCGACGTGAAGGATTTGCGCTCTCCGCCGGGCAATCGATTGGAGAAATTGTCCGGAGATCGGGAAGGTCAGTACTTGATCCGCATCAACCAGCAATGGCGCATCTGTTTCCGATGGTCGAACGGCGGCGCCGATGACGTGGAAATCGCCGATTACCATTGAGCGCAAGGACTGATCAGATGAGTGATATCTGCCTGCCGGCCATCCATCCTGGTGAAATTCTGAAAGATCTCTATCTTGACCCGCTGAAAATGAGTGCCGGGACACTTGCCAAGCAACTGAATGTTCCAAGGACCCGCATCGAACGCATCGTAACGGGCAAGACTGGGGTAACCTCGGACACCGCCCTGCGCCTTGCGCGATTCTTCGATACCACGCCGGAACTCTGGATGAATCTGCAGGTAAGTTATGATCTCAAGATCGAAGCAGAACGCAAACGCGCCGAGATTGAACGAATCCCGGTTCGCGATGCCGCCTGAGCACTGACTTTTCCGCCATTGAATGGATGACTTTTGCCGCCGGGCTTGCTAAATCCCCCGCAGTCAATCGATCCCTTAGAAAAGCATCCATTCCATGCCCGATCTTCTGCTTGAACTCCGCTCCGAGGAAATCCCGGCCCGTATGCAGCGCAAGGCTGCCGGTGATCTGAAGAAGCTGTTGACCGATGCGCTGGTCGAGGCGGGGCTGACCTATGAGGGGGCGCGGGAATACTGGACGCCGCGCCGGCTGACGCTCGATATTCGCGGCCTCAACACCCGTTCCGCCGATGTGCGTGAAGACCGCAAGGGGCCGCGCACCGATGCCAACGAAAAGGCGATCGAAGGCTTTTTGCGCGGCGCCGGTCTCACCTCGATCGATCAGGCGCATGTGCATAGCGATCCGAAGAAGGGCGATTTCTACGTCGCCCATATCGTCAAGCCCGGCCGTCCTGCAGAAGAGATCATCGCCGAGGTGATGCCCGGCATCATCCGCAATTTCCCCTGGGGCAATCCGATGCGCTCGGGCGCCGCGTCGGCCAAGCCGGGCTCCCTGCGCTGGGTGCGGCCGCTGCAGTCGATCGTCTGCCTGTTTGGCCCGGAACACGAGGAAACCCACGTCATCCCGTTTACGGTCGGTGACATCACCGCATCGAACATCACCTACGGGCACCGCTTCCACGCGCCGGAAGCCATCACCGTGCGCCGCTTTGCCGATTACATCGAGAAGCTGGAAAAGGCCAAGGTTATCCTCGATGCCGAGCGCCGCAAGCAGATCATTGCCGCCGACGCTGCCAATATCGCCTTTGCCAATGGTCTCGAGTTGGTCGAGGACGAAGGCCTGCTCGAGGAAGTCTGCGGCCTCGTCGAATGGCCGCAGGTGCTGATGGGCTCGTTCGAGGAAGACTATCTGGCCATCCCGTCGGAAATCATCCGGCTGACCATCAAGACCAACCAGAAATGTTTCGTCACCCGCCGGCCGGGCGAGGAAACCCTGTCGAACAAGTTCATCCTCGTTGCCAATATCGAGGCGAAGGACGGCGGCAAGGAAATCGTCCACGGCAACGGCAAGGTCGTGCGCGCCCGTCTCTCCGACGCCAAGCACTTCTGGACCCGCGACCAGGGCAACCTGCCGGATCTCGAAACGCTCGAAGCCTCGGCTGCAAAATTCGATCTCGATCTGAAAAAACCGCTCGACCAGCGCATGGCCAAGCTCGACGCGCTGAACGTCACTTTCCATGCCAAGCTCGGCTCGCAGGGCGAACGCGTCCAGCGCATCCGCACACTGGCTGCCGAACTGGCCAAGGTGACAGGCGCCGACCCAATACTGGTTGACCGCGCGGTTGTGTTGGCGAAAGCCGATCTGCGCACCGAAGCCGTCGGCGAATTCCCCGAGCTTCAGGGTATCATGGGCCGCAAATATGCGAGTTTGCAGGGCGAAGACGCCTCCGTCGCCGCCGCGATTGAAGATCACTGGAAGCCGCAGGGACCGTCCGATCGTCTGCCCGCCGATGCGGTCGGTCTGACAGTCGCGTTGGCTGACAAGCTGGATACGCTGATCGGGTTCTGGGCCATCGACGAGAAGCCGACAGGTTCGAAGGATCCCTATGCGCTGAGGCGTGCCGCTTTGGGTGTTGTGCGGATTTTGCTGGAGCGGAAGGTGCGTTTCGGTTTACACCAATTACCGGTGTATCGGGTTAGTACCATTGAGCAAAAGAAAGCACGTGCTACGCGCTTCGATATTCCCGACCAATTTATAAACGGCCATGAGATCGAGAAGTTCGTTGATAGCGAAGACTACCCGTTAACTGACGATGCTATTCAGAATTTGAAATACGTAGCAATGAACTATCTTGATAAAGTCATTGAACGTGAGGTTGATGATTTTTCAAAGGCCAACGCCAACGTTGAATGGATTTCCTCTGAAAATTTATTCGGGTTTGAAGCGGGACACCTCGACCTCGTCTCCTTCTTCCACGACCGCCTGAAAGTCTACCTCCGCGATCTCGGCGCCCGCCATGACCTGATTGACGCGGTTCTGACACCGGATGCCGACGATCTGCTGATGGTCGCCCGCCGCGTCGAGGCGCTGACCGCCTTCGTCACGTCGGAAGAGGGACTCAACCTGCTGGCCGGCACCAAGCGCGCCACGCAGCTTCTGGCCGCCGAGGAAAAGAAGGGGACGCAGATCGCAGCAACCGTCGATCCGGCGCTCCTCAAGCTCGACGCCGAAAAAGCGCTCTACGCCGCCGTGACACAGGCCTCCACCGAGGCAAGTGCCGCTATCGCCGGTGAAGACTTCCGCTCCGCCATGGAAGCCCTGTCGAAGCTGCGCGGCCCGGTCGACCAGTTCTTTGCCGATGTTCTCGTCAACGACGAAGACCCGGCCATTCGCGCCAACCGTCTCGCTCTGCTCGGTCTTATCCGTGCGGCAACGGGAACGGTTGCCGATTTCTCGAAAATTTCGGGCTGATGCAACGCTTGTCAATGGTGGCGTATATGTTACCATTGACACATGAAGATCCTTGAATATCTGGATCAGACGGGCAGAAGTCCTTTTGCTGAATGGTTCGGGTCGATCGAAGCGAGAGCCGCCTCGAAAGTGACGATTGCCTTGGCGCGCGTCTCGTCCGGCAATCTGTCCAACGTCAAGGGCGTTGGACACGGTTTGCTCGAATATCGCCTCGACTACGGGCCTGGCTACCGCATCTATTTCGGCCGGGATGGCGAGGAGATCATCATTCTGCTCGCCGGTGGTACGAAAAAGCGGCAGCAAAACGACATCGATACCGCACAGGAGCGCTGGCGTGACTACAAGCGCCGCAAAGGAAGCTGACATGCCATTGACGCGCGACTTCAAGACAACGGTTCAAGCGCGAGCCCGCAATGATGCAAGCTTTAAGGCGGCACTGTTGTCGGATGCTGTCGAGCTTCTGCTGTCTGGTGATGTGGAAACCGGTAAGGCGGTTCTGCGGGATTTCATCAACGCAACGGTGGGCTTCGAAAGCCTCGCTGAAAAGGTGGGAACGCCCGCCAAAAGCCTGATGCGGATGTTTGGACCGAAGGGAAACCCGCGCGCGAAAAACCTGTTCCATGTCATCAGACAGCTTCAGGAAGAAACCGGCGTTCACCTCGCCGTCGCTGCGGCGTAACGCCAAAACCCATGACCGCCAAAATCCTCGTCAGCGCCTGTCTTATGGGCCATGCCGTCCGTTATGACGGGCAGGCCAAGCCGCTTGTGCATCCGGCCCTCGACCGCTGGCGCAAGGAGGGGCGGCTGGTGACGATCTGTCCGGAAATGTCGGCGGGCATGCCGGTTCCGCGTCTGCCGGCGGAGATTGCGAAGGGGAAGGCGGGTGCCGACGTCCTGTCCGGGGCTGCGCGCGTGCTGGAAAGCCAGGGCGGCGATGTCACGGATTCGTTTCGCCAAGCCGCCGAAAATGCGCTGGCGCTGGCGCGAAAAACCGGCTGCTCTTACGCGCTGCTGATCGATGGCAGCCCGTCCTGCGGCTCCGGCTTCATCTATGACGGTAGTTTTTCGCGGCAACGCCAGCCAGGAGCCGGGGTCACGGCCGCACTTTTGAAGGCCAACGGCATTCAGGTGTTTTCCGACCGGCAGATTGAGGAATTGGTGGCCGCTGCGGGCGGCTGAGTGCGAAAGGTCGGGCCACAACACAAAAAATTGCGCCCCTGCTTCTCTCAGGGGCGCAATCTTTCGCCTGGAGGGCGAATGCCCGGTCAGCCTTTTGTGTGCGGCTGGTTAGGGCAGGGACAGGGAGTTCAGTGTCAATTTAGCCGAAGTTGGAAATTTTTAAGATCAACTTCTTGTGAACGGCTGTCTTGCGGCGTGACTGCGGCTGGTCCGGCCATCGATGCAAGGTCGAGAGAGCTGGTTTTGGCCGCCATATCGACAATTTCAACCGTAGCCTTTGCCTCGGCTTCCACCGGTGGCGCGTCCCCTGTCGCAGCCTTGGCCAGATCGAACGAGGGCGCACTGTTGGCCTGCGCCTGCCTGATGTCTTCGTCCGACGCCTTGCTGATGAAGACGACCGGCGAGCCGCCAAGCCAAGCTTCCGTGCGCACCAGTTTCATCTCGCCATTGATCGTTTTCAGTTCGACCCGTTCCGTCCCGGGCGCGACGTCCGGCACGATATAGCCGGTCTTCTTCTTGACCACCAAAGGCGGGCACTGGCCGCAGGAAAGCTGCGAGATGCTGCTGTTGACCTTTTCTCCGGAAATGACGTTTTCAAGCGAAGACGCACCGGCTGTGCTGGCCGCAGCCAGGCTGGCGAACGTGAACAAAAGGGCGCGCATCGGCTTTCTCCTCTAAGATCGATACAGCGCCGCGCATGACGCGCAAAGGTGGCTGTAGCACTTATCCAGAAGAGGAAAATATCTGTTCTCCGTTACGTTCCCGTCAGGAGAATTGGTAAAAATTGAATGAGTTTCCCAGTTGGCCGAGCTCTTGCGCCGGTCAGGCCTTTTCGCGCTCGACCGCCTGCCAGCCGATATCGCGGCGGCAAAAGCCGTTGTCCCATTCCACAAGGTCAAGTGCCGCATAGGCGCTGTCCTTGGCCGCGCCGACGGTGCTGCCCATTGCGGTGACGTTGAGCACCCGGCCGCCGGTTGCCACCAGTTGCCCGTCCTTCAGCGCTGTTCCGGCATGAAACACCTTGGTCCCGGCGTCCCCCTGCGGGATGTTCCCAATGGGTGTGTCCTTCGCGTAGGCACCCGGATAGCCCTTGGACGCCATTACCACGGTCAAGGCCGCCTCGTCGCGCCATTCGGCGGTAACGGAGGCGAGCGTCCCGGTGGCCGCAGCATGGAGCAGCGGCAGCAGGTCGCTTTTCAGCCGCATCATCAGTACCTGGCATTCCGGATCGCCGAAGCGGACATTGTATTCGATCAGTTCCGGGCCTTTGGCAGTGATCATCAGGCCGGCGAACAGCACGCCGGTGAACGGGTGGCCGCTATCGGCCATGCCAGCGATCGTCGGCTCGATGATCTCGCGCATCGTGCGCTCGACCATCTCAGGCGTCATCACCGGGGCTGGCGAATAGGCACCCATGCCGCCGGTATTCGGGCCGGTATCGCCATCGCCGACGCGCTTGTGGTCCTGCGCCGAGGCGAGAGCGAGAGCGGTCTTGCCGTCGCAAAGGCAGAAGAAGCTCGCTTCCTCGCCGTCAAGGAAGGCTTCGACCACGACTTCTGCACCGGCCGCGCCGAAGGTGCCGGAAAAGCAGCTGTCGACCGCCTCGAGCGCTTCGTCCAGCGTCATGGCAACGGTCACGCCTTTGCCTGCGGCAAGGCCGTCGGCCTTGATGACGATCGGCGCGCCCTGTTCACGGATATAGGCTTTTGCCGGTTCGGCCGATGTGAAGCGCTGATAGGCACCGGTCGGGATGTTGTATTTGGCGCAGATGTCCTTGGTAAAACCCTTGGAGCCTTCAAGCTGGGCGGCGGCGGCCGAAGGGCCGAAAACCGCAATACCGGCGTTGCGCAACGTGTCGGCAAGACCGGCGACCAGCGGCGCTTCAGGGCCGACGACGACGAAATCGATCGCCTGCTTGCGGCAGAAGGCGAGAACGGCATCATTGTCGGCCGTATCGATGCCGGCGATGATCGCCTCTTCGGCAATGCCGGGATTGCCTGGCGCGGCATAGAGGGCCGTCAGGCGAGGCGATTGTGCCAGTTTCCATGCCAGCGCATGTTCGCGCCCGCCCGACCCGATCAACAGAACTTTCATCGCCTACTCCCGCAATCCGCAGTGTTGAGGTGCGGTTAAGGCGAGGGGGCTTCAAGGTCAAGGCAGAATCGGCACAGGGCCGGCGATACCGGCGTTTCAGGACAGATTCGACACGCCGGAATGACCGCCGAGATCGTTGAAGGGCAGGCGGTCGTCTGAAAGGCCGGCAATTCTCACGGTCTGTTTCAACGCCCAGATGCTGAGTTCGGTCAGCGCCTGCGGCTTGCTGATGAGATAACCCTGGAAATAGTCGCAGCCGGCCGCAGTCAGCATGGCCAGCTTCTCGCAGGTATCGACGCCTTCGCCGACCACCGACATGTTTTGCGCATGGCAAAGTGCGATCATCGCCTTCAAGGCCGGCAACGATGCCTCGTTGGCCAGGTTCTGCACCATGGCCCGGTCGAGCTTGATGGTATCGGCGGTATATTCGATGATCTGCTGCACGGAGGTATAACCGGCGCCAAAATCGTCGATGGAGATACGGAAACCGCGTTGGCGCAGGGTCTCGATGTTGCGGCGCAGCTGGTCGCCAAGCTTGACGGCATAGGTTTCCGTCAGTTCGATCTCGATGGTGCGCGGATCGAGGCCGTGCCGGGCCACGCAGTCGGAGAAATAATCGCTGATCGATTTGGAGTGCAGTTCCGCCGACGAGATGTTGATCGCAAGAATGGCGTCCGGCCCGAACAGCTGCTTCAGACGGTTGTGTTCCGACATCGCCCGGTTGATCACCCACCAGTCGATTTTGGTGAACAGACCTGTGCTTTCGGCGATCGGCACGAATTCATCGGGCGTGATATTGCCGAGCGTCGGCGACAACCAGCGCAACAGCGCTTCGCAGCCGATCACCTTGCCACCGGTATCGACGATCGGCATGTAGACGAGATGAAACTGCTCGTCGGGATCGACCAGCCGCAATTCCTCCTGGATATGGCGGATGCGGTCGCGTTTGTCCTGCAGCGCCCGCGAAAAGCGCGAGGATCGGTTCTTGCCGTTGGTCTTTGCCTGGTACATCGCCGCATCGGCATTGGAGATCAGTTCGGCAAGGTTTGTGGCATCCGTCGGGCAGATGGCGACGCCGATGCTGGCCGTGACCGGATAATATTTGCCGCGGACTTCGAAACCATTGGAAAACAGCGCCAGGATTGCGGCGCACATTTCCCTGATCGTGCCGTCACCGGGCTTCGATTGTACCAGAACCGCAAATTCGTCACCGGACAGGCGGGCAAAAACAGCCCGCGCCATCCGCCGCCGGGCAGTGATCCCGCTGATTTCTGCGGCGATCCGCAGCGCCAGCGTCTTCAGCAGGTCGTCGCCGACCTCGTGTCCATATTTGTCGTTGACGAACTTGAAGTGGTCGATATCGATGAACAGAAGGCTGCAATGGCCGGCCTGCGTTGTGACCGTTTCGATGACCTCGGCGGCGAGCATGTTGAAATGGGCGCGGTTGCTGATGCCGGTCAGCGTATCGGTCCAGGACGTCTGCTGCACCAGCTTCAACGCGCGCTGCGATTGATCGTGCAATTGCTTGATATTACCGGTCAGCCGGCCGATTTCCCCCTCGGCACCGGTTTGCCTGATGTCTTCGTTCTCGCCGCTCATCACCGCCGTCACTTGACGGTCGAGAACCGAGATCGGGTTGGTGATGAACCGGCGGATCAGCGCGATCATCAGGCCGACGGAGACGAAGCTCATCACCAGCGCGCCAAAAATCAGCAGCAGTTTCAGCTGCCCCATATTGCCGGAACCGTGGGACGGCGGGACCGTCAGCGTTACGAACAACGAGGGCGCCATGCGAACGGATGCGGTCAGGTCGCCGGGTGTCGGCATCTGAGGCGCGGTCTCGAACGTGATCTCGGTTTCATACTCGTGCTGCAGCGTGCGCTGCATGCTCAGGAACTGCGTCGGCTCGATCGCCACCTGCACCAGAAGCGCATCGGCTTTTCCGCTCGGCAGCGGGCGGCTGAAGGTGACGGGGTCGATGAACTCCGAGTAGACGATCAACTGGCGCGCGCCGGCGTCGTGGAGAAAACTCCAATCCCGCAGCTGGCTGCCGCCGGCAAGCCGGCTTGCCAGCGCAAATTGCGGCGCACCGATCTCGGCGAACGGATCATCGCTGTTTTCGAAATAGTAACCCTGGGTCAGGTCGGGATTGAGAATGGCGAAGGAGATGAATTTCTTCGGATCATCAGACAGAGAGCGCACGCTCTGCTGCAACCGCAGGCCGAGCGCATTGTTGCGGTAGGCCTCGTCCGGTTCAGAGACGAACAGGCGAACGGCGTTGCCTTCCAGGATGGAATAGAGAAAGCTTCTGCTCTGGCTGACCTCGTTGCGAAACAGCGCGGCCATATGGTCGAGCTGTTGTGAAAGCCGTGTCCGCTCGAGAGCCAGAACGGACCGTCCCTGGACAAAATAGACCGAGAGGGCGGCCAGCAGGTAGCCTGCCAGAACGACCGGAAAGATCAGGAAGAATGCGCGTTTGCCAAGTGTCACTGGAAATTTGCCATCGAGCTGATGATGCGCCGGCGAGTCTGGATCGACTGGATCGATAGTTCCTTCTGGTACTGGCTCTTGGCCAGGATATCGGCGGGCGGATATATTTCCTGGTTGGACCGCATCTCGGCCGGGATCAGTTCGAGCGCCTTTTCGCTGGCGGTCGGCATGGTCAGGGCCACGGCGTTATCTGCAGCACTTTGCGGCGAGCCGATGAAGTCAACCAATTGCAGCGCAAGCGCCTTGCGGGGCGAGGCGGCGGTGACCGCCATGCAGTCGAGCCAGGAGAGGGTGCCCTCCTTCGGCACCGCGTAGCGCCAGATTCCCGGCGTGCCGGCCTTGTCGTTGAGCACGTGCTGATCGCCGCTATAGGCCAGCGCCATATAGATATTCCTGCCGTTTTCAGGGCTTTGGATCGAAGTGATCACGTAATCGTAGGTGAGAACGAAGGGTGCCTGCTTCTTCATCACTTCGAACGCGGCTTTCAGCGTCTCGCTATCATTGGCATTGATGGATTTGCCCAGCATGGCCAGCGGCGCGACGAAGGCCTCGTTGTGATCGTCATACATGGCGATATGTTTTGCCAGGACCGGATCCGGCGACATCAGGTCGTACCACGAGGTCGGTGTGGTCTTGACCATGTCGGACCGGTAGACGATGCCCATCGTGCCCCAGAGGTAGGGCATGGCGTAGCCGGCGCACCGGGATTTCCACTCGGGCTTGTAGTCTTTCATCGAGGTGACGTTCTTGTCCGACAACGGCTCCAGCATGCCGCGCTTGCCAAACAGGTCTGCCCCATTCTCGCCGATGACGGCAATGTCGATATTGCTGCCGGGATCCGAAAGCACTTCGTCGCGTGCATCGCCGCTGTCGTAATAGATTTGGTGCACGTCAACGCCGGTCTTCTCGGTCCATCGATCAAGAATCTTCTGATCGATATAGGATTCCCAGATCAACAGGTTCAGCGTTTCCGCATGCGCAGGCGCCGGCGCGATCGATACGCCGAGCGCAGTGGAAGCGGCAATTAACGTATTGCGCATCGAATTCACCCCGATAGTCCCCGGGCAGAACCTTAACGCTCAATGCTTGATGAATACTTACAATAGAATGCGGGGGTTGCAATTGGGTTGAGATGCCACTGACCCAATCCCTTGTGGTCGAAAGGCTTTTCGCCGCTGCGGAATTGAGGGGCTTATCCGCCCCTCAACAAACCGTCGCGTCTTACCGGTGGCCCGGAAGCTTCGGCAGCAGCACCGTCAGCAGGCCCAGCAACGGCAGGTAGGAGCAGACCCTGTAGACGAACTCGATACCGTTGCGATCGGCAAAGACGCCGAGGACCGCAGCGCCGATGCCGCCGAAACCGAAGGCAAAACCGAAGAACATGCCGGCAATCAGGCCGACGCGGCCAGGCACCAGTTCCTGCGCGAACACCACGATGGCCGAGAACGCCGACGAGAAGATGAAGCCGATGATAACAACCAGTGCCGCCGTCCAGAACAGGTTGGCATAGGGCAACAGCAGCGCGAAGGGAATGACGCCGAGGATCGAGAACCAGATGACGAAGCGGGCGCCGAAACGGTCGCCGATCGGTCCGCCGAAGATCACGCCTGCAGCCGATGCGCCGAGGAACAGGAACAGCAGCATCTGGGCTTGCTGGACGCCGACGCCGAACTTCTCGATGGTGAAGAAGGTGAAGTAGCTGGACAGGCTGGAAAGATAGGCGTTTTTCGTCGCCGTCAGGATGACGAGAACGATCAGCGTCCAGATCACCTGGTTGCGCGGCAGCGGCAAGGCGCGGCTGACGCTCTTGCGGCCGGCCGAGCTACGGCGATGACGGGTATACCAGACACTGACCCAGGACAGGACCATGAAACCGGCCAGGGCAATGACGGAGAACCAGCTCAGGCTTCCCTGGCCCTGCGGAATAACGATGAAGGCAGCCAGCAACGGGCCGATTGCCGTGCCGGTATTGCCGCCGACCTGGAACAGCGACTGGGCAAGGCCGTGACGCCCGCCGGAGGCAAGCCGTGCGACGCGCGATGCTTCGGGATGGAAGATCGCCGAACCGATGCCGATCAGGCAGGCGCCGATGACCAGCACATAGAATTGGTGGGCATTGGCAAGCGTGATCAGGCCGGCGCAGGTCGACAGCATCGCAGCCGGCAGCGAAAACGGCATCGGCCAGCGGTCGGTGACGACGCCGACTGCGGGCTGCAGCAGCGAGGCGGTAACCTGGAATGCGAAGGTCAAAAGGCCGATCTGGACGAAATCGAGCGCATAGTTCTCCTTCAGCAGCGGATAGAGCGAGGTCAGCAGCGACTGCATGATGTCGTTCAGCATGTGGCAGAAGCTGACCGCCACGATGACGGAGACCGCTGTCTTTTCCGGGCTGATGCCTGTGGGGGATGTAATGCTCGCCATGTTGTCTTCCTCGCCGGACGGAGATTGTAACCACGAATATGTGCTGTCTCTACATCGCTTGAGTATGGCCTGCTTTTGTGCTCTGGTCGCATTCTTTCGAGAGTGGGCCAAATGCAGAATTACGACATGAAATCGGGGAATCCTGCAGCCGATGATGTCCATCGTGAGAACCTTTTATGGATCGACCTGAACGACGATCCGATCACGGCGCTTGGCCGCCAGTATCCTGCCGGCTCCCGCGGACTGCCGCACAGCCATACCAAGACGCAGCTTTGGTGTGCCCGCCGGGGTGTCGTGCTGGTCAATACCGCCGGTGGGCGCTGGATGATCCCGCCCGGTCATGGCCTGCTCATTCCTGCCGGTCTCGAACATTTCAGCGAGATGATCAGCGACGTCGAAATGCACTCCATCTATGCCGATCCCTCGGTGATATCCGCCGCTCAGCCCCGCGTTCTGGCAGTGACGCCGCTGGCGTCCAGCCTGATGGAAGAATTGGTGCTTGCGGAGCATAAGCCGCTGACGCCGCGCCGCAACCGGTTGATCATCGAGCTTTTGCTGGACGAAATCAGCCTTTTGCCGGAGCGGCCGCTCGGCCTGCCATTTCCCAGTGACGCGCGGCTTGGCCGCCTGTGCCGGCATTTTCTGAAGTCGCCCGACGCCAATGCCGGCATCGACCAATGGGCGAGTGGTCTTGGAATGAGCCGCCGCTCCTTCACCCGGCTGTTTCGTGCCGAAACCGGCGTCAGTTTCGTCACCTGGCGCCAGCAGGCCTGCATTTTCGCCTCGCTGCCGGGGCTGGCCGAAGGCGAACCGGTGACCAATGTCGCGCTCGATGCCGGTTATGAAAACATCGCCGCCTTCACCACGATGTTCCGGCGGATGCTCGGGAGTTCACCCAGCACCTACCTGAAATCCCGCACGCTGACGTGACATCGGCTATGGCAAAATGGCGACTAAACGGGAGCGATTGAACTGCATATGGAAAATAAACGCTGAAATCGGTTGGTTAACGCGATGGTAGTGAGGCAAAGCCTATAAGCCGCTGAACGAAGCGTTTTGTGTCTGGAGTTGCGACGTGTTCCACCGATCCTTGTTTGCCCTTTCCGCAGGGTTGTTTCTCGCCGCGTCCGTTTGCGCCCAGGCGCAGGAGCGCCAGCGTTTCTGGTCCGGAGACTGGTACCTGAAAGTCGGCGCGACCGGCTTTATCGGACCGAAATATGACGGCTCGTCCGATCGACTTTTCCAGGCGGCGCCGCTCATTTCGCTTGGCCGGGCCGGCAGCACGGTGCGGTTTTCCTCGCGCAACGACAATCCGGCTTTCGCCTTCGTCGACAAGGGCGCCTTTCGCGCCGGTGTCGTCGGCAAGCTGATCTTCGAACGCGATGACGATACCTCGTCCGATCTCAAGGGGCTCGATCCCGTCCGTTTCGGCGGCGAACTCGGCGGTTTTGCCGAGGTCTATCCGACCGACTGGCTGCGCATCCGCGCCGAGTTGCGCCAGGGCATCCGCAGCCATCACGGTCTCGTCGCCGATGTCGCGGCCGACGGGTTCGTCGATGTCAGCGACAATGTGCGTGTCTCCGCCGGCCCGCGTCTTTCGGCCGCCACCAGCGATTATTTCGATGCCTATTACGGCGTCAGCTCATCGGAATCGGCAAAGTCGGGCTATTCGACATATAGCCCTTCGGGGGGCCTGAACTCCATTGGAGCGGGCGCTGCCATCACCTGGCAGGCAACCGAAAAGCTCGAAACCAGCGCCTTTGCCGAATACAAACGGCTGATGGGCCCGGCGGCGGATTCGAGCCTCGTCAACGAGGGCGGCAGCCGCAACCAGTTCCTGGTCGGTCTCGCGGCCACATACCGTTTCGATTTCACGCTGGAATAGCCGCCGGCTTTGCCGGCAGGCGGCCTGTCGGCTTGACCGGCGGCCGCCGGCGCTGCAAACAAACGGCATGAACACACGTCCTGCCGATTCCGGGCGCGTCCAAGATGCGCCGTCCAACAACTGGGTCTACCGCGTGCTGCCAAGGCCGCTCTGGCCCTATGCGCAGCTTGCCCGCTGGGACAGGCCGATCGGCTGGCAGTTGCTGATGTGGCCCTGCTTCTGGTCGGCAGCGCTGGCGGCCAATACGGCAGCGGCGCTGGGCACGTTTTCGCCCGGCCGTTTCGTCCTGCACCTGATCCTGTTTTTTATCGGCGCTGTCGCCATGCGCGGTGCCGGCTGCACCTATAACGATATTGTCGATCATGATATCGACATGGAAGTGGCGCGTACCCGCTCGCGGCCTTTGCCGTCCGGGCGCGTCACCCGGTTGCAGGCCAAGATCTTCATGGTGCTGCAGGCGCTCGCCGGTCTGATCGTGCTGCTGCAGTTCAATGGTTTTTCCATTTTCCTCGGCGTTTTCTCGCTGGTCTTCGTCGCCGTCTATCCTTTCGCCAAGCGTTTCACCGACTGGCCGCAGTTCTTCCTCGGCCTTGCCTTTTCCTGGGGCGCGATCATGGGCTGGTCGGCGGAATTCGGAACGATCGGATGGGCATCGGTCGTGCTGTATGCCGCAGCCATCGCCTGGACGGTCGGTTATGACACGATCTACGCCTATCAGGACAGGGAGGACGACGAACTGATCGGCGTGCGCTCGACCGCGCGGCGGTTCGGCGAACGCCCGCGCCCGTGGCTCTTTGCGCTTTATGGGCTGACGACCCTGCTGCTGTTCGTTTCGTTTGCGCTCGCGGGTGCAGGGCTGCTGGCCTATATCGGCCTGTTGATCGCAGCCGTCCTGCTGTTTTACCAGATTCTCGTGCTCGATATTCACGATGCCGCTCAGTGTCTGGCCCTGTTCAAGTTCAACAACGTCGTCGGGGCGATCCTGTTTGCCAGCCTGTGTGCAGCGCTGCTGGTTCGGCTGGCATGAAAAAGCCCTCCGGATGGCCGGAGGGCAGGGGTCGCGTCAGGAAATATTCACCGGGCAGCGCTTGCAGCGCCAAGGGAGCGGGGCTTTAAAGCCTCAAGCCCAGCTCAATTCCTTGTTCCGGTTCTTCTTCGTCCGGGCAAAGCGGGTGGAAAAGGCGGCAATCGCCGCGAAGATGAATGTGCGCATGATTTGTCTCCTTCTCGTTGCGGCAATGTGCCGTCTGCCTGTGGCATCAAAAAGGCGCTTCCAAGGTTTTCCAAAGGCTCGATAAGAGTTTGAAAAGAAAAACAAAAAACCGGCTGCAGGGACAGCCGGTCTTTCGCACTGGAGGAGGCTTGGAGATTGTGTCGAAAATCAGTTGCGGGCGATGATTTCCCGGCCGTCGATCTTCAAGTTGACGCCCAGGCTGCCGGTTGCGCGGCGCATCAGGAAGCGCGGGCGGCGGTCGTTGAACAGCGAATGGCGGCGGCGCGGCTTGATATCGCGGGTCCGGACTTCGCCGAGATGATCTTCCAACGGGCGGGCGACGCCGTCGGCTTCGACCATCAGCATCGGGATCCGGTAGGCTTCCGACCATGTGCGCCAATCGGCGGCAATGTCGGCAAGATCGTGGGCAACCAGAAGCGGGATGCAGAGATCCGGGTCATCATGATGCAGTTCAAGCGTCACGGTCACTTCTCCGTCTCCATGGTCTATGGCGCGGGCGGCCACCCCTTTGAAGGCGCGGGCCGGAAGCGCGATCGACAGCGGCAAGCCGCTGGACGGCAAAACCTTGCGCAGCACCGCTCCACGTTCGTCCAGGCTTATGGTGACATTGCTGGACTGTCCGTGCAAGGTGTAGCTTGCCTGCTGGGGAAAGCGTTTCGGATCCATGCGCAGTGTGGTTTCAACCCAAGCCGGTTGTGAAAGTGTCTTCAGCATTTCAATCGCCCTTGTTTTCCTTGAGAGCCGGTTCCCGGTCTTCTCGTCGGGACTTTTCGTCCTCTGTGGGCCAAGGATAGGCGGGCCGGGTTTGAGACCACTTAAAAATCGCAGTTAAAAAACTTTGCATTTCCTGATGGTTAGCAAAGGCCAACGCAGCAGGGTTTCTGAAATCTGAAGAAAATTGGCCGCATTTTTCCGGCCCGCCGATCCCGTGCCTCCGGGTTGAGGAAAAGCCACGCACAAGCATGACCAGCGATTGTAGTGCGGATCATGGCCGCACTGCGCGGCATTGCGTCCATCCGGACGTCTTAGCGTCGGACAATTTCAGGCGATCGGCAGAGCGGCAATGGTTTCCACATATATCGACTACAATCTCCTCACGCGCGACATGAAGACGAGCCTTCAGCGCACGTCGCAGCAGACGCTGGTCGCCCGCGAAACCGAGTATTACAAGGCCAATATCGGCAAAGTCACTTCGATCGACGAGTTCCTCGGCGACTACCGGCTCTATGCCTATGCCATGAAGGCGCATGGCCTGGAAGACATGACTTATGCCAAGGCCTTCATGCGCAAGGTGCTGGAGAGCGACCTCAACGACGACAGCAGCTACGCCAATATGCTGACGGACGAGCGCTATGGCAATTTCGCCAGGGCGTTCAGCTTTTCCCATTCGACAGAGGTGGTCCAAAGTGATGCACAGGAGGACGCGCTGATCGGCCTCTATACCCGGTCTGTCGCCAACGTCGATTCCAAGATGGCGCAGGAGACGCGCTACTACGACACAATGATGGACAAAATCACCAACGTGGATCAGTTCCTGCAGAACGATAGGTTACGATCCTATACGTTCCGGGTGTTCGGCGTTGACGAGAAATATTTCAATTATGAGCAGGTGCGCGGCGCGCTGGTCAGCGATCCCAGCGATCCGAACAGCTACTACAACAAAAACTTTGCACCCGCGCTAGCGGCCGCAGAGGCGACCAAGGCTTCATCGAGCCAGGCGCTTTCCGCCCTGACGAGCCGGGGCCTGTCGCAGGCACGCATAACCAAGATCGACGCCCTGCTGGCGCTGCCCGAGACACCGGAAGCAGACAAGGTGACGTTGCAGGCCGAAAAAACGACCCTGACGAACAACATTACCACGATCAATACCGCTTTCCCGGAAATGACCGGCAATATCGATGCCTATGCCGGCGTCGAGGCCGAAATCGCCGGTTTGAAAACGCAGATGGCCCAACCCGGTCTCACCGAGGCAGAACGGGCCGCGTTTCAGGCGCAGATCGAGCAGCGGCAGACCGCGCTCAAGACCATGAAAGGCACCAGCTTCTATTCTGCCGATTTGAATGCCAAGGTTTCGGAGAGTTCCTCGACGATCGCGCGGCTCGCCGTCTTCAAGGATCTGGCCTTGATGTACGATTTCACGGCGGATGGTTCCGTACCATCTGGCGGAACGGCGCAGGCGGCAGACAGCCGTAAGGCGACTATGGAAGTGTATGCCTACAAGGCACCGCGCGCCACGACATCGGTCGCCCTGCTGCACAAGTCCTATTACGAGGACAAGATCGGAACCATTACGACAGTTGCGCAGATCAAGGGTGACAGCCGGCTCTATTCCTACATCCTCACAGCCTTCGGCCTGCCGTCCAGCTCGACGGTAGCGACGCTCGAAAGCATTTTGACCAGCGATCCGAACGACCCGACGAGCTTCGTCAACACCAAGGGGGGCGAGTACAACGCCAATTATAAGGAATTGAGGGCGGCGTTCAATTTCAAGGCCGACGGTACGCTTGCAGCCGGCGATAAGCCGCAGACGGCGGCGCAAACCAAGGTGACGTCCGATTACTACATGGTCCGCTACAACGACGCCGACGAAGCTGCCGACCAGACCCTGATCAATTCCTTCAAGAACCTGATGAAGATCGTCTCCAATGTCGACGATCTGCTCTCCGACAACAAGATCATGAAACTGGCACTGACTGCCGTCGGCCTCGAAAACGAGGGCGACACGGTGCGCAAGATGAAGAAGGTGCTGACCAGCGATCTCACCGATCCGAAGAGCTATGTCTATACGCTGAAGGACGACCGCTATCTTCAGCTGGCAAAGGCGTTCAATTTCAATGCGGACGGGTCGGCCGGCATTCCGATGCTGGCGCAGGCCGAATCCGAAATCCTCAACACCGCCAAATCCTATGTCATCGAAAAGAGCCGTTTTGCCACGGACGATGACAAAACCAAGGCGACCGCCGAAGCGAAGTATTACAGCGCCGAAGTCGAAAAGATCAAATCGCTCGACGATCTTCTGTCCAACCGGCGCCTGGTCGATTTCGTGCTAGTCGCCGCGAAGCTGGATCCGGAAACGGTGACGACGGACTACCTCCGCAAGATGTTCGAATCCGATGTCAACGATCCGGACAGCTTCATCAATACGGAGCCGAACACGACGATCTACAAGGAGCTGGTCGCCTCCTACAATTTCGACAGCAAGGGCGATCTGGCCCGGCCGGAAATCGGCATACAGACCAAGCGCGGGCTGCTGGAAACCGAGGACCTCTACCTCAACCAGACGCTTGAGCAGCAAAAGGGCGAGGACAATGCCGGCGTGCGGCTTGCGCTCTATTTCCGGCGTCAGGCGACGGGCGTCAACACCGCCTATGATCTCCTGGCCGACGGCGCGCTGATGCAAGTCATCCGGACGGCGTTCAGCATCCCCGAGGGGATGTCGAGCGCCGATGTCGATATCCAATATGCCTATATCAACCGCGTGCTCGATGTGAAGGATCTGCAGGATCCGGAAAAACTGGAAAAGCTGCTGCGTCGCTTCACCGCACTCTACGATGTCGAGAACAATGTCGATGTGTCCGGCGCCCAATTGATCCTGTCGGGCGGCGGCGGCGGCATCAGTGCCGACACGTTGTTCAGCCTGTCGCAATTGCGCATGGGTGGCTACTGACCTTCTGCTCGTCAGGCCTTGAGGACCTTGCCGGGGTTCATGATCCCGGCCGGGTCGAAGGCATGCTTGATGCGCTGCATCAGGTCGATCTCGATCGGCGCGCGCACTTCGGCAAGTTCGTCGCGCTTCAACTGGCCGATGCCATGCTCGGCGGAGATCGAGCCGTTGTATTTCAGGACGATGCCATGGACGATGGCGTTCATTTCGCGCCAGCGGCCGATGAACTGATCCTTGTCGGCACCGACCGGCTGCGAAATATTGTAGTGAATATTGCCGTCGCCCATGTGCCCGAACGAGCAGATGCGGGCACCCGGAATGGCTTTCATCACCGCAGCGTCGGCCTCCGCCATGAACGCCGGAATGCTGGAGACCGGCACGGATACGTCGTGCTTGATCGACCCACCCTCCGGCTTTTGCGCCGGCGACATGCTTTCGCGCATGTGCCAGAGGCTCTTGCGCTGCGCCTCGCTCGCGGCAACGACGGCATTCTCGACGAGGCCGCTGGAAATTTCGGTTTCGAGCAGCGCTGACATCATCCGTTCCGCACTTTCGGCTGAATCCGAGGTCGAGATGTCGATCAGCGCATACCAGGCATGCACGGTGTCCATCGGATCGCGCACGCCGGGAATGTGCTTTGCGGTGAATTCGACGCCGAGGCGCGGCATCAGTTCGAAGCCGGTCAGGGCCGTGCCGCAGAGGCTGGAGGCCTTGTCGAACAGGCTGAGCGCATCAGCGACGCTCTTCAGTCCGGCAAAAGCGACCTGATGGCCGCGCGGCCGCGGAAACAGTTTCAGCACCGCGCCGGTGATGATGCCGAGCGTGCCTTCGGCGCCGATGAACAGGTCGCGCAGGTCGTAGCCGGTATTGTCCTTCTTCAGCCGCCGCAGCCCGTCCCAGACCTCGCCGGTCGGCAGAACGACTTCGAGGCCGAGGCAGAGTTGCCGCATGTTGCCATAAGCCAGAACCGCAGTCCCGCCGGCATTGGTGGAGAGATTGCCGCCGATCCGGCAGGAGCCTTCCGAGCCGAGCGACAACGGAAACAGCCGGTCATGCGCTTCCGCCGCCTTCTGGATATCGGCGAGAATGCAGCCGGCATCGGCGACGATGACATTGCCGACCGGATCGATATCGCGGATGCGGTTCAGCCGCTGCAACGACAGGACGATATCGGCGGCCCCGGTGCGCGGGATCTGTCCCGCCACATGGCCGGTATTGCCACCCTGCGGCACGATCGCGACGCCGGTTTCGCTGGCAAGCTTGAGGATCTGCGAGATTTCCTGAACGCTGCCGGGCCTCAGCACCAGCGGCGCATTGCCCTTGTAGAGGCCGCGGGATTCGATCAGATAAGGCGCAATGTCGGCCTGATCCGTCAGTGCATTCCCGTTGCCGACAATGGCAGCGAAGCGGGCGATGAGATCGGCAGAGGGCAGGGCGTTGGTCATAGGGTCATTCCCGTGGGGCAGCAGCCCGTTCGATCCGGTCGAGGATTGCCTCGCCAAGCCCCTCATTGGGGATGACGCCGAAGGCAATGGTTTGGGCGCTGGAGGCATCGGCCCGTTTCATGAAGGCAAACAGATTGGCAGCGGCTTCGCGCAGGTTTTCGGACGGGCTGAGATCGAGGACGACGACGGCGTTTTCCTCGCCCGGCAAGGGCTTGCCACCGAAGCGGATCAAGGCTTCACCGGCTTTCACATCCGTTGCGTTCAGCCGCACCGCAGCGCCCGGCGCATAATGGGAAGCCAGCATGCCCGGCGCTTCGATTGCAGCTCCGGCCGTGTCCGGTCTCGGGACCCTCCAGCCGGTCAGCGCCTCGATATCGGCGACGTCCAGACCGCCTGGACGCAGCAGCCGGATTTCATCGCCCTCGACCTTGACGATGGTCGATTCCAGGCCGATTTCCGCTGAACCCGCGTCAAGGATCAGTGCCAGTTTGCCGCCGAGATCGGCTTCGACATGGGCGGCGCTGGTCGGACTGATCTTGCCGGAAGTATTGGCGCTGGGCGCTGCCAGGGGGCTGCCAAAGCGCTTGATGACCTCCCGTGAAAAACCGTCCGGCATGCGGATGCCCAGCGTATCGAGGCCGGCGGAGGCGAGCGGATGGACGCTGCTGTCCGGCTTGATCGGCAGGATCAGCGTCAGGGGTCCCGGCCAGAAGGCTTCGGCCAGCTTTCGCGATAGGGGATCGAAGGCGACATGGGCTTCCGCCATGGCGAAATCGGCGACATGGCAGATCAGCGGATTGAAGCGCGGACGGCCTTTCATTTCATAGATTCGGCTGATCGCGTCCGGATTGGTAGCGTCTGCCGCCAGCCCGTAGACCGTCTCTGTCGGGATCGCCACAGGCAGGCCTTCGCCAAGCGTTTCGCAGGCGGCCGCCAAGGCGCGGTCCGGCTCGGTCCGTGTGTCTATGATCAGCGCCATCAAACTTCCAAACGTCATGCGCCAGTCCTTAAAAACCCAGGCAGGCGCTCCGGCGTTTTCTTTACAGGGCGAAGCTGGACGTTGCCAAGCGCATTCGCTGGCGATGTGCAGGCTTGCGCCGATTGTGCCGTTTCGCCACAGCCGGAATTCGGGTTTCTTAAAATGCGACAGGTCCGGTTAGCAGCGGGGAAAGTTGCCCATGCTAGCTGTCGGATTCTGCACTCAGCCGGAGCCCTTATGGCCAACAAGAAATCCATGCCGAACGACCTTGCGCTGCGCATCGCCACCGCCATGCATCAGATGGGGATCGATGCCATCCCGAGGAATTACGAACTCGTCTACGAGGCTTATGGCGGGGCCAATCCGGACCTGGTTCGCGAGTTCATCGCGCTCGGCAAGTACAAGTCGCAATCGGCGCTTGATGAACTGGGCCGCAAATATCTGCCGCATCATCACGAGGCGAGCGTGCTGGCGCGATCGACGACGATCGTGCGCGACGAGATGAGCAATTTCATGAACCTCCTGTCGCGCGAAAAAGATCAGCTCGATGATTATGGCAAGCTGATCAGCGAGGCGACGAAAGCGCTGGTGGTGTCCGGTGACGCGAGCCAGGCGGCGCTTGCCAATTCCATCCAGGCGCTGAAGCGGGCCACCGAGCGGCAGGTGTCGCACAATGCCGAAATGGAACAAAGCGTCACGGCGCAATCGAGCGTCATTGCCGGCGTCCAGAAGGATCTTGCCGACTTCGAAGCGCGGAAATTTTCGGATGCAGTCACCGGGCTTGCCAATCGCCGCGCCTTCAACAAGGCGCTGGCCAAGGTCTATGCCGATCCGGATCTGCCGCTTGCCTGCGGCATCGCCATTGCCGAACCGGATACCAGCCGCCGCCTGTCGGGCGAACAGGCGGCGGCATTGGCCGAGCCGCTGGCCCGGCATATCGGCGGCATCATCCAGCAGGCGTTTCCGTCAAGCGAACTCGTGGCCCGTTTCGACGGCACCCGTTTCGGTTTTCTGGTCAATGCGGGCGAGGAGCGGGAGGTGGTGCGGCTTGTGGCGCTGTTGCGTTCGGCCTTGCGCGGCACGCATTTCACACATCCTAAAACCGGGCGCGATCTCGGCTGCGTGACGCTTTCGGTGGGCATCTGCATGTCGGATGATGCCAGCAACGCCTTCGATCTTGTCGGTACGGCGGAAAAGGCGCTTGCCAGGGCGCAGGGCAAGGGCGGCGACCAGACCATCGTTCATGGCGCAGAAGGCGAGCAGCCGCCCGGGCGCGATTGGCTGATCTACAAGCAGTGATCAGAGGCTGCCGATGATCTTGCGAAGCTGTTCGTTGCGGGCGCCGAGCAGAAGCACGTTCTTCAGGGCTTCCTTGGGGTCGCGGGTGCGAAACAACAGCCCGTTGTCATGCACAGCGCGATTGACCGTCAGCTTGCCGGCCTCGGCATCCATCTCGGTTGCCACAGCGAAATACATCCGCGAATAACCGAGTTTGATCTTCTCGAAAAAATGCTGGTCGTCGCCGATATCGGAAAAGAAATTGGCAATGTAGAACGACCAGCGGACATCCTCGAACTTGGCAAATTTCGTCCGCGCGGCCGTCACATGGCAGTAACCGAGATGCGGGCTATCGGCGAGCGTGCGGTGGAAAAGCAGTCTGGGAAACCGGATCGACCGATGGAAGCCGTTGATCCGCTCATGCGTCGCGGTACCGGCCGCTTCGAGCTTCTTGCCGGTGCGGGTGGCGACTTCCTGATGGGTCAGATAGCGTTTTTCTGTGGCACTCCATTCCTGCTGGTGCCGGTTGATCCGCCCTGTGCGCAGGAATTCGGTATAGATCGCCGCCTTCGGCGATGGAGCCGGCTTCTTGACTGCGGCGGCATCGAAATATCTCAAGTTTGACATCGGCCTGTACCAGAATGCGCGGAATGCAGACAAAGCACTCCGGGGCGTAATCGCTCATGAGATGAAGCTAACGTGTTATGGTTAATGCAGTCTTTCCAGGCATCAACCTTTTGCCGCGCAGTATGCACATGGCGGCGCCAGCACTGGTGCCGCGCGATGTCGCAAAGAGGCCGCTTCGCAGCCGATTGCCGAAGCGTTGCGCGGAAAACCGGCCTTTTGCTGAAAATTCAGCAGATCGCGTTGTTTATGCTTATAAAATAGCCACATGGGCCGAGGTCGCATGCAATCTGTTCCGTGTCGTCTTTCTGGAATCGGATGTCGTAAACTGGCGGCTGTTTTTCCGGGCGTGCGGATTAGATGAAGACACTCAAGGTGCCGTCTTTATAGGGAAGGGCGGAGAATTGGGAAGCCGGTCGAAATCCGGCGCTGCCCCCGCAACGGTGGTGGAGCGAAACCTCGGCAAAAGGCCACTGGAGAAATCCGGGAAGGCGCCGGGATCGTCCGCAAGGACAGCTCCAGAGCCCGGAAACCAGCCTTGTGATGAAATTGATATCTGGGTTGCGGCGGGCAGCCGGAAGGAGAACCACTGTAACCACGCGCTCTCCCGGCGCGCCGGCGGTTCCTTTCCTGTCTGCTGCAACGTTCAAAAAGTTGGCGAGCACAAGGAAATGACCATGGATCTCCGCAGCGAAGTCCTCCGCACATTGAAGAACCGGCGCGGCACGCACAGTCTCGAGCAGGCCTTCTACACCGATCCCGATCTCTACCGGCTCGATATGGAGGAAATCTGGTACAAGGACTGGCTGTTCATCGGTCATGAGTGCGAAATCCCGAAATCCGGCAATTATTTCACCGTGCAGGTCGGCGAATATCCGGTCGTCATCGTCCGCGATCGCACAGGCACCGTGCGGGCGCTGCACAATTCCTGCCGCCATCGCGGCTCGCGCGTCTGCGCCGGTGCCAAGGGCTCGTCCGCCAAGCTTGTCTGTCCCTATCACCAGTGGACCTACGAGCTGGATGGCAAGCTTTTGTTCGCCCGCCAGATGGGCGAGGATTTCGACAAGAACCAGCATGGTCTGAAACCGATCCACTGCGAAACCATCGGCGGCTATATCTTTATCTGCCTGGCCGAAGAGGCGATGGATTTCCAACCGGTGCGCGACATGGTCTCGTCCTATCTGACGCCGCACAATCTAAAAGACACCAAGGTCGCCTTCGAAAGCACCATCATCGAAAAGGGCAACTGGAAGCTCGTCTGGGAAAACAACCGGGAATGCTACCACTGCGCCGCCAACCACCCCGAACTTTGCCGCACCTATCCGGAAGCACCGACGGCAACCGGCGTGCAGGGCGCCAAGGACGATCCGGTCATCGCCGCCCATTGGGCACATTGCGAAGCCTCGGGCCTGCCGAGCGAGTTCAAGATCGATCACAAGGGCCAGTTCCGCGTCGCCCGCATGCCGCTGATCGAGGGCGCTGAAAGCTACACCATGTCCGGCAAACGCGCCGTCAAGCGCCAGCTGTCCGACGATGTCAGCCAGAGCCATATCGGCACGCTGCTCTTGTTCCACTATCCGTCGACCTGGAACCATGTACTGGCCGACCACGCCATCACCTTCCGCGTCCTGCCGCTTGGGCCCGAACTGACGCAGGTCACGACGAAGTGGCTGGTGCACAAGGATGCCGTCGAGGGCGTCGATTACAGCATCGACGAGCTGACGCATGTCTGGACCGAGACCAACGACCAGGACCGCCAGATCGTCGAGGAAAACGCCTTCGGCATCCGCTCGCTCGCCTATCAGCCCGGTCCCTATTCGCCGGAACACGAAGGCGGCGTGATGCAGTTCGTCGAATGGTACACCAACTTCCTGGCGGACCGCCTGCAGGGCAGCTCCATCTCCACCCCTCTGGTTCGGGTCGCCTGACATGAC
Source organism: Pararhizobium sp. DWP3-4 (assembly GCF_049898205.1). Lineage (NCBI taxonomy): Bacteria > Pseudomonadati > Pseudomonadota > Alphaproteobacteria > Hyphomicrobiales > Rhizobiaceae > Pararhizobium > Pararhizobium sp. DWP3-4. The sequence continues at coordinate 220,752 of NZ_JAFCXF010000002.1, read as the reverse complement.
GATTGCCTCATCCTTCCGGCACTTTGACGAGTTGCAGCCGTTCAACGACCGGCAGCAGCTCCTGGAATGCATCTCCGTCACCGCCGAAGGGCCGGACGTGATGACGTTCGGCTTCAAGGCCGACAAGGACAGCTGGTTCCGCTATCTGCCGGGCCAGTTCGTCACGCTGGAACTGCCGGTCAAGGCGGACGATCCGGTGATGCGCACGTACACTTTGTCCTCGACGCCGTCGCGGCCGTTTTCGGTCGCCGTCACCGTCAAGGCGCAGGCGTCGAGCATCGGCACCCGCTGGATGTTCGAAACCCTCAAGCCGGGCATGAAGCTGAAGGCCTTCGGACCGCTCGGCGACTTCTCGTTCGTGCGTCATCCCGGCGAAAAATACCTGTTCATCTCGGCCGGGTCCGGCATCACGCCGATGATGTCGATGACCCGCTGGATGGCCGATTGCGCGCCGCAGACGGACGTCTCTTTTCTGTCCTGCGCCCGCCAGCCGGATGATCTCTTGTTCCGCGACGAGCTGGAGAACATTTCCCGCAATATGCCGAACCTCAATCTCGGCTTCATCGTCGAGACCCATGCGCCGCGCCACAGCTGGCACGGGCTGCGTGGCCGTATCGAGACCTCCAAACTCGCCTTGCTGGCACCGGATTTCCGCGAACGCACCGTCTTTTGCTGCGGCCCCGAACCGTTCATGCGTGGCGTCAAATCGATGCTGGAAAGCGTCGGATTCGACATGAACCGCTACCACGAGGAAAGCTTTCAACCGGCCAATGCGCCGGATCCGGCAGAGCTTGCCATCCGCGCCGGTGCAGGCGAAGCGGATGCGGCAGCCGTCTCCACCGTCACCTTCACCATGGCCGGCAAGGACGCCAAGTGTCAGCCCGGCCAGACCATCCTGCAGACGGCGCGCTTGGCTGGCGTGCGCATCGGTGCTGCCTGCGAGGGTGGTTTGTGCGGGACCTGCCGGGTGATGAAGATTTCCGGAGAAGTCGAGATGAACCACAATGGCGGTATTCTGGACGACGAAATCGACGAAGGCTACATTTTGGCATGCTGTTCACGGCCGATCGGCGACGTACAGATCGAGGCATAACGCCCGTTGCGCGCGACAACCTAGCGCGAAAACATGTCGTTTACTGTGAGAACACGCCCGGCCTTGGCGCCCGCTGCTGCATCAACGTCAGCTCTTCAAAATGTATCCACCATCATAGGGTGTTCAAGCGCAGCAAGCTTCGCGTAAGTTGCCAGGCCTAGTTTAGAAAGACAATCGATACGGGGCGTGACATATGCGAACCAAAGATCTGACCTACGAGCTTCTCCAGGCCTCGAAGATGAGCGCCGAACGCAGCGACAAGAAGATGCTTGTGTTCCTGATCGAGATGGCACTGCTGGAAGCGGAACTGTCCATGCCGCCGACCATCGATATCAAGCGCACCCACCCGGTCCATATTCCCCAGATACCCCGATCCGGAAAATCGCGTATCGACGTCGGAAATACATGAAACTGGCCGGATTGCTACAATCGCGGTTCTACGATTCCGGGACGGCCGGGCTTGCTACCGCCGTCGAGCGGCAGGCTGCAAACACGTCGAGCGCCGGATTGTAGACCTTGGTGACGACGTTCATCATCCCCAGCACGGTGTGGAACAGGTTGTCGTGCGAGGTCGGCGCATCCGCATAGGTCTGAAGGCATCTGCGGTCGAGGCCCGTCAGCTGGGCATATCGGTCGGAAAACCAGGCGATGAAGGGCACATGCGTCTGCTCCGCAGGCGCAAACATGTACGGCGCGCCATGCAGGAACAATCCGTTCTCGCCGAGCGATTCGCCATGATCCGACATGTAGATCATGGCCCCATCGACGCTGTCCTGGTGTTTCTTCAGAAGCTTGATCACCTCGGCGAGGTTATGGTCGGTATAGAGGATCGAGTTGTCATAGGCGTTGACGATCTCCTCGCGGGAGCAATCGGAGAGCTGGGGCGTGCGGCAGTCGGGCGTGAAGCGCCGGAATTCTTCAGGATACCGCTGATAATAGGCCGGACCGTGACTGCCGAGCTGGTGCAGCACGATGACGGTATTCCTGGTGATGCCGCCAAGCTTTTCATCGAGTTTACCGAGGAAAATGTCGTCCAGGCAGCCGTCATCCCTGCAGAGCGGGCTATCCTTCTGCTTGGTCAGGCTGGCAAAGCTGATGAGGTCGGCGATGCCCTTGCTGCCGGTATTGTTGTCCCACCAATAGCCATCAACGCCGGCGCGGCGCAAAACGTCCATCAGCGTGTCGGTGGACCGGGCCTTGCGGTCGGAATAGTTTTGCCTGCCATAGACGGAAAACATGCAGGGCAACGAAACGGCCGTCGCCGTTCCGCAGCTGGTGGTTTTGGTGAAGTTGGTAACGCCAAGGGCTTTCAGTTGCGGGTTGGTCTCCCTGTCATAGCCATTCAGCGAAAAGTTCATGGCCCGGGCGGTTTCGCCGGCGACGATGATGGTGACGATAGGTTTTTTCGCTTGTGCGTAGATCGGGCCGAGCTTGGCGTCTGTGCCCAATGGAGCACGGACGATGCCGATCTCGCGATAGGTGCTGACCCCCAGGCCAATCGCCGAGGTGATGGCTGCAAACGGCGTCAGCTTGGCCATCATGTCGCGATGTTCTCGGATATTCGAGGATATCCCCGAATAGTTCGAGACGATCAGCCCGACGCACAGCGACAGGCAGAGCGAAATAACCGCGACGTTCACGAAGAACTTGCCGATGAAGGGACGATGTCTGATCCGGATCAGGCAGACCAGCGCCGATGGCAGGATGCCGTAGAGGAGGATGTGCAGGAGAAACGTGCCGGTGATCAGCGGACCGGCTTCCTGCGGTGTCGTCACCACGGCGTTGCGGATCATGTCCTTGTCGATCACCACGCCGAAGAAATCGGTATAGTAGGAGGACATCGCCCCGGCGATGAGAAGGAAGACCAGAAACGGCTTGATCAGGTACTTGACCGAGAACAGCACGACGCCAGCAATGACAAGCAGGGTGATCGCCGCGACGAACGTATAAAAGCCGAGGTGGAAGCCGCCGAACACATAGAACGCTTCGTTCCAGAATGTCAGGTTCTGGAAAAGGAGAATGAAAAAGGCGGCCGACAGGCTGAGCGGGATGCTGCCCATGACGGGCCGCTTCAATGAGCGAAAATTCAAGACAGGCTCCGGCAATCAGGGCAGGAAGGGTGACGATCCCCTTTTTTGCGCTCGTCTGCTGACAGGAGGCTGAACGTCGGGCCCGGCTGTTTCGGCTGAAAACGCCTGCAAATCCGAAGAGAAAAGTCAGGCTGAACAGCTCAGCGGCGCAGCCTGACGGGAGCGTCAGTGACGGTTCGTCTAAAAAGAGCGGACAGGCTCACCCCGAACGCTGCGTTTCGGCTCGTAGCGTAATGTCCAGTTGCACCGCATTGGCGATGGCTAGCGAAGGCCCAGCGGAACCGATATTTTGGCGATCGATCCCGTCATGGTCATATCAATGCTTATGCCGGCGCCGGAGAAGGATTCCGCTTTGCCCGAGGCGATCAGCAGCGGCTTGTCGAACGGTTTCTCCGGGAGCAGTTCGCCTTTGGCCCAGATCGCCTTCAGCGCCTTGGCATCCATGGCCGCGACATTGACGTCGATATCCGGAAGGGTTCCGGCGACGCGGTAAGGGCAGCGCTGCTTGCCGCAGTTCGGACCGGCGGAGAACTGCCAGAGCGCGTAGTCGTTCCAGTTTCCCATCGGGAAGACATTGCGGATGCCGGGCTTGTAGCGGGCATACCACAGCGGCAGCCGCGACAGGATCGGGAACCGGTCGCGATTGGCAGCGATGTATCTGGCGGTGGTGTGATTGGTATAAAGTATCGGATAACGGCCGGTGCGGGTCCTGATATGGCCGGCAAAAATCGCGGCATCTTCCAGCGACATGTATTTTTCAGGATCGATGCCCTCGATGTCGAGCGCCATCAGCTCGTCGTCGCGCGGCTGGGCATAATCGAGGAAGTGATTGGCCTGGTCGACCGGATTTCCGGGCCGGGCAAGGTGGTATGCCCCCCAGAGCAGGCCGCTTGCGCGGGCGATCAGCCGGCGTGTCTGGTAGAGCTCGCGGCTGACGGCGTATTTGCGCCACATCGTCTTGCAGTGGGCCACGGTATCGCCGGCGTGATCGCCGGTACAGTCAAAACTCTCCGGCAGTCCGTCGGATGCCTTGGAGATGAACCCGGCAATGCGCTTGTCCTTCAGCATCGCGTCCCAGTCGATGATGTTGAGTTCATAGGCATCGATGACAAGCGCGTGGTCAGGTGATTTCCATGGCATCAGATCGCGTGCCGATGTGTCCGGGATCAGGCCGCCACCGGAAAGCAGCGCGACGCCGAGACAAGCGGCGAGGCGGAAAAACTTGCCCAAGCGTGTGGTCCGGCGCTTTTCCATGTCACGAGGGTGCGGAAAGATGGTTAACCGAGCATTAACACGTCTGGCGCGTATTCCGTGAACGTGGTTAGTTGCAGCGTGCCGTGGAACAAAGACCGCCGCAAATCGTTCCATCGGCACGACAATATCGTCCGATAGCAATTGATGGAGGAGCCCCAATGGGTGTTTTCCAATTAAGAGTGGCATCGCTGGCACTGTCCGCTGTGTTGCTGGCCACGTCATTTACGCCTTCGCAGGCCGTCACCCAGGTTCCTATCCCGGTCGCGGCTGAACGGGCCAATGTCGAGCCCGTCCAATACACCCGCCGCGGCGATGGTCAGTACCGGCCGCGCTATACCAACCGGCGTGTCTATAACAACCGAAATGGCTATTATCGCCGGGGGAACTATTCCTACTACAACGGCCATCGGGGATATAATTACTACCGCCCGGGTTACCGCGAATATAATGGGGTGTGGTTCCCGCTTGGCGCCTTTGCTGCCGGTGCGATCATCGGCGGTGCGGTCGCTCAGCCACCGGCACGCTATGGTGGCAGCCATGTCGAATGGTGCGCCAACCGCTATCGCAGCTACCGCGCCTACGACAATACCTATCAGCCGAACAATGGCCCGCGCAGGCAGTGCAACTCGCCCTACTGATTCGACGATCTGATCAGCACAAACTTCAGGCCGGGGATTTATCTCCGGCCATTTTCATGTTCGTCATAAAATTCCGATCCGCTTCAGGATCGTCCAGGCGACACCCATCGACATCATGATCAGAAAACCTGCCAGCAGGGTGCCATGAATGCCTTCGGCAAATGGCAGGCCGCTGGTGTTCATGCCGAAAAAGCCGGTGACAAGGGTGGGCGGCAAGAGGAAAGCGGTCATCAGCGAGAGAATGTAGAGATGGCGGTTGGTCTCCGAGGAGAGCTTGCTGTCGATCTCTTCATGCAGCAGTCGGGCGCGTTCCTGCAGCGCGAACACATCTCGGTCGACCGCTTCGAGCCTGTCCGACAGTCGTTCGGCAACGTCGATAAAGCCCTCCGGCACTTCGTCCTCCTCCGAGGTGCCGGCCCGCCGCAACAGCGCCAGCAACGTGCGCAGATGCCGGTGCAGACGAACGGCGGTTCGCCGGAGCGGTGCCAGCCGCGGCTGGTGGTTGTGGCCCGCCTCGCCATAGACATCGTCCTCGATGACGTTGAGGTCTTCGGTCAGTTCCAGCACCAGGCTGATCAACGTGCGCTGGAATTCCACCACCATCATCTCGAACAGATCGATCGGCCGGGCGCAGCGGGCATTCTTCTCCACCGCCGCCTTGACCCTGTCGATGCTGCGCAGCGGATGCAGCCGCGTGGTGATGATGATCTTTTCGGTCACGGTGAAATGCAGCCAGCCGATGGTCTTCGTCTCCGCATCGAACGTGCGTTCGAAATCGACCAGCGTGCCATAGACGATATCGTCGGAAATGGTCACGGCGGCCTGCGTGTCATGGCTGGTCAGGGTCGACAGCGCATTCTGCGGCAATGTGGTGATGCGTTCGATCAGGGCAGGGGTGCGCGCATCGCTGAGCGCCAGATGCAGCCAGACCCAGCCGTCGCCTTCCAGCAGCGCATCGATGGACGAATCCGCGGCGATCCGCACGCAGCGGCTTTCGCCCGGCAGGAAGCGATAGGCCCAGACGAGCCCCGGTATTTCGGTCGAGATCAGATTCATGCGGCATTGTCCCGGGAGAGGCCAGACTTCGCTGTATGCGGGTTTCATGACAGTTTTGTTACAGGCCTGGCCACTAGCCGTGATAACTGCCGCGGATCGAATATTGACGTTTACGTAAAAATCAATAATTTCGGCATCAACGAACACGCCATTGCTGGACGGATGAGCGGCAATGTTGTCAGGTGATTGCAGGAGGAGACGACGATGTACAAGGCGCCGGTTGAGGAAATTCTGTTCACGCTGAAGCATGTGGCCGGGCTCGGTGAGGATCTTGCCGCCGGCATTTTCGGCGATCTCGATGAGGATCTGGTCGATGCGATCGTCGGTGAAGCGGGCCGCTTTGCCACGGAGGAAGTCGCACCGCTGGCCGATATCGGCGACCGGCAGGGATCGAAGCTCGTCGATGGCAAGGTGCAGATTCCGGAAGGCTGGGCCGATCTCTATCGCAACTGGGCGGCCGGCGGCTGGAACAGCCTGACGGCGCCGGAGGAATTCGGCGGCCAGGCGCTGCCGCATATGCTGCATATCGCCGCCATGGAATTCTGGAATGCTGGCTCGATGGCTTTTGCACTGGCGCCGATGCTGACCATGGGCGCTGTCGATGCGCTGGAAAAGCACGGCTCCCCAGCCCTGAAATCAACCTTCCTCGCCAAAATGATTTCCGGCGAATGGACCGGGACGATGAACCTGACGGAACCGCATGCCGGCTCCGATCTCGGCGTCTTGAAGACCCGCGCCGAGCGCCGCGACGACGGCACCTACCGGATTTTCGGCCAGAAGATCTTCATCACCTGGGGCGACCACGAGGTCACCGGTAACATCGTTCATCTGGTGCTGGCGCGGATTGCCGGTGCGCCGGAAGGAACGCGCGGCATCTCGTTGTTCCTGGTGCCGAAATACCTTGTCAACGCCGACGGTTCGCTCGGGGCCCGCAACGATCTGTTCTGCCATTCGCTGGAACACAAGCTCGGCATCCATGCTTCGCCGACCTGCACCATGGTCTATGGCGATGGCCGATTCGGCGATGAGAAGGGCGCCGCCGGTTATCTCGTCGGCGAGGAGAACAAAGGTCTCAACTGCATGTTCACGATGATGAACAATGCCCGCCTCGCCGTCGGCATACAGGGCGTGGCGATGGCCGATGCCGCCACCCAGCATGCGCTCAACTATGCCCGCGAACGCACGCAGGGCAAGGCGCCGGGCTGGAAGGGCACGGGCATGAGCCCGATCATCGAGCACCCGGACATCGCCCGCACGCTGCTGACCATGAAGGCGCTGACCCAGGGCGCCCGCGCCATCGCGCTGACCTGCGCCCGTGCCGTCGACCGGGCGCATGTGTCGCAAGGCGACGAGGCCCGCCATTGGCAGGAGCGCTCCAGTCTTTTGACGCCGATCGCCAAATCCTTCGGCACCGACGTCGGTGTCGATGCCGCCTCGATGGGCATCCAGGTCCATGGCGGCATGGGCTTCATCGAGGAGACCGGTGCCGCACGCTATCTGCGCGACGCCCGGATTGCACCGATTTACGAAGGCACCAACGGTATCCAGGCGATCGATCTCGTCACCCGCAAGCTGCCTCTGTCCGACGGCGGCCATGTGCGCGGCTTCATCGCCGAATTGAAGGCCGTGGCCGAAGAGGTCGGTTCATCCAACCTTGCCGATTTCGGCGAAACCGGCAGCAGGCTCGACGATGCGATCGCCGATCTGGAAGAAACCACCGAATGGCTTCTGGCTCGGTTGGCCGAAGGCAAGTCCGCAGATGCCCTTGCCGGTGCGACCGCCTATCAGCGCCTGTTCGGCCTGACCCTGACCGGCATCTATCTCGCCAAGGGCGGGTTGGCGGATGTGGGTGATGGCGGCCGCGATGTCCGCATCGCGCTTTGCCGTTTCGCCGCCGAAAATCTGTTGGCCGAAACGGCGGCGCTGAAGACCGGCATCGTCACCGGCGCGGCAAGCCTTGCCGGCGCCCGGATCGCACTTGCTTGATAGACCACTTGCTTGATTGAACACTTTCTTGATTGAACACTGGCCTGATCGACGCGGGCTTAAAGGAGACGACCATGACCGACGATGTTCTGATCGAGCGCCCCGAAGCCTATCCCGGCGTTCAGGTGATCCGCTTCAACCGGCCGGCCAAGAAGAATGCCATCACAAGAGCCATGTACGCCAAGATGGCCAATGCGCTGACGGTCGCCGGAACCGATGAGGCCATCCGCGTCACGGCCTTTCTCGGAACCGAAGGCTGCTTTTCTGCCGGCAACGACATGGCCGATTTCATGGCCTTCGCCATGGGCGGATCGATGGGGCAGGAGGTTATCGATTTCCTCAAGGCGCTGGCGCGTGCGGCAAAGCCCATCGTTTCCGGCGTTGACGGTCTGGCGATCGGCATCGGCACGACCATCCACCTGCATTGCGACCTGACGATCGCCTCGGACCGTTCGATCTTCAAGACGCCCTTCGTCGATCTGGCATTGGTTCCTGAAGCGGCCTCCAGCCTGATCGTGCCGCGCATCGCCGGTCATCAGCGCGCCTTTGCGCTTCTGGCTGCCGGCGAACCATTCACGGCCGCTGAGGCGCAGGAGGCCGGGCTGATCTGGAAGATCGCCGGTGCCGATGCGATCGAAGAAGAGGTGCTGTCGCTGGCCGCAAGCCTGGCAAGGAAGCCCCCGGAAGCGCTGCGCATCGCCCGCGACCTCATTCGCGGCGACCGCTCCGACGTGCTGGCGCGCATCGACGAGGAGGCAAAACATTTCGCCGCGCAATTGAAAAGCGCCGAAGCCCGCGCCGCCTTCGAGGCCTTCATGCGCCGCTAACTCCCTCTTCTCCCCTGCGGGGAGAAGGTGGCCCGAAGGGCCGGATGAGGGGGGCGCAAGCTTTGAATATGCCGCATCACCCCCCTCTGTCACTCCGTGACATCTCCCGCTCAAGAGGGGAGATTGTTCTTTTTCCTTGTGGCGACGGATTTAAAGGCCAATCTCCCCCTTGAGGGGGAGATGTCGGCGTCGCCGACAGAGGGGGGCCACCGCGCTCCGAAGCTGACCGTAGAATAGTCCAATCCGACCTTGCCGGAACGCCGGAGAGACCCATATAGCCTCGGGTGTGTGGAGGAATTTCGGCATTGGAGGCATGCCGCCAACCAAGGATCCGTCCATGCGGTCTCGTTTCGGTTTTTCCCTGTCCGATATTTTCAAGCAGCACCGGCGTTGGGAAAAGACCATCGCAAAGGCCGCCAAGGCGACGCGCAAGGCGCTCGCCTCCACGGCTTCGCCAAAGACATCGGCATCGAAACCGGCGGCAAAGCCCCGGCCGGCGGCAAAACCGGCTGCGGGGCTGCAGGAGGTCAAGGCATTCGGCAGCAATCCCGGCCGCCTGCGCATGCTGCGCTATGTCCCGGCGGACCTGCCGAAAAAGTCGCCTCTCGTCGTTGTCCTGCATGGCTGCCGGCAGACTGCCGAAGCCTATGACCTCGGCAGCGGCTGGTCGACCTTGGCACGGGAACGCGGCTTTGCCGTCGTCTATGCCGAGCAGAAGCGCTCCAACAATGGCAATCTCTGTTTCAACTGGTTTCGCCCGAGCAACGTCACGCGTGATCGCGGCGAGGTGATGTCGATCCGCCAGATGGTCGCCAAGATGGCGTCTTCGCACGGCATCGACCGCAGCCGTGTCTTCGTCACCGGCCTATCCGCAGGCGGCGCGATGGCGGCGGCCATGCTCGCAACCTATCCCGACGTTTTTCGCGGCGGCGGTGTGATCGCCGGGCTGCCCTATGGTGCCGCCCGTGACGTTCAGCGCGCGCTGTCTGCGATGAAGTCGGCGCCGGAACGGGCAGCCGGGGAATGGGGGGATCTGGTGCGGGCGGCATCGCCGGTAACGCGCGATTTCCCGGCGATATCGATCTGGCACGGCACGAAGGATCATACGGTGTCCATGAACAATGCGGATGCGCTCGTCCAGCAATGGCTTGATGTGCACGGTCTTGGCAGCGATGCCTATGCGCAGAACGAAGTCGATGGCCATCTCCACCGCGTCTGGAAGGACGCGTCAGGCAATGTCGCGGTCGAACTCTACCTGATCGACAGCATGGGCCACGGGACGCCGCTGAAGCCGAGGCCGGCATCGCGGGTCAAGGCCGATACGCCCGGCCCCTACATGCTCGATGCCGGCATTTCCTCGTCCATGCATCTGGCGACCGCCTGGGGCCTGAAGAAGCGGCCGCTGCTTTCCGCGCTGAAACAGGCGGCCAAATAGAGCAGTTCCGGCAAAAGTGGGCATTGCGTCCGCCTTTGCGTAAAACAAAAAAGCTGGACCGTTTTTGCGATTTTGAAGGCAGGCGGATGTGGCCCAGGCGGAAAGCCCTTCAAATCCTCACTTTTCCGGCAATGAAAATTTAACCCTGCCTTAAGCGGCCGCCCGTATGGTCCTGACAATCACAGGTCCGGTCTGCCGGTCTTTGTCGGGCGCATGAGGCGCGCCGTCTGCGCCTCCGTGGCATGTCATCCCATACCCGCAATCCGGAACGGTTTGGCGCGGCAACGCCGCCCGCCGGTCCCGTGCGCGGACCCGTTCGAGCCTCCGCCCGGCGCCACAGCCGGTCCGCATTAGGGAAGTCAGCCTTGAAAAGATCCAATCTCATGACGCGCATTCTTGTTGCCGCGTCCTTTGTCGTCATTGCCGCCTTTGCCGGCTTTTCCGTCTATATCGACAGCCTCCAGCATGACGTGACGACCCGCGCCGTCGAGGAGAATATTTCCTCCTCCGGCAAGCAGGCCGCCCAGAGCGTCGCCAACTGGCTGAACGGCCGCGTTACGCTGACGGCCATGGTCGCCAATGCCGCTGGCGGTGCCACCGACCAGGCGGGCCTCCTCGGCATCATGAAAAACGATGTTCTGATCAAGGAGTTCATCAGCACCTATGTCGGTGAGGAAACCGGAAAATTCACCAACTGGCCGGTCCAGGCCATGCCGGAGACCTACGATCCGCGCAAGCGCCCTTGGTATCAGGATGTGGTCAAGGCTGATGGAACCGTATTGACCGATCCCTACATCGATGCTTCGCTTGGCGAACTGATCATCAGCGCAGCAGCGCCGGTGAAGAAGGACGGCAAGCTGATCGGCGTTGCCGGTAGCGATTTCTCGCTGAAGACGCTGGTGTCGATGGTCAAGGACATCGATGTCGGCGGCGAGGGCTTTGCCTTCCTCGTCAACAAGTCGGGCCAGATCCTCGTGCATCCGGATGCCAAGCTGGTCACCAAGACGCTTGCCGACGCTTTCCCGGCCGAGACGCCGTCGATCGGTTCGACGATCATGCAGACCGAACTGGACGGTAAGCCGATGCTCGTCAGCTTCGTGCCGGTCGCCGGTCTTCCCTCGGTCGAATGGTATGTCGGTTTCGTCGTCGATGCCGATCTTGCCTATTCCGCCATCGGCCAGTTCCGGATCGCTGCCACCATCGCCACGCTTCTGGCGGTCGGCGTGATGATCGCCTTCCTCGCAACGCTGCTCAGCCGCCTCGTCATCCGCCCGGTCACCGATATGACCGGCGCGATGGAGCGCCTGGCTGCCGGCGATCTCAAGGCTGAAATCCCCGGCCAGGAACGCCGCGACCAGATTGGCTCGATGGCCGCTGCCGTCGCCGTGTTCCGCACCAATGCCATCGAGCGTGCCCGCCTGGAAAGCGAAGCCGAGACCGGCCGTTCGCTGTCCGAGCAGGAGCGCCGTGAGCGCGAAACGCTGAAGGCCAAGGAAACCGCCGATATCCAGCAGGCTGTCGAGGCGCTCGCAACCGGTCTCGGTCGTCTTGCCGACGGCGATCTCGGCTACCGCATCTCGGTGCCGTTCGTCATGCATCTGGACCGCCTGCGCGCCGACTTCAACAATTCGGTGACCAAGCTGCACCAGACGCTGCAGGCCGTTGGCGCCAATGCCCGTGCCATCGATGCCGGCGCCACCGAAATCCGCACCGCCGCCGACGATCTTGCCCGCCGCACCGAGCAGCAGGCAGCCTCCGTCGAAGAAACAGCCGCAGCTCTCGAGCAGATCACCACGACGGTCAAGGACAGCGCCCGCCGTGCCGAAGAAGTCGGCCAGCTGGTTGCCCGCACCCGCGCCGGTGCTGAAAAGTCGGGCGAAGTCGTTCGCAATGCCGTCAACGCCATGCAGGGGATCGAAAAATCCTCCGGCGAGATTTCCAACATCATCGGCGTCATCGACGACATCGCCTTCCAGACCAACCTCTTGGCGCTGAACGCAGGCGTCGAGGCGGCCCGCGCGGGCGATGCAGGCAAGGGCTTTGCCGTCGTTGCCCAGGAAGTGCGCGAACTTGCCCAGCGCTCGGCCAACGCCGCCAAGGAAATCAAGGCGCTGATCACCACCTCGGGCGATCAGGTCCGTGCCGGTGTGACGCTGGTCGGTGAAACCGGCCAGTCGCTGCAGGCGATCGTCGCGGAAGTCCAGGAGATCAACGGGCATATCGGTGCGATCGTCACCGCAACGCGCGAACAGTCAGTCGGACTGCAGGAGATCAACACGGCCGTCAACACCATGGACCAGGGCACCCAGCAGAACGCCGCCATGGTCGAGGAACAGACCGCCGCCAGCCACGGCCTCGCCTCGGAAGCCGCCGCCCTCAACGACCTGCTCGCCCAGTTCAACATCGGCGACACCCAGTCGTCGGTGCCGGCTGCAAGGCAGAGCAACTACGCCCGCCGCGCCGCCTGATAACATCAGTCTCGCATCCCAAACACCCGCGCCCGATCTCCGGCGCGGGTGTTTTCGTTTCCATCGCAGATCTCGATGGGTATTGCATTTGGTTTAACATTAAACTATATAGTTCTTCATTAAACCAAATGGAGGATGGCATGGCAGCGACACGGCGGATGTTTATGGGTATCGTTGCAGGCGGTGTGGTACTGGCGGCAACCGCCGGCGCTCTTTGGGTTTCCACCCGCGATCCTGTCTCGGCAAGAAGGCCATGGCAGGATGCCGGCCGCCGGGACGCCGATCTCCAGCGCCGGATATTGTCCTTCGCGATCCTGGCGCCCAACCCGCACAACCGGCAGCCCTGGTTTGCCGATCTCGCGGAAAACGAAATCACGCTCTATTGCCAGGCTGATCGCCGCCTGCCGCAGACCGATCCGCACGACCGGCAGATCACCATCGGCCTTGGCTGCTTCCTTGAACTGTTGGCACAAGCGGCGGCCGAGGAGGGATACCGGGCGGACATCGTGCTGTTTCCAAAGGGAGAGCCGCAACCACGGCTGGATGACCGGCCGGTCGCCCATATCCGGCTCGTTCAGGATGCGACGATCCGCGCTGATCCGCTTTTTGCGCATGTCCTGTCGCGCCGCTCGAACAAGGAGCCCTATGATCTTGCCCGGCCGGTAGAGGCGGACAAACTTGCCGAAATTGCCGCCGCCGCCCGCATCTCTGCCATTGGCCATACCAACGATCCCGCCCGCGTCGAGACGCTGCGACAGCTCGCCTGGCAGGCCTATTTCACGGAGATCACCACGCCGCACACATTGAAGGAGAGCATCGACCTCATCCGCGTCGGCCGCGCCGAAATTGAGGCCAATCCGGACGGTATCGATCTGTCCGGCCCGTTCATCGAGGGATTGTCGATGGCCGGTCTGTTGTCGCGCGATGCCATGCTCGACCAGACGTCATCGACGTTCCAGCAGCAGATTCCGATCCTCAAACAGCCGGTCGACACGGCAATGGCTTTCCTTTGGTTGAAGACCGCAGGCAATAGCCGCGCCGACCAGATCGCCGCCGGGCGCGACTATATCCGCCTCAATCTGGCCGCCACGGCGGCCGGCGTCTCGATGCACCCATTCAGCCAGGCACTGCAGGAGTTTACCGAAATGCGCCCGCACTTTCTCGCCATGCGTCAAGCGCTTGCGGTCGAAGAGAATGAAACGCTTCAAATGTTCGTTCGTCTCGGCTACGGTCCGGCTATTGAGGGCGCACCCCGCTGGCCCGTGGACACCCGGATCAGGAGCGCATGACGGCGAGCGAAAACGACCTGCAAACGCTGTTCCGGTTCCTCAACGAAGTCGGCATCGTCGCGCAATTGTCAGCCAATGCATTCGAGAAGGTGATGCCGGAGGGCATGACCTTGCCGCAATTCGTCGTGCTCAATCATCTGGTCCGGCTGGGGGATGGGCGCACGCCTTTGTCGATCGCGCAGGCGATGCAGGTGACCAAGGGTGCGATGACCAATACGCTCGGCCATCTCGAGGGCAAGCAGTTCATCACCATCGCCCCCGATCCGCATGATGGCCGCTCAAAGCGGGTTTCGCTGACGGCGGAGGGCAGGGCTGCCCGGGATGCTGCAATCGAGGCTCTTGGGCCGGAATTGCGCGGCATTGCCGGCGAAATCACCCTGTCCGAGATCGCCAAGGCACTGCCGGTCTTGGAAAATCTGCGCAAGGTGCTGGATACGCGACGCAATCCGAAGACCTGAAGCCTCCGGATCGGCCGGCTGAAAATTCACTTCTCCAGCGTCGCGACGACTTCCACATGCGACGACCACAGAAACTGGTCGATCGGGGTGACCGAAGTGATCCGGTAACCGGCGTCGACGAGGATGCGCAGGTCGCGTACCAAAGTTACCGGATTGCAGGACACCGCGACGATCTTCTTGACGCCGGAGCGGACCATTTCCCTTGTCTGGACTTCGGCACCCGCCCGCGGCGGGTCGAAGACGATGGCGTCATAGACCTTCAGTTCCGAAGCCATCATCGGCCGGCGGAAGAGATCGCGTTTCTCGACGGTGACTGGCTTCAGGCCTTGCGTGTTGCGCGCGGCAAAATCCAGCGCCTTCAGCGGCTTGTCTTCGCTTTCCACGGCATGCACGCGCGCCTTGCGGGCGATGCGCAGCGAGAAGGTGCCCGACCCTGCAAAGAGGTCGATGACGCGCTTGGCCTTGCCGAGATGCGCCATCACCAGTTCGGCCATCGCCTCCTCGCCAGGCTTCGTTGCCTGCGCGAAGCTGCCGGGCGGCGGCGAAACGGAGACGCCGCCGAAATCGATCACCGGTTTGATCGGTTCGACCAGGATTTCGCCGTTGAGGCTGAGACGGGCAACGCTTTTCTGGCTAAGAACGGTTTCGACCGCCATCCGCCGCTGCCGGTCGTCCATCGCCTTGATGCCCTCGAACGAGAGATCGAGGCCGGACAGTGTTTCCAGCACGGTGATACGGAACGGTTCGGCATTGACCGCCATGGCGTTGGCGACCGTGCGGATGATTGCAAGCCGCGACACGATGCCGGGGCTTGCGATGGGACATTCCGATATAGCGACGATGTGATGGGTTTCGGGCTGGTTATAGCCGAGCAATAGTTCCTTCTCGGTCCGCCGCGCGGTAAACACCGTGCGCCGGCGCTCGCCGGGATGGGCAAGCACGAGGGGGCCTACATCGGCCTGCAACGCCTTCGATTTCAGGGCATCGAGAACCAGCTGCCGCTTGAAACCCTGGTAAAGGCTGTCGCTGGCATGCTGCAGGCTGCAGCCGCCGCAGGTGCCGTTCTCGCCGTCCGGTCCGAAATGCCGGCATTTCGGCGCGACCCGCTCGGGCGAGACGTCGGACATCGACATGACCGTGCCCTTGTCCTTGTTGACCGCCAAAGCCACGGTTTCGCCGGGCAGCGTGAAGGGCACATAGACTGGGCCGAACGGGCCACGGGTGATGCCGTCGCCGGATTGGCCGATCTTCTCGATGGTCAGCGTCTCGGTGCTCATTCGCCTTCGTCCTCAGCGGCATCGTCGTCCGAGGCATCGTCTTCATCCAGCGGTTTGTGGCCGGCCAGCAGATATTCCTCGTTGCCGTCACCGCCTGCGATCGGCGAGGGGATGAGGCCGAGGCTTGTCCAGCCCATGTCCTCAACCAGCCAGCGTTCCAGTTCGGCCGCCACCGCAGGCGCAGTTGAAGGATCTTTCAGCAGGCCCGCCTTGCTGATCGCCTCGCGGCCGGCTTCGAATTGCGGCTTGACGAGAAGGATGCAATGGGCGCCTGGCTCGGCGAGATCCAGGGCCGGCGGCAGCGCCAGTTTCAGCGAAATGAACGAGACGTCGGACACGATGAAGGAAATCGCGCGGCCATCAAGATTGTCCTCGTCCAGCACGCGGGCGTTGAGGCCCTCGATATTGGTGACGCGCGGATCGGCCTCCAGGCGTGGATGAAACTGGCCGTGGCCGACATCGACGGAAATGACGTGGGCGGCACCATTGTGCAGCAGGATTTCGGTAAAGCCGCCGGTCGAGGCGCCGATGTCCAGGCAGTCCAGTCCTTCGGGCGACAGCTTGAAATGCTCGAGGCCCGCCTTCAGTTTCAGCGCCGCGCGCGAAACATAGGGCTGGACGGGATCGTCGATGGCGATCGTCACATCCTCGGGAAAGGTCGAGCTTGCCTTGGTGACGACTTTGCCGTTGACGGTGACGGTGCCACGCTGGATCGCATCGCGGGCGCGCGAACGGCTGGCGACAAGCCCCAGGTTCAAAAGCAGCTGGTCGAGGCGGACGGAGGTTTTTGGTTCGTTTGACATGGGTTCTCATGGCGCGTCAGGCCCGGGATGGCAAGGGCCATGCGGCCGGGCGCGTTCAAATAGTGCCGAAACAGGCTCATGGCTGTCCTGATCCTGCAGCGAAGGCCGAATAAGCGAGCGCCGCGCGAAGGCTCAGCCGAAATGGCCGATTGCTAAAATTGTATCGGCAGCATCAGGCGGGAAAGGAACGGTTTTGCTCCAGGACGGGCTGGATGGCGCATGCCGCGACGGTGGCAACCTTGGAAACCAGAGATGAACGGCGAGCGGGAGAACATCCGTGGTCTGATGAGCTTATAACGGTCGGCCAACCCTGCATGTACCACGTGGGATTGGCAGAGTTGATGAGCGCCGACAGCTTCAGCCGGCGACGCTGGAGCCGATCTGCTGCTTCTGGCCGAGCGTCTTGAACACCGTCGAAACGATGCCGGCGCGGTCGAGGCCCGCCTTGGCATACATAGCCTCGGGCTTGGCCTGTTCCATCCAGATATCCGGCAGAACCAGCGGCCGGATTTTCAAGCCGTTGTCGAGCAGGCCCTCATGGGCAAGGAATTGCAGCACATGGCTGCCGAAACCGCCGACAGCCCCCTCTTCGATGGTGATCAGCACCTCGTGATGCTTGGCCAGCTGGCGGATCAGGTCGTGGTCGAGCGGCTTGGCAAAACGCGCATCGACGACGGTCGTCGAAAGCCCGGCGGCATCGAGATCTTCGGCAGCGAGCAGGCAATCGGCCAGGCGCGTGCCGAACGACAGCAGCGCCACTTTCGAGCCCTGTTTCATCACCCGGCCCTTGCCGATTTCAAGGATCTGGCCGCGCTCCGGCATCTCGACGCCGACACCTTCGCCGCGCGGATAGCGAAACGAGATCGGACCCTGATCATAGGCCGCCGCAGTGCGCACCATATGCTTGAGTTCCGCCTCGTCGGCCGCTGCCATGACGACGAAGCCAGGCAGGGTGGCAAGATAGGTGGTGTCGAACGAACCGGCATGCGTCGGGCCGTCGGCGCCGACGAAACCGGCCCGGTCGATCGGGAAGCGCACCGGCAATCCCTGGATCGCCACGTCGTGCACCACCTGGTCGTAACCGCGCTGCAGGAAGGTCGAATAGAGCGCGCAGAACGGCTTGTAGCCTTCAGACGCCAGACCAGCGGCAAAGGTCACTGCATGTTGCTCGGCAATGCCGACATCGAAGCAGCGCGACGGGTGGGCCAGCGCGAACTTGTCGAGGCCGGTGCCGGACGGCATGGCGGCGGTGACGGCGACGATCTTGTCGTCATAGCCGGCTTCCTGCGTCAGCGCTTCGGCAAAGACGGACGTATAGGCCGGCGCATTCGGCTTGGCTTTCGCCTGCGCCCCGGTGATGACGTCGAACGTGTTGACGCCGTGATATTTGTCGGCCGCCGCTTCCGCCGGCGGATAGCCCTTGCCCTTCTGCGTCACCACATGGATCAGCACCGGGCCCTTGGAATTGTCGCGCACATTGCGCAGCACCGGCAAAAGATGCTCGAAGGAATGACCGTCGATCGGGCCGATATGGTAAAAGCCCATCTCCTCGAACAGCGTGCCGCCGGTGACATAGCCGCGCGCATGTTCGACGGCGCGGGTGATCGCCCGGTCGACCGTCTTGCCAAGATAGGCGGTCAGTTTCTTGCCGAGATCGCGGAAGCCCATATAGGTGCGGCCGGAGGCGAGACGGGCGAGATAAGCGCTCATCGCGCCGGTTGGCCGCGCGATCGACATATCGTTGTCGTTGAGAATGACGATCAGCCTCGCATCGAGCGCGCCAGCATTGTTGAGCGCCTCATAGGCCATGCCGGCCGACATGGCGCCATCGCCGATGACGGAAATGACGTTGCGGTTTTCGCCGGAGAGATCGGCCGCGACTGCCATGCCGAGACCGGCGGAAATAGAGGTCGAGGAATGGGCGGCACCGAAGGGATCGTATTCGCTTTCGGCGCGGCGGGTGAAGCCGGACAGGCCGTCTTCCTGGCGCAGCGTGCGGATGCGGTCGCGGCGGCCGGTGAGAATCTTGTGCGGATAACATTGATGGCCGACGTCGAAGATCAATCGGTCATGCGGGGTGTTGAAGACCTTGTGGATGGCGATTGTCAGTTCGACGACACCGAGACCCGCACCCAGATGCCCGCCGGTGCGTGATACCGCGTCTATCATCTCGGTGCGCAGTTCGGCTGCCAGTTGCGGCAAGTCCTTGTCGTCGATCCTCTTCAAATCGTCGGGATAAACAACCTGATCGAGAAGGGGGGTCGCCGGCATTGGATGGACTGGCAATTGTGTCACGCTAAGGCCTTCGTTCTCGCGGCTTCAAGGGAGCCGCGATGTCTGGTGTTGGTGTCCGCTGGGAGCCGCGTCTTTAAACAGTTTCGTTATGGATTGCAAAAACCGGTTTTCTTGCGGCACAGTTGCGAGTTTAACCAATATTACCGTTCCGGCAAAGGGATAAACTCTTCCTCGTCGCCCGGAACGATGTCGAAACGGCCGGTTCGCCATTCCTCCTTGGCCTGCTCGATCCGTTCCTTGGATGACGAAACGAAGTTCCACCAGATATGCCGGGCCGAGCCAAGGGCGGCCCCGCCGAACAGCATGATATGACAGCCCAATGGGCCGGCGGTGACGGTGATCGGGTCGCCCGCCCGGAAAACCAGCAGTTGATTGCCGGCAAAATGATCGCCTGCGATGATCGCCTCGCCCTCGAGGATGTAAAGCGCCCGTTCTTCCCATTCGGCTGGAAACGGCGCGCTCTTGCCAGGATCGATCCTCAGATCGACATAGATCGTATCTGAAAACACCGAGACCGGCGATTTCATGCCCTCAAACTGGCCGATGACGACCCGGCCTTCCAGCCCGTCCACGGTGAAGGAGGGCAGGTCGCGCTTTTCCGTATGAGCAAAGATCGGGTCGATCTCCTCATATTGATCGGGCAGCGCCAGCCAGGTCTGAAGTCCGGAGATCGATTGCGGTTTGCCGCGCAGGTTCTCCGGCGACCGTTCCGAATGCACGATGCCGCGCCCCGCCGTCATCAGGTTGAGATCGCCGGGCGAGATGACCATTTCGGTGCCGAGACTGTCGCGATGCTTGATCTCGCCGTCGAACAGATAGGTGACGGTCGAAAGCCCGATATGCGGATGCGGCCGCACGTCCAGTGCCTGCCCGGCCTTGAGCAGTGCTGGTCCCATCCGGTCAAAGAAGATGAACGGCCCGACCAGCCGCCGCTTGACCGACGGCAGCGCCCGGCGCACCTGCAGATTGCCGATATCGCTGGTGCGCGGAATGATCAGATGCTCGATCGCATCGCATGCCGGCGCATCACCGGCCTCGGGGTCGTTTCCGGGAAAGAAGGACATGGGGGATCCTCGTCGGTTCAAATCGAGACTAAGGTAGGCTCGCAGCAACAAAACTACCAGTGTCCTTTCCCCAATTTATGGCGCTTGACGCCATATGGCGTCACATGACATATTTTGAGTGATGAAAGCGATACTGATCATTCGCGATCGCCTGGTTTTCCAGTATGGTGCGATCCTGGAGGTCAAGGTTTGGCGCGTGCCGGCATCCGTTCCGCCAGCGTCCCACTCTCTCAAATATTCTCTGTTTTACGGCCGCCCGGGCGAGAGAATTGTTGGATATGACAATGAGCGCGGCAAAGGCGATCATCGCCATTATAGCGACCGCGAAGAAGAGTACGCGTTTGTCTCCATTGAAAAACTTCTGGCCGATTTCCGGCTGGATGTCGAGAAAGTGAGAAGAGAGCGAATATGAGCAAGGACGTGCAGCTCCATATTGGCGGTTCTTTTGACGACCTGGAGAAGCGGGTCGCCGACGCATGGCATCGCGCTGAAAGGGGCGAAGCTGTTTCCGAGGACCATCTGACCTTCGTGAATTGGGATGCGCTGTCGCAGACGATGACGACAAAGCGGCTTGAATTGCTGCGCCATCTGCGCCGCCACCCGCAGGCCAGCATCGCCGCGTTGGCGCGCAGCTTGGGTCGCGACTACCGGCGTGTTCACGAGGACGTGGAAATCTTATCCAAGGCCGGATTAATCGAACACGATGCCTCCGGCCTGCATGCAGGCTATGATGAAATCAGAACGACCATCGCCCTATAGCGTTCATCCACTCACTCCCCGTCGAGCGGCTCGACGCCCTGCGGTTTTCCGGCCCGGTCCAGCCTGATCTTCTCGATGCGGTTTTCGGCAGCGCCCAACAGCGCTTCGCAATGTTTCTTCAGCGCTTCGCCGCGTTCGTAAATCTCGATCGACTTGTCGAGCGCCACATCGCCGCGCTCCAGCGCAGAAACGATGGCTTCGAGTTCCTCGACGGCTTTTTCGAAGGAGAGGGCGGATACGTCGATCGGGGCGGCGCCCGTTTGCGGGGTGGTGGTCATGGTCATCCTCTCATCAGGCGGTAGATATGGGTTCCGGCCGATTCGGCCAGCCCTTGGAGATCGTAGCCGCCTTCGAGCAGGCTGACGATGCGGTTGTTGGCGGTTTTCCCTGCGATATCGAGCAGCCGCCCGGTCGCCCAATCGAAATCCTCGGCAACCAGATTGATCTGCGCCAGGGGGTCGCGGTGATGGGCGTCGAAGCCGGCCGAGATCAGGATGAAGTCCGGGCGAAAATCGTCGAGCGCCGTCAGGATGCGCGACTTGAAGGCTTCGCGAAAATGATCGCTGCCGGTGTCGGGTGACAGTGGCGCGTTGACGATATTGCCGGCCCCCGTCTCGGTCTTGGCGCCGCTGCCGGGATAAAGCGGCATCTGGTGCGTCGAGCAGAAAAGCACCGACGGATCGTCCCAGAAGATATCCTGCGTGCCGTTGCCGTGGTGCACGTCCCAGTCGACGATGGCGACGCGTTCGACGCCGTATGTCTGCTGGGCATGGCGGGCGGCAATGGCGATATTGTTGAAGAAGCAGAAGCCCATCGCCCTGTTCTTCTCGGCGTGGTGGCCGGGCGGGCGCGAGGCGACGAAGGCATTGTCGGCCTTGCCGGAAAACACCGCATCGACGGCCGCAACCGCGCCGCCGATGCCGGTCAAGGCGGCCTGCAGACTGGCAGGGCTGGCATAGGTGTCGGCCTCGAGCGCCTCGATGCCCTCTTCGGGAATGGCCGACATCACCGTCCGCAAATGCTGTTCCGGGTGGGCAAGCAGCACCAGATCCTCGTTGCCCTGCGGCGCTTCAAGCCGCGTGAGCGGCGAGAACCGCTCATGCTCCAGCGCCAGGTTCAGCGCCTTCAGCCGGTCGGGCCGTTCCGGATGGCCTTCGGGAACCTGGTGTTCCAGGAAGATCGGGTTTTCGAACAGGATCGTGGTCATGGCGGGAACCTATGGCTTCGGGATGTCGAGGTCCATGCGTTAGGTAGGGCGTTTGCTGTGTTTTCAACAGCGGTGCGCCAATGCAAATAGCCCGGACGTAGCGCCCGGGCTATTTGACGATGATGAGGCGCTCAGGCGCGTGCGTGCAGCAAAGGATAGCCGGCGAGAACGGCACGCGCCGCCAGCGTTGCAATCACGGCCTTGACGAGATCGCCCGGGATGAAAGCGAGCGAGCCGGTGGCGACGGCCGAAAGCGGCGTACCCGTCACTGCGGTGACCCATGGCATGCCGATGGCATAGAGCACGCCGATGCCGCCGACGACGGAGGCGATGAAGAAACCGGCAAATTGCCTGACCTCGCTCTGGCCTTCCTTGACCAGCCGCTCGGCGATCAGGCCGGTGACGAAGGTAGCAACGATCCAGCCGAGCACGAAGCCGCCGGTCGGGCCCTGGATGACGGCCAGTCCGCCACGGCCGCCGGACAGAACCGGAAGCCCGATCGCCACCAAGAGCACCAGGAGCACATAGGCGAGCGCGCCGCGCTTGGCGCCGATGATGCAACCGGCCAGCATCACGCCCATCGACTGGGCGGTGATCGGCACCGGAATGAAACCGAGCGTCACCGGTGGGATAAGGCCGAGCACGACGATGATCGCGGTGAAGAGGGCAATGAGAACGAGGTCTCTGGTGGTCATGGCAGGTCCTTTGTCGATTGGTGTTTTTTTCACATGCGTCCGGCCAAGCCGGAAAAGAAGTTCAAGGCGCGGCAAACCTCAGCTCTGTTTCTCCCTCGGCCGCCGGAAGCCGCGTGCGTCGATTGCCATGGCGATGGTGTCGGCGTCTTTCAGGGTCAGGATGATCAACGGCGCAAGGATCGTCAACGGCCGCACCTTCAGTCCGCGTGCCCGGTGCGCCTCGCGGATCGACTGGTAATGGTTGAAGATATCCGGCACGAAGCGCAGCACCAGCCCGAAGGCAAGCCCGACATCGGCGGCCCGCACCAGGCCGAGCCGGTC
Organism: Pararhizobium sp. DWP3-4; assembly: GCF_049898205.1. Lineage (NCBI taxonomy): Bacteria > Pseudomonadati > Pseudomonadota > Alphaproteobacteria > Hyphomicrobiales > Rhizobiaceae > Pararhizobium > Pararhizobium sp. DWP3-4. The sequence goes on along the minus strand of NZ_JAFCXF010000002.1, from coordinate 197,737 downwards.
GAGCGGCTGCAGCAAACGGGTGATCTCGTCGATGAAGGCGCCGGTCGCCGTCGTCGCCGTCACCGCACCGGCAAACAGCACGATCGCCATCAGCCGGAAAAAGCTTTCGGCCGCCTCGCGCATCGAGGTGAGATAGGCGGTGGCGATCAGAAGGATGAGGATGGTGAAAAGGATCGGTTTCAGCCGCGACACGGCCTCGCGAAAGGCAAGGCCGGTGGTGAAATAGATCGCGGCGGCGATGAGGAAGGCCGGGACGAGAATGAACAGCGAGGACACGGCATAGAGCGCCAGCCCGCAGACCAGCAGGATGGCGAGCTTTGCCCGCACCGACATCCGGTGCAGCGGCGTCGTGCCCTCGACATTCAGCCCGTTCAGCATCCGGCCACCGCGTGATAGGCGCGGATGCTTTCAGACGCCGGACCATCGGCAATCAGCCGGCCATCATTGAACAGAAGCACCCGGTCGAAACGTTCGATCAGCGGCAGGTCGTGGCTGATGGCGATGGTGTGCTCGGTAAGCCCGGCAATGGTGCGTTCCACCAGAAGACGGTTTTTCAGGTCGAGCTGGTTGGTCGGTTCGTCGAGAATGAGAATGCCGGGGCCGGTCACCAGCACGCTGGCAATGGCGACCAGCTGCGTCTCGCCGCCGGAAAGCTCGTGGACGCGGCGCCTCGCCAGATGCGCGATGCCGAAGCGCTCAAGAACTGCGGCTGTGCGGCGTTCGATCTCGCCGGCCTTCAATCCACGGTTCTTCAGCCCGAAGGCGATATCCTCGTGCACGATCGGCATGATGATCTGATGCTGCGGGTTCTGGAAGATGAAGCCGGCCTCGGCCAGCGTCGCACTGGCGTCCTGCACGGTATCGAGGCCGTTGACCGTCACCTGGCCCACGGTCGGCTTGACCAGTCCGTTGATCAGCCGCGCGAACGTGGTCTTGCCCGAGCCGTTCAGCCCGATAATGCCGATGCGCCGCTCGGTCAGCGACAGCGTTAGCGGCTGAAGAACCGTGCGCTCGCCGTATCTCACTGATGCGCCGGAAAAGCGTATGTCCAATCCGCGTCCCCCGCGTTCGAATGTCGAGGCTCTATAGGACGATTTCTTTGCCGATGGAAATAGGCTTCCGGTTTGGGCTTGAACAAAGTGTGAACATTTGCCTAGATTGTTTCATGGCGATTCTCGTTTCCAACCGCGATGCCCGGCGCATCTTCCTGAACAAGCAAGGCCTGGCCGCAGCCCCCAACCGGGCGCTTGGCAAGCAGGGCCTGCTCGATCTGATCCATGAGATCGGTTTCGTCCAGGTGGACAGCATCTCGACCGTGGAGCGCGCCCATCATCAGATCCTGTTTTCCCGCAACCAGACCTACAAGCGCGAGCACCTGACCGAGCTTCTGGAAAAGGACGGCGCGCTGTTCGAACACTGGACGCACGACGCCTCGATCATCCCGAGCCGCTTTTTCGTCTACTGGAAACACCGCTTCCGGCGCGAGGGCGAAACCATTATGGAGCGCTGGCGCAAATGGCGCGAGGAAGGTTTCGAAGAGGCTTTCGACGAAATCTACGCGAAAATTCATGCCGAGGGCGCCGTCATGGCGCGCGATTTCAAGTTCGAGGGCCGGGTGTCGGGCGGCTGGTGGAACTGGCATCCGTCCAAGACGGCGCTTGAATATCTCTGGCGCACCGGCAAGGTGGCGATCGCCCGGCGGGATAATTTCCAAAAAGTCTACGATCTGACCGAGCGGGTCATCCCCGGCCATCATCACGAACCGGATGTCAGTCACGAGGAGTTCGTCGACTGGTGCTGCCGGGCAGCACTGACGCGGCTCGGTTTTGCCACCCACGGCGAACTCTCTGCCTTTTTTGCGCTGATCTCGCCGGAAGAGGCTAAGACCTGGGTCGTCGATCATCGCGATGAACTTTGCGAGGTGATGATCGAGCCCGCCGATGGCGACAAGCCGCGATTGTCCTACGCCTTCACCGGCTTTCCCGGCAATCTCGGCGACCTCGCCGATCCTCCGGCACGTCTTCGGGTGCTCAGCCCCTTCGATCCGCTGATCCGCGACCGCAACCGCACCGAACGCCTGTTCGGCTTCTACTACCGCATCGAAATTTTCGTGCCCGAGCCGAAACGCGAATACGGCTATTACGTCTTCCCGCTGCTCGAAGGCGACCGCATCGTCGGCCGCATCGACATGAAGGCGGAACGCAAGACCGGCTCGCTGAACGTCAAGCGGCTCTGGTGGGAAAAGGGCGTGCGTTCATCCGCCGGCCGGATGGAGCGGCTGGAGGCGGAGTTGGCCCGCGTGGCAAAGTTCGCCGGCGTCGAGAAGGTGGTGTTTCTGGAGGGGTGGGAGGGTTAGGGCAGCAGCATAAACTACCTCAGAGAAAGATATGGGAGCGCGGATGGTTCACTCCCTACGCGCTCTTTGTTTTTACAAGGCCGATCAGGACTCAGGTTCCTAACCCATTCTTTTACGCGCATAATATTTGGTGGGCTTCTGCAGGAAGAAACACTAACGGCGCCAACTAAATCCGTTAATGTTTCTTGAAACGGTTCAGACTGGCTGTCGCTGAATCTCTTAAATTAACTCCACTTGAAGTTGTTTTCGCGCTGCTATATGCGGGATATCAAAATCATGGGGGGAAGTTAATGCCGTTTTCTGCTACCGTTTTGAATGTATTGATTGCCTCTCCCTCAGACGTACTGGATGAGCGTGCTGCAATCGCGCAGAGTTTGCATGAGTGGAACTCTCTGCACTCCTCCGATCAGGGTATTATCCTTCTACCAGTCATGTGGGAAACTCATAGTGCCCCCGCCATGGGTGACCGGCCACAAGGCTTGATAAATGATCGTGTTGTGCGTGGATGCGACATTTTGATTGGGTCGTTTTGGACTCGTCTGGGATCTCCTACTGGGGTTGAAATTAGCGGTACAGTTGAAGAAATTAAATGGTTTCTTAGTCAAAAAAAGCCGGTAATGCTTTACTACTCGAAGAAGCAGGTTGATATAGATGCCGTAGATCTTGAACAGTACCAAAAATTGAAGCAGTTTAAGGCGTCTATTAGAGATAAGGGAATTCAGGAGGAATACAAAGATATCCATGAGCTTCGAGAGAAACTGTCACGTCATTTAACTATAGTTTTGCGTGAGATGTCTATTGGTCCCGTAATTGATAAGCGTATTGTCGAGGCAGCGAAGGCATCAACTCGTAATCAGGAAATTCCGCCTACCGAAAATGTATTGCCTGAAGAGATTTCTAAGGCCTATCTTGAGGAGTATACGGCAAGATCGTTCATTATACGTGGCGGTGACACCATAGCGCTCAAGGACAAACTTTTGAACGCTGGTGGAAAGTGGATTTCTCTAAAAACGGGCGGTAAGGCTTGGATGTTTTCAAAGCGCCACCTTCAAGTCGTCGCGAAAATGCTGAAGATAAAACCAGTTATTCAAGCTAAAGAAGATATCTGATTTATGGTCCGCTGTACTTATTCTTTTCCGCATAATTCAAGATAATCCAGCGTCTAAAACAAGGCCGCAAAATCAAACACTTAATGCGATCGTGAATCATGTTAAAAAGTCTGATATGTGATTGTTAAAAAACATAATCCCCAAACGCAAAAAGGCCACCGGTCGTGTGCTGACCGGTGGCCTTTCACATATTGTTCGTCTGCCTCTCAGATGATCTCGGTCGCCGCAATCTCGATGCCGAAACCTTCCAGCCCGACATAGTGGCGCTCACGCGAGGAGAGCAGGCGGATCGAGGTGATGCCGAGGTCTTTGAGGATCTGGGCGCCCAGCCCGATTTCCAGCCATTCGCTTTCGCGGGCCTGTGCTTCGCTGTGCTCTTCGCGCTCATGCTTGCCGGCGCGTGCCGTTGTCGAGACGCCGACGCCGACCGAGCCTTCGCGCAGGTAAACGATGACGCCGCGGCCCTGTTCGGACATGCGCTTCATGATTGGATCGAGCTGGCAATCGCGGCCGAAGACGTCGGCGGCGACATTTTCCAGATGCAGGCGGACGGGGATATCGACGCCGTCGCGGATATCGCCGAAGGTGACGGCCAGATGCTGCATCGGATCCCAGGGCAGGGAATAGGCATGCGCCTTGGCCTTGCCATAGGGGGTGTCGACGTCGAAGGTCGCCTCAAGATTGATCAGCGTTTCCTTGCGCTGGCGGTAGGCGATGAGATCGGCAACGGAGACCTGCTTCAGACCATGCTTTTCGGCGAAATCAGTCACCTGCGGGCCGCGTGTAACGGTGCCGTCGTCGTTGACCAGCTCGCAGATGACGCCGATCGGCGGCAGGCTGGCAAGGCGGCAGAGATCGACGGCCGCTTCCGTATGGCCGGACCGCATCAGGACGCCGCCTTCGCGGGCGACCAGCGGGAAGATGTGGCCGGGACGGGTGAAATCGGCAGCACCGACATTCGGGTTGGCAAGATTGCGCACCGTCAATGTCCGGTCTTCGGCCGAAATGCCGGTTGTGGTGCCGTGCTTGAAATCGACGGTCACGGTAAAGGCCGTCGTGTGGGCCGAATCGTTTTCCGCCACCATGGCGTTGAGGTTGAGGCGCTTGGCCTCTTCCTTCGGCATCGGCGTGCAGACGATGCCGGATGTGTGGCGCACGATGAAGGCCATCTTTTCCGGCGTGCAGTGGACGGCTGCGACGATCAAGTCGCCTTCGTTCTCGCGGCCGTCGTCATCGGTAACGACAACGATTTCGCCGGCCTCGAAGGCCCGGATGGCATCGGCAACGCGCTTCTGGTCAAAGGGCATGGGGTTCTTCCTTGGATGTTATTTCAACCGGCCTGTCTGGCCACGGTCACGCAGGTAATGATCGGCAATGGTGCAGGCAAGCATGGCCTCGCCGATCGGCACGGCGCGGATGCCGACGCAGGGGTCATGGCGGCCCTTGGTACGGATATCGACATTGTTGCCGTCACTGTCGATCGACTGGCGCTCGGTCAGGATCGAGGAGGTCGGCTTGATGGCGAAGCGGGCGATCACCGGCTGGCCGGTCGAGATGCCGCCGAGAATGCCGCCGGCATGGTTGGACAGGAAGATCGGCTGGCCGTCATTGCCCATCCGCATTTCGTCGGCATTTTCCTCGCCGGTGATTTCGGCGGCGCCAAAGCCGTTGCCGATCTCGACGCCCTTGACGGCGTTGATCGACATCAGGTTGGAGGCGATATCCTGGTCGAGCTTGGCATAGATCGGCGCGCCGATCCCGGCCGGTACACCTTCGGCAATCACTTCGACGACCGCGCCGACCGAGGAGCCGGATTTGCGGATGCTGTCGAGATATTCTTCCCAGACGGGGACGATGGCCGGGTCCGGCGCAAAGAACGGGTTGTTGCCCACTTCGTTCCAGTCCCAGTTGTCGCGGTTGATCCTGTGCTTGCCGATCTGCACCAGCGCGCCGCGCACCAGAAGTCCCGGAACCACCTTGCGGGCAAGGCCGCCGGCGGCAACACGGGCTGCGGTCTCGCGCGCCGACGAGCGGCCGCCGCCGCGATAGTCGCGGATGCCGTATTTGACGTCATAGGTGTAATCGGCATGGCCCGGCCGGTAGCTCTTGGAAATCTCGGAATAGTCCTTTGAGCGCTGGTCGGTGTTCTCGATCATCATCGACACCGGCGTGCCGGTGGTGATCATCGTCTCGCCGTCCGCATCCAGCATGACGCCGGAGAGGATCTTGACCAGATCGTCCTCGCGGCGCTGCGTGACGAAACGCGACTGGCCGGGCTTGCGCTTGTCGAGCCAGGCCTGCAGCTCGGGCAGGGTGAAACGGATGCCGGGAGGGCAGCCGTCGATGACGCAGCCGAGCGCCGGCCCGTGGCTTTCGCCCCAGGTGGTGACGCGGAAAAGATGACCGAAAGTATTGTGCGACATGGATCAGGCAACCGGATATGAGGCCAAGCGCATCCGGGCGAGCCGCTGCGCCATTCAGTAGGCGCACTCATAGTGGAAAACGCCGGAAAGGGAAAACCTTTCTGGCGAAATATGACGATTGCCGCGTGAACAGTCTGTCTCGCCGCAAAGGCCAATCAGGACGCCAGCTGCAAGGCTTCCTTGCTGGCAAAAGCCACGAACTTGTCGAAGCTCAAAGGCTTGGCAAAGGCATAGCCCTGCAACAGGTCGCAGCCGAGCAGGCCCAGCATTTCCGCATGCGCCATGGTCTCCACGCCTTCGGCCACCGTCTCGATGCCGAGCGACCGGCCGATTTCGATGATCGAGCGGATCAGCGCCTGTTCGTTGCGGGAGTTGAGGATGGGGGCGACCAGCTGGCGGTCGATCTTCAACCGTTTCGGCTTGATCTTCAACAGGCTGACGATCGAGGTATGGCCGGTGCCGAAATCGTCGATCTCGATGTCGATGCCGAGCTTCTTGATGCCGTCGATATTGGCGGTGACGATATCGTCGCTCTCGTCGAGGAAGATCGATTCCACCAGTTCGAACGACAGTTGGCCAGGCTTGAACGACAGGCCCTTCAGGGAGTTGAGCAGCGTCTCGTCGCTCAGGCGTTTGGCCGAAACGTTGACGGAAATCTTCGGCACGTCGATACCCATTGCAGCCCAGCGCATTGCATCCATCAATGACCGGTCGAGCACGATGCGGTCGATCGTTGCCACCACATCCAGCTCCTCGGCGATGTGCAGGAACTTGTCCGGTGTCAAAATGCCCTCGCGCGGATGATTCCAGCGTACCAAAGCCTCGACGCCGGACAAACGCAGCGTGCCCGCGTCGAATTGCGGTTGATACCAGGCGACGAACTGGTTCTTCTCGATGCCTTCGAGAATTTCGTCGGCGATGCGCTTCGTCGTGATGATTTCGGCCTGCAGCGCGTCGGTGAAGAATTCGTGGCGGTTGCGGCCGCTTTCCTTGGCCCGGTAGAGCGCGATATCGGCATTGACCAGCAACTGGCGCTCATCGATCGCCATGTCGCCGGCACAGGCGATGCCGATGCTGACGCCGAAACGGCAGGGAAAGCCGTTGTAATCGACAGGCTGGCGCATCTGGACGATGATGCGTTCGGAAAGATCGGACAGGAAGGCCTTGCTCGGCGGATTGGCGACCAGCACGACGAACTCGTCGCCGCCGATGCGCGCCACCATATCGCCGGGCCGGGCGCTGGAGCGCAGGATTTTCGATGCGTGCACCAGCATCGCGTCGCCGGCCGCATGGCCGAGCGTGTCGTTGATCTGCTTGAAGCGGTCGAGATCGATGTGCAGGATGGCGATGTTCTGCAGGCCGTCCTGGCGTTCGTTCGACAGCGTTTCAAGCGCCTTGTCGAGCATGCGCCGGTTGCCAAGGCCTGTCAGCGGATCGTGCAAGGCGTTGTGTTCGATGCGGTCCTTGGCGTCAGCCAATTCGTCGTTCTTGGCCTCCGCCATCGCCTTTGCGCTGCGCAGCTCATCCGTCAACAGCACGTCTTCGCTGATATCGAAGGCGATGCCGATCAGTTTTCGGCCGCCGCCCGGTGTCTCGTGGATTTTGCCGACGGAGCGGACATGCCGGATCGTGCGGTCCGGCAGGACCACCCGGAAGGCCTGGACATGGGGAACATTTTGCGAAATTGTTCGGCTGACGCTTGAAAGCGCCTCTTCGCGGTCGTCCGCATGCAGTGCGTTGATCCAGGTTTCGTTCGTTGTGACGCCGTCGCTATAGGTCAGCCCGTAGAGCTGGTGCATGCGCTCGTCCCAATAGGTGATGCCCGTGACGAGATCGGCTTCCCACATGCCGCACTGGTAGGAACCGAGCGCAAGATCGAGGCGTCTGGTCATGGCCTCCAGCTGCTGCTCCCGTTCCGACAGGCCGGTCAACGCCTCTTCCAGTTCGGCGTTCTTCTGGTCGGCAATGGCTTTCGCCGTTCGCAATTGCTCCGTCATCATCACGTCGTCGGTCACATCCCAGCTGATGCCGGTGATCTTGGCCTTGCCATCGGCGCCAACATGGGTGGATCCGGCATTGCGGACGTGGCGGACGCTGTCGTCCTGCATGACGATGCGATACTGCGAGCGGTATTCCAGATCTTCGTCCAGCGCCCTGAACAGGGTCAGCGATGCCGCGCCGATATCGTCGTGGTGTACTGTGCTGCGCCATTCCGCGTAGCTTGGCGCTCCGCCGCCCGGTGGCAGACCATGCAGATGGTACATGCGCTCATCCCAGGAGCGTTCCTGCGTGTCGAGGTCGATTTCCCAGATGCCGATCTTGGAGGATTCGAGCGCCAGGTTCAGCCGGTGCGAGACGGTCAGCAGTTCCCGCTCACGCGAGCGAAGCTTGGCGATATTGCGCTGACGTTCGTTGACGAACCCGCCGGTGAGGAAGATCGGAATGATGATGACTGCTGCGGCGACCACAATCGCCATCTCGAGCCATCTGCTGTTGGCGGGCTCCTGCGCCCAGCCGTCTGCCGGGATCGCCGCCAGTTCCCAGGTTCCGCCGGGCAGTTGCAAACGGCGGATGACGGGCGATTTCTCGAAAAGGTCGGTGTCGCCGTAAAAGGCGTCCTGGACGCTGGTCTTGATCGAAACGTCGCGGATGGCCAGCTGGATATTGATGTGCCGGTGGCCGCCGTCGGCTTCGTCATTATGCTTGTCTCCGCCGAGCAGGCCGGCACTGGCATAAATGTCGCGCTCATCGACGACGGCTTCCATGAAGCCCCAAAAGGTCAGGCCGTTTTCACTTCGGGTGAAGACAGGAGAAAACAGGTTGAAGCCGGTCCGGCCGCTTGGCAGCCTGACCGGGCCGGCCAGGATGGGTTTGGCCTTCGATTCGGCACGGTCGATGGCGATCCTCGAGGAGCGGAATTTCTTGAAGTCGGTACCGATCATCCGCTCGTTCCCCTTCAGCGGGAAGGTCGTGCGAATGACGGCGTCCGGCGCTGCGCTGACGCGCACCATCTGGGGATTCTGAATGAGCAGCTTGGTGGCCAACTGGTCAAATTGCGATTGCGCTATCGTCGGATCGACGGAGAAGTTGTTGGCAAATCCGCGCAGTGCCGTGATGTTGTTGTTGATCTCGCTCTGCAGACGAATGGAGACAAGATTGAGCTCGTTTTGGACGTTGCTCTTCAACTCGTTTCGAAAGTTTTGGCGGTTCTGTTCCTTGAACAGATAGCCGCCGGTAAAGACGACGGCGGCGGCGATGAACGCGGGAATAAGAGACGGTTTCGCCAGTCTGGCAAGCGTCCAGACGCGATGACGGATTGTAGCGCTTTTACTCAACTGCCATGCACCTCATATTCCCGGGCCTCACGCTAGTGAGGGAGTCTTAAGATTGGCTTTAGACGCTGTTCCTGCTATCAAATTCGCACTTCAGCGGGGAGGGGCACCGTCGCTGGGAATTTGGTTAACCATGCGTGACCAAAATTCGATAAAATTTTAAATGACACGGCAACGGGCGATTTTTGCCACAATCGGAGGTCAAACAGTGAGCACAACAAAATTGAATGAATTACTGAAGAGGGCACGACAGATGCGTTTCATCGTTGCTGCATTGATGGCCGCGGCCGGTTTCTTTTCGCCGCTCGCCGCGTTTGCCGAAAGTGCCGATGTCGAAGCCGTGATCACCGGCGTCGATACCGACAAATTGAGCCTGTCGCTGGACGACGGCAAGAATTATCAGGCGCCCGAGGAATTCAACTTCGACGGCCTGAAGGCCGGGGTCAAGGTTCTGGTCTTCTATACTGAAGTGGATGGCAAGCGCGTCATCAATGATCTGGAAGTCGTGCAGTGAAACCACATGCGCGGCACTGGCCAAGTGTCGGGTCTTTTGGACGGTGGGGCTGATTTAAAAGTCGGCCGCTTCCCGCCTTCGGCAAAGGCGAAGCTTAGAGCCAGCCGATCGTTCCATTGTCGATCTTCAAAATCCTGTCCTGAGGAATAGCCCCAAGGGCGGCCTCTTCCGCGTCCATGGCGCCGCAGAGCTTGAACAGCGTGCGGATGACGCCGCCATGGCTGACGCAGACGGTCGGCGCCGAAACGCTGGATAGCCATGCGCCGACGCGCCAGGAGAGGATCTCGTAGCTTTCGGCATCCGGACCGGGCGGGATGAAATCCCATTTCGACAGTTCGCGTTCCGCCACCCGCTCGGGCATTTCCCGCTCGAGTTCGGCCATCGTGTAGCCTTCCCAATCGCCGAAAGAAACTTCCTTCAGCCGGTCGTCCATCCGGTAGCCGGCGCGGGCAAGCCCCATCGCCTCGCGCATGAGTTCCATCGTCTCGCGGGTGCGGTGAAGCGGACTTGCGACGAAATCGAATCTTTCAGCCTCATCGCCGAGAACAGCCAGAAGCGCGCGGCCATTGCCGCTGGCTTGCCGCCGTCCGGTATCGTTGAGCGGAATATCCTTCTGACCCTGCATGCGGATTTGCGCATTCCAGTCGGTCTGGCCGTGGCGGATCATGTAGATGGTCACGGAGACACTCCGGGGCAGGGGGCTGAAAAGCCCGACGCGAGGAGCCGGGACACCCGTCTGTTCGAGAGCCCCGGAGTTTTTGCAGGCGGATCAGTCCTTGACGACGGCGATATCCGGCGCGTCGACGGCCTTCATGCCGACGACATGGTAGCCGCTATCGGCATGATGAATTTCACCGGTGACCGAGCGCGACAGATCCGATAGCATGTAGAGGCCGACATCGCCGACTTCCTCGATGGTGACGGTGCGGCGCAGCGGCGCGTTGTACTCGTTCCACTTGAGGATATATCGGAAGTCGCCGATGCCGGAGGCTGCAAGCGTCTTGATCGGGCCGGCCGAGATCGCGTTGACGCGGATGTTCTTCGGGCCGAGATCGACGGCCAGATACTTGACGCTGGCTTCGAGTGCGGCCTTTGCGACGCCCATGACGTTGTAGTTCGGCATCACCTTCTCGGCGCCGTAATAGGTCATGGTCAGCATCGAGCCGCCATCGGTCATCAGTTTTTCCGCCCGCCGTGCGACGGCGGTGAAGGAATAGACCGAGATGTTCATCGTCAGGGCGAAGTTTGCCGCCGAGGTATCGACGTAGCGGCCGGTCAGTTCGTCCTTGTCGGAAAAGCCGATGGCGTGCACGAGGAAGTCGATCTTGCCCCAGGTTTTCTCCAGGTGTTCGAACACCGCGTCGATGGTGGATTCATCGCTGACGTCGCAATGGCCGGCCATGATGGCACCAAGTTCCTCGGCTAGCGGTTCGACCCGCTTCTTCAGGGCGTCACCCTGATAGGTGAATGCCAGTTCGCCGCCCTGCGCGTGAATTGCCTTGGCAATGCCCCATGCGATCGACCGGTTGTTTGCGACCCCCATGATGAGGCCGCGTTTGCCTGTCATCAGACCGGATGTTTGCGACATGATGTTATGCCCCCAATAAAGCCTATGCTTTCATCAGTCAGGCATTGGCCGACTGGAATTCGCATATGTTGAACCTGCCGGAACCTTCGCGCCCATTGCGGTCGCGTCGGCTCTGAATTTTTCGAGCATTGGCTATGACATAGCCGTCCCGGTGGTTCAAGCGCGGGGGAGATCAGGAACTGTTAGTCCCCGTAATATTGGGTCAGCGGTCAAAGCGTCCGCAGCCGTCCACGCATTTTGCCGCAAAACCCTTACAGGAACAAGCCGTTGCGCAGGCTGCGCATCAGATCGGTGACCTTTTCATCCGGCTTTTCCCACAGCATCAGCCGCAGTTCCACCAGAAGGTCGCCGCGTTTGCCGTCTGCTGCCGGCAGGCCGTGGCCCGCAAGCCGGATCACATGGTCGGAACCGGACCAAGCCGGAATGGTCACGCTGACCGGGCCGGTCAGGGTCTCCACTGTCATGTCGCATCCAAGGATCGCGTCCTGGATATTGACGGGCAGGGTGGTGCGCAGGTCTGTCCCATCGGTGCGGAAGCGGCCGTCCTGGAGGACGCGCACGGCAACGACGACATCGCCGCGTTGCATGCCGTTCAACCGGTACCCCATCTCCTTGAGGCGCACGATGCTGCCGTCGGTGGTGCCGGCGGGCAGCGCGACCTTGAGTGTCTGTCCGTCGGGCAGCGTTGCCGTTGCCTTTTCGCGGCGGAAAATATCCTCGATCGAGACCGTGACGTCGCAGAAGATGTCCGGCACCTTGTCAGCCGCTGGTTTGCCGGCAGCGCCGCGAATCCGCCGGACGATGGCCGAGACCAGTTCTGCGGCTGGTGCTGCGGCGCGCGGAAAGCCGCCGAAGATGGGCATCTTGTCGGCCGGCTCGGACTTCGCTTCCGTGCTGGCTTCGGGCTCGGCCGCCGCCTCTGCCCTTGGCTCGGGTCTTGGTTCGGGCCTGGGTTCCGGCTTCGCTTCCGCCTGCGGTGCCGCCGCTGCCGGTTTCTTCTCTTGCGGGCGGGCGTTCTGTGCCTTTGCCCGGTCGTCTGCACCGAAAATGCGCGAGATCATGTCTTCGGCGGTTTCCGGATCGATGGTTTCTTCGTCCGTGCCGCGCGCCTTGCGCTTCATCTCTTCCATGCGGCGCAGTTCGGCCTCGCGGCGGGCATAGTCGTAGCGGTTGCGCAGCTTCGGATCCTTCAGCACCTCGTAGGCGCGACCGGCCTCGGCAAAACGCTGGGTAGCCAGCGGATCGTCCTGGTTCTGGTCGGGATGCACGGCTTTTGCCACGGACCGCCAGGCGGCCTTGATCTCGTCCGGTCCGGCATTGCGTCTGACGCCGAGCACTGAATAGGGATCACGCATCTATCTCACCGCCCTTGAAAGCCGATGCCGCGTCCAGCGGTTCTTTCAGCCTGTTGAAACAATCGGAAAGCCGCGTTCTGACGGTCTTGTCCCTTTGCCGGTGATGATGAGAAGCTGCTGCTTAAATTCCGGTTAGCTGCGGGCCTGCGCCGGTTGTGTAAATGGCCCCGGGCCGCGTCTTTGTTGCAGCGTGGTTAATGCGCGGTAGCGAAGGGCACCCACCCCGCCGTCAGCTGCGCGGGCCAAAACTGGTCAGATACCATTCGCCGTTGCCGAGCAGGCAGGTATTGCCGTCGAATTTGGCGATGCCCTGATAGGAATGGCGGGTGGTGGTGAACCGGCGGCAGGTGGTGCCGTTGACCTGCTCCTCGGAAATGCTGCTGATCACCCCCGCGCTGCCGGAGCTCGAATTCGCCCAGGGAATGGGGTTTCCGGCAATCCTCGTCACATCGGCGGATGACACGGCGTTCCTGACGGTGAGCGCGTCGGAATTGTCTTCGCCGTTGCGGACGGAGGGCACGGAATTGGTCGCGACGGTTCTGTCGACATCGGGAGTTCCGGAAAAATCAAGACCGCCGAGGCATCCCGAAAGGGTTGTCGTGGCCAGGCACACTGCGGCAATCCCGCTCAACCGGGATAAAACCTTTGTGTCCTCTATCCACTTTGCTATGTCTTGCAATGGCATACCTGTCAGACTGGAAAGAGCGGCTTCAAGGTCCTAAGACGCAACGTGCAAGCTCTGACATTTATTGTTCGGCGGGCGGGACCGCGTCCCCGCCACACGTTACGGCATTGGATGGCAATATGAGTGAGACTGGGTTAACAACTGGTGACTTCACGCAAGAGAATGAGCCTTTTTCTCTTTTTGGCACGTGGCTGAAGGAAGCGCAGGCCGCAGAAATCAACGATCCCAATGCCTTGGCGCTCGCCACCGTGGACGCTGATGGCCTGCCGGATGTGCGCATGGTGCTCTTGAAGGACTTCGACCAGCGTGGTTTCGTCTTCTACACCAATTTCGAAAGCCAGAAGGGAGAGGAAATTCTCGCCAGCATGAAGGCAGCCATGTGTTTCCACTGGAAAACGCTGCGCCGGCAGGTGCGCGTGCGCGGGCCGGTGGAGATCGTCAGCAATGAAGAAGCCGACGAATATTACAAGACGCGGGCGCGCGGCAGCCGTATCGGTGCTTGGGCGTCAAAACAGTCGCGGCCGCTCGAAAGCCGGTTTGCGCTGGAAAAAGCCGTTGCCGAATACACGCTGAAATATGCCATCGGCGAGATTCCGCGTCCCGCCCACTGGTCGGGTTTCCGCATCAAGCCGACCTCGATCGAGTTCTGGAAGGACGGGGCTTTCCGTCTGCACGACCGGATCGAATTCCGCCGCGACGGAGCGGAAGGCGATTGGAACAAGGTGCGGATGTATCCGTGACCGCAGCGCCCCCTTAGCGCATTCCCATCAGCTTGAAGGCGATGCCCGATGCCAGTGCGCTGACATAGCCCGCCTTCTGAAAATGGCCGTTGAGCGAGATGCGCGGTAGGGCCGCGGTGTTGACTGTATCGGACAGCGTTCCCGGTTGCGTCGTCACGGCGGTGGTGAAGCCAAGGTTGGCGGCCAGCCGGTGGTCGCGGGCCGAGACCGCGCTGGCAAAGCCATAGGGATAGGCAAGCGATTTTGGCCGGTATCCGGTGATCTGTTCCACCCTCCGGGCCGAAAGGTCTATTTCCGCGCGCGCCGTTTCGTCGCTCAGGCGCGTCACTGAACGATGGCTGATCGTATGCGCGCCAAGGCTGGCGAGCGGATTTTCGATCAGCGCCTTGAGGCCGGCCTCGTCCAGCGTCATAGCGGCGGTTATTTTGATGGCATCGATTCCGAGTGTCTGGGCCGTCTGGTTCAAGCGGGCGATCGCGGTGGCTTCGTCGATCGAATGAACGAAGTCGGCGAACCTGTCGAAGGCTGCCTGTTTCTCATGCAGGCTGCCGAGCGCGACAGTTTCTTTGCCTGCGCCGAAGTCGAAACTCAGCTGCGATTGCCCCTCCAGCAGATCGGCGAGTGTTTCCCACCAGAGCGTATGGGTGCGATCGATAAAGCCGCCGGCGACAAACACGGTAAAGGGCACACCGTGCCTGGAGAAAATCGGGGCGGCATGGTCGAGGTTGTTGCGATAGCCGTCATCCAGCGTGAAAATAGCAACCGGCCGGCGGTCGCCGGAAGCGAGATGGGCCGGCAAGGCATCCAGGGCGATGAACCGGTATTCGTCGCGTTTCAACACCGTGATGGTCATATCCAAAAATTCCGGCGTGATCTCCAGATGGGCATTGGGATCAAAGGCACGGGCTTGTTTCGGTCGGACGTGATGGAGCGTGAAGATCGCGCCGCGCCCGCGCGCCTGCCGCATCAATCCAAGAGAATGCAACAGCCCGGCGATCGTCAGGCCGCCGGTAATGGCCGAACGTTTGGCAGCCTGTCGCAGCATGGTTTTCAAGAGTGTTCCCCGGCGTAAATGTCGAGAAGGAACCTTAGCGGCGGCGGCGTTAACACCGGCTGAATGGCAGAGTGGCGGGCCGTTGGAAAACGAAGAAGGCGGACCGCTTTAACGATCCGCCTTCCATTATTGTAGGAGCTGCGTGCTGTTAACGAGCCAGGACGCCATCAACTTCGTCACGCTGGCGACCACCAAGGGCTGCCCCAACAGCGGCAACAAAACCGCCGATCAGCAGGGAGAGGGCGCCGAACAGGGCGATGGACGCGCTGGCCTTGCGTGCCGTCTCCGCAGCTTCGGTCGCCGCCACCTTGGCATCATCGATGCTTTTCAAGACGCCATCGACACGGGCTTTGGCTTCCGCTTCCGGAAGACCGGTCTTGGCTGCGACTAGCTGATCGAGATAGGTGCGGTCACCAGCCGACATTTCACCGTTTGCGGCGCTGGTGAAAAGGATGCGCGAGATCTGGCCTGCCGTGTCGTCGGCAGCGGTACCGGCAAGTGCGGTAGCCGGGGTGGCCGGTCGCAACAGGCTATCGACAAAGTAGGACGTCGCATTGCTGCCCGCATCCGACGAAGCTGCCGCAGCACCTGCGGCCGTAGCACCGGCGGTCACGGTTGCAGTTGCCTGCACGCCGGCACCGACTGTCGCGGAGATGGCTGAACCCAGGGCACCGGCGACGATCAATGTCGCTAAGGCCCAGGCGAGGACGCCGTGCGCAGTGTCACGAAAGAACACTTCATCGCGGTTGACACCCGTCCATTTCGTCCGCAGACGGCCGGCGATATAGCCGCCGAAACCGGCAGACGCCCATTGCACGATGATCAGCCAGATCGCCGTGGTTATGGCAAAGGTCGTCAAGGACGCGCCTTGCGATGAGAATGGGGAGACCATGCTGAGGCCAATGCCGGAGCCGAGCAGCGTCAGAACGATCGTGATCGCAGCCGCACCCACGGCGCCTGCGATAATTGCACCCCAGCTCACGGCGGAATCCGATGATTCGATGGTGGTGCCGGCTGGTACCGTTGAAACCGGGATTGTCATCGCGCCACCTATCGGAAGAACAGAGCGAGAAGAATGATAATAGGGATCGGAATCCCCAGCAGCCAGAGCAAAATTCCGCGTCCCATGATGTATCTCCACTTGCATTGAACAGGCCGCAATTTCAGTCGGTTATGCGGCGTGCCCGGTTAACGCGGACAAGTGAGTTTGGTTCCGCGACCGATGAAAATCGCAAAATGGCGCGGTCGCGGGAGAAAAGGTCCTGTCCGGCGGTTCCTGATCGCTCAAGGCCCGCCGAACGGGCTCAACGTTAAATCTTCGTTTACCACTGCGGTAAAAGTCGTCGCGTAAAACCGCAATCCGCCGCAAAGTTGCAGCAAAGCCACGGCTCTGTCGCAAAACGATACAAGTGCGCGCCCGGGTGCGGGTGCCTTCGAAATGGGGGCCGACATGACGACTTTCCGATGCCTGCTTTTGGCGATCCTGGCGTTCGCATCCGGACCGGCCATGGCGTGGGCGGGCAGCGCCGCGATCATCATCGACGCCCGCACCGGCAAAGTGCTGTCTGCGGAAAATCCCGACACGCTCAACCATCCGGCCTCGCTGACCAAGATGATGTCGCTCTACCTCACCTTCGAGGCCCTGCGCAGTGGAAAGATCAGATGGGATACCCCGATTAAGGTGTCGAAGACGGCGGCGGCCAAGCCGCCTATGCGGCTGGGGCTCAAGGCCGGCACGTCGCTGACCGTTCGCGAGGCGGTGCTCGGCATGATCGTCCGCTCCGGCAACGACGCGGCCGCCGCCATGGCCGAGAAGCTCGGGGGCACGGAAGCCAATTTTGCCAAGGCGATGACGCGGAAGGCGCGCCAGCTGGGCATGAGCCGGACCGTCTTCATCAACGCTTCGGGCCTGCCGGCCGGTGCCCAAGTAACGACGGCACGCGACATGTCGACGCTGGCGATCGCGCTGATGCGCGACTTTCCCCGGGAGTATAAACTGTTTGCCACCCAGAGCTTCGTCTTTCGCGGCCGCAAGGTTCGCGGCCACAACAACCTGATGTATCGCTATGACGGCATGGACGGAATCAAGACCGGCTATACCAATGCCTCGGGCTTCAACCTGGTCAGCGCCGTGCGCCACGGCAACCGGCGCGTGGTCGGCGTGGTGCTCGGTGGCCGTACCGCCAAAAGCCGAGACAACAGGATGGCAGCCCTTCTGGACCGCCATCTGGGCAAGGCTTCGAACGCGGCCAGCCGCACGCTGGTGGCTGCGGCCAAGACCCGTGGCACCGTGGAGGTCGCTGCCATTGGCGCATCCGATGTCCCATTGCCCTTTGCCGCGCCCACGCGCCAGGGCGGCGATGCCGTTGCGGCGCTGATCGCCGCGTCGCACGCGACAATCCCGGCCGAGCGTCCAGCGGTCATCGACGAGCTTGAGAATACCGCAGACGTCTTGCCTGCAGGCACCTGGCAAATCCAGATTTCGGCCGCACCGACGCAAGAGGCAGCGCGTGCGCTGCTGGCGCAGGCAAGATCGGTTGCGGGAAAGACGCTGAAATCAGCCTCGCCCTATACGGAGGCTGTCGGTAACGGCGCCGGCGCCATCTACCGCGCCCGGTTCGTCGGGTTCGATAGCCGCGAGGAGGCCGATGCTGCCTGCGACTGGTTGAAGCGGCACTCCTACGACTGCATGCTTTTGCCGGCGCGCGGCTGAGGGGAGGGTAATCTGAAGGTCGGCACCCGGCGCTCATCGCCGCCGGGTTTCGCCAAAAAAACCGATCAGGCCTGCGTGCCGCCGACCGTCATTTCGTTCATCCGCAGATGCGGCTGGCCGACGCCGACGGGCACCCACTGGCCGCCCTTGCCGCAATTGCCCATGCCGGTATCGAGCTTCATGTCGTTGCCGATCATGGTGATCCGCTGCATCGCATCCGGCCCGTTGCCGATCAGCATGGCGCCCTTTACCGGCGCGCCGATCTTGCCATTGTCGATCAGGTAGGCTTCGGTGCAGCCGAAGACGAACTTGCCGGAGGTGATATCCACCTGGCCGCCGCCGAACGAGACGGCATAGATGCCCTTCTTGACCGAAGCGATGATCTCTTCCGGGCTCTTGTCGCCGCCGAGCATATAGGTGTTGGTCATGCGCGGCATCGGCACATGCGCGTAGGATTCGCGCCGTCCGTTGCCGGTCGCCTTCATGCCCATCAGCCGGGCGTTCTGGCGGTCCTGCATGTAGCCCACCAGCTTGCCGTCGTCGATCAGCACGTTATAGGCGGAAGGCGTTCCCTCGTCATCGATGGTCAGCGAGCCCCGGCGGCTCTCGATCGTGCCGTCATCGACGACGGTCACGCCCTTGGCCGCGACCTGTTGACCGAGCAGCCCGGCGAAGGCCGAGGTCTTCTTGCGATTGAAATCGCCTTCCAGCCCGTGCCCGACCGCCTCATGCAGCATGACGCCCGGCCAGCCGGAGGACAGCACCACATCCATGGTGCCGGCCGGCGCATCGATGGCTTCGAGATTGACCAGGGCCTGGCGCAGGGCTTCGTCGGCGCCGCGCTGCCAGTTGTCGACAGCGACAAAATCGCCAAAGCCGCGACGGCCGCCGACGCCATAGGAGCCGGCTTCCTGCCGGTCGCCTTCGCCAACCACGACGGAGATGTTGAGGCGCGTCATCGGGCGGATATCGTGCATGCGCTCGCCATCGGCCCGCAGGATATCGACCACCTGCCAGCTGGCGGCGATCGAGGCGGTGACCTGCCGGACCTTCGGATCCTTGGCGCGCAGATAGGCGTCGATCTCCTGCAACAGCGAAACCTTGGCCTCGAAGCTCGGTTCGCCGATCGGGTTCTCGTCGCCATAGAGTTTCTTGTTGGTGCGCTGGGGGGCTGCGGCATACGTGCCGGAATAACCGCGCGTGACGGCGCCGACCGCATCGGCCGCCCGCTTCAGCGCCGACAGCGACAGATCGCCCGCATGCGCATAGCCGACCGCTTCGCCGGCGACTGCGCGCAGGCCAAACCCCTGGTCGGTGTTGAAGCTGCCGCCCTTCAGACGGCCATTGTCGAAGGACAGCGATTCCGACTGGCTATGCTCGATGAACAGTTCCCCGTCATCGGCGCCCGCCAATGTCTGCGCCAATACCTCGCGAATGGCAGCCTCGTCGCTGTCGAACAGTTTGATGAGATCGGTGTTCATGGGCGAAGCTCCGCAACGTGTATGATTGTTCCCATGTAGAGACGCGTCACCATGGCCGCAAGTTTTGAGTGCGGGGTCAGCCGTTATTATTGACAGGCCGGTTCGGGGGATTATGTTACATGTAACGAATAGGAGCTGACGCAGATGGCAAAGGCTTTGAGCGAGCGTGTTCAGCAGAGAAGGGACGCCATGCGGGCGGCCGGTCTTCGGCCGCTGCAGATTTGGGTGCCGGATTCCCGAAAGGCGGGTTTTGCAGCCGAGTGCCGGCGCCAATCCATGGTCATTGCCCAGGCCGAGGCCGCAGATGATGACCTTGCGGGATTTATGGATGCCGCTTTTGCCGATCTGAGCGAGATCGAAGAATGAAGCGGGGCGATCTTGTGACCATCGCTTTGCCAGGGGATTTCGGCAAACCGCGTCCCGCGCTGATCATTCAATCCGATCTCTTCGACCAGGCGCCGACAGTGACCGTATTGCTTATTTCGGGAACACTGCAGGATACGCCGCTTCTGCGCCTTTCCGTCGAGCCCGACGACGAAAACGGTTTGCGCAAGCCGTCGCAGATTATGGTCGACAAGGTGATGACGATGCGCAGGGACAAAGTCGGCGCGCCGTTCGGTAAACTCAACGCGGAGACGATGGTTTCCGTCAACCGCCTGCTGGCCGTATTCCTCGGATTTGCCTGAATGCCTTACGGCAGCGCGTCGTAGCCTTCGCCAAAACCCTTCAGATCGACGGGGATGCCGATGCCTTCTTCAGGGGACTGGAAGACGATGAAGGTCGCCTGTGCGCCGGACCGGAAGGTTTTCAACAGTTCGTCTTCCAGAACCACTTCGGCATAGCAGCCGTCGGAAAAGCAGCGGACGAAATAGGCGCGGCCGATATCCTTGCCATCGACATTGAGGCCAAGGCCGTTCGGCAGAAGCACGCCGAGCGGGGCCAAAACGCGAAGAATCTTCGCCTTGCGGTCCGCCGTCTTCAGGACGACGACCGAGAGGCCGACTTCGGGCCGGTCTTCGGCAATGACGTTCTGCATCAGCGCGCACTGCTCGGCGGTTGCCCCCGCCGGCTGGTCGCAGACGATCGACCACGCGCCGTGGTTGGATTTCACGGTGCCGGGTGTACCTGGCTGTTGTGCTCCGGGCTGTTGGGCTGCTGCCGTGTAGGAAAAGAGTGTGGCAGCAAGTCCGAACGCCGCGATCGGCAGCCGGGAAAGGAGGGACAGGCCCATGTAAACCTCAAACTTAAGAATCAGTCTGGCTATTCTTGAAGGGCGTAGCCGCAAATGAAAAGCCCTGCGCGGTACATTCCAGCCCGGTGTGGCGGAAATGGGGCTCCTGAACAGGCCTAAAACGGCAAGTCGGCTCCGATACAGGCTGTAAGACGCTGCCGTGGGAGTGCCTGTCGCTCCTTATATATGGTATAGGGACGGGGCGACTGGCGTAAATGCTCAAGCCCAACAGCGCCACTTCTCGCGCTGGCGGTATTCGTAAGGCCCGCAGGGCCTTAACAGTTTGTGTGAAAAGCGTCGTTTGCGCAAAATGCCGCATGGGCTTGAATGGACAGATGTTGCGGCGTTCATCAAACTGTGGTTTGAAGCGCTTCAGTATGGCTAAGGATTCTGCGTTACGGTTTGATCCTGATCAAGCGCCCAGGGAGACACTATAGTGAAAAACAAGGCTTTTGCAGTTTTGGCATCGATTGCCTGTCTGCTCTTTGCTTCGAATGCTTTGGCTGACAAGCCGGTCGCATGGCAGACCAATTTTCAGACCGCAGCAACCGGAATCATGGAAGAAATTACATGGTTCGAGCATTACACGCTCTGGTTCATCATTCCGATCACGCTTTTCGTCCTGGCGCTGCTGATCTGGATCGTGTTCCGGTTCCGCGAAAGCAAGAATCCGGTCCCGTCCAAGACCAGCCATAACACGGCAATCGAAATCGTCTGGACGCTTGGCCCGGTCGTCGTTCTCCTGTTCCTGGCGATCCCGTCCTTCCAGCTTCTGACCGCGCAGCTGACGCCGCCGGAAAATCCGGACATCACGCTGAAGGCGACAGGCAACCAGTGGTACTGGTCCTACGAATACGAGGTCGGCGAAACCCCGCTCTCCTTCGATAGCCTGATGATGAAGGAAGAAGACCGCGCGACGCTCGGCAAGGAAGACAAGCACGAATATCCGCGTCTTCTTGCCGTCGATAACGAAGTCGTCGTTCCCGTCGGCAAGACCGTCCGCGTTCTGGTGACTGCAGCCGACGTCATCCACGCCTTCGCCATGCCGGCCTTCGGCGTGAAGATCGACGCCGTTCCTGGCCGTCTCAACGAAACCTGGTTCAAGGCTGAGCGCGAAGGTCTCTACTACGGCCAGTGTTCCGAGCTCTGCGGCAAGGACCATGCCTATATGCCGATCGCCATCCGTGTGGTCAGCGAAGACAAGTACAACACTTGGCTCGCTGCCGCCGCCACCAATGTGGGTGAGGCGAACAAGGCACTCATGGCTTCCATCGACGGCGCGGCCAAGACCGTAGACGTCGCTGAAAACGCCGCACAGTAATTCGCCCGAAAAGTATTTCGAAGGGGGACAGGCCGATGGCCGGAACTACCACTACCCACGATCACCGTAATGATCACGCGCATGACCATGCGCATGATGACCATGACCACGCCCACAAGCCGCTGACTTTCTTTCAGCGCTGGTTCCTCTCGACCAACCACAAGGACATCGGCACGCTGTACCTGATCTTCGCGATTTTCGCGGGCATCATCGGCGGCACGCTGTCGGTCTTCATGCGCGCCGAGCTGCAGGAGCCGGGTATCCAGATCTTCCACGGTCTGGCGTCCATGGTCTATGGCTTCGAGGGCGATGCTGCCATCGACGGCGGCAAGCAGATGTTCAACGTCTTCACCACAGCGCATGCGCTGATCATGATCTTCTTCATGGTCATGCCGGCGCTGATCGGCGGCTTTGCCAACTGGATGGTTCCGATCATGATCGGCGCGCCGGACATGGCGTTCCCGCGCATGAACAACATTTCGTTCTGGCTGATCATCCCGGCCTTCCTGCTCGTGCTTCTGTCGATGTTCGTCGAAGGCCCGGCCGGTGGTTATGGCTCGGGAGGAGGCTGGACGGTCTATCCGCCTCTATCGACGGCGGGAACGCCAGGGCCTTCGATGGACCTCGTGATTCTTGGCCTGCACATTGCCGGTGCCTCGTCGATCCTCGGTGCGATCAACTTCATCACCACGATCCTCAACATGCGCGCTCCCGGCATGACGCTGCACAAGATGCCGCTGTTTGCCTGGTCGGTCCTGATCACCGCTTTCCTTCTGCTTCTCTCGCTGCCGGTTCTGGCAGGCGGCATCACCATGCTGCTCACCGACCGCAACTTCGGCACGTCGTTCTTCGCGCCTGAAGGCGGCGGCGACCCGATCCTGTTCCAGCACCTGTTCTGGTTCTTCGGTCACCCGGAAGTGTACATCCTGATCCTGCCCGGCTTCGGCATTGTCAGCCACATCGTCTCGACCTTCTCGAGGAAGCCGATCTTCGGTTACCTCGGCATGGCCTATGCCATGGTCGCCATCGGCGCCGTCGGCTTCATCGTCTGGGCGCACCACATGTACACCGTCGGCATGTCGCTCGACACGCAGCGCTACTTCGTCTTCGCGACGATGGTCATCGCGGTGCCGACCGGCGTGAAGATCTTCTCCTGGATTGCGACGATGTGGGGCGGTTCGATCCGCTTCACGACGCCGATGGTCTGGGCGATCGGCTTCATCTTCCTGTTCACGGTCGGCGGCGTCACCGGCGTTCAGCTCGCCAATGCCGGCCTCGACCGTTCGCTGCACGACACCTATTACGTGGTTGCCCACTTCCACTACGTTCTGTCGCTCGGTGCCGTGTTCGCGATCTTCGCCGGCTGGTACTACTGGTTCCCGAAGATGACCGGCTACATGTATTCGGAATTCATCGGCAAGCTGCACTTCTGGGTGATGTTCGTCGGCGTGAACCTGGTGTTCTTCCCGCAGCATTTCCTCGGCCTTGCCGGCATGCCGCGCCGTTACATCGACTATCCGGATGCCTATGCCGGCTGGAACGCCGTGTCGTCCTACGGTTCGTACATCTCGGCCTTCGCTGTGCTGATCTTCCTGTTCGGCGTCTTCGAAGCCTTCTCCAAGAAGCGCGTTGCCGGCGACAACCCATGGGGCGAGGGCGCTAACACGCTCGAATGGCAGCTGACATCGCCGCCGCCGTTCCACCAGTGGGAACAGCTGCCGCGCATCAAGTAAGCGCCGCATGTGATCCGAAGCCGCCGGAAACGGCGGCTTCTCGCAACGCCGGGAATGCCCGGCAACACGGCGCGATAGACGCGCCGGACGATTCCAAGGACTGGACGACATGCAGGTTATCGACAATCACGAGGCGATCGGCACGGAAGGCGGCGTTCGTCTCTCCGAAGCCTCTGCGCGCGATTACTTCGAGCTGCTGAAGCCGCGCGTCATGTCGCTGGTGGTGTTTACGGGGCTGGCCGGCATGGTCATGGCTCCGGGCCACATCAATCCTTTCATCGGTTTCATTGCCATCCTCTGTATCGCCGTGGGTGCTGGAGCTTCCGGTGCCCTCAACATGTGGTACGACGCTGATATCGACGCGATCATGACCCGCACGGCAAAGCGGCCTATTCCGGCTGGTAAGATCACCGCGAATGAGGCGCTGTCCTTCGGCATGACGCTCTCGGCGTTTTCCGTCTGCATTCTCGGCATCGTCGTCAATTGGCTGTCGGCCGGTCTGCTTGCGTTTACGATCTTCTTCTACGTGGTGATCTACACGATGTGGCTGAAGCGCTCGACGCCGCAGAACATCGTCATCGGCGGCGCTGCCGGTGCCTTCCCGCCAATGATCGGCTGGGCCTGCGTTACCAATGGCATCGCCATCGAGAGCATCGTGCTCTTCCTCATCACGTTTCTCTGGACGCCGGCCCATTTCTGGGCGCTGGCTCTGTTCAAGATGCGCGATTATGGCGCCGTCGGCGTGCCGATGCTGCCGAATGTTTCTGGCGAGGCGACCACCAAGACGCAGATCGTCATCTATGCCGTCCTGACCGCAATCATCGGCGTCGTGCCGACCATACTCGGCTTTTCGAGCATTGGTTACGGCGCTTTCGCCGCAGCCCTCGGTCTCGGGTTCATCTGGTACTCGATCGGCGTGCACCGCATGCCGGAGGGTGACGAAAAGATGGTGCCTGCCAAGAAGCTGTTTGCATTTTCGATCGTCTATCTCTTCGCGATCTTCTCCGCGCTGATGGCCGATCATCTGATTGCCACGCTGTGGCTTACCGCCGGAAAGGTTGCCTGATGGAACTCGTGACACTCACGGACGCCCAGAAGAAATCGCGTCGCGGCCGCAATATCGCGCTCGGTATCGTGCTCTTCGGCCTCGTTGCCATTTTCTATGTCGTGACGCTGATCAAGTTCAGCAACGGCATGGTTCAGTAGGGAAACGACCATGGCCCCGATCAAAACGCCAGAGCAGAAGAAGGAGCGGGCAAACGGCGTCATCGTCGCCTCCTGTCTCGCCTTCGTCGTCGGCATGACCGGCATGGCCTATGCAGCCGTGCCGCTCTACGACATGTTCTGCCGGGTGACCGGCTATAATGGCACGACCAAGCGCGTCGAGCAGGCCTCCGACGTCATTCTCGACAAGAAGATCAAGGTGACGTTCGATGCCAATATCGCCTCCGACCTGCCGTGGGTGTTCAAACCGGTGCAGCGCGAGATCGAACTGAAGATCGGCGAAACCGTGCAGATCGAGTTCGAAGCAACCAATATGGCGAAGAAGGCGACGACCGGTCAGGCGGTCTTCAACGTCACGCCGATGGCGGCAGGAGCCTATTTCAACAAGGTGGAGTGCTTCTGCTTTACCGAGACGACGCTGCAGCCGGGCGAAGACATGAAGATGCCGGTGGTGTTCTTCGTCGATCCGGAAATCGTCAAGGCGGTTGAGACCAAGGGGATCAACACGCTGACCCTGTCGTACACGTTCTACGCCCGCGAGCCGTCGAAGCCGGTTGCGGCGCTGACGGTAAAGCCGGGCGAAACTGACAACAAACTTTGACAGATCACAGTTTTCGGCTATGCCGGAAATGACGACATGAGAAAGACTTTTCGGGGATAGTCCACATGGCCGATGCGCACCAGAAAAACCACGACTACCACATCATCGATCCAAGCCCTTGGCCGCTGATCGCCTCGATCGGCGCCTTCGTCATGGCCTTCGGCGGCGTCGGCTACATGCGATACCTCTCGGGCGGCACGCTGCACCTGTTCGGCCTGAACTGGGCGCATCCGTGGTTCTTCTTCATCGGTCTCGCCGTCGTGCTCTACACGATGTACGGCTGGTGGGCTGATACGATCAAGGAAGCGCACGAGGGCCACCATACCCGCGTCGTGTCGCTGCACCTGCGTTACGGCATGATCATGTTCATCGCTTCGGAAGTGATGTTTTTCGTTGCCTGGTTCTGGGCCTATTTCGATGCCAGCCTGTTCCCGGGCGAGGCAATCCAGGCAACGCGCTCGGTCTTTACCGGCGGTGTATGGCCGCCGAAGGGCATCGAAGTTCTCGATCCCTGGCACCTGCCGCTCTACAACACCGTCATCCTTTTGCTCTCCGGCACGACGGTCACCTGGGCGCACCATGCGCTGCTGCACGGCGACCGCAAGGGTCTGATCAACGGCTTGACGCTGACGGTTCTGCTCGGCGTCCTGTTCTCGGGCGTTCAGGCCTACGAATATGCTCACGCACCGTTCGCCTTCAAGGATTCGATCTACGGCGCGACCTTCTTCATGGCGACCGGTTTCCACGGCTTCCACGTTCTGGTCGGCACGATCTTCCTGGGCATCTGCCTGATCCGCGCACTGAAGGGCGACTTTACTCCGAAGCAGCATTTCGGCTTCGAAGCCGCCGCCTGGTACTGGCACTTCGTCGACGTGGTCTGGCTGTTCCTGTTCTTCTCGATCTACGTCTGGGGCGGCTGGGGTGCCCCGATCGCTCATATGTGATCGATTGAACGCGAGACTTCCGAACGGCCGCAGCGATGCGGCCGTTTCTGTTTCAGCCCTCATGCTGAGATTGACGAGATGTATCTATTCGGATACAAATGGTCATGCTCGTATTTGAAACAACCGGTGTCTTCAGGGATTGGCTGCTTTCACTGCGGGACCAGAGGGCGAAGGCTAGAATTCTTGCACGGGTCCGCTCCGCCGAGTTCGTAATCTTGGGGACTGTTCACCGATCGGCGAGGGTGTGTCGGAGATGCGAATTCATTACGGACCCGGTTACCGTCTTTATTTCAAGCGGACCGGCGATGTCGTCTATCTGCTGTTGATCGGCGGCGACAAATCCGATCAGAAGCGGGATATCGCGGCGGCCTTGAAGATGGCGAAACATCTTCGGAAGGATCAATCATGACAACCATCGCAAGATTCGACGCATCCGAATTTCTGGACGACGATGAGCTTGTCGCAGGATATTTGACCGCTGCCATGGAGGATGAAAATCCTGATGTCTTCATCGCGGCACTTGGAGATGTCGCCAAAGCGCGGGGAATGGCAGAGATTGCCAAGGCTTCTGGGCTGGGGCGCGAAAGTCTCTACAAATCTCTTCGGGGCGGATCCAAGGCCCGGTTTGAAACGCTTCACAAGATCGTCAATACGCTGGGGTTGAAGATGACGATCGTAGCGGATCGCGCTGCTTCTTGAGGAGGCCGTCATTCCCCTTGCAAAAGGCGTCTTTGTCGCAGGCTTTGCCATTGGACGACGAGCAGAGCCGGCGTTACGTAGTCGGTTGAATATCCCGCGCCATGCCGTGGCGAACAGTTTGGAAGATCCGAATGAACCAAGACAGCGCACATTTCCCGCCGGTCGAGCCGCTCAGGGCAGGGATCAGAGGGCTTTGCCCGCGATGCGGGCAGGGCAAGCTGTTTGACGGCTTCCTGACGATGAAGCCTGCCTGTGCGAGTTGCGGCCTGGATTATTCATTTGCCGATGCCGGCGATGGTCCGGTCGTCTTCGTCATCCTGATCGTCGGTTTCATCGTCGTCGGGGCAGCACTCTGGATGGAGGTCAATATCAATCCACCGCTCTGGGTGCATTTCCTGTTGTGGATACCGCTCGCCATCGTCTTCAGCCTGGTTCTCATGCGCATGCTCAAGGGCGTGCTGATCACGCTGCAATTCCGCAACAATGCACACCAAGGCGAAATCGATCGTGGCTGATACCGTGTCGGGCAAGAAGAGCGGCGGGCTTGCCGGCCGCATCATTGGCATCGGTCTGGTTCTGGTCGCACTGGCAATCCTCCTGGTGCTTGGCACATGGCAGATGGAGCGGCTGGCCTGGAAAGAGGGGCTTCTGGCATCGATTGCCGAGCGCCGCGCTGCACCGCCTGCGGACCTGGCGGAAATCGAGGCCCTGGCCAAGGCGGGCGAGGATATCGATTATCGCACCGTGCGCATCACCGGCACCTATATCAACGACAAGGAGCGGCATTTCTTCGCCACCTATGGCGGCCGCACCGGCTATTATGTCTATACGCCGCTGCAGCTGGCCAACAGTCAGATCGTCCTCGTCAATCGCGGCTTCGTCACCTTCGAGGCCAAGGAGCCGGAGATGCGCAAGCAGGGCCAGCTGACCGGCGAGCAGACCGTCACCGGCCTGTCCCGCGCCAAGCTGTTGGAAAAGCCGTCCTGGGCCGTGCCGGACAATGATATCGCCAAGAACATTTTTTACTGGAAGGATCTCGACGTCATGGCGTCGAGCGTCGGGCTTGACCCCGCCAAGGTCGTGCCGTTCTTTGTCGATGCAGACGCGACGCCGCATGAAGGCGGCATGCCGATCGGCGGCGTCACCCAGTTCGACCTGCCCAACAGCCATCTGCAATACGCAATGACCTGGTATGGGCTGGCCGGAGCACTGGTCGTCATCAGCGGCATTTTCATCTTCCGGCGGAAGACATAAGGTCGAGGCAGTACCACTGCGGGGAAAATCGAATGGCCATTGTTGCAAACATCCTGATCGTCCTGACGGCTCTCCTGCATGCCGGTTTTCTCGTGCTTGAAATGTTTCTCTGGACGGGACCGCAGGGGCGAAAAGTCTTCCGGATGACGGCTGAACAGGCGCAGGCGACCAAGGTTCTCGCGGCCAATCAGGGGCTCTATAACGGCTTTCTCGCCGCTGGCCTTGTCTGGTCGCTGATCGCGTCGCCGCCGGAATTTGCCGTCCAGCTGAAGCTGTTCTTCCTTGTGTGCGTGATCGTTGCCGCTATATATGGCGCATGGTCGGTCAAGCCGCGCATCCTGCTTGTGCAGGGCGGGCCGGCAATTCTCGGCCTTATGTTCACCCTACTGGCATTCTGATCAATGACGACGTCCCTTCCAGCAAAGACACCGATCACCTTGCGCCTCTGCGGCCCGCGCGGCTTTTGCGCCGGGGTCGACCGGGCGATCCAGATCGTCGTTCTGGCGCTGAAGGAATATGGCGCGCCGGTCTATGTCCGCCACGAGATCGTCCACAATCGCTACGTCGTCGAAGGCCTTGAAGCCAAGGGTGCGATCTTCGTCGAGGAACTCGATGAAATCCCGCCGGAGCATCGCAAGCAGCCGGTGGTCTTTTCCGCCCATGGCGTGCCGAAGTCGGTGCCTGCCGATGCGACGGAGCGTAATCTCTTCTATCTCGACGCCACATGCCCGCTGGTTTCCAAGGTCCACAAGCAGGCCATGCGCCACCAGAAGCTCGGCCGCCACGTGGTGCTGATCGGCCATGCCGGACACCCGGAAGTCATCGGCACGATGGGGCAGCTGCCGGAAGGCGCAGTCTCTTTGGTCGAGACGGTCGAGGACGCTGAAATCTATATGCCGCCGGATACGGAAAATCTCGGTTTCGTCACCCAGACGACGCTGTCTGTCGATGACACCGCCGGCGTCATCAAGCGGCTGCACGAGCGCTTTCCGAACCTGACGGCACCTGCCGCCGATTCGATCTGCTACGCCACGACCAACCGCCAGGAAGCCGTGAAACAGGCTGCCCCCGGCTGCGATCATTTCATCATCGTCGGCGCACCCAATTCGTCGAACTCCAAGCGCCTGGTCGAAGTGGCGCTGCGGGCCGGTGCGAAAAAATCGGTGCTTGTCCAGCGCGCGTCGGAAATCGACTGGGATGATTTCGCCGATATCACTACAGTCGGCCTGTCGGCAGGCGCGTCGGCGCCGGAAGTCATCGTCAACGAGATCATCGAGGCTTTTCGCCAACGCTATGATGCTGCGGTGGAGCTTGCCGATACGGTCGAGGAAACCGAAAACTTCCTCGTCAACCGCGAGCTTCGCCACGTGCCTTTGACGGCGCAGGACATGGCGTTTGTGAATGGGGAATAACGGTTTCGCTGTTGTCGCTCTGCCGAGGGTACCCCCCTCTGTCCCTCCGGGACATCTCCCCCTCAAGGGGGGAGATTGACCGCAAGCTTTTGCCCGCCTTACCGGAAAGCCTGTAAGGAAAAAGAATGATCTCCCCCCTTGAGGGGGAGATGTCACGATAGTGACAGAGGGGGTAGGCCTCCTCGACCTCAGACCATCCGCCTCCGCTCCAATCACGAGATCAGACCTTGGCAGTTTACACCGACATCACCGAAGACGATCTCAACGGCTTCCTGCAGCAATACGATGTCGGCACGCTGACATCCTACAAGGGCATCGCCGAAGGCGTCGAGAACACCAATTTCCTGCTGCACACCACCAAGGGCGCCTACATCCTGACGCTTTATGAAAAGCGGGTGGACCAGAACGACCTGCCGTTCTTTTTGGGGCTGATGCATCACCTCGCTGACAAGGGGCTGTCCTGCCCGCTGCCTCTGCCGCGCGCCGATGGCGCACTGCTGGGCCATCTGTCCGGCCGCCCGGCCGCCGTGATTTCGTTTCTCGAAGGCATGTGGCTGCGCAAGCCCGATGCCAGCCATTGCCGCGAAGTCGGCAAGGCGCTCGCCGCCATGCATGTGGCAGGCGAGGGTTTCGAGATCCGCCGCCCCAACGCGTTGTCTGTCGGCGGCTGGCGGCCGCTCTGGAACAATGCGCGCGACCGCGCCGACGAGGTGCAGCCGGGCCTTGCGGCCGAGATCGCCAATGAATTGGATTTCCTCGAAGCCCATTGGCCGAAGGACCTGCCGCAAGGCGTCATCCATGCCGACCTCTTCCCAGACAACGTCTTCTTCCTCGGCGACGGCCTGTCCGGCCTGATCGACTTCTATTTCGCCTGCAACGACCTGCTCGCCTATGATGTCTCCGTCTGCCTGAACGCCTGGTGCTTCGAAAAGGACGGCGCCTATAACATCACCAAGGGCATGGCGCTGCTGGCAGGCTATCAGAGCGTGCGGCCGCTGACATCTGCCGAAATCGAAGCCCTGCCGCTGCTTGCCCGCGGCTCCGCCCTGCGGTTCTTCCTGACCCGGCTCTACGACTGGCTGATGACGCCGGCCGGAGCGCTGGTGGTCAAGAAAGACCCGCTCGAATATCTGAAGAAGCTGCAATTCCACCGCTCGATCGCAACTGCTGCCGAATACGGCCTGATTAACGAGACAATACCCGCATGAAACATGTCGATATTTTTACCGATGGCGCCTGCTCCGGAAATCCGGGTCCGGGCGGCTGGGGCGCCGTGCTGCGCTATGGCGAGACCGAGAAAGACCTGTGCGGCGGCGAGGCGGAAACCACCAACAACCGCATGGAACTCTTGGCGGCGATCACCGCGCTCACCAGCCTGAAGACCCAGTGCGAGGTCGATCTCTATACCGATTCGAAATACGTCATGGACGGCATCGGCAAGTGGATTCACGGCTGGAAGAAAAACGGCTGGAAGACCGCCGACAAGAAGCCGGTGAAGAACGGCGAACTCTGGCAGGCGCTCGACGTCGCCAACCAGAGCCACAAGGTCACCTGGCACTGGGTCAAGGGCCATGCCGGCCACCCGGAAAACGAACGCGCCGACGAACTGGCCCGCAAGGGCATGGAGCCGTTCAAGAAGAAGCGTTGAGCCCTATCGCCCGTCGGTGAACTGAATCAGATCCCAAAGGTTTCCATAGATGTCCTCGAACACGGCGACGATGCCGTAGGGGGCCTCTTTCGGCTCGCGGGTAAAGCGGATGCCGGTCTCGACCATCTTCGCATGGTCGCGCCAGAAATCGTCGGTCTGCAGGAACAGGAAGACCCGGCCGCCGGCCTGGTTGCCGATGAATGTTTCCTGATGCTGCGAGGAAGCGCGGGCCAAAAGCAGCGATGTGCCTCCGTCGCCGGGTGGTTTGACGACGACCCAGCGTTTGTCCTGCTCCGGCTGGTAGCTGTCCTCGATGAGCACGAAACCCAATTTGTTGACGTAGAAATCGATCGCCTCGTCATAGTCGGCAACGACAAGGGCGATCAGGGCAAGGCTCTGGTTCATGATACCTCTGTGAATTATTTTAAGGTGCAAACGCCGTTGGCGCCGCCCTTGCCGGTATAGCTGACATCGGCCGATCCATCGGGGTTGATGCTGAGCGAAATGGTGATGCCGCTGCCCTTGGCTTCGTAATAGTTCTCATTGAACACCTTGAGCTTGCCTTCCTTGCCATTGATGTAGATCGGACCGCCCTGATCGGCGTGAACCAAGATCTTGCCGGGGCAGGTGGCATTGACCAGCGGAATTTTGGCCGCAGCCTGTCCGGCAATTGTCATGACGGCACAAGCAGCAACAATACCCAGAAACGTCTTCATCGTGGTCTCCCGAACGCGCGCTCGAAGCAGAAAAGGAACCGCAAAGCGCGTTAGTCTCAGCCTGACAGGATGCCTGCTCAAGTCAAGAACGCGGAGGCGTTTGCGTCGAACACTTAGCTCTTGCGCTAACTGTCTGATGCTGATACTTAGCCTTATGGATCACCATTCAACGCAGCTCAACGGCATTTTCCAGGCGCTCGCAGACCCCACCCGCCGCGCCGTTCTGGCGCGGTTGGGCGAGGGGCCGGCCAGCATCAGCGACCTGGCGCAGCCATTCGACATGGCCCTGCCGTCGTTCATGAAGCACATTCATTTTCTCGAAGGCAGTGGGCTGATCCAGACCCGCAAGCAGGGCCGGGTTCGGACCTGCGTTCTCGAGAAGCAGCGGTTCGCCGCTGTCGAAGCCTGGTTGTCGGCGCAACGCGCGCTCTGGGACGGCCGCACCGGCAGGCTGGAAAAATTCGTTACCAAGGCACAGGCAAAAGGAGATTGAAAATGAGTGCATCACCCAATCCCGAACTCGACCTGGCGATTTCCCGCATCATCAAGGCGCCGCGATCGCTGGTCTGGAGCGCCTGGACAGATCCATCGCGCTTCGAGCAATGGTGGGTACCCGAACCGGCCAGATGCAAGGTCGTCGCGATGGAACTGAGGCCCGGCGGCGCCTTCACCACGCAGATCAGCGAAAACGGCGGCGCGTTCCAGCCGCATCTCTCCGCCTGCTTCCTCGCTGTCGAGGATGGCGAAAAGATTGTCTTCACCAATGCCCTGACCGGCGGTTGGCGGCCGGCCGAACAACCGTTCATGACGGCCATGGTCACGCTGCAGGATCATCCTGAGGGCACCGATTATCACGCCCATGTCATGCACAAGAGCAATGCCGACCGGAACAGTCACGAAGAGGCGGGCTTCTACGACGGCTGGGGCACGGTCATCGAGCAGCTTGCAAGGCTGGTTGAGCGGCACGTGCAATAGGCGCTGATGGCGTAAATGAAAAAGCCCAGCGCTGGTTCATTTCTCGGACGGTGATTGGGAAAATCCTGCGGCAGCCAGAACCACCGTCACTCCTGTGCTTGTCACAGGAGTCCAGTCAGCCCAAGTCATCGGGCTGACAGGTTTTTTGACCCGACGGACGCCGGGTCTCTGGATGCCCGCCACAGGGGCGAGCATGACGGAGGCGGGGGGCCGTGTCTCGGATCGGTACCGCTCAGATCTGCTCAAGCATTGCGGCCGCAGCCGAAACAGTCGCCTGGCCTGGGCTTTCCTCGACGTTCAGCGTCTTCACCACGCCGTCTTCCACCAGCATCGAATAACGCTTCGAGCGCAGGCCGAGCGTGCCGGCGGACAGGTCGATATCCATGCCGAGTGCCTTGGTGAAAGCGGCGTTCCAGTCGGACAGGAAGTGGATCTTGCCGATGCCACCCGATGCGGTCGCCCAGGCGCCCATCACATGCAGGTCGTTGACCGCAACGACGGCGATATCGTCGATGCCGCGGGCAAGGATGGCGTCGCGGTTTTCGAGATAGCCCGGCAGGTGGTTGAGCGAACAGGTCGGGGTGAAGGCGCCGGGAACGGCGAACAGAACGACCTTCTTGCCGGCAAACAGTTGCTCGGTGGTGATTTCGACCGGGCCATCGGCGGTCTTTTCCTTGAAGGTGGCGGCGGGCAGCTTGTCTCCGACGGAAATGGTCACGGTCTCACTCCTAAAAGTCTCTGCGGGAAGGCTGGAGCGCGGCGGCTCCATGGCGTCGGATGCGAATATAGATTTGGTTCAGTCAAAGGCAAGCAGGGTTTCGATGCTCCGATCGCCGGCGCGCGCGACCAGCCTCACCGAGCCGCTTTTCAATGCGCCGCTCTTTGCTGAAACACGCACTGGGATTTCAGCCGTGATCCTGCCGTCGTCCGTCGCGACAGTCTCCGGCGTGCCGAAACTGTAGCCGGGAGGGCCGGACAGGAACAGTTCGGCGGGCGTTGCCGTCGGCGGCGTTACGAGCGACAGGTGCAGACGTTTTTCAACGGCATCGAAGGAGGCAGCCGTCACCTTGAACGTGTCGGACGGCTGCATTGGCAGCGCCGCGACCGCATCGTCGATCCGCGCCCGGTCGAGCGGGTTTTCCGCAAGCTCCTGCGGCAGGGAAAGATCAAGATCGGCCTGAACCGGGATGCAGATGTCCTTGCAGATGCCCAGGAACACCGAGATCTTCAGGCTGAGATCCCCAGTCTTCTCCCGCTTCAAGGACAGCGGGAACGCCACCGAATGGTCATAGCCGGTATAGCCGGCAATGCCGTCGTGAAAGGCTTTTGGCGCCGGAAAGCGCAGCCCGGAAAAGGAGATGCCGCCGCGCGGATCGATGGTGACCTGGGGCGGGATGCCGCTGGCACCGGGCTCGATCCAATAGGTTTTCCAGCCGGGCTTCAGCCGGATGTCGAGAATGGCCGGGATCGTGCCGTCCGGCTCGGGCCTGTCGGCGACGATCCGCACCTCGCCGCCCTCCGACTGTACCCATCGGCTCTGCGCGGCATCGGCGGCAGGGGTGATAAAAAAATACGCCGGGAGGGTTGCCAGCGCAGCCAAATGAGGCACATTCTCTAACAGGCGATGATGTTTCATGACGCTGAGGCTTATCGGTTTTGGGGCAGGGTTGAAAGATGCCGGCTTTCACCCCGCGATCATTTTCTCTTGATGGCACGCGGCCTCAAGGATCGGCAGGGGTCTTCAAAACAAAAGAGCAGGGTAGAAACGCTTTCATTTGAACCTGAGTTGATAGGCTAAGACCATGATGGCAACGTTTCAGAAAAAACGCGAACGCGGCGTATTGGACGGTCAGTTCCTGATCGCCATGCCCGGCATGTTCGACAGCAATTTTGCCCGCACCGTCATCTTCGTCTGCGCCCATTCGGAGGACGGTGCCATGGGGTTCGTTCTCAACCGGCCGCAGCAGCTGACATTTCCGGACGTTCTTCTGCATCTGCACATCATCGATCAGGATCAGGCGATCCGGCTGCCGGGCGTCACCCGTGACTTCCAGATCCAGACCGGGGGGCCGGTCGAAACCGGGCGCGGCTTCGTTCTGCATTCGGACGATTATCTCAGCGAATCCAGCATTCCCGTCAACGACGATATCTGCCTGACCGCGACGCTCGACATCGTCCGGGCCATTTCGCGCGGCGAGGGGCCCGAAAAAGCGATGATGATGCTCGGCTATGCCGGCTGGGGCGCAGGCCAGCTCGAAAACGAGATTGCCAACAATGGCTGGCTGAATTGCCCGGCGAGCGAGGAACTGATCTTCGACCGCGATCTCGGCGATAAATACGACCGGGCACTGGCATCGATGGGCGTTGCGGCGGCAATGCTGTCGGTTGATGCTGGGCACGCTTAGCCAATCTATTTTCCGTCTTTTTGATGTGGCGCCGGAACAATTTAGGCCGCTCTCCGTTTTCCAGTCGCAAGGACAGGACGCTCCGTTGTTGTCCTCAACCTCTCAAGGAGACTGATCATGGGTAGCACTTCCGACAAGATTTCCGGCGCCGCCAATCAGGTTGCAGGCAAGGCCAAGCAGGCCGCCGGCAAGGCAACCGGTAGCGACAAGCTGCAGGCCGAAGGCAAGGGCCAGGAAGTCAAGGGCAAGGTCCAGACGGCGACAGGCAAGGCCAAGGATGCCGTCAAGGGCACTGTTGATCGCCTCTAATCCGGCTTGCCGCCGGTGACCTCGAAAAGAGGGCCCGGCGGCTCCAAAGTGCGCGAATCGACTGTCCTGACGGGTTCAACTGGATAGAAGATTTCAGCGCCGATGCCCGCTGTGCCTTGTGCCGGCGGGCATTTCTCTGTGAATGGGACCACATCACGGCCGGCATCAGCTGCGCCGAAATCCAATCCATCAAGCATATCGGGCGGGCCATGAGACTTTACGAATGCGGTAATTGCGGAAATCCCGTTCACTTCGACAATCGCGTCTGCATCAATTGCGGGTCGCAGCTCGGTTTCCTGCCCGAGGCGATGGCGGTAGAGGCTCTGACGCCCGCCGGTGAAAACCTGTGGCAGGCGTCCTCGCGCACGCAAGCCGACGTCCGCTTCTGCGCCAATGCGGCGCACGACATCTGCAACTGGCTGATCTCGGCCAATGACGGCCATGTCTATTGCCAGGCCTGCCGCTATAACCGCATCGTACCGGTGACCGACAACGCCGAAGGCCTGTCCCGCTGGCAGAAGATCGGCCAGGCGCAACGTCACCTGTTCTATTCGCTGCTGCGCTGGAAGCTGCCGCGTCCCGGCCGCGACGCCGATCCGCAGGGCGGCCTCGTGTTTGATTTCCTCGCCGACGAGGTCGATGCCAATGGCAATATCGTGCCGGCCATGACCGGCCACGAGGACGGCCTGATCAGCCTGCGGGCGGCAGAGGCCAATGATGCGACGCGCGAAAGCGTGCGGGTATCGATGAACGAGCCCTACAGGACGCTGCTTGGCCATTTTCGCCATGAGATCGGCCATTTCTACTGGGCGCAGCTCGTGCGCGACGAGCAGACGCTCGCTGAAGCGCGGGCCCTGTTCGGCGATGAGCGGGAGGACTATGCCGAGGCGCTGAAGCGCAACTATGAACAGGGGCCGCCGGCGGACTGGCAGGTGAGGTTCATCAGCACCTATGCCAGCGCCCATCCGGCCGAGGATTTCGCCGAATGCTGGGCGCATTTCTTCCACATCGTCGATACGCTGGAAACCGCCCGCTCGTTCGGCCTGTCCACCGAACCGCGCCGCCACGAGGCCATGGCCGCCGAGGTCGATTTCGATCCCTACAGGGCGGTGGGCGCGCAGCCCCTGGTCGATGCCTGGGTTCCCCTCAGCGTCGCGCTGAACAGCATCCAGCGCAGCATGGGCCAGCCCGACAGCTACCCCTTCGTGCTCTCGCCACCGGTGGTGCAGAAACTCGATTTCATCAACAGGCTGATCCGGGAGGCCGGGGCTGTGTATGCGGGGTAGGGCGCGATCATCGGCTTCGTTGAGAAATGGTGGGAAAATTCCGATTTACCTTCGCGGATGCGGCCGGCCGCGCCTAAGATATCGCTGCCGGCTGCTTTGCGCCCGTAGCTGCGATTGACTCACACCGTTCCGGGCAACCGCATATGGTGAACGAAAACCAATGTTTAACGAAAGTGTGTCCTTATCCATCGCAGCTAAAATCCCCGTGTCAGGACATCCAAAGCATGCGAAATTATGCCTCTTTTGCACTTTTTGCCTTCGCGGTCAGCGCATTTCCTGTGCACTCGCAAACGAGACTCCCATATGACAAGGCTCCTTACGATGACACTGTAATTCAATGCGGAGCATTGTTTGCGATAATCGCCAAAGCATATGCAGATATGGCGCAGGCCGAAAAGTCCAAACCATACAAAGAAAAATTCGACAGGTTGTCTAAAAGATCTGAGGACGAATTTGTAAGTGTTGGTCGAAGCAAACAGGAGGCCCAAGAGGTTTACAAAGAACGTGTGAACCAGCTTCTCGCATTATTGGAGAGGGATGAAGATTTTACGCTGCGGCACATACGTTTCTGCGACCAAAAATATCCGGCCTGACAATCAGATTTTGCTGCCCGAAAATAACGTAATCGTTGGAAGCGGTCTGATGTCCGCAAAGGTCCCAAAACAGACGCCCGTCGAATTACCCACAAGATATAAACCGGCTCACTCAAGCCCGCTTCATCAGCGGAAATCGTTCTTTCAGCAATCGCTGGATCGATTCCGAGCCGATCGGGGGGCCGAAGAGGAAGCTTTGGCCGAAGTCGCAGCCCATCTGGGCGAGCTGGATGGCGTCTTCCTCGGATTCGATGCCTTCGGCAACCACCTGCATTTCGAGTTCGCGGGCCATGGTGATGACCGAACGCAGGAGGATCGAGCGCTTGTCGCTGGGGTCCCTGACCAGCGACTTGTCGATCTTGATCGTGTCGAACGGAAAGCGGGTGAGGTAGGCGAGCGACGAATGGCCGGTGCCGAAATCGTCGAGCGCCAGTTTTAGGCCTGCATCCTTCAGTTTTTCCAGCACAAGCCGCGCCTGTTCCGGGTTTTCCATCACGACGGATTCGGTCAGCTCCACCTTCACCTTGCGCGGATCGCAATGGTTCTTGTTCAGCACCGCGCGGATGTCGTCATAGAGGTCGTTGTTGAGCAGCTGTGCGCTCGACAGGTTGACGGAGACGAAGATCGGCAGTTCGCCGGTCTGGATCTGCCATTCGATGAGGTCGCTGGTCGCCCGCTCAAAGGCGAACATGCCCAGTTCGTTGATCAGATCGGAGTTTTCCGCGATCGGGATGAATTCCGACGGCGAAATGCTGCCGCGCTTGGGATGCTCCCAGCGCATCAGCGCCTCGAAACCGGCGATCTCGGCATCGACCAGGCGGACGATCGGCTGGTAGACGAGGCTCAGTTCCTTGCGCTCGATGGCGCGGCGCAGGTCGGTTTCCAGCTGCAGGCGGTCGGTGCCCGAAGCGCGGAAGGCCGGGCGGAAAGGTTCGACACGATTGCCGCCGGCCTTCTTGGCGCGGAACATCGCCAGTTCGGCATCGTCGAGCAGGCCCGCGGCATTTTCCTGCTGATCGACCCAGGAGACGAGGCCGATCGAGGCCGTCAGGTTGATTTCGCGATTGCCGAAATTGAGCGGCACCATGATCGCCTTTGAGACTGCATCGGCAAAATCGGCGACCTTGGCGGTATCGCGCTCCGACATCAGGATCAGCCCGAATTCGTCGCCGCCGAGACGCGCCAGCGTGTCCTGCGGCTTGACCAGACGCCGCAGACGGCGGGTCAACGCAATCAGGATATTGTCGCCGGCAGCGATGCCCAGCATGTCGTTGACCTGCTTGTAGCGGTCGATGTCGATGGTGATGACGGTCGGGCGCACCGCGCTTGATCCCGGCGCCAGCGACAGAAGCGATTGCAGCCGGTCGAGGAAAATCTGCCGGTTCGGCAACCCGGTCAGATTGTCGTTGAGCGCATTGTGCAGCAGCCGGTCGATGGAATTCTTCTGCTCGGTAATATCGACGATGGTGCCGACGCAGCGGATGATTTCCCCGTTGGCGCCGAGCACCGGCCGGGCGCGGATCGACAGCCAGTGATAATGGCCGTCTTCGGCGCGAACGCGGAACTCGTGGTTCAGGCGGCCCTTGCGGTGTTCCAGAAGCACGTCGAGCGTCGCGCGAAACCGGTCGCGGTCGTCGGGATGCAGGCGCGGCAGCCAGTTTCGGGCGGCGCCGTGCATGGTGCCGGGCGACAGGCCGAGCTGGGCGGAAATGTCGGGGATGGTCACGACGCGGTCGCGCGCCACGTCCCAGTCCCAGACGGTATCGCCGGAGCCGGTCAGCGCCAGCGACTGGCGCTCCAGATCGGAAAACAGCCCCTGGCTATAGGCACCGCCGGCAAAGGCGTGCTGCATCACCGTGAAGCCGATCAGAAGCACGATCAGCACGAGACCGCCGCCGAGCGCCGGCTGGACGATGTCATTGGCGAGCTGGCCGGTGACGGTCAGCCAGGCCCCAAACAGCCAGACGAGGATCAACAGCCAGGCCGGTACAAGCAGGATGGCGCGGTCGTAGCGGTTGAAACCGAGATAGGCGATCAGCACGATCCCGGCCGTGCCGGTCAGCGCGAAGGAGAGGCGGGCAATGCCGGAGGCGATGGCAGGGTCATAGATCGCCACGCCGAACAAGAGGCCAAGGCCGAGGATCCAGGCGAGCGTCGCGTAGCTCAGGTGCTGGTGCCAGCGATTGAGGTTGAGATAGGTGAACAGGAAGATCACAAGGCCTGCGGCGAGAAACACCTCGCTGCCGGCGCGCCATATCCGCTCATCGCCGGCGGTAATCGAGATCAGCTTCGACAGGAAGCCGAAATCGACGCAGATATAGGCCAGCACCGCCCAGGCGAGCGCTGCCGTCGCCGGCAGCATCGAGGTTCCCTTGACGACGAACAGAATGGTCAGGAACACCGCAAGCAGGCCGGCAATGCCAAGCACGATGCCGCGATAGAGTGTGAAAGCGTTAACCGTGTCCTTGTAGGCGTCCGGCTCCCAGAGGTAGATCTGCGGCAGGTCGGGACCGGCGAGTTCGGCGACGAAGGTGATGACCGAGCCGGGGTTGAGCGTGATGCGGAACACGTCGGCCTCGTCGCTCGGCTGGCGGTCGAGCGCAAAGCCTTCGCTCGGGGTGATCGACAGAATGCGCTGCGAGCCGAGGTCCGGCCAGAACAGTTTTGAATTCACCAGACGGAAATGCGGGGCGACGATGACGCGCTCCAGCTGCTCTTCCGAAACGTTGGCAAGCGCAAACACGGCCCAGTCGCCCTGGTGGTTTTCGGCGCTGGAGCGCACCTCGATGCGCCGCACGATGCCGTCGGTGCCCGGCGCCGTCGAGACCTGGAAGGCTTCGCCACGGCCGGTGTAGATTTCCGTCGTCGCCGTCAGGTCGAGTGCCGTGTCCTCGCGGGAAATCTTGACCGGTTCGGTGGCAAAAGCCGCGCCGTTGCCGATCAGCCAGAACGCGATCATCATGGCGGTGAGAAGCGCCAAGAGCCTTCGTGCTGACGGGGAAAGTGGCAGGCGGGTCAAAAACATCAATCACTCGAATTCTTATGTTGCATGCTGTCCTGCGAGAGCAGCGCGAACATCAGATGATCCCGCCATTGCCCGTTGATTTTCAGGTATTCCCGCAAGTAGCCTTCGCGCTGAAACCCGGCCTTTTCAAGGAGCCGGATGCTTCTGTGGTTCTCGGGAATACAGGCTGCTTCAATACGGTGCAACTGAAGGCTCGAAAAGATGTAGGGAATAGACAGTTTGACGGCCTGCGCCATATGCCCCATGCCGGCATATCGTTCGCCCATCCAATAGCCGATCATGCAGCATTGGGCGGCACCCCTGCGGATATAACCGATGGTCAAGCCACCGATCAGCTGGTCGCCGCCGCGGGAAATGATGAACAGCGGCACGGCCTGGCCAGAGGAAAATTCCTGTTCGTTGCGGATGACGCGGGAGCGAAAGGCGCTCTCGGTCATCTCGTCGGCCCGCCAGGTCGGCTCCCAGGGCTCGAGAAAGTCGCGGCTTTCGCTGCGCAGCTGATACCATTGGCGGTAATCGGTTGATTTCGGCAGGCGCAGCATATGCGTCGCGTTGCCAATCTCGACCGGGCCCGGCTGCCGTGACAGAAACCGAAAGACCGATCGTGTCATGGAAGCCTCCGCAGCGGATGGGTTGAGACCATATGCGAGAGTGCCGGGCGCTCGACGAACGCCCGGAGGTCGCTCATCAGAAAAAAGCTAGCCGTTGGCAGCCCGGGCGCGGACAGCCTTGTTGGAAAGTGCGCCAAGAATATCGTCCATCGGCGCCAGCTTCTCGACCGGGCCGATCGCCGAGAGCGTCGGAATGGTATCGAAGAACAGCCGGCCGGCAAGATCCGTCAGGCGTTCGACGGTGATGCCGGACAGGCGCTCCATCAGTTCTTCGTTCGGGATCGGGCGGCCGTAGAGCATCATCTGGCGGGCGATCTGGCCGGCACGCGCCGCCGGGCTTTCCTGGCCCATCAAAAGCTGGGCACGGATCTGCGCCCGGGCACGGTCGATTTCCTGCTGTTCGATGTTCATCGACGACTTGCGCAGTTCATCGATGATGACGGGCATCAGTTCCGGCAGGTTTTCGCCGCCGGTTGCCGCATGAACGCCGAAGATGCCGGTATCGGAAAAGCCCCAGTGGAAGGCGTAGACCGAATAGCACAGGCCGCGATGTTCGCGGACTTCCTGGAACAGGCGGGACGACATGCCGCCGCCGAGAATATTGGCAAGGATCTGCGAACAGTAGAAATCGCGGGCGTGATAGGCCTTGCCCTCGAAGCCGAGCAGCACCTGCGCGTCCATCAGGTCGCGGCTTTCGCGGACATCGCCGCCGGTATAGTGGGCGACATCGGCCACCGGAGAAGCCACCGGCTTTTGCGGCAGGCTGGAAAAGCGGTCTTCAACCTGTCGCACAAAACTATCATGATCGACAGCACCGGCACCGACGACGAACATCCGGTCGGTGGTGTAGTTGCGGTCGAGATAGGTGCGGATCTGCTGAGGCGTGAAGGACAAGACCGTGTCCGGCGTGCCGAGGATCGGGCGGCCGATCGTCTGGTTGGCAAAGGCGGTTTCGGCGAATTTATCAAAAACGACATCGTCGGGCGTGTCGTTGGCAGCGCCGATTTCCTGCAGGATGACCTGCTTTTCGCGCTGCAGCTCGTCCTCGTCGAAGGAGGATTCCGTCAGGATGTCGGCGAGAATATCGACAGCGAGCGGCACATCGCCCTCTAGAATACGGGCATAGTAGGAGGTGGTTTCTGTGGATGTCGCGGCGTTGACTTCGCCGCCGACATTTTCGATCTGCTCGGCAATATCGCGGGCTGTTCGCCGCGCGGTGCCCTTGAACGCCATATGTTCCAGCAGATGGGCAATGCCGTGCTCGTCCGTGGTTTCATCGCGTGAACCGGATTTGATCCAGACCCCGAGCGCGACGCTTTCAAGATGCGGCATGTTCTCGGTGACGACCGTCAACCCGGATTGCAGCCGGGTGCACTCAACTTTCATCATACGTCTTTCTGCGTCCTTATTTCCGGATGCGGGCCCGCTCGTTGATATAGGTTTCAACAGCTTTTAGCTC
Source organism: Pararhizobium sp. DWP3-4 (assembly GCF_049898205.1). Lineage (NCBI taxonomy): Bacteria > Pseudomonadati > Pseudomonadota > Alphaproteobacteria > Hyphomicrobiales > Rhizobiaceae > Pararhizobium > Pararhizobium sp. DWP3-4. The sequence goes on along the minus strand of NZ_JAFCXF010000002.1, from coordinate 154,941 downwards.
GGCGTCAAGAACGTCGAAACGCTCCTCCCTTACCATCAGATTAGCAAGCCACGTTGGAAGCGCCGGGTCAATACCACTGGCCGATTTTACTGCAGCCGGGAATTTCGCCGGATGCGCGGTGGCAAGCGTCACCATCGGCACGCTCGCGGTTTCATGCTTGTTGGCGACGAAGACGCCGATGGCCGTATGCGGGTCGAGAAGATAGCCGGTGGTCTCCAGCGTCTTGGCGATGGTCTTCGCCACATCCTTCTCGGTTGCCCGGCCTGCCCGGAACACCTTGCGCATCGATTTCAGCGCATCGTCCTCGATTTCGAAGGAGCCGGACTGCTTCAGGTTGGCCATGGCGCCGCGCACCTTGGAGGCGTCGCGATCATAGACCTCGAACAGCAGCCGTTCGAAATTGGAAGAAATCTGGATGTCCATCGACGGCGAGGTGGTGGCCTTGACGTCGCGCATCTCGTAGCGGCCTGTATCCAGCGTACGGGCAAGAATGTCGTTCTCGTTGGTGGCAACCACCAGCTTGTCGATCGGCAGACCCATCTGGCGCGCCACGTAGCCGGCAAAGATATCGCCGAAATTGCCGGTCGGGACGGTGAAGGAGACCATCCGGTCCGGGCCGCCGAGGGCCAGCGCGGTGGTGAAATAATAGACGATCTGGGCCATGATGCGGGCCCAGTTGATCGAATTGACGCCGGAGAGCGCGACGCTGTCGCGGAAGGCGATGTCGTTGAACATTTCCTTGACGAGGCTCTGGCAGTCGTCGAAATTGCCGTTGATCGCCACTGCGTGGACATTGCTTTCCGTCGAGGTGGTCATCTGGCGCTGCTGAACCGGCGAGACCTTGCCATGCGGGAAGAGGATGAAGATGTCGGTACGGTCGCGTCCGGCAAAGGCATCGATGGCAGCCCCGCCGGTATCGCCCGAGGTGGCGCCGACGATGGTGGCGCGCTCGTTACGTGTCGTCAGCACATGGTCCATCAGCCGCCCGAGCAGCTGCATCGCCACGTCCTTGAAAGCCAGCGTCGAGCCATGGAAGAGCTCCATGATGAAGGCATTCGGACCCGTCTGGACAATCGGGGCAATCGCCGGATGGCGGAAGGTCGCATAGGCCTCGTCGATCATCGCGCGGAACTTGTCGCCGGGGATTTCTCCGTCGATGAAGGGGCTTAAAACCGTAAACGCGATGTCCTGGTAGGATTTGCCGCGCATCGCCCGGATTTCCTTCTTGGTGAAGCTTGGCCATTCCTCAGGCACATAGAGACCACCATCGCGGCCGAGACCGGCCAGAAGCGCATCGCAAAAACCCAGCGAAGGGGCTTCGCCCCGCGTCGAGATATACTTCACCTTGACCATCCTTCGTCGTCTGTTTGCTGCCGCAGACGTTGCGGCGGGAATTGACCGGCACCCTGCAGCGCCGCGCGCCATCTCATGACGCGCAAAGGTCGCTGCAGCATTTCAAGTCCACTCATAGTCTTTCCCAAATCGATTCCGATCGAGGGATAGAATATGCAGTAGTCGAACCCGGTGCGAACCGCGGTTCTTTTTGCGTCAACCCTTGGCAAAGCTGACGGAAATATCGGATTTTCGTCTGTACCCGGCCGATTCAGTGCGTCCTGAAAAATTGGCGTTCCGGCATCAGACTCCAATCGATTTTTCAATGCGTCGCTGCTATAGACCATCGCCAAGGGTCTTGAAAGGCTCAAGTTGCAGGGCTGAAAACCGAAAAATACCTTATTTTGCGGTCAGTCACGCTTGCGGCATCAATTTGTGCAAGGCAGGGGGTCAAGTCAGGTGTTTGGTAAAGTTTCCATCCGTCTTCTCGGAATTTCACTTCTCGTGGTCGTCGCGGGCTGCAACAAAACGGACACGGGCGGTGCGATCGACGCAGGCGGCAGCGCCGCTGCACCGACACCGGCGGTCATCCAGGGCGCTTGCCCGCAGGTCTACCTGCTCGACGGCACCGCCAACTACCGGACCTACGCCAAGGGCGCCAAGGATGATCCGACCAAGATCGTCTACCAGGCGTCGCTGGCCGATACGACGCGCCAGTGCGTCCAGAACGAAAGCCAGCTGGTGATGACCGTCGTCGTCCAGGGCCGCGTCGTTTCCGGCCCGGCCGGAGGTGCTGGTACCGTTAACCTGCCGATCCGTGTTGCTGCGACCGACGGCAAGAACACGCTCTATTCGGAATTGACGCAGTATCCGGTCGATGTCCAGACCGGCACCGGCTCTGCCCAGTTCATCTTCACCAAGACCAACATCGCTCTGCCCGGCGGCGCCGGCGATTTCGCCAAGATCTATGTCGGCTTCGACGAAGGTCCGGCTGCGGGCAAGAAGAAGAAATAAGCGGGATTTTTGCTTGATCGAAAAAGCCGGTGCGAGGTTTCGTGCCGGTTTTTTTTGTCTGGCGTGACCGGCTTTTCAGCCGCTTTTATCGGGAAGACGCAAATACCATACCGTCATCCTCGGGCTTGACCCGAGGATCCACTCCCAAGCCTACCAAAGCTCGTGATAAAGATCCCGCCATTTGGGATTCATCAATTCGATCTTCCACTGTCGGTACCACCGCTTGAGTGATTTCTCGCGATGGATCGCCGTGCCGATTGACAAGTGTTCTTCGTAGCAGACGAGTTGCTTACAGCCATATTTGGCGGTGAAGCCAGGTGAAGCTGCTTCACGATGGTCGAAGATACGGCGTTCAAGATCCGAGGTCACGCATGTAGAGCGTTCCTCGTTTGTGATTGGTGATGATATAGACATAGCCCGCGATGACCCGATGATGCTCGGGAATGGGTCCTCGGGTCAAGCCCGAGGATGACGGAGGCGGGTGGTGCTGGCTCTAGCTGATACACTAACCCCATTCGTTACGCCGTCAGCGTTTCCGACCATTCCGACAGCGCCGCAATGACGCCCGGAAGCGCGCTCATGCGGGAAATCACCGTTTCGGCGCCGGCTTCGGTCAGCTTGTCGGCATGCGAGGGATAGGTATGCGAAGCGCCGGTGAAGCCGACGACGCGCATGCCGGCGGCGATGGCGCCATGGATGCCGTGGACGGAATCCTCGATCACCAGAACGCGCGACGGATCAACGCCGAACTGCTTTGCGCCGTGCAGGAAGATGTCAGGCTTCGGCTTGACCTTGTCTTCGCCGAGATCGCGGGCCGAATAGATATGCTTGCCGAAATGATCCTTGATACCGACCTTGGCCAGCATCGAGGAGAGCCGCGCCGAAGTCGAGTTCGAGCAGATGCAATGCGGCAGCTTGATCTGTGCCAGCATCGGCTTGACGCCGTCAATGATGTTGAGATCGTTTGCCAGGCGCTTGTCGAGAATGGCTTCGGACTTGCCCAGTATCGACGCCGAAAACGGGATGTCCGCTTCCTTCTCGATGGCAAGCAGCGTGTTGTGCCAGGTCATGCCGGCAAAGCGCTCGGCCATTTCCTCGGTGCTGATCGGGTAGCCCGATTCCGTCAGAAGCTCGGCCTCGACTTCGCTTGCGATGATTTCCGAATCGACGAGAACGCCGTCGCAGTCGAAGATGATGAGATCAATGCTGGTCATGCCGAAATAATCCTTTGGGGAGATGCTGGCCGTTTACACGATGCGCCCGGAAAGCTCAACCGCGCGGAACGGAAACCTGCCATGCGCCAAGGGCGGAGCGGCCCAAGTTTCGCCGGACATGGAAATGCGGATTTGTTTCAGCCAAGCATCAGGTCCAGTTGGGCAGCGCCTTGACGAAGTCGATGAAAGCCCTGAGCGGTGCGGGCACCAGGCGCCGTCCGGGATAGTAAAGGAACGGCCCCGAAAAGGATTGCCACCAGGGTTCCAGAACCGGCTCCAGCGCGCCTGTGTCCAGATGCGGGCGCAGCCAGTCTTCGAACAGGGAAATGATCCCTGTTCCGGCAATGGCGGCATCGACGGCGAGATCGATCGATCCGCCGACACTGACGATCAGCGGCCCCGCGGGATCGACCCGCACCACCTCGCCATCAAGCTCGAACTCCCACGGTGCCGTCGTCCTGCCGCTTGCAAAGCGGCCGAGCAGACAGGCATGGCCGAGCAGTTCGCGCGGATGCCGGGGCCGGCCGCAGCGGTCGAGATAGGCGGGGGAAGCTGCCGTGGCAAAACGCTGGACACGCGGCCCGATCGGCACTGCGATCATGTCCTGCTCCAGCTTTTCGTCATAGCGGATGCCGGCGTCGCAGCCGGCCGCAAGCATATCGACGAAGCTGTCGTCGGCCATGATCTCCAGCCGGATATCGGGATAGGCGGCCAGGAACGGCGGTATGATCGCCGGCAGCACCAGCCGCGCCGCGCTGACCGGCACATTGAGGCGAAGCGTGCCTGCCGGCCGGTCGCGAAAGCCGTTGACCACGTCGAGCGCCGCCTCCACCTCGGTCAATGCCGGGCCCAGCCGTTCCAGCAGACCCTTGCCGGCTTCGGTCGGCACCACGCTTCGCGTCGTCCGGTTGAGCAGCCTGACGCCCAGTTGAGCCTCGAGGCGGCGCACTGCCTCGCTGAGAAAGGAGGCGCTGCTGCCAATCGTGCGCGCGCCTTCGCGAAAACCACCGGCACGCGCCACTGCCACAAACGCGTTCAGATCATCAAGATCGGTCTTCATTGTTCGCCACCCCGCACACGCTGTGCTGATTATGCCCCGTTTTCATGCGTGCCGACAACGCCTATCTTGAGATCGTCTCTTGAAAGGAAACAGATCATGTCAACTGTCGATCAGTCCGGAACGTTCACTCTCGGCGACCGCAGGGTCAAAAGGCTTGGCTACGGTGCCATGCAACTTGCTGGCCCCGGTGTGTTCGGCCCGCCGAAGGATCATGATGCAGCACTCGCCGTGCTGCGCGAGGCTGTTGAAAGCGGTGTGGATCATATCGATACCAGCGATTTCTACGGCCCGCACGTCACCAACCAGCTTATCCGCGAAGCGCTGCACCCCTATCGCGACGACCTGCTCATCGTCACCAAGGTCGGCGCCCGGCGGGGCGAGGATAAGTCGTGGGCCCCGGCTTTTTCCCGCGAAGAGCTGACCAGCGCCATTCACGACAATCTGCGCAATCTCGGCCTGGACGTCATCGATGTCGTCAATCTTCGCCTGATGTTCGGCGTGCACGGTCCGGCCGAAGGATCGCTGGAAGCGCCGCTCACCGTGCTCGCGGACCTGCAGCGGCAGGGCTTGATCCGTCACATCGGGCTGAGCAATGCCACCGCGACGCAGATCGCCGAAGGGCGTGGCATCGCCAAAATCGTCTGCGTCCAGAACCAGTATAATCTGGCCCATCGGGACGACGATGCCCTGATCGGCGATCTTGCCCGCGACGGCATCGCCTATGTGCCGTTCTTCCCGCTCGGCGGCTTCAGCCCGCTGCAGTCGTCGACGCTGTCGGACGTCGCAACACGGCTGGACGCCACGCCGATGCAGGTGGCGCTCGCCTGGCTGCTGCACCGTTCACCGAACATCCTGCTGATCCCCGGCACCTCGTCCGTTGGCCATCTCCGCGAAAACCTTGCCGCAGCGGACCTTGTTCTGGCTGAAGACGTCGTCAAGGAACTGGATCAGGTGGGCAGTGCCGCCGCTTGACGGGACCCGGTCATGGTCCGTCATAGGCTCCGCCACTTTTACCCGTGGCGGAGCAAAGTGCTGCGTGTCGAAGGCGGATGATCTACATTGGCCACCGGTTGCCGCTGGTGGAATTGCCGGGTAAAACCCGATTTTGACCCCGCCAAGGCCCACAATGACCGTCCGCCTGCGCCCGCATCATCTGCTCTGCATGCTGACCTTCATCGGCAAGGGGTACACTGAGGCTTTCACCGAAAATTACATCCGCATCGCCGCCCGTCTTTCTGCGGGCGAGGATATTGTGGTGGTCGAGGGGCCGGACGATGTCTGTGGGCCGATGCTTGGCGAACCGGGCATGCACTGTCTGAGCGAGAGTGTGACCGACCGCGATTTGAAGGCGAGCGAAGCGGTTGAGGCTTTGCTCGGGGTATCCGCTGGTCCCGGTGCGTCGATCCGGCCCAGCACAGATTTCCTGCAGCGGATGCGTGCGGCCTTTGCGCAAGGCTCGATCCGCGACGCCTGCGAGCGCTGCGAATGGTCGCCGCTCTGCACCGGCATTGCCATTTCCGGTTTCGATGATGTGCTGGTCGTGGCAACGGCTGGCCCACCACCGTGGTGACCCAGGCTGACGCGGTTGCAGGGGTGCCGCCATGTCCACCGCCACCAGGTACGAAGACGGCCCGAATTACTGCTGGCTGTCTACCGTAGGGCTTCCACGGGTGCGGCATCTCCCCGCGCTGCAAGCTCGGCCAGCACCAGCGCGCTGATGCCGGCGACAAGGAAGCCGGCCGACAGCGTGAACGTCGTGCCGTCATAAAACGCGCCGAGAGTGATTGCGAACAGGGTGGCGATCAGGCTTGAGCCGGAGGCGATCAAGGATGCGCCGAGCCCCGCAACCTGTCCCAGCGAGCGCATGGCCATGGCGTTGAGGTTGCCGAACAGCACGCCGATGGCAAAGAATGCCGAAAAGGCGAGCACCATCAGCACGGGCAGGGGCGGCCTTCCGCCCCAGAACGCGGAGACTGCCAGCATCGCCAGGCCTGCCATTGCGAGGCCGGCGAAGCCGCAGCGCGCCATCGTGTCCGAACCGAAACGTTGCACCAGCTTGGCGTTGAGGAACGAGGCGAGCCCGATCCCGGTGGCCAGCGCCGCGAAATAGAACGGAAAAGTCTCAGCGATTCCATAGGCATCATAGAACAGGTCAGCTGCGGTGCTGAGGTAGACGAGCTGGGCGCCGAAGACGAGCCCGGTCGCTACGATCAGCAGCGTCACCCGCCGGTTCGACAGGATGCGCCATCCGTTCAGCACGAGCAGCCGGGGGCGAAACGGAATGCGCTTAGCGGGCGGCAGGGTTTCCGGTTGCCGCATCACCAGCCAGAGGCCGAGAAGGCCCGCCAGCCCGAGATAAACAACAAAGACGCTGCGCCAGCCGCCAACAGCGATGATGCCCTGCGCTAAGGCCGGCGCCAGCATCGGCACGAGAATGAACAGCGTGAACATCAACGACATGACGCGCGCCATTGCATCGCCCTCGAACTGGTCGCGGATCATCGCCCGCGTGGCGATCTTCGGGCCGGAGACGCCGATGCCTTGAACAAACCGGCCAAGGATGACCATTTCCAGCGACCCGGCGGTCATGGCGATCACCGTTCCAAGTGCGTAGACGCAAAGGCCGAGTACCAGCGCCTTCTTTCGTCCGAGCGCGTCGGAGAGCGGCCCGAGCAGCAATTCTCCGCACGCCATGCCGAGGATGAATAGGGAGATGACGTGTTGGGTGGAGAGTGGAGGTGCGGCGCCGACATCGGCCCCGATCTGCCGCAGCCCCGGCAGAAGCGCATCGATGCTGATGGAGGTCAGCGAGGTCAGGCAGGCATAGAGCGCGATGCGCTCGCGGAAACTGGTCGAGGATGTCATTGGCCGTATCGCGTTGAAGGGGTGATCCGACCTATAAACAGCCTTCCGGCAAAACCCCAGCCCGGCAACGGGCTTTTGGTCACGCTTCGACGGTGTGCCGGTGACGGGGATCGGCCGTCGATGGCGCGGGCAGGGGGAAGAGTGTTGCAAATTCCGTTTCGCCGGTGCCGGTGAAGCGGATGGCGCGGCTGTCGGGCTCGCGCCTGGCCCAGCCTTTGTCGAGAAACAGCGTCAAAAGCGCCTGGCCAAGCGAGCCGGAAAGATGCGAGCGGCGTTCGCTCCAGTCGAGGCAGGCGCGGCAGAGCGGCCGGCGCAGTCGCGTCAAAGCCGCAAGATCGATGCCGAGCGAGGTCATTTTGTCTTTGCCGGATGGCGTCAGATGCAGCGTGTCACCGGCTCCGGCGATCACCTCTTCCGCCACCAGGCTGTCGAGCATGCGCACGCCGTAATCGCCCGCCAAGTGATTGTAGCAGACGCGGGCCTTGCGCAGCGCCGGGTCCTTGGGGCCGGTGCGATGGCGGGTAAAACCGCGATAGGCGGCAAAGCCCATCAGTCCCTCGATCATCAGCCCGACATCGTCGTCGGCAAGGGTGAAATAGCGGTGGCGTCCCTGCTTTCGTTGCGCGATCAGGCCGCCGGCCTCCAGCTTCGACAGGTGCGAACTGGCGGTTTGCAGGGTGATCCCCGCCGTTCCGGCAAGCTCCGTGGCCGTCAGTGCTTTGCCGCCGGTCAGGGCGGTCAGCATGTTGGCGCGGGCGGGATCGCCGATCAGCGACCCGATGAGGGCGATATCTGGACCTTCTTTCATGCGCGGATGTTAACCGCAGCCCGCAACCCCGGCAAGGCCCGACACTTCGATCGTCATCGAAGCATCCGGTCGCTGTAAAATGGCACAACGGGGCATCCGCAAACCAAGGAGAGACCCATGATCACCTGTTTCATCCGCTACGAAATCGACCCGTTCAAGCGCGAGGAATTCGCCGCCTACGCCCGCAACTGGGGACAGGCGATCCCGCGCAACGGCGCCGACCTGATCGGCTATTTCGCCCCGCACGAGGGCTCCGCCACCACGGCCTATGCCGCCTATCACATCGAGAGCCTGGCCGCCTACGAAGCCTATCGCGCGCGGCTGGCTGCCGATCCGCTTGGCATCGAAAACTATCAGTTTGCGAGGAAAGAACGGTTCATCCATAGGGAAGACCGGATTTTCCTCAAGAACGTCTCCGGCCCGCATGCAAAGGCAGTGTCGTTTTGATCGCCGTCATTTTCGAAGTGACGCCGGCCGACGACCGGCGCGGCGCCTATCTCGATCTGGCCGCGCAACTTCACACCCGGCTCCACGAGATCGACGGCTTCCTGTCGATCGAGCGGTTCGAAAGCCTGAAGATACCCGGCAAGATCCTGTCTCTGTCGTTCTGGCGCGACGAGGCGGCGATCGCCACCTGGCGCAACGGTCCCGAGCATCGCGCGGCCCAGCATGCCGGCCGTAACGGCACCTTCGCCGATTACCGGCTGCGCATTGCAAGCGTCATCCGCGATTACGGCATGGCCGAGCGGGATGAGGCGCCGGAGGACAGCCGGGTATTTCACGCGGCAAGCGAACAGAGGCAATAAGCGGCACAAGACGCGTTCCCGTTAAGCGTGACGGGAACGCGTCATATCGGCGCTTTTCCAGCATCCTGCTGTATCATATCGCAAATTTTCCGCCCCCTTCAGCATTTGGTAACCAAGTTCGGTAACCATAAGGGCAATCAGTTCCGAGTAAGCGTAGGTGCGAGTGTCCATGTCATCAGTTGTTTCGTTGGCCGAAATCTCCCGCGGCGTCAGCCCTGCAGGCTGGCTCGATTCCATCATCAAAGGCGATTGCGTCGCCGCTCTTGAGGCGCTTCCCGACAACTCCGTCGACGTCGTGTTCGCCGACCCGCCATACAACCTCCAGCTTGGCGGTTCGCTGCACCGGCCCGACCAGTCGCTGGTCGATGCCGTCGATGACGAATGGGACCAGTTCGTGTCCTTCGAGGCCTACGACGCCTTTACCCGCGCCTGGCTGCTTGCCTGCCGCCGCGTCCTCAAACCCACCGGAACGCTCTGGGTCATCGGCTCCTACCACAACATCTTTCGCGTCGGCGCGACCCTGCAGGACCTGAATTTCTGGATCCTCAACGACATCATCTGGCGCAAGACCAACCCGATGCCGAATTTCAAGGGCCGCCGGTTCCAGAACGCGCATGAGACGTTGATCTGGGCAAGCCCGAGCGCCAAGGGCAAGGGCTACACGTTCAATTACGATGCCCTCAAGGCCTCGAACGACGACGTGCAGATGCGCTCCGACTGGCTGTTTCCGATCTGCTCGGGCGGCGAGCGGCTGAAGGGCGACGACGGCAAGAAGGCGCATCCGACCCAGAAGCCGGAAGCTCTGCTGGCCCGGATCCTGATGGCCTCGACCAAGCCGGGCGATATCGTGCTCGACCCGTTCTTCGGCTCCGGCACCACCGGTGCCGTTGCCAAGCGCCTCGGCCGCCATTTCGTCGGTATCGAACGCGAGCAGGCCTACATCGACGCGGCATCCGAGCGGATTGCGGCCGTCGAGCCGCTCGGCAAGGCGACCCTGTCGGTGATGACCGGCAAGAAGGCCGAACCGCGCGTCGCCTTCAACACGCTGATCGAAAGCGGCATGATCAAGCCCGGCACGGTGCTGACCGACGCCAAGCGCCGTTACAGCGCCATCGTGCGTGCGGACGGAACAGTGGCCAGCGGCGGCGACGCCGGTTCGATCCACCGCCTCGGCGCCAAGGTGCAAGGGTTGGACGCCTGCAACGGCTGGACCTTCTGGCATTACGAGGACGGCACGGCGCTCAAGCCGATCGACGACCTGCGCGCCGTCATCCGCAGCGGCATGGCCAAGGTCAACTGATCAGCCGCGCCCACCGAAAACCAAATGCCGCGCACCTTGAGGTCGCGCGGCGTTTGCATGTTAATTCAGCGCATAAAGTGCGCCTCAGGATTTCCCTGCCGGTTCCATCAGGACATCGAAACAGTGGGCGCAATAGCCGAATTGATAGCCGCTGGTCTGCCACGGCTCGACCGGCTCTTCGCAGCAGATACAGTGAATCACCCATCGGGCAGGGCTTTCGGAATTGTTCTCCGGGCCGTGTTGCCTGTCTTTGGGTCTGTTCGAAATCTCGGTAGTCTCGTTCATATGGCCTGCCTTTCCCGTCTGCGGACGGGAACGAGTTCCTGAAAAGACGAGTTTCACCACAGTGGCGGAAGTGGCGGATTTTTCGCGCTGTGAGTCGGCGTGATGGTGCCGACCGTGCCTGTTGCCGTCAAAAAAATCCAGACAATCCGGACCTGATTTCCGCGAAGACGAAGCCGTCTTTTAGAACAATTTAACCATCTCACGGATAGTTTGACCACGAGCAAGGACGACCGCGTGATCAACCACGCGAGGCGCGCGGGCAGGCCCGTAAATTGCTTGGCGGCGCGGCATCGAAGCCATTCCGTTCACAGATAGTTTTCGACCGGTTTAGCACCTTCAGTCCCGGAAGAAGACTTAAACGCCCAGGATCCGCGATGGTCCTGGGCGTTTCTGTTTCCGGCACCGGAAGTTCAGATGCTCTCTTCCGCCAGGCTTATCTCCCGTGCTGTTGGCACGATGCCCGAGAGACGAAGCCTCCGCTGGCGGTGCCGTCATTGCTGCCTTTTGGCAAGCGAGCCTCGTTCCATGCCGGATTCCGAGGGCTCATCCTGCGCCGGCAACGGGCATCGGGAAACGAGCCTTAGAAATCAGTGACATCGACATTGGTGACCTTGCCTTGATCATTGAAAGTGATGGTTTCCTCGCCCTGGCGGACAAGTGGATATCCGGTGGTCGCGCTGGTGGCCCTGAGGCTCCAGACGGCCCGGGCCGCGAGCGCGGAGACCTGTTCGATCAGGCTGTCTTCGGCCACCTGGTCCGGATATTCGGCAAAATAGCGCCGGAACGCTGCCATGATATCGGCGCGGCCCTTGAGGCCCCCGACCTTGCCGGAGGAATAGGTTGCGTCATCGGCGAAGAAATCGTCGATAGCTTCAAAATCGAGATCGCCGATCACGGCATGAAAGCGCGCGGCGGCAGCCACGGGATCGAAGGGCATGCTGGTTTCCATCGTCATACTGCAAGCCCATAAGCCGAGAGGTCGGATTGCAGCGTCTGCGGATCGGTGAAGTGAACGGCATGCCATCCGGCGGCGCGAGCACCCTCGACATTGGGCATGCTGTCATCGATGAACAGCGTTGCCGCAGGATCAAGGCCGAACGCCTTCGTATGCGTCTGATAGATCGCCACGTCCGGCTTGATCAGCCGGATGTCGCCCGACACCGTCACGCCGCGCGGCAGGGTGAGAAACGGGAACAATTTCTGCGCTTCCTTGAATGTGTCGGAGGCGAAATTGGTCAGCATGGTGACGTCATAGCCCTTGGCGATCAGGCTTTCCATGATCGAGACGCATTCGACATAGGCATGCGGCACCATCTCGTGCCAGTATTTGCGAAAGGCCCGGATGCTGTCGGCATGATCAGGATGCTGCGCGATCAAAAGCTCTTCCGCCTCGCGCCAATCGCGGCCGCGATCCTGCTCGATGTTCCAGTCATGGGTGCAGACATTGGCGAAGAACCACTTGCGCTCGGCATCGTCGGGAATGATTCGCGAGAACGGGATATGCGGATCGTAATGGATCAGCACCCTGCCGATGTCGAAGACGATGTGGCGGATTTCGACGCTGCTCATCGGGTATTCCTCAGTTTCCAAGGCTGTCCGGACCGTCTTTGAAAGCGTCCGGTATAGCCTGGGCGATTACTTTTTTCATGACGGTCGGCAGCGCCTGGGCCCGAAGTGAGGCAAGCGGTTCCCACCAGCCGTTTCCTGTTTTGTTCTGGGTGCCGACCTTGGCCCGATAGATCGACAAGCGCAACTCAAAATGCGTGAAAACATGAGAGATTGTTCCGCAGGGTTCCCATGGCGCGGCAAAAGGCTGGGCGGAAATCGTATTGTCGCCGTCGACGCGCGAGGTCCAGGGCGTGCCCGGAACCTCCGTCATGCCGCCGAGCAGCCCGGTGTCGCCGCGCTTTTGCAGATAGACGGCACCATCGATGCCGCTGGCGACGAAGGCGGCGCCAACGCGCAGCGGTTTTTCCTTTTTCGGCGCTTTGCGCGGAAAGGTCTCCGGATCGGCCCTTTTCAAGGCCAGACAGTTTTCGTTCAGCGGACAGAGCGCACAGGCCGGCCGTTTCGGCGTGCAGATCGTCGCACCGAGATCCATCATCCCTTGCGCGAAATCGCCGGGCCGGTCCGCCGGCGTCATCTCGGCCACCAGCGCCCGCATCTGCGGCTTTGCTGATGGAAGCGGCGTCTCGATCGCGTGCAACCGCGAGATCACCCGCTCGACATTGCCGTCCAAGACGGCGCTTTGCCGGTTGAAGGCGATGGCGGAGACGGCTGCGGCGGTATAGTCGCCGATCCCCGGCAGGGCCTTCAATCCGTCCTCGGTGTCGGGAAAGATACCGGAATGTTCGCGCGCCACCGCCTCGGCGCATTTCTTCAGGTTTCTCGCGCGGGCATAGTAGCCAAGGCCCGCCCACGCCTTCATCACTTCCTCGGTATCGGCAGACGCAAGGTCGGTCACCTTCGGCCAGAGCGCCAGGAATTTCTGGAAATACGGTTTGACCGCCTGCACGGTGGTCTGCTGCAGCATCACTTCCGACAGCCAGACGTGATAGGGGTCTGCGACCACGCCATCGCGTGCCATCGGCGGCGACACCCGCCAGGGCAGGTCGCGATGGTGCCTGTCGTACCAGGAGAGAAGCCGTTTGGCCGTATTGGCCACATCGGCCGATTTCATTGTCTGCTGCATCATTTGCCGGAAGGTTGATTGGCTCCTATACTTGGCGGAGTGTTCGCCATCCTTCAAGGCGGATTCGCAACCCGAAAGATATCTGTTGAAACAACCTTATACCCGCAAGGGCGGCCGTCAGATCAGCGAGATCGCCAATGGCATGATCGATCCGGTGCTTGCCAAGCGGGCCGGTATCAACACGCTGTTGCTCGGTTCCTGGGATGAGATCGCCGGCGAGGACTTTGCCGATTGCACCCGGCCGGAAAAGATCGCCTGGCCGCGCCGCGCCTCAGAAATGACCGGCGAGGGCGGCTACCAGCCGGGTGTGCTGACCATTGCCTGCGAAGGCGCGCGCGCCCTGTTCCTCACCCATGCGCAGGGCGAACTGATCCAGCGGATCAACGGTTTCTTCGGTTTTCCGGCGATCAACCAGATGCGCATCGTGCAAAAGCCGGTCTCGGCCCCGCCCAAACCCTATCGCAAACCCAGACCGCTGACCGGCGAGCGGGCGCGGCATCTTGAGACGCTGGTCGATGGCATCGAAAACGATGCCCTGAAGGCGGCGCTGACGCGCCTTGGCACGGCGGTGCTTGCGCCGCGAAAAAAATGAACGCGACCATCGGCCGGTCACAATTGTTTGAACGTTGGTGAGCAACAGCCCCTTGTCGCCTTGAACAAGGCAAGTTATCGAATTTTCGACCGTTTTCGTTTATCCCCTTACACAGGTGAAACCATGTCCCTTTCTGAACTGAGCCCTTTCAAGCGCCTCCTGAGCGGCGTTGCCGTGGCTGCCATCGCTGTGACGCTAGCCGCCTGTAGCGACGAGAAGAAGGATGCGGCTGCAAACGCGCCTGCGACGGAAAGCACCGACACGGCCGCCAAGACCGAAGTCAAGCCGGTTGATGGCGGCTCGATGATGTCGTCCACGTCTGCGATGAAGCCGGCCGAGGGTGGCTCGATGATGGCTGCCAACACAGCCAAGCCGGTGGACGGCACGACGACATCCTCCACCATGTCTTCGGCTGCAACGCCGGCAACGGCGCAGGCCGGCCAGACGCAGGTGGCGCAGGCCGCAGCGCCCGCAGCCAAGGTCGAGGTTCCGCAGTCGGAAGGCGAAGTCGATATTGCCAAGCTGATGGCGCCAGGCCCGCTGCCGGAAATGTCGGTCGGCAAGGCCGACGCCAAGGTGACGATCGTCGAATACATGTCGATGACCTGCCCGCATTGCGCCCGTTTCCACAACGAAACCTATGATGCCATCAAGACCAAATATGTCGATAGCGGCCAGGTCCGCTTCGTCTTGCGCGAATTTCCGTTTGATCCGCGTGCGGCCGCCGCCTTCATGCTGGCGCGCTGCGCCCCCGAAGGCCAGTATTTCCCGATGATCTCGATGCTGTTCAAGCAGCAGGAAACCTGGGCTGCCGCGCCGAACGGCCGCGATGCGCTGCTGCAGATGTCGAAACTCGCCGGTTTTACACAGGAGAGCTTCGAGGCCTGCTTGACGAACCAGAAACTTCTGGATGATGTGCAGGCAACGATGCAGAAGGGCGACAAGGATTTCGGCGTCAAGGCCACCCCCACCTTCTTCGTCAATGGCAAGAAGTATTCCGGAGAAATGTCGGTTGACACCATGTCGGCCCTTATCGACTCGATGCTCTGATCCCCAGCGTTTTAACAAAACGGCCAGCGGGCGCCTCAGTGCGCCCGTTTTTCTTTCTTTCTTCTCCCCTGCGGGGAGAAGTGCCGAGCATCGCGAGGCGATGAGGGGGAACCCCGGGCGCGGAACCACCCCCTCATCCGGCCCTTCGGGCCACCTTCTCCCCGCTGGGGAGAAGAGGGGGCAAGCCGCATGAAATTCACCAAACTGCGCCTTCTCGGCTTCAAGTCCTTCGTCGAGCCCTCCGAATTCGTCATCGAGCGTGGGCTGACCGGTGTTGTCGGGCCGAATGGCTGTGGCAAGTCCAATCTGGTCGAAGCGCTGCGCTGGGTGATGGGGGAGAATTCCTACAAGAACATGCGGGCGTCCGGCATGGACGACGTGATCTTTTCCGGTTCCGGAAATCGCCCCGCTCGCAACACCGCCGAAGTCGGCCTCTATCTCGACAATTCCGATCGCACAGCGCCCGCCGCCTTCAACGATAGCGACGAGATCCAGGTGACGCGGCGGATCGAGCGGGAGAACGGCTCGGTCTACCGCATCAACGGCAAGGAAGCCCGCGCCAAGGATGTGCAGTTGCTTTTTGCCGATGCCTCGACCGGCGCGCGTTCGCCGTCGATGGTGGGCCAGGGCCGGATCGGCGAGCTGATTGCGGCCAAGCCGCAGGCACGGCGCCAGCTGCTCGAAGAGGCCGCCGGCATTTCCGGGCTGCATTCGCGCCGCCATGAGGCCGAGCTGCGGCTGAAAGGGGCGGAAACCAATCTTGAGCGGCTGGAGGATGTGACCTCGCAGCTCGAAAGCCAGATCGAAAGCCTGAAACGCCAGTCGCGCCAGGCCAATCGCTTCAAGATGCTGTCGGCCGATATCCGCCGCCACGAGGCGATGCTTCTGCATATCCGCTGGGTCCAGGCCAAGCAAGCCGAGGGCGAAGCCGACAGCCAGCTGAACCAGGCGACCTCGCTGGTCGCCGAAAAGGCGCAAGCCCAGATGGAAGCGGCCAAAGCGCAGGCGGTTGCCAACCTGAAACTGCCGGAACTGCGTGAGGCCGAGGCGCGGGCCGCAGCCGCCTTGCAGCGCCTGCAGATCGCCAAGTCGCAGCTGGAGGAAGACGCCGGCCGCATTCTGCGCCGCCGCGACGAGTTGCAGCGCCGCCTGTCGCAGCTGCGCGAGGATATCGTTCGCGAGGAGCGGATGGTCGCCGACAATGCCGGTATTCTGGCCCGTCTGGACGAGGAAGAGAGCGAGCTTGCCGATATGCTGGCCGAAGCCGGCGAGCGGGCCGAGGAAGCCCGCGAGCGGCTTGCCGATGCAAGCGAAAGATTGTCCGGCAGCGAACGCCACCTTGGCCTGCTGACGGCCGAAAAGGCCGAGGCCCAGGCGTCGCGCAACCAGCTTGAAAAGACCATCCGCGATCTGAGCGAGCGGCAGGCGCGTCTTGCCCGTCAGCTGTCCGACCAGAACCGCGATCTCGACGAACTCGACCGGCAGATTAAAACGCTTCCGGATCCAGCCGAAAAGCAGGAAGAGGTCGAGGCTGCCGAATCCGCGCTGGAACAGGCGGAAAATGCCGTTGCCGATATCGAAGAGGCGCTGGCTGTTGCCCGGCAGGTCGAAGTTGCCGCCCGCCCGTCGGTCGATGCCGCCCGCTCAAGGGTCAACGGCATCGAGACCGAAGCCCGCACCATCCGGCGCATGCTGGATGCGTCGGCCGTGCAGGGAGCAGCGCCGCCCGTCGTTGATGACATGAAGGTCGATCGCGGTTTCGAGACGGCGCTGGGCGCCGCACTTGGCGAAGATCTGGAATCGCCGCTCGACCCCGGTGCGCCCGCCCATTGGCGTGCGCCCGGCGATGCCTCGGATGATCCGCAATTGCCGGATGGCGCCATATCGTTGACGCAACACGTGCGTGCGCCGAAAACTTTGGATCGCGGCCTGCGCCAGATCGGCATCGTTGAAAACGACGCCACGGCAGAGCGCCTGCTGCCGCTGTTGAAGGCGGGACAAAGGCTGGTAACGCGCGACGGGGCCGTCTGGCGCTGGGACGGTCATGTCACCGGTGCGGATGCGCCAAGTGCCGCAGCGCTGCGTCTGGCCCAGAAGAACCGCCTTGCCGAACTCGAAGGCGAACTCACGGATGCCCGCGATCAGCTGGCCGCGCGCGAAGCCGAGCTTGCCGCCGCTGCGGCTCGCATCCGCACTGAAGACGAACGCCTGCGGCTGTCGCGCGAAACCCAGCGCATGGTGGTGCGCAAGCTCGCCGAAGCCCGCGATGCGCTGGCGCAAGCCGAGCGTGCATCCGGCGATCTCGTCCGCCGCCGCGCCGTTCTTTCCGAAACCTCGAGCCAGCTGGCGCTGCAGGTCGAGGAAATCGGCGAGCAGATGGAAGCCGGCCGCGAGGCGCTGGAAAATGCCCCAGACGTTGCCGGGCTGGAGCAGAAACTCAACAGCCAGATGACCACGGTTGCCACAGACCGGGCGCTGGTCGCCGAAGCCCGCGCCATCAATGATGGCTTGGCTCGCGAAAACGAAGCCCGCGAACGCCGCATTCGCGCCATCGCGGCGGAGCGGCAGACCTGGAACTCCAGGGCGGCGAGCGCGCAGGAACATATCGAGACCCTGCGCGAGCGCGAAAGCGAAGCACGCGAGGAAGTCGAGGAACTGCTCGAAGCCCCCGATGAATTCGACGAGAAGCGTCGGGCTCTGATGAGCGAACTGTCGAAGGCCGAAGAGGCGCGCCGCCAGGCAGCCGACGTGCTGACCGTCGCCGAGACGCGCCAGCGCGATGCCGACCGGATCGCCGTCACCGCCTTGTCGGAACTGGCAGAGACGCGCGAAAAGCGCGGCCGGGCCGAGGAACGGCTTGTTTCCGCCCGCGAAAAGCGGATCGAGAGCGAAGCCCGTATCCGCGAGGTGCTCAACTGCGCCCCGCACGAGGTGATGCGGCTGACCGGCCTTGCCGTCGATGCCGAGCTTCCGGATGTCCGCCAGATCGAGCGCGAACTCGACCGCCTGAAGATCGAGCGCGAGCGGCTGGGCGCCGTCAACCTGCGGGCCGAGGAAGAGCAGAAGGAACTGTCCGACAAGCTCGATGCCATGCTGAAGGAGCGCGAGGACATTATAGACGCGATCCGCAAGCTGCGTTCGGCGATCCAGAACCTCAACCGCGAAGGCCGCGAACGGCTCTTGGCCGCATTCGATGTCGTCAACGTCCAGTTCCAGCGGCTGTTCACCCACCTGTTCGGCGGCGGCACGGCCGAACTGCAGCTGATCGAGAGCGACGATCCGCTCGACGCCGGGCTTGAAATCCTCGCCCGTCCGCCGGGCAAGAAGCCGCAGACGATGACGCTTTTGTCCGGCGGCGAACAGGCGCTGACGGCGATGGCGCTGATCTTTGCGGTCTTCCTCACCAATCCGGCGCCGATCTGCGTGCTCGACGAAGTCGATGCGCCGCTCGACGACCACAATGTCGAGCGCTACTGCAACCTGATGGACGAGATGGCCGCCTCGACCGAGACGCGCTTCGTCATCATCACCCACAATCCGATCACCATGGCCCGCATGAACCGCCTGTTCGGCGTCACCATGGCCGAGCAGGGCGTCTCCCAGCTCGTCTCCGTCGATCTGCAGACGGCCGAGCAGTTGCGTGAAGCGGTGTAGTTCTCACTGCAATTCCATGACAAAGGAATAGCCCCCGTCGCTTTCCCCCATATCGTCCCAGGTATCGACATATTGTGTCTTGGTATCCGCTTTTCCCTGCTTGTGGGCGTAGTACATGGCATAATCATCGCCGGGTTTATTTTCGTTCGGCATGTTCGTGTACCACTTCGAATATGTCATCGGTTCGCCATTCTCCCATTTCCAGCCGCCGCGTGGTTCCTTGCCCGACGGATCCTGGATGAGGCCAATCCAAGCGCCCATCTTGTAGGACACAGGCCCTTTGGGATCGTAGCCCATCAGGAACAGTCGCGGGTCCTTGTTGAGAAGTGATGCGATGAAGCTGTTTTCCGCCTCCGAGGTGATCGTCGCGAGATAGCCGCCGCAGCGTTTCGAAATCGATGCTGCAGATTTCCGCGTGATGAGGCCGGCGCGCATGAGGACGTAGAGATGTCCGTCAAAGGAGCCGTAGATCCTTTCATAATAGGGACTGCAGGCAACCGCTTTCAGAACGCGCGGATCGGTTTCGAGGCCTTCGAAATCCTTTGGATTGTAGACACGTGCCAGCGGCGAGGAATAAAGGCCGTTTCCATAGGCTTGCACCGCCATTCCGAGGCTTTTGGCTGTCTGCTCGTCGAAATAGCCGGAATTGCCGATGCCGATGGACTTTTGATAGTCGGCGAGCGCCCGCCGGGTCTGCTGGCCGAAAGCGCCGTCCGGCTGGCCGGCCGCAAAACCCCGGCCGATCAACGCCACCTGGATATCGTGCCGCTGGGTCTTGCTCAGTCCCAGCCCGGTTTCCCGCGTTTCAGCGTTTGCGCCGCTGCCCAGCGCCGGGTTTGGTTGCAGCTGGTTCAAGATCTGCCGCGCCAGTATCGCCTGCTCGCCCGTCTGGTGTTGCCCGAGGAAAAGCGTCCAGACGCGCGGCGTATTGATCCGCAATGCCTTGCGAAAATCCGCCTCGACCGCGATCGTCTTCTGATCGATCGCCGGCGTGTCAACCGGCGCCTGTTCCCCGCTCGGCAATGAGGGGTCGAAATAGAATTCCAAGGCCAGCGACGACAGGATCTGCGGCGATTGTTTGCCATCCGTCGCCTTTCGAACGTCGCGGATGACCCGCTTGAAGGCGGTGCCGATTTCAAGGCCGGGGCCTGCGAGATGGCTGATCAGGGCCGTGGTAAAGGGCGAATTCTTGCCGCTGCCGTCGGATGCGACCTGCCCGGGTGCCGCAGCGAACGCAACCATGGTGCCGGCGCTGTCTGTTTCGACCGGCGCCAGTCCGCGGGTCGCGATGCTTCTGGTGGCGCCTTCGATCTCCTGGTTGAGACGGTTGGCGAGCGGATTGTTGCGGCATGCATCCACGAAGACGAGAGCGATCTTCGCTTTTTTCTCAATGGCTTCGATGACATCCGCAAGCGCCAGCGTCTCGGCTGCGACATCGAATTCGCTGGCCAGCCGCGCATCCGTGGCGACCAGATAGTTTTCGCCGCGAAGCTGCATGCCGTGACCGGCGAAATAAAACAGCGCCGTGTCGTCCTTGCCTACCTTGCGGACAAAGCGCGACATCGCTTCGGCCAGGTGACTGCGATCCGCATCGGTCACCACATCGGCCTCAAACCCCCGGGCTGAAAGAAACGCTCCGAAATCGCGTGCATCGCTGACTGCGTTGGGCAAAGTGCCTGCAGCCTCGTATTGGCCGTTGCCGATGACGAGTGCGAGCCGTTTTCCCGTCTCCGCAGCGGTAGCGCCGAGCGGCGCGGCAAAAGCAAAAACCAGCAAATACAGCCACAGCAGGCACGGTCTCATCGTAATCACTCCCCGGCTGTCACAGATTGGCACGCGTGGTGTGGAGGAAGAATTCGACGCACTCAGCGGGGAGGCGGTTGTCAGCCTCGATATATCCCGCTTGGTCATAAATATTAGCATTGGTTAAGTGATGCGCAAAGATGGTAGAGAGGCTACTCGGCCACAATCCATTGGCGTACCAGGCCGGTAAGGATATCTTTCATATCTGGGCGCACACTTTTGCCTATAACCTTTAAAGTGCGGCGCCGGGCCGCCGGAGGGTATGCAGCTTGACGGAGTTCACGGGCGCAGATGCATTGCTGCTGTTGGGAGCCGCTCCCGTGGCGTCGCTGTGCGTCAATGCGGGCGGTATCATCGTCTTCGCCAATGAGGCCGTGACGGCGATGTCCGGTGGCGGCTCGGCTCTGGTGAGAACCCCGGTGTCGCGGCTCCTGCCGGAATGGCACGGTGTCTCGAACGCGTCCGCCAACTCCTTCCGCCGCGAAACCTTGCTTTTGCGCGGCGATGGCAGTGTCATTCCCGTAGAACTCTCCGTTGTGCGGTTCGGCGATGGTTTGACGGGTGTCGTCATCCGCGATCTCATCGATGAACGTTCGATGGAATCGATGCGGCTTGAGCTTGAGCGGCAGAATGATGAGGCACTGTTGGAGGCGAGGGCAGCCCACCGGCGCCTCGGTTTTTTCATCGACATGCTGCCGCAGGCAGCCTGCGTGTTCGATGCCGAGGATCGCTACATCCTCTGGAACGAGAAATATGCAGCGCTTTATCCTGAGATCGCGGACCATCTGCGCCCCGGAATGCCGTTCCGCGAGATTCTGGAGATCAGCCTGGCCAGTGGCGAAATGCCCGAACTGGTCACGGATCCGCAACACTGGATCGAGGAACGGATGAAGAAGCATCGGCTCCCCGTCTCGCAGGAAGAGCAGATGCTGCGGGACGGGCGCTGGCTGCGCCACGACGACCGCCGGACACCCGATGGCGGCGCCATCGGCATGCGCATCGATATCACCGATCTCAAGCGCCGCGAGGAATCGTTCCGGCTGCTGTTCGATGCCAATCCGATGCCGATGATGGTCTGCGATGCCGTGACGCTGGACATCCTGGCGGTCAACAATGCGGCGGTGCGGCTCTACGGCTTTCCTGCCGAAGCGATGCGGCAAAAGAGCGTTACCGATTTTCATGCGGGCGGCGAAGGCGAGCGGCTGGGCACCATGCTGCGGGGGCTGGAAGGGGATTGCGAGGCGCGCACCGTCTGGCACCAGAAGGCGGCAGACGGAGCGGAACATCATGTGCTGATCTATGTGCGGATCATCCACGAGGGACCGTCGCGGCGGTTGCTTCTGACGATCGCCGATGTCAGCGACCGCATCCGCGCCGAGGCCCACGCCACCCATCTGGCCCATCACGATCCGCTGACGGGGCTGCCGAACCGCATGCAGTTTCGCCAGAAGCTTGAATCCGCGCTGGAAAAGGCGGCGCGCGACGGGCAGGAGCTGGCCGTACACTACCTCGATCTCGATGGCTTCAAGCCGGTCAACGATACATTTGGCCATGCCGCCGGCGACATGCTGTTGAAGCAGGTTGCCGAACGGCTGAAATCGGTCCTGGTGAACGGCGATCTGGTGGCACGGCTTGGCGGCGATGAATTTGCCATTCTTCAGCATGCCTCCGCGTCGGCGGTGGCCGATATCGCCGACCGCTGCATTCTGGCGCTTGGAAAACCGTTTGGGATCGCCAATAGTCAGATCGGCATCAGCGTCAGCATCGGCATTGCAGTGTCCCCCGAAAATGGTTTCGACCCCGATGAGTTGATGAGTGCCGCCGACACGGCCCTCTATCAGGCAAAGGCCTCCGGCAAGAGCACATGGCGCCGCAGCCGCACGGCTGCTTAAACCTCAATTTCCTCTTTTGTGACAGGTTTGGCGGAGATTTTGCTGCAATGCAGCATAATTCCGCCACCGGTGCATTTTAAAGCCGAAAAGGATACTGTAACCTCCGGTGGGAGCCGTATGGGTGGAGAAATGGCATGACGAAGTGGGTTTATACCTTCGGTGGGGGAGAAGCCGAGGGAAATGCGGGCGATCGTGATCTCCTGGGCGGCAAGGGCGCCAATCTGGCGGAGATGTGCAATCTCGGCCTGCCGGTACCACCTGGCCTGACGATCATCACCGAAGCCTGCGGCAAATATTATGCCGATGGCCGCCGCATTCCCGATGAATTGAAGGCGCAGGTCTCGGCCGGCCTTGAGAAGATGCAGACAGTCACCGGCCGCGTGTTCGGCGATACAGAGCGTCCTCTGCTGCTGTCGGTGCGCTCCGGTGCCCGGGCCTCGATGCCGGGCATGATGGATACCGTGCTCAACCTCGGTCTCAATGACGCAACCGTGCAGGCGCTCGGCCATGATGCCGGCGACGCCCGGTTCGCCTGGGACAGCTACCGCCGTTTCATCCAGATGTATGCCGATGTGGTCATGGGGCTCGACCACGAGGTTTTCGAGGAAATTCTCGAAGATGAAAAGGGCCGTCTGGGCCATGAGCAGGATACCGAGCTTTCCGCCGTCGAATGGCAGCATATCATCTCGCTCTACAAGCGGGTGATCGAGGAGGAACTCGGCCAAGCCTTTCCGCAGGACCCGGAAGTGCAGCTCTGGGGCGCGATCGGCGCCGTCTTCTCCAGCTGGATGAACCCGCGCGCCATCACCTACCGCCATCTGCACAATATCCCCGCCGCCTGGGGCACCGCCGTCAACGTCCAGGCCATGGTGTTCGGCAATCTCGGCAATACGTCCGCCACCGGCGTCGCCTTCACCCGCAACCCCTCGACCGGCGAGAACGAGCTTTACGGCGAATTCCTCGTCAATGCGCAAGGCGAGGATGTGGTTGCCGGCATCCGCACGCCGCAGAATATCACCGAGGCCGCCCGCATCGCGTCGGGTTCCGACAAGCCGTCGCTGGAAAAGCTGATGCCGGAGGCGTTCGAGGAATTCCAGGCGATCTGCAACCGGCTGGAGGGCCATTACCGCGACATGCAGGACCTCGAATTCACCATCGAACGCGGAAAGCTCTGGATGCTGCAGACCCGGTCCGGCAAGCGCACCGCCAAGGCAGCGCTGCGGATTGCGGTCGACATGGCCGAAGGCGGCACGATCACCAAAGATCAGGCCGTCACCCGTATCGATCCGGCCTCCCTCGACCAGCTGCTGCACCCGACGATCGACCCGCGCGCCCGCCGCGATATCATCGGCTCGGGCCTGCCGGCCTCGCCGGGCGCTGCGACCGGCGAGATCGTCTTCACCTCCGAAGAGGCGGTACTGGCCGAAAAGGAAGGCCGCAAGGTCATTCTGGTGCGGGTCGAGACCAGCCCGGAAGATATTCACGGCATGCACGCGGCCGAAGGCATTCTCACCTGTCGCGGCGGCATGACCAGCCATGCGGCGGTGGTCGCGCGCGGCATGGGCATCCCTTGCGTCTCCGGTGCCGGCAACCTGCGCGTCGATGCCCGCAACGAACTGCTGATCTGCGCCGGCATGACGCTGAACAAAGGCGACGTGATCACCATCGATGGATCTTCCGGTCAGGTGCTGAAGGGCGAAATCCCGATGCTGCAGCCGGAACTGTCGGGTGATTTCGGCAAGATCATGGCCTGGGCGGATGCCAGCCGCCGCATGACCGTACGCACCAATGCCGAGACCCCGGCCGATGCGCGGGCGGCCCGTTCCTTCGGTGCCGAGGGTATCGGTCTCTGCCGCACCGAGCACATGTTCTTCGAGGGCGAGCGCATCAATGTCATGCGCGAAATGATCCTGGCGGCAGACGAGGCCGGACGGCGGCTCTCGCTTGCCAAGCTCCTGCCGATGCAGCGTTCCGATTTCACCGAACTGTTCTCGATCATGCACGGCCTGCCGGTGACGATCCGCCTGCTCGATCCGCCGCTGCATGAATTCCTGCCAAAGACCGACGAGGAGATCGCCGATGTCGCGGCCGTGCTCGGCATGAACCCTTCGGACTTGCGCCAGCGCGTCGATGCGCTGCATGAGTTCAACCCGATGCTCGGCCATCGCGGCTGCCGTCTGGCGATTTCCTATCCGGAAATCTGCGAGATGCAGGCCCGCGCCATCTTTGAGGCCGCGGTCGAGGCCGCCCGCGAAACCGGCGCTCCCGTCGTCCCCGAAATCATGGTGCCGCTGGTCGGGCTGAAATCGGAGCTCGATTACGTCAAGGCCTGCATCGACGCGGTGGCCAAGGAGGTCATTGGCGAGGCCGGTATCGAGATCGAATATCTGGTCGGCACGATGATCGAGCTGCCGCGCGCCGCCCTTCGCGCCCATGTGATTGCCGAGAGCGCCGATTTCTTCTCCTTCGGCACCAACGACCTGACGCAGACCACCTTCGGCATTTCGCGCGATGATGCGGCGCAGTTCCTCAACACCTATATCCAGAAGGGCATCGTCGAGAAGGACCCGTTCGTCTCGCTCGATTTCGATGGGGTCGGCGAACTCATCCAGATCGCCGCCGAGCGCGGCCGCCGCACCAAGAACGGCCTGAAACTCGGCATCTGCGGTGAACATGGCGGCGATCCCGCCTCCATCCGCTTCTGCGAGGAAACCGGCCTCGACTACGTCTCCTGCTCCCCCTTCCGCGTGCCGATCGCACGGCTGGCAGCCGCCCAGGCAGCGATTAATGGCAAGGGGTGAGGCCGGTTAACCTTCCGGAAGGACAGTAACGCCGGACTGACGGGCTGCAAGTGCAAGGGCCTTATCGAGCGTTGCCAAAGGCAACCGGCGTCGCTGTGCGAGTTCTAGATAGGCAGCGTCGTATATCGTCAGGCCATGCAGGTCGGCGAGTTTAAGTGTTGCTGCCCAGGCATGGATATGGGTTTCCTCGTCGGTCGTTATGTCCAGCTTCTGAAGGTAGCCGAGAAGCTGATCTCTTGCTTCGATCGGAATACGCTTTTTGCGCACGGAATAAGACAGGCTGTTGGCCACTTCCAGATACCAGAGAAAGGGAACGACAGCACCGTCTTGAACGACCCCGTCGAAGACTGAGGCTATTGCCGGTGTCTGTTCGTCCTCCAGCAAAAAGGCCAGCGTCGCCGAACAATCGAGAACCATACTCACCGGCGGCCCTCATCGCGATACTGCTTCCATTCTTCCCATTCGAAAGCGTCGAGTTTGATGTCTTTCGCAAGTGCGCGAATCCCTTTTGCGGCTTCGATCGCAGCTGTACGATCACGCAAAGGCGTCTCTCTGATCATCCGCGCTACGGGTTTACCGTGGCGCGTAATGACGATCTCTTCGCCATGCTCGACAAGGTCAAGAAGGGTACCGAGCGTGTTCTTGGCCTCGAAGGCTCCAATTTTGCGCATCCGAACTCTCCTTAAAAAATCTAGCTGAGCTAGCTTAACTCCCGAAGGCTTCATGATCAAGGCGGGAGGCGCAGAGCTCACCTACTTGTCGATGAAATCCCGTACCGCCTTGTTGTACCCTTGCGGGTCCTGCAGCATGGCGAAATGGCTGGCGTCCTTGAGGATGATCAGTTCAGCCCCCGGGATGGTCTTGACCAGATAGTCGGTATGGTCGCGGCTGATCGCTTCGTCATGGTCGCCGAGAACGATGGCGGTGGGCGTGGTGATTTTCTTCAGGTCGCCGTCGCTCCAGTTGGGCTGGCTTGCCCACATGCCGCTGATCTGGGTGACGAAGGCATCGTATTCGGTGGGTGTCGGCGAAATCTTCTTGTAAACCTCGCCGGCCTTCTCGATGTAGCTGGCGAAAGTCTTGTTTTCCATCACCGTCGGGATCAAGCCATCGACCTTGGAATTGGCAGCCTGGGCAAACAGTCTGGTCAACCGTTCCGGGTGATGGATGGCAATGTCGAGGCCGATAATGCCGCCGTCGCTCCAGCCGACGATCGCCGTCTTGTCGATCTTCAGGTAGTCGAGCAGCGCCAGATAGTCCGACGACATCAGGTCGTAGCTATAGGGCTCGGCATTGCGGGTCGAGCGGCCATGGCCACGGCTTTCGGCGACGATGACGGTGTGATCCCTGGACAGATCGGCCACCTGGGCGCCCCAGACATCGGCATAGCCAAGGCCGCCATGGATCAGGAGAACCGGCGGGCCGGAGCCGTAGACGGCATAATACATGTTGATGCCGTTGACCGGGGCGGTGCCGGTCTTGTCCGCTTTCGGCAGGGGCACGGGGTCGGGCAGTTGCTGCCATCGCTCGATGGCCAGGGCCGGCACGGCGGAAAGAAGGAAGAGGGCGCAGAGTATTTTCAGCACGGCTTTCATGGAAAAATCTCCCGATCGGTTACACGCCCATCATAGGTGCCAATCGGCTTTGCCAAAGCAAAAGCCTGCGCCATTTGGCACCGGATAGGGAATTTTCTTGCAAGCAGCCTTGCCGTTGCCGGCGATATCGGCGTTACGTGAGAGTATTACCGGACGATGACCGGCCGGTTCCAGCCCCAGAGCATCGGGTCGTTGTCATATCGGAGCGAACGCGACTCGGCACGGCGGTCGAGATCGATGCGCTGCAGGCAGGTGGCAAGCGCATCGGTGCCACGGCGAAAACCGTAGGACAGGCAAGTTTTCTCGTCTGCGGCACGGCGTTCCTGCGGCGTCAACGTGGTGCAACCGCCAAGGATTGCGCCAAGGGCGATAAGCGGCAGGACCGTCCGGATATGCATGCTGAGACCTTGAATCGATTGCAGATTTGCATCTGTCTATCAGATACGTTGCAACACATCCACAAAGGCTTCGGCAAAATTCTTCAGATCCGCCGTCGTCTCGTCGGGCGTCTCGATGCGGATCGTATTGCCGCCGGTTTCCAGGCAGGCAAAGATCGTTGCCATCACGGCACCGCCATCCTTGGGAATGCGCAGCACTGCGATGCGGTCGCAATCGGCGACCAAGCCGGAGGCGGGCAATTCGAACAGGACGGCGCCGTCGATCGCGGCGGCGGCCGCACGGACATGGGCGGCAAAGCCGTCAGGCCCGGTCGTGAAGCCGTCCAGCGACAGTTCAAGTTCGAGCAGTTCCATGGTCAGTCCGGTGTCGGACGCCGGTATCACTGTTTGGGTGGCCGGTGCGGCCATGTTGGATGATAGCATGCTCACTCTCCTTTCAAGCCGCAGGAAGAGAGGTCTTCCTGCGCACCTGGAAATTCCGATGTGTGTGCAAACCGGTCCAACGCCGCATGAACCGGGAAAACACGGCTGATCCCCATGTTAAGACATGATCAAGGAGAATGGCGAATTTGCGGCATGGCCGGAATTGCTGCTGTTTGCCGTCCTGTCCGGCGCGGATCCGCACCTCCCCGGCGATCTCGGCGCCCCTCCCGGCGATCGCGGCGAAAACCACTTCACAGCTTTCGTCATGATGCTCTAAACAGGAGATGGTTGCCGTGTCCGGCCAAGGGATTGATTCTGCCAGATGATGATCAAGTATGAGCGCCCGACATCTGTTGCCGCCCGCTGGGCGCGGCGGATCGCCCGCTTGGCCTTCGGTCTGTTTATCGGCGCCTTGCTGGCGCATCGGTTCGGCCCGCTGGTTACGCCGCATTTCGTGGCGCTTGTTGTGCTGTCGGCGGGGCTGGCGGTTCTTGCGGTGATACTGGCGATCGCCGGCTTCGTCCGGTTCTGGCAGGTCGCTGCCGTCGGCGGCATTGCCGCGTTCGCGGCGCTTGTCTACGCGACTGTTCCCATCGCTGCCGCCGGCTTTGTGGTCGGCGAATATTTCTCCAAGCCGGCAATCTATGATGTCAGCACCGACACTGTCACGCCGCCACCCTGGATCAAGCCGCCGGATGCGGCCCAGGGCTGGCTGAAGCGGTCACCCGAAGTGACGCCGGCCGACCGGGAAGCACAGATCATCGCCTATCCGGGGCTGACCGGCCGCCGCTACGATGGCGCGCTCGACCGGGTGTTTCAGGGCGTGAAGATCGTGGCGGAGCAGAATGGCATCACCATCGTTGCGCAGGAAGGCGTCGAAAATGCCGAGGCCGACCTTGAAGACATGGCGGTCAAGCCTGCGGACGCGGCCCCGGCCGACAGCGACCCCGATGATGTGCCGATCCCGCTGTCGCGTCCGGAGGTGGTCACGGGCGAAATGCCGCCGGGCCGGCGGTCCTCCGATATCCTGCTTCAGGGCGAATGGCGCACGCTGATCGTCGGCTTGCGTTTCGATGTGCTGATCCGGCTGCGCGAAGAGGCTGAAACCACCTTCGTCGACATGCGCGTCGCCTCGCGTTACGGCGCCCACGATCTCGGCCGGGGTGCCGGCTTCGCCGACCAGTTTTTGCATGCGCTCGATGCGGAATTGCTCGGGATCGCCGGGGATTGATCCCGTGCCGTCAGCCGGACGCCTGGGCAAAGCAATCGGTAATCCACGCGACAAAGGCCAGGGCTTCCGGCGAAAGCTGGGCGAAGTCGCGCGCCACCAGAAAATAGGCTCCGTGCGGAATCGATAGATCGAACGGCTGCACGACGCGCCCGGCGTCAAGGTCGTCCTGCGCCAGAATGGTATCGACCAGCGCAATCCCATGGCCGCGCATCGCTGCCTGCAGGGCAAGTGCACAATCGGCAAAGATCGGGCCGCGCATCGCTTCTGTGCCGGGTGTCAGCCCGGCTGCCGCAAACCAGCGGGTCCAGACATCACGGTTTTCCTCGTGTAGCAGGGCGTAAGATAAAAGGTCCTGCGGTGTCAGAAGCGGCGGCCCGGTCAGGATTGCTGGCGACAGGACCGGTATCATCGCGACCTCACACAGCTTGCGGGCCTCGGAACGTGGCCAGGCGGTTGCCTTGGCGCTGTGGCGGATAGCGAGTTCCGTCGCACTGCCCCGAAACTCGACGAGCCGGGCCTCGGATTCCACCGAAACATCGATTTGCGGATGCAGCGCCCGAAAACCGGCGAGATGGGGCACCAGCCAGCAACTGGCAAATGCCGGTTCGGCATCGATGGTCAAAAGCGCAGGAGCCTTCGACGCCCTGATTTCCTCCAGCCGCGCATCGATGCCATCAAAGGCGGAAGCCAGCGTTTCGAGCAGCCGGGCACCCTCAGTGCTCAGGCGCACTTGGCGATGATGCCGCGTGAACAAGGCAGTACCAAGCAGCGCCTCCAGTTCGCGCACCTGGCGGCTGATGGCCGCTTGCGAGACGAACAGTTCGTCCGCCGCCAGCGTAAAACTCTCCAGCCTTCCGGCTGCTTCGAAACTGCGCAGGGCGGTCAGGGGTAAACGTCCGCGCTTCATCGCATAACCTCAAGTCATTCGAAGGCGACATTAAGCTCGTTTGTCGCCGGCCGGCAAGCGGGATCATACTCAGCCATCGTTGGATTTGAAAAGGACGATGACAATGACGACGCTCCTCAGATTCTGGTTGGACGTCATTCTGCTCGTAACCTTCCAGTACGGCGCCCGGCCCCGGACATTTCTGGACGGCAGCGCCGAGCGGTTCAGCCGGAGCCCGGACGAAGCCAGCCGCTATGGCAAACGATCCGGCCGGTCAGCGGACTGGTGATCTCGATGCTAAAGCCGAAGACGCCGGCAGCCTATGCAATGAACCGGGCCCGATGCTCCGGCTTCGGCATGAAGCAGGTGTTGCGGCGGCCGGCGATCCGGTAGCGGTTGCGCGCCACCAGTTCGTAGAGCGGATCGCGGATGCTTTTCGGAATGATGCGCAGGGCGCTTGCAAGCCTCCACGGAAAGCCGAGCCCGGCCGCCATGCGCAACGACCCCTCGGATTTCAGATAGGCGATGCCGCGCTCGATCAGGATATTGGTTTCGTAGTCGCGGCTGTCGAGGCCATAGTGCCGGTAGAGCGCCGCGCCGAGCGCCGATTGCGCGGTGATGAAACGGTAACGGCCTTGTTCGTCGTGGCGCAGAACGAAATTCACCCAGCCCGAGCAGAAGATGCATTCGCCATCGAAGACGATGATCGGATGATCGTCGGCAAAACCCGGTACTGACGGATCGCTGCGGTAGCTATAGGCCGGTCTCGGCTGCATCAGCTTGCCCCGCCGGGTGCAAGGCGAAAAGCGCCGGTCAGCGAGGGCGCTCCGTCGGTCTCGACCTGGCCGCGCTCGAGCAGGTCCTCCAGATGGGCAAACACCGACAACGCGGCAGCGCCATGCAGCCTCGGATCGGTGGTGGCGTAGATCACCTTGACCATGTCGGTTATATGGCTGTCGCCGGCCCGCACCCGCTCCAGCACGGCGCGCTCGCGCATCCGCCGGTGGGCGCGCAGGCCGCGTAGAAATGCCGCGGGTTGCTGTACCGGGCCGCCATGGCCGGGCAGGTAGAGCCGGTCGTCGCGGCCAAGCAGCTTTTCCAGCGAGGCCATGTAATCGGTCATCGATCCATCCGGCGGCGCGACGATCGAGGTCGCCCAGGCCATGACATGATCGGCGGAAAAGACGATGCCGGTCTCTTGAGGGCCACTGAGCGCGAAAGCCGCATGGTTGGCGGTATGGCCGGGGGTCAGAAGCGCGGTCAACGACCAGCCGTCGCCTTCTACCCGGTCGCCATCGGCCAGCGCGATGTCCGGCATGAAATCCATGTCCGAGCTTTCGGCGAACGGATTGATCTCGCCTGAATGCAGCAGCCGCGCCGCCCGGTGCGGCCCTTCGGCGACGATCAGCGCGCCGGTTTCCGCCTTCAGCCGCCGGGCGAGCGGCGAGTGGTCGCGGTGGGTGTGGCTGACGGCAATATGGGTGACCTTGCGGCCGTTCAGCGCCGTGAGCAGCGCCTGAAAATGCGCTTCGTCCTCCGGCCCCGGATCGATCACCGCAACCGATGTGCCGCCGACGATGTAGCTGTTGGTGCCGTGGAAGGTGAAGGGGCCGGGATTGTTGACGGTGATGCGTTGAACGCCGTCTGCCACCGTCACCGCCTCGCCATGGGCGGGCTTGAAGTCGAGGTCGAAATCCGGACCGTCCATGCGCCGTCTCTTCACTTATACTCGACTTCGATGAACGACATGAACTCCTTGCCGGCATTGACGACATTGTGCTCGACGCCGGCCTCGCGCCGGTAGGCCTGGCCCTTGGCGATATCCACCCGCCGCTCGCCGCCCGGCTCCTCCAGAAGAAACCGGCAATCGGTCATCGGGATGACCACATAGCCCATGCCATGCACATGATGCCCGGTATCCGCCCCCGGCTCGAAATCCCAGCGGGTAATCCTGACAACATCGTCATCGAGAAGAACGGTCGGCTTGGCAGGCGGTCGGGCACGAAAAATGCTCATGGGGGTCTCCGGGTTTGCATGGAGACTAGAGGGCGGGAAGGGGGATGTGAAGGGCCTTGGCTTATCACCTTGCACAGTGTTTGCCGCTTTCACCCCCCTCTGTCACTGCGTGACATCTCCCCCACAAGGGGGAGATCATTCATTTCCTTCATAGCTCGGAAACCAAAGTAAGGGCCGCACTCAGCTTGCGGTCAATCTCCCCCCTTGTGGGGGAGATGTCGGCGTCGCCGACAGAGGGGGTAACCCGCCCCACGTCCACAATTACGCAAAAAAATCCACGCAAAACCCAAACTTAAACATTGTCGCAGACGTGCGGCTTTGCTAAACCGGCTCTCGATTTGGCAGGGCAATATGTTCGCGCCAAGCGTTGGGGCGTAGCCAAGTGGTAAGGCACTGGTTTTTGGTACCGGCACCCCTGGTTCGAATCCAGGCGCCCCAGCCATTTTAATTTCTCGTTGTTTTTCAAATCTGTAGATCATATCAAGGCCCCCCTTGGTATGGCGGCTTTGTGGATCCTCTAGATGAACATTGAGCGGGCTATGCCTGCCCCTTAGAAACGTTGCAGAAGATAGCGCGTTGGTCCGGCGGCCCAAAAAGAGAAAATCGCCGATTTTCGCCGGCGCGCCGTTCGCTTTACATCAGGTTCAAACTTGCCAACGCCGGTCGCGGCTGCCACGTTAAGCTGGCTTGATTCACGCTGATAAGAGGGGGAGCACATGGCTCACAAGTTTGAAATCTACAAAGACAAGGCTGGCGAATTTCGTGTTCGCTTCAAATACAACAACGAAGTGATGTTTGCGACGGAAGGTTATTCCAGCAAGGCGAGTGCTCAGAATGCCATCGATTCGATCAAGAAAAATGGCCCCGTTGCGCCCGTTGAGGATAATAGCTGAATCTCATTAAATGTCTCAAAACAAAGCCCGCCGGTGAAGATCGGCGGGCTTTGTTGTATCAGCACAGTCCGTGGCAAAAAACCTTACTTCGCCTGGTCGCCCGCCAAAAACTCCTCGCACCAGCTCGGGCCGGACGATTTCTTGATGTCGCCGAGTACCGTGATCGAGCGGATGACGTAGTCGGAGGAAACGTTGAGCTGGACGGAGCAGGAGAGGAATTCGGTGCGGGCAGAGGCGGTCTTCTTGCCCTTCTTGCCGTTTTCGCCTTCGGCATATTGCGCCGGGATCTTCCGCTTCTTGTAGCCGCCCTTCCAGGAATAGACCGTCATGTCTCCGCTGGAAACGTCCGACTGCGGCGGGCCGAAGGCGGCGAAGAAGACGCCGGCGGGCTGGCCCTTCCAGCGGGCTTCGACGGCATTGCGGGCCGGGCCCACGGTGGTGCAGCCGGCAAGTGCCAGCGCAAGGCCAGCCACAGTCATCAAGCGGAAATTCATCTGGTCACGTCCTTTGGCTTTCGTTCTGAAACATCGGTCGCCCCGGCGGCGCAAAGCGCTGGCAGCCAAGGCTTGTCGCCTCAGCCTCTAGCGCTAAACCGATTGAAAGAAAATCGGCGCAACGACTTATATGCGCGGTCATGCGCATAAATTTGCAAGCGTTGCCGAAAGGCCCCAGCAGGGGCGGCGGATGGCTGCGGAAATCCGGCGAAAGCGGCGACGGGGCGGTCGTATTACGGGCTGGCGGAAGATGCCGGACGGTGTCGGTTCCGGTGTTGTCGCGCGACTTATCCTGTTGTTTTCAGGCCGCTTGCCGATTTTTCACAATTGCGCCTTGTGGAAAGGAAAATGCTGTTCTATAGAGGCGCCGCTGGTCACGGAGTGTAGCGCAGCCTGGTAGCGCACGTCGTTCGGGACGACGGGGTCGGAGGTTCGAATCCTCTCACTCCGACCAGCTTGTTCAAGGCTTTCAAAGCCTTGTGTCCCCTTATCTCGGATTTTTTCAGATTGCCTCAAAACGGATCGTCCGTTTGTGCGGCAGTTGGCTGTGTGCCTTGTCTGCTCGCGTTCAGCGGCGTAACCGAGCGCGAAGCATCCCCACCGCGGATAAGTCCTCCCCCCAGTCTGTGACCGAGGGGAGGGGCTGGTTCAGCCCCAATGGGGCGACTTGCCGCTCCCGGGCCCGCCGTCTTTGCCCTTGGAGGTGCCGAATGCGTTCTGCCGAGCGGCGCCGTAAGCGACTTCAAACCCCGCCTGATTCGTCACAACGGATAGCTTCTTCATGGGCGAGGGCGCGGTGGCGGCAAATGCCGCACCGGCCAGGGTGCACGATACCGCAACGGCAAAAATGAACTTCATGATCTGTCTCCTTTAGTGCTGACAGGCTCCAAACGGAGCGTGTCTTCGCTGCATGCGCAGGAAGAATCCGTGCCTAGGCCGGTCAGCGTCCAAGGGACATACGGCATCCGCCGTATTTCGACCGCCGTCAGGGCGGGAAATGAAAGAGATGGTTACCGGCTGATGACCTGCGCACCTGCGCTTGCACCGGCAAGGCGGCTGGATCAGGCCTCCCGTCCCTGGACCGGCGCTCTCCCCTGTATCGCACCGCAGTCTTGCTTGACCGAAAAACGAAATGTGAATTACAACGGCTGATCTCTGCAGTGTTGCAGCCCCCGTCATCTCCCGCGCCCGCTGTCCCGGCGGTCACCCGGCTTCTCAGCAGGAATTTCCGCGATGTTCGATATTTTATGGCGCAGCGTGGCAATCGGCGTTGGCGGCACCGTGCTGATGGATGTCTGGGCCTTGCTGCTGTTCCTGCTGGCTGGCCAGAGCAAGCCGAACTGGGCGCCGGTCGGGCGCTGGTTCTGGCACCTGCGCACCGGAAAAGTCTTTCACGACGATATCGGCACGGCCGAGCCCTATGCCCACGAGCAGGCGCTCGGCTGGATCAGCCATTATGCCGTCGGCATCGCCTATGGCATCCTGCTCGTCGCCGTCACCGGGCCTTTATGGCTGGCAGCACCGACCTTCCTGCCGGCCTGGATCGTCGGCATCGTCACCATCGGCGCCGGCTGGTTCCTGCTGCAGCCGGGCCTCGGTATCGGCTGGGCGGCCTCGAAACTGCCGAATGCCAACAAGGTGCGTTTGCTGAATTTTCTCTCGCACACGGTGTTTGCCGCCGGCATGTACGGCACGGCACTGCTCCTGGCGTGAGCAAGATGTTTCTGGCCACAGCCACCGGCATGTTATGGCTGTCGCGCACAACGCCGTTTGAGGACATGACTTGAAAAAGATAGACGACCTGATCGCTTCCGTGACCAGCATCCACGACCGCTACAAGGCAGGCCGCATGGAGCGCGAAACCGTGCGCGAATGGGTGCTTGGCCTCGGCGGATACCCGGCGCCCTATGCCGAACCGCTGAGCGAAGCCGCCGCTTGGTTCAAGCCGCTGCGCGATCTGGAGGACGATGCGCTGAAGGCAGCCGATCTGGAGCGGCTGAAGGCGATCGTCGAGGCGGGGAGCTGATCGCGTCAGATATTGAACGGTTGAATGGCCGCTGAGGTTACGAGGCCGCCGACACTTCCAACGCTTTTGCAGGCTGCTGATAAAGTCATTCTCTCGGCATTTGGTAGATCATTTTGGAAATTATGCGATTGCCAAATCCTCCGTCATTCCTGTGCCCGTCACAGGAATCCAGCCAGCTCAAGTCATTGAGCTGAAAGAGTTTTTTGACCCGACAGACGTCGGGTCGCTGGATCCCCGCCACAAGGGCGAGGAGGACTGAGAGTGGGGTGCGGCTTTCGTCAAATCATCATCTTCAGGGTTTTTCATCAGCCTGTTAGAGAAATGGCCGCAAGCGCCGCCATCGACCTCTTGTCGGCGCCAGCGCGTGCGAGACAAACCATGTCAGATGCCGCCGGCGGCATCCTCGAAGATCTGCGACGCTTCACTGGCAGTCATACGCAGCAGGTCGGTTTCGTCGCGGCGGCGCGAGAACAGCTCGGTTGCCATCAGCTGGTCGGCCAGGTCGGCCGGCAGCGACAGGACCACGCGGGTCTCGTCCGAACGAAGGCCGGTCACCGAGGAGCGCTTGGCGGTGATCATGCCGCCGGCCACCGTGTTGTTGGTGTCCGGATCGATCAGGATGAAGGCGCCGGTGGTGCGGTTCTGTTCATAGGCGTCGAAAACGGCATTCTCGTCGAAGGAAAGATGGACTTTGCCGATGCCGTTCATCGCCAGGACGCCCGTCCGCTGGTGCCAATTGCCGGTCTTCAGGTCAAGCTGGCTGAACGGGTTGGCGGTGACGCGCTGGCGGCGCGAGCCGCTTTTCAGCCAGTAGCGCCGGCCCGGCTGAATGCCTTCCGACTGCAGGGCAACGAGGTGAGCATCGAAATCGAGACCGACCTGCGGCTGGCTTTCGAGCGAAACGATCATGTCGCCGCGCGACACGTCGACCTGGCGGTCGAGCACGAGGGTGATCGCATCGCCGGCAACGGCGGCGTTGCGCACCAGATCGAAGGTGACGATCTTGGTGACGTTGGCCACCATGCCCGACGGCAGGATGACGACACTGTCGCCAGGCTTGACGGAACCGCCGGCAACCGTGCCCTGATAGCCGCGAAAGCTTTCGCCGGGGCGCGAAACGCGCTGTACCGGCAGGCGGAAGCCGACCGTCTGGGCGGAGCGGACGGTTGCCAGTTCCAGCGCTTCGACCAAGGTCTGGCCCTCGTACCAGGGCATCGAAGCCTTGCCGTCATAGACGACGTTTTCGCCCTTCAGCGCCGACATCGGGATGGCGGTGATCTGGCGCACGCCGAGCGATACGGCGAGTTCGCGGAATTCGTGGGTGATCTGCTCGAAACGGGCGCGGTCATAACCGACGAGATCGAACTTGTTGACGGCCAGAACGAACTGCTTGATGCCCATCAGCGAGGCGATGGTCGCATGGCGGCGGGTCTGTTCGAGCAGGCCGGTGCGGGCATCGACGAGCAGCACGGCGAGGTCGGCGGTCGAGGCGCCGGTTGCCATGTTGCGGGTATACTGTTCGTGGCCGGGCGTGTCGGCGACGATGAAGGAGCGCTTGTCGGTGGCGAAATAGCGATAGGCGACATCGATGGTGATGCCCTGTTCACGTTCAGCCTGCAGGCCGTCGAGCAGAAGCGCGAAATCGGGCAGGCCGAGATCGTTCTGCTTGCCACTGTCACGGCGCAGCGTTGCTGCCTGGTCTTCCTTGACCGCCTTGGTATCCCAGAGCAGACGCCCGATCAGGGTGGACTTGCCGTCATCGACGCTGCCGCAGGTGATGAGGCGCAGCGGGCGCGTGTCGCGCACCGCGCGCGTGGGCTCGACTGCCGGGAAAGCGGTGATCGTGCCGGTGGTAATCTCAGTCGCTTGAGCGGTTGCGGAAACGGTCATCAGAAATATCCTTCGCGCTTCTTCTTTTCCATTGAGCCGGACTGATCGCGGTCGATGGCGCGGCCCTGCCGTTCGGAAACCGTGGCGATTTCCAGTTCGGCAATGACCTCTTCAAGGTTGGTGGCCTGAGAGGGGATGGCGCCCGTCAGCGGAAAGTCGCCAAGGGTGCGGAAACGGATCGAGCCGTGCTGGACGGTTTCGCCCGGCTGTAATTCCAGCCGTGGATCTTCGGCCAGGATCATCATGCCGTCGCGCTCGATATAGGGGCGCTCCTTGGCATAGTAGAGCGGCACCAGCGGGATGTCTTCCACCTGGATGTAGCGCCAGATATCGACCTCGGTCCAGTTCGACAGCGGGAAGGCGCGCACGCTTTCGCCCTTGCGGATCATGCCGTTATAGACGTTCCAGAGTTCGGGACGCTGTGCGCGCGGATCCCAGCGATGCTCGGGCGT
The DNA here is from genome assembly GCF_049898205.1 of Pararhizobium sp. DWP3-4. Taxonomy (NCBI): domain Bacteria; kingdom Pseudomonadati; phylum Pseudomonadota; class Alphaproteobacteria; order Hyphomicrobiales; family Rhizobiaceae; genus Pararhizobium; species Pararhizobium sp. DWP3-4. Next base: position 117,469 of record NZ_JAFCXF010000002.1, on the reverse strand, counting down.
GCGGAAAGAATAGATGCGTTCCTTGGCGCGGCTGGCTTCCTCATCGCGGCGGGCGCCGCCGAAAGCGGCGTCGAAACCGCCGGCATCCAGCGCCTGACGCAGGCCTTCGGTCTTCATGATGTCGGTGAACAGCGCCGAACCGTGGGTAAACGGCGTGACGTTCTCGGCCTTGCCGCGGGGATTGATGTGCTCGATGAAGTCGAGATCGTATGTCTTGACGATGTCGTTGCGGAACGCGATCATCTCGGCAAATTTCCAGCCGGTGTTCACATGCAAGAGCGGAAATGGCACCCGGCCGGGATAGAACGCCTTGCGCGCCAGGTGCAGCAGGACGGAGGAATCCTTGCCGACGGAGTAGAGCATGACCGGCTTGTCGAATTCGGCGGCCACTTCGCGAAAGATGTGGATCGCCTCGTTCTCAAGCGCCTTCAGATGCGGGTCGAGCGGTGTCTTGGCAGTCTGCGGATTATGCAGTTCCGTTTCCGGAAGAGTACTGGGCATTTCAAGTCTCCGGGAGTGTCTGTGATACGAGCCTGCGCGGATTATCGCGCAATGCTGCTGGAGAGGGGGCTGCTGGAAAGCGGGCTGCTTGAGATCGATGAGGTTGGCGGGATAGCCGAGGCTGCGGTTTCTGCGACATGGAGGCCGCATTCGCGCGTCTCGTCGTTTTCCCACCACCAGCGGCCGGCGCGCTCCGGCTCGCCCGGCTTGATGGCGCGGGTACAGGGTTCGCAGCCGATCGACGGGTACCCACGGGCATGCAGCGGATTGACCGGGATCGCTTCATCAGCGACATGGGCACGGATCTTTTCGATGTCCCAGTCGGCCAGCACATTGATCTTGATCAGGCCACGGTCGAGGTCGGCTTCGGCAAACGGCGTGTCGGCACGGTTGCCCGACTGGCCGCGGCGCAGGCCGGTGATCCAAAAGGATGCCCCTTCGAGTGCGCGCGCAAGTGGCTTCACCTTGCGCGCGCCACAACAGGCGTGCCTGGCTTCGACGCTGTCGTAAAAGCCGTTCAAACCGTATTTGGCGGCGTAGGCATCGATATCGTCCTGCTCGGGATAAAACCGCTTGATCAGGATGCCATAGGTCTCTTCGGTCTTGTCGATCAACGCCACGGTCTCGTTGAAGAGGCGGCCGGTTTCGAGTGTCGAAACCTCGATGCCGTGTTTGCCGGTGCCGATGGCAGCGGTGATGACCTGGTCTTCGATACCAAGGCTGGTGGTGAAAACCGATTTGCCCTCAAGCGATGCGATCAACGCCAGCCGGCCGGACAGATCGAGGCTTTCCAGCTGGCTGTTGAGCGCTATGGCGCGGTTTTCAAGCGATGCGGATGTCATGGGAGGATATCCTGTTGTGTTGTTAGGGAATATCGCAGCCGTGTGTGACAAAAGACAGAAAAATGGATTTCTAATGTTGGCGGATCAGAGCAAATATCTCTCCGAACCGGAAAATTCTAAGAAAACCTAGTAATTTGATAGATTATTCCTTCTTTACAATTAGCGGGAGGTGGTGAAAACGAACGGCGGCCCCCGTCACCTTTGTTTGCCGGCAACTTCTTCTGTTCAAGAATCGGTGATGGCCCTTTTTCTTTTCATCTGTAGCTCCAGTTTTTCCTGATCGCCTGTCGCAAAAAAGGAGACACGAGATGGCCGGAGCATTTTCCTTGCGCTTTGTCACCGGTAGCCTCATCGGGATGATGATTACTGCAAGCGCCTACGCGCATCACGGCTGGTCCTGGGCCGAGGCCGATCAGATCGAGCTTTCCGGAACGATCCGCGAGATTTCGATGGCGCCGCCGCATCCGACGCTGAATGTTGAAACCCAGACGGATGGCGTCTGGCTGATCGAACTGGGCAATCCCCGGCAGACGGAACGGTCAGGCTTCGTTCAAGGATCGGCAAAGGCCGGCGATTCAGTCGTTGTGCTCGGCAATCGCTCGCTCGATCCCGAAGAGAAAAGACTGAAAGCCGTCCGGATCACCGTTTCCGGCAAGGTCTATGACATCTATCCGGAGCGCATACGGACGAATTGATGAGCGGGCCGGATCTTCTGGCATGGATTGGGGCATGGCCCGTCGCCGTGGCGATGCGCGGCTCGGCGACGCTGTACCTCTTCGTCAATGCCGCACATATCCTGTCGATCGGGCTTTTGGTGGGAGCCATCCTGCCGCTTGACCTGAGGCTGCTCGGGTTTTTCGGACATGTGCCCGTCAGCGTGGTCGGCCCGCTCCTCTCGCGCATGGCGGCGACGGGCCTCCTGCTGGCAATCGTCACCGGCTTTTGCCTTTTCAGCGTGCGTCCGCTTGCTTACGCGACGAATGTCGCTTTCCTGACGAAGGTCGCGCTCCTCTGTTTCGGCGTCGCCAATGCGCTCTTGCTGCATCTTCATCCGCATTGGCGCGCAGCAATTGCGGATGGTCTTCTTTCCATCCGCGTTCGTCTCGCCGCGTTTGTATCGCTGGCTGTGTGGATCGGTGCGGTTCTGGCGGGCAGGTGGATCGGCTTTCTGTGAGGGGGACATTCCGCCGAGACGGTCGATGACGGGCGCTCGGCACGGACGGTCTCATTTCCATTCGGCTCAACCGACTACATCATGCTTTTCGAAATCGAGGATAGCGAGACGATCACTGTTTCGGAGGCTGCCATCAGCGCGAAGATGATGACCACAGAGCTGCAACACCTTTACCGGTCGCTGGTCTGCCAGCGCGGGTTGATCCACGGTTCCTGATTGCTGCGGGGCAGGGGCTGCTTGCCGAGAATGTGATCGGCGGCCTTTTCGCCGGTCATGATCGAGGGACCGTTGAGATTGCCATAAGTGACATGCGGGAAGATCGATGAATCGGCCACGCGCAGCCCATCGACACCGATGACGCGGGTTTCCGGATCGACCACTGCCATCGGATCGTTCTTGTCGCCCATCCGGCAGGTGCCGCAGGGGTGATAGGCGCTTTCCAGATGCTCGCGCAGGAAGGCGTCGATCTGGTCGTCGGTCGTCACGCTCTCGCCCGGCTGGATTTCCGGGCCGCGATACTGGTCGAACGCCTGCTGGCCGAAGATCTCGCGGGTGAGGCGGACGCAGTGGCGGAATTTTTCCCAGTCTTCCGGATGGCTCATATAGTTGAACTGGATGACCGGATCGGCCTTGACGTCGGGCGAGCGCAGCGTCACCGAGCCACGCGATTTCGAATGGTTGTAGCCGACATGCACCTGGAAGCCGTGGCTCTTTGCCGCCGCCTTGCCGTCATAGGAAATCGCCACCGGCAGGAAGTGATACTGGATATCCGGCTGCTTGATGCCGGGGGCGGAACGCAGGAAGGCGCAGGCCTCGAACTGGTTGGAGACGCCAAGCCCCGACTTGGTGAACAGCCATTGTGCACCCGCAACCCCCTGCCAGAACCAGGGCAGCCAAGAATAGAGCGACACCGGTTTGGTCGAAACCTGCTGGAAATAGAATTCCATATGGTCCTGCAGATTGGCGCCGACACCCGGCCGGTCGGCCTTCACCGCGATGCCCATCTCCCTCAGGTGCGCGCCCGGACCGATGCCCGACAGCATCAAGAGCTTCGGCGAGTTGAACGAGGAGGCCGAGACGATCACCTCTCGGTTGGCCTTCACCACCTCGATCTTGCCACCGCGCTCGATTTCGACCCCGACAGCCCGGCCGTTCTCGATGACGATTTTTCGCGCATAGCAGCGGATGAGTTCGACATTGGGGCGCTTCAAGGCCGGCTTGAGGTAAGCCGATGCCGCCGACCAGCGCCGGCCGTTATGAACGGTCTGCTCCATCAGGCCGAAACCTTCCTGCTTGGAGCCGTTATAGTCGTCGGTCAGCTCGAAGCCGGCCTGCTGTCCGGCATCGACGAAGGCCTTGAACAGCGGGTTCTTGTAGGAGCCGCGCCGCACATGCAGCGGCCCGTCGGTGCCGCGCCAGCCGTCCTCGCCGCCATGCGAATTTTCCATCCGCTTGAAATAGGGCAGCACGTCGGCATAGCCCCAGCCGCGGGCGCCAAGCGCTTCCCACTCGTTATAGTCTTCCATCGAGCCGCGCACATAGACCATGCCGTTGATCGACGACGACCCGCCGATCACTTTTCCACGCGGTGCGGTGATCCTGCGGTTGTTGAGGTTCGGCTCGGGCTCGGAGAGATAACCCCAGTTGTAGCGGCTCATGCTCATCGGCCATGCCAGCGCCGCCGGCATCTGGATAAACGGCCCGAAATCGCTGCCGCCGAACTCCAATACCAGCACCGTATTCTTGCCGTCCTCGGACAGGCGGTATGCGAGTGCGGAGCCTGCGGAGCCCGAACCGATGATGACGAAATCTGCGCTGTGCATGGAATAGGCCTCTTTTGGTTCGGCATGCGGTGGTTCGGTCATCTCCCCCCTTGAGGGGGAGATGTCGGCGTTGCCGACAGAGGGGGGTGGGCCAGCCCGGAGTTCGAGGAGAGCCACCCCCCTCTGTCCCTCCGGGACATCTCCCCCTCAAGGGGGGAGATCAGCCGCAGGATTCCGTCAATAAGGCGACTGCACCGGGCTCATCGCCACGTAGACGCTCTTCAGCTCCGTGTAGTGATTGAGCGCCGCCAGCGAATTTTCGCGCCCGAAACCGGACTGCTTGGATCCGCCGAACGGCACTTCCACCGGTGCCAGGTTATAGGTGTTGATCCACAGCGTGCCGGCTTCGAGCCGATCGACGACGCGGTGGGCGCGGGTGAGGTCGGACGTAAAGACACCGGCCGAAAGCCCGAACTCGGTGCCGTTGGCACGTGCGATCACCTCGTCCTCGTTGTCGAAATCGAGCACGCACATGACAGGCCCGAAAATCTCTTCCCGGGCGATGGTCATCGCGTCGGTGACGTCGGCAAACACGGTCGGCTGGATGTAGGTGCCTTCGGCCGGCACATCATTCGGAATGCCGCCGCCGGTCAGAAGCGTCGCGCCCTCGGCCTTGCCCTTTTCGATATAGGCAAACACCTTGTCGAGCTGTGCGCGCGACACCATCGGGCCGAGCTGGGTTTCCTCAACCATCGGGTCGCCGATGATGATCTTTTCGGTGCGCTCCTTCAGCCGCGACAGGAATTTCTGCTTGATGCCCTTCTGGACGAAGACGCGGGTGCCGTTCGAGCAGACCTGGCCGGTCGAATAGAAATTGCCGAGCATGGCGCCGCCGATGGCGCTTTCGAGATCGGCGTCGTCAAAAACGATCAGCGGCGACTTGCCGCCAAGCTCCATCGTCACGTGCTTCAGCTGGGAAGCGGCGGCGCCCGCCACCTTGCGGCCGGTCTCGACCGAGCCGGTCAGCGACACCTTGGCGACATCCTTGTGGTTGACCAAGAGCGGCCCGGTGGAGCGGTCACCCTGGATAACATTGTAGAGGCCCTTCGGCAGGCCGGCCTCGAACAGGATTTCGGCGATCTTCAAGGCGCCGAGCGGCGTGTTTTCCGACGGCTTGAACACCATGGCATTGCCGGATATCAGCGCCGGTGCACCCTTCCAGCAGGCGATCTGCTGCGGATAGTTCCAGGCGCCGATGCCGACGCAGACACCGAGCGGCACCCGCTTGGTAAAGGCGAAATCGCCGCCGAGCGGGATGTAATCGCCGTTCAGCGCCGCTGCCGCGACGCCGCCGAAGAATTCGAACGCATCGGCGCCCGAGGTCGGATCGGCGACGATGGTCTCCTGGATCGGCTTGCCGGTATCGAGCGTTTCCAGCTCCGACAGTTCGCGGTTGCGCGCACGCATGATGTCGGCGGCGCGCTTGAGGATGCGGCCGCGCGCCGTCGGGCTCATGGCGGCCCATTCGCCCTGCGCGCGCTTGGCGCTGGCGATCGCCTTGTCGACGATGGCAGGGGTTGCGGCATGCAGCCGGGCGATCACTTCGCCGGTGGCCGGATAGATGCTGTCGAAGGCGGCGCCGTTGATATCCTCGACATATTCGCCGTCGATGAAATGGGAGGCTGGTGGCTGGGCTTTCATCTTATTCCCCTCGCGGAAAGCGTTTGGACACTTCGAGATTGTCGAGATTCATGTGGTTGCGCATGTAGCGCTCGGATGCTTTTTGCAGCGGCTGGTGATCCCAGGGATAATAGGCGCCATTCCTCAGCGCCTCGTAGACCACCCAGCGCCGCGCCTGGCTTTCGCGCACGGCGGAATCGAAGGCTTCCATGTCCCAGCGGCTGTCGCGCATCGCCTGGAAGGCACGCAAAGTCGGCGCATGTGCGGGCACGGTGGCAAGGTTGGTCAATTCCAGCGGGTCGGCCTCGAGATCGTAGAGCTGGTCCGGATCGAGCGCGCAGTGAATGTACTTCCACTTGCCCTCGCGGATGCCGACCAGCGGCGCATAGGAGCCCTCTGCGGCATATTCCATCAGCACCGGCGCAATACGCTCCGCGCCGTTGATCACCGGAACCAGGCTTTCGCCGTCGGTCCAGGGCATGATCTCGTCCATCGAAATCCCGGCGAGATCGCAGAGCGTCGGCGTCAGATCGAGGTTGGAGGTCGGCGCCAGATGCAGGCCGGGGGTGATGCCGGGACCGGCGACCATCAGCGGTACGCGGGCCGAACCCTCGAAGAAGTTCATCTTGAACCATAGCCCGCGCTCGCCGAGCATGTCGCCGTGATCCGAGCAGAACAGGATCAGCGTGTCGTCCAGCATGCGGGTGCGGGTCAGCGTATCGACGAGTTCGCCGACCTTTTCGTCGAGATAGGAAATATTGGCGAAATAGGCCTGCCGCGAACGGCGGACATTGTCTTCGGTGACCGAAAAATTCCGGTAGTCGCAGGCAAGGATCAGCCGCTGCGAATGCGGGTCCTGCTCGGCAAGCGGGATGTCGCCGACCTCGGGAAGCAGCTGGTCGCAATCGTTGTAGAGATCCCAGAATTTGCGGCGCGCCACATAGGGGTCGTGCGGATGGGTGAACGAGACGGTCAGCGCCCACGGGCGGCGGGCCTCGTCATCCTGTTCGCGGCTGAGATGATAGAGCTTCTGGTTGGCCAGAAACGCCACCTCGTCGTCATATTCCATCTGGTTGGTGATCTCGGCAATACCGGCGCCGGTGACGGAGCCGAGATTGTGATACCACCAGTCGATCCGCTCGCCCGGCTTGCGGTAATCCGGCGTCCAGCCGAAATCGGCGGGATAAATATCCGTCGTCAGCCGCTCCTCAAAGCCGTGCAGCTGGTCGGGTCCGACGAAGTGCATCTTGCCCGACAGCGCCGTATAATAGCCGGCGCGGCGCAGGTGATGGGCATAGGTCGGGATCGACGAGACATATTCGGCGGCATTGTCATAGACCTGCGTGCGGCTCGGCAATTGCCCGGCCATCAGCGAGGCGCGGGCAGGAGCGCAGAGCGGCGAGGAGGTGTAGTTGTTGCGGAAGCGTGCCGAGCGCTTGGCCAGCGCCTTCATATGCGGCGCGTGCAGGAAGTCCGCCGGACCGTCCGGAAAGAACTTTCCGTTCAGCTGGTCGACCATGATGATGAGAATGTTCGGCCTGGTCGTCATGCGGCATTGTCCTGTGGCTGGCGGGCATTGAGATTGAGCGTGATATAGTCGTCGGTGAGCGCGATCGAAGCGTCCGCCGTCACCGGCGAAGAGCCTAGCGCCCGGCGAATATAAAGCCCGTCGATCATCGCCGCCGTACCCTCTGCGATGCGCTGCGCATCATCTGCGACACAGAGCTGCTTGAGATTGGAAACCAGATTGGAATGCAGCCGCCGCGCATAGATCACCAGGAACCGGCGCGTCTCTTCCGAACGCTGCGCCTCGGAGTAGAAGGCAAGCCAGGCGGCAATGGTCTCCGGCGAAAACTGGTCGGCCTGGAAGCTCACCCGCACGATCGCCGACAGCCGCTCGCGCGGCGTTGAGGCGGCGCTCAGGGCCGTCACCGTGTCGTCGCGCAACTGCTTCAGCAGCGACCGCACCGTCTCGACCAGCAGCTGCTCCTTGCTGCCGAAATAATGATGGGCGAGCGCCGCCGAAACGCCGGCTTGCCGGGCGATGTCGGACATGGTGACCGACAGCGTACCTTGGTCGCCGATCACATGCAGCGCCGCATCGACAAGCGCCTTGCGGCGCACCGGTTCCATTCCGACTTTCGGCATCATTGTTCCCTGTGTTGCCGTCAGTGTATTTTTGATTGATCCATCAATCAATAAAAAATCGAGGCTCTGACAAGGATTTTCTTGCCACTGAAACAATCCCGGGTTCAACTGGCAATGGCTGTCGCGAGCGGCCGAGCAAGAGGATGCGCGCCCATGAAATCCCTGTTCTCCTCCTGGCAGGCCTGGGCGCTTCTGTCCGCCGCCTTTGCTGCTCTTACCGCCATCTTCGCCAAGATCGGCATTGAAAACGTCAATTCCGATTTCGCCACCTTCATCCGCACCATCGTCATCCTGTTTGCCATCGCCCTGATGCTGTTCCTGACCGGCAACTGGCAGGAGCCCTCGACGGTATCTGGCAAAAGCTGGCTGTTTCTCGTCCTGTCGGGGCTGGCGACGGGGGCGTCGTGGCTCTGCTATTTCCGGGCGCTGAAAATGGGCAATGCGGCGCAGGTCGCGCCGGTCGATAAGCTCAGCGTCGTGCTGGTCGCCATGTTCGCGGTGCTGTTCCTCGGCGAGCGGCTCTCTGCCGCCCATTGGCTCGGTGTCTGCATGGTCGGCTGCGGCGCCGTGCTCCTGGCGCTGAAGATTTGAATGCGAAATTCTGAAGCCGGGCAGCGCATGTTAAAATGTTGTTATTCTATCCAGGATTACATATGAAAATGATGAAATATCTGGAGGTTGCATCATGGTTGAAGCTGTCAGTATTGCTCTCAGGCCTTCGCTGAAGGAAAAGTGGGGATGGTTTGTCGCCCTCGGCGTGGCGCTGATCATGGGCGGCGGCATCGCCTTCGGCAATGTCATGGCCGCGACGGTCGCCTCCGTCTATTATGTCGGCATGATCATGCTGATCGGCGGCGTGCTGCACCTGATGCAGGCCTTCCGCGTCAAGAAATGGGAAAGCGTGTTCTACTGGATACTCAGCGGCGCCTGTTACACCGTCGCCGGCGTCTTTGCGTTCCTCAACCCGTTGCTCGCCTCCGCCGCTCTGACATTGCTGATGGCCGCTGCCCTGATCATCGCCGGAGGCTTCCGGATCTGGACGGCGTTCAAATTGCGGCCGCTTGCCGGCTGGGGATGGATCGCGCTCGGCGGTCTCGTCACGCTTCTCGCGGGCCTGATCATTGCCGCCGGTTGGCCGGTCAACAGCCTGTGGATCCTCGGCCTGTTCCTGGCGATCGATCTGGTCATGCAGGGCCTTGCCCTCATTGCCTTCGGGGTTCTCGCCAAAGGATAGGACGGTTTGGAAGATGTGATTGCGCCTGCCGCTAACTCCCGGCAGTCATTGAACTTTCATCAAACTGTCATGTTGGCGAAACGGAAAATTCAGGCCTGTGGAACGATTCTTCGCGCGATCCTACATCGCCTCCGGAGTTCCCCATGTCCGCCGTCCCCGCCGAAATGTTGTCTTTGCGCCGTTTTGGCAACGACCAGATCGTCACGCTGGCCAAGCTTGCGATCGAAAATGCCTTCCAGCCGATCGCCGAAATCGCCACGGGTTCCGTGTTCGGCTACGAAACACTGATGCGCGGCTTCGAGCGGTTGGGCTTCAAGTCGCCGATCGAACTGCTCGACAAGGCCGAGGAGGCAGGCCAGCTTCTGGCGCTGGAGCACATGATCAACACCCGCGCCTTTGCCGGATTTGCCAGCCTGCCGGATTTTTCCGCGCGCACCCTGTTCGTCAATTTCGACAGCCGGTTGATCGGCCACGAAGGCGATCTGGTCGAGCGGCTCGGCAAGCACCTCAAACGATCGAATATTCCGCCGTCGTCGATCTGCTTCGAACTGTCGGAACGCTTCGACAGCGGCAAGATGCCGGATTTTTCCGGCCTGGTGAAACGGCTGCGGCTGGCGGGTTTCAAGCTGGCGATCGATGATTTCGGTGTCGGCTTCAACGGTTTGAAACTGCTCTGCGACCAGCCGGTGGACTATCTGAAGATCGACCGGCATTTCATCTCCGGCATCGAATCCAGCCCGCGCAAACGCCATATGGTGCGCCATACGGTCAACACCGCCCATGTTCTCGGCACAAGGGTGATCGCCGAAGGGGTCGAGACCGAAGCCGAATTTGCCATCTGCCGCGATCTCGGCTGCGATCTCGTCCAGGGCTATTTCGTCGCCCGTCCGACCGTGCATCTCGCCGATCTGCAGCCGGCCTATCCGCATCTGGAGCAAACCGCCGGCGCGCGGCGCCAATCGACCTCGCTGGACAGCATCCTGATCCGCAAGCAGATCGAACAGGTGCCGGCGCTGCGCGAGAACGACGATCTGGATTCGGTGTTCGAACTGTTCCGCCGCTCGCCGCAGCGCAGCTTCTTCCCGGTTTTGAACGCCAATGGCGAACCGCGCGGCGTGCTGCATGAATATCACGTCAAGGAAATGATCTATCACCCCTTCGGCCGCGATCTCCTGAAGAACCATCTCTATCAGCGCCATATCTCGCATTTCGTCAGCCCGGCGCCGATTGCCGATCTGGAGACGCCGGCCGATGAGATGCTGAAGATCTTTGCCGGTATGGATGGCAGCGATTGCGTGATTCTGACGGAAAACATGCGCTATGCCGGCATCCTGTCGGCGTCGTCGCTCCTGAAGATCATCAGCGAAAAGCAGCTGAAGACGGCGCAGGAACAGAACCCTTTGACCGGCCTGCCGGGCAACCGCGCCATTCGCGACTATGTGCAGGGTGCGGTGCTCGATGCCGACGAGGCCCGCTATTTCTGCTATTGCGATTTCGACAGCTTCAAGCCGTTCAACGATCACTACGGCTTCCAGAAGGGCGACCTGGCGATCTCGCTGTTTGCCGCCCTGATGCGCCGCCATTTCATCGGCGAGGAAAAGTTTTTGGGCCATGTCGGCGGCGACGATTTCTTCATCGGCGTCAGCGGCTGGACACGCGAGGAGGTTGCGACCGTTCTCTTCCGTGTTCTCTGCGAATTCCGCAGCGACGTTCGCCAGCTCTATTCGCCGGAGCACCGCGAGGCCGGCTACATGACCGGCCATGGCCGCAGCGGCGAGACCTCCATCTTTCCGCTGATGCGTTGCTCGATCGCCGTACTTATCTTGCCGGAAGGCTTTGTCTTCTCCGACGCGCAGGCCGTCAGCACCCGCATCGCCGAGATCAAGAGCCGCGCCAAGGAAAGCGATGACGGCCTGGTCTTCGAGACGTTTGGCGCCGCACAGGGGTGAGCGCGCATAGCACTGGTCTTGCTCAACGAAAACGGGCTGGAACCCATCATGGGTTCCAGCCCGCTTCTGCATGATCCCGAAGCGTCTGGCCGCGATCGGGGACGCTCATGCGAACGGGATCAGTGCATGACGGGCGTGATTGCCGTTGCCTGATGCTTCTTGCCCATTGTCTCATAGGCGATCGTCACTTTTTCACCGACCTTGAGGCCCGGATTGTTGAAGGACGCCGGCAGCATGAATTTGGTGCCGTTCTTCAAGGTCACGGTCATCGCCTTCATGTCATAGGCGCGGATGGTTCCGGTCGTGGTGCTGGCCGCAAAGGCGGCCGATGACAGGGAGATGGCGGAAAGGATCGTCAATGAGGTCAGAAGAGCACGCATGGTGTCGTCCTTGTTTGGTCCCGCGCACGGGACCGTCTCGAAACCGTCCGAAGCCCGTCGCGTCGCGGCTTGCGAGCCGCCGGCGGCTCCCGGTTCGACTGCAACGCTAGGCCGGGTTTTCAGCGGTTTCAAATTAAAGAAACTTAATCTTTTCAGCACCGCGGACGGCCCAATTTCGCCACGATGCGGCGCTGAGCCATGCCCGCATAGCCTTTGAGTCGAACCGGTGCGGGTGGCGGATGAAAAACAGCGGCTTTGCCGTTTTCATCCGGCGCGCTAGATAAGCGGTCAGCACCGATCAAGGAGAAGACCGTGACCCTGCCGAGCGAAATGACCTATGTCGACCTGCCGTCCCCCGGCGGTCCGGAAAAGATGGTTTTGGCACGCGGGCCATTGCCGGAAATGAAGCCCGGCGACATTCTGATCCGTGTCGAAGCCGCAGGCGTCAACCGCCCCGATGTGCTGCAGCGGCTGGGCAATTATCCGCCGCCGCCGGGCGCAAGCCCGATCCTGGGCCTGGAAGTCGCCGGTGAAGTGGTGGCCATGGGCGAGGGGGCCGAAGGGTTTATCGTCGGCGACAAGGTCTGCGGCCTTGCCAATGGCGGCGGTTATGCCGAATTTTGCGCGCTGCCGGCGACGCAGGCGATGCCCTGGCCGAAAGGCTATGATGCGGCGCGTGCGGCGGCATTGCCGGAAACCTTCTTCACCGTCTGGGCCAATGTCTTCCAGATGGCCGATCTGGTCGAAGGCGAAAAGATCCTTATCCATGGCGGCTCCAGCGGCATCGGCACCACCGCCATCCAGCTGGCCCGCGCCTTTGGCGCCGAAGTCTTCGTCACCGCTGGAAGCAAGGACAAATGCGACGCCTGCAGTGCGCTGGGTGCCAAGCGGGCGATCAATTATCGCGAGGAGGATTTCAAGTCGGTGATCCTCGAGGAAACCGGCGGACGCGGCGTCGATGTCATCCTCGACATGGTCGGTGCGCCCTATTTCGACCGCAACATCGGCTGCCTCGCCAAGGACGGCCGCCTGTCGATCATCGCCTTCCTCGGCGGCGCCGTGGTCGAAAAAGCCAACATCGCAGCCGTCCTCGGCAAGCGCCTGCACATCATGGGCTCCGCCATGCGGCCGCGCACGGCCGTCGAGAAGGAATCGATCCGCGACGATCTGGAGGACAATGTCTGGCCGTTGCTGGAGGACGGCGACATCGCCCCGGTGATGCACGCGATCGTACCGTTCACCGAGGTCGCCGAAGCGCACCGCCTGATGGAAGCCGGCGATCACATCGGCAAGATCGTCATGACGTTCTAAAGTCTAAAGCAGGGGCTCTTGCAATCGGCAAGAATCGGATTACCTTTATCCCATCATCAATTGAACGAAAGGAAGGTGATCCAGTGTCTAATGAGATTATAAACCTCGTAACGGGCATGGGAGTTGTAGTGATCGGAACGAGGCAGCCCTCGATCTGAACACACCTTCCTGCGGGTCGTGTCTTCAAGAAGATACGGTCCGGGCCTTTTACCTGGCCAAAACTCATGGAGGGCCGCTGCAAAGCGGCCCTTTTTGTTTGTCTGCTGCAATGTCTCCGGGATTGTGTTTCGCCTTACCGGTATATTTCCCGGCGATTTCCAACGTCGAGAACCAGCACGATCAATTTCTCATCCTTGATTTCGCATAACAGACGATAGTCACCGACGCGGTAGCTCCAATAATGCTTGAGCGGGCCGGTCAACTGTTTGCCGAGTTGACGCGGATTGTCAGTTGCAGCAAGCCTGTCTGAAAGAAAGGAAAGGACGCGAATTGCGGCTTGTCTGTCCAGATTGTTGATGCTTTTTCGCGCTCTTGCCGTGATTTCAATCGTCCAGGCCAAGGTCTTTCCTCACCTCGGCCAGAGAGTAGACAGCTTCCTCTCCGTTTTGGACGCGCGCGGCAATTTCTGCGGCGAGATTGTAGTCTTCTATTTCCTCAAGGCCCTGCTTTATGAATTGATGGACATGGAATTCCTTGCTTTGCCCGGTTTCGCGGGCAAGCTGTTCCAGTTGCTTTTCAGCGGCATCAGAAAGACGAATGGAAAGCGTCATTGGATTGCTCCGAAATATCTTGTCTTCTCTTTAGCATAAATCGAGGCCTCGTTCGAGAGTTGTCTCCCGCTTGAGGATTGCGCTTGCTTCCTTTTCAGACCCCGAAACGCCCCAGCGCCGGGATCTTCACCGCCGGGTGCATGACGTCGATCCCTGCGACCAGCCCCATGAAATGCACCTCGAAACCGCTGCGCACACCGGCCGAAATGCCCAGCAGCCCGTAGAGCGTGGCGTGCATATCCATTCCGTCGGCATCGACCGAAAACAGCTTGCCCTCCGGCAGATAATCGCGGCCGACGGCGTCCGGCGGCAGAACCGCGCCAAGCTCCGGCACCGAGCGCAGCACATGGGCGACGAAGGTGTTGGAATTCGGCCCCGGCCAGATCCGGTAGCCACCGGGCTTCGAATAGGGGTAGGACTGGATCGCCTGCTCGATCTTCGGGATGAGGCGTGTGGCTTCTTCACCTTTGACGCTGACGACCAGCTTCGGCGTGTTCGAATACCAGCGCGCATCGGCCGGATAGCCGTTGCGGCGGATCGGCGAGCCCCAGCCGACCTTGTCATAGCGGTTATAGGTCGTGTCGCCCTGTCCCTTGGTGACGATCCAGGAATGGCTGGCGACCGCACCTTTCATGCCGCCTGTCGTGGCCGAAAAGATGTAGATCGCCGCGTCCTGGTCATCGCCCGGTTTGGGCAGGATATGGGCCGACGTCCAGTCCGCTTCCCGCCAGTTGACGGGCCTTTCCTTGACATACCACCAGCCGGCGGAAGCGAGCGCCGGCACGAGATAGACGAACAGGATGGCAAGAAACAATCGTCGAACAAATTTCATTGGCAGGCCCGGGTTTTGCGTTGCTTTGTCTTGGTCTAAAGACAGGGGAGAAGTTGGATTTTTGAGGGCACAACCATGTCGAACCCGGTTCTTGTTGAAGTCACGCGCGGTAATCTGGTCGAAAGCCGCCATCGCGGCATGGTGATCGTTGTCGATGGCGACGGCAAGACGGTGTTTTCGCTCGGCGAGACCGATGCCGGCGTCTTTCCGCGCTCGGCCTGCAAGGCCATGCAGGCGCTGCCGCTGATGGAAACCGGTGCCGCCGATGCCTACGGTTTCGACAAGCGGGCCCTGGCGCTGTCCTGCTCCTCGCACAATGGCGAACCGGAACATGTGGCTCTGGCCGCCGAGATGCTGGCGGCAGCGGGCAGGGACGTTTCGACGCTCGAATGCGGCGCCCATTGGTCGTTCAATCAGGACACCATCATCAGCCAGGCCCGCGCTCTGGAGCATCCTTCGGCGCTGCATAACAATTGCTCCGGCAAACATGCCGGTTTCATCTGCGCCTGCTGCCATAGCGGCGAGGAACCAGCAGGCTACGTCGCCTATGATCATCCGCTGCAGCGCGAAATCCGCGGTGTGATGGAAAGCCTGACAGGTGCGGTGCTTGCCCATGACAATTGCGGCATCGACGGCTGCTCGATCCCGACTTACGCCGTGCCCTTGAAGGGCCTTGCCCACGGCTTTGCCAGGATGGCGACCGGCAACGGCCTGGAGCCGCTGCGGGCCAAGGCGTCGAAACGCCTGATCGAAGCCTGCATGGCCGAGCCCTTCTACGTCGCCGGCAGCAAGCGCGCCTGCACCAGGCTGATGCAGACGGCCCCCGGCCGTATCTTTGCCAAGACCGGTGCCGAAGGCGTGTTCTGCGCCGCCATTCCGGAAAAGGGCATCGCGATTGCGCTGAAATGCGAGGACGGCACCACCCGCGCCGCCGAAGCCATGATCGCCGCCACGCTCGCCCGCTTCTTCACCGATGAGCCGGAATTGCACCAAAGCCTGATGGCCCAGGCCAATCATTCGATGAAAAACTGGAACGGCCTCCATGTCGGCGATGTCCGGGTGACCAACGCTTTTGCGGCGTGATCGCACGTTTGAAGGCTATGACGTGATGCGTTATAGTTGCCCATGAGCAAGAGTTTCACCGACCGTGAACTGAAAGTATCTGGAGTGGTCGGCGCAGTCACAGGCTGCCTGCCGAAATTCAGGCAATTGCCCTGCGAAAATTGTGATTGATCAATGCCGCCAATAGTCTGAATGACTTGCGCATTCCTCCGGGAAACCGGCTTGAAATGCTGAAGGGCAATCGCTTAGGGCAGTATTCTATACGGATCAATGATCAGTGGCCCATCTGTTTTACATGGCAGGAAGGTGAGGCAAACGATGTCGAAATCGCAGACTATCATTGACGGCGATCTGCTCGCCAATCCACATCCGGGTGAAATCCTGTTGCAGGACTTTCTGGTGCCGATGGCATTGAGCCAGAATGGTCTGGCCCGGGCCATTCACGTGCCGCCACGCCGCATCAATGAAATCGTTCTCGGAAAGCGGATCGTGACGGCCGATACCAACCTGCGGCTCGCCCGCTATTTTGGATTGTCGGAAGGTTTTTTCCTTCGGCTGCAGACGGATCATGACCTGATGGAGACGCGGCGGGAATTGGGCAGCGCGCTGGATCGCATCACGCCAAGAGCCGCCTGATCCTCACGCCTCGATGATCCGCGCCGCTTTCTGCCGGTAGGGTGCGCTGGCCTCCGGGGCCATTCCGGCTGATATGATCAGGGCCGCCATGTCCTCGATGCCGGTGATGTGATGCGGTGAAACGGCGCCGAATTTTTCCTCGGTGAGAAGGGCCACGGTTTCGGCCGATTGCGCTGCAATGGCCCGTTTGATGGCGGCTTCCTCATAGTCTCCCGTGGAAAGGCCGTGGGCCGGATGAATGGCGGTGGCGCCGAGGAAGAAGATGTCGGGCCGCAGCCCGCCGATCGCAGCAAGCGCGGCGGCACCGATCGATACCATCGAATGTTTGTAGAGCCTGCCGCCGATCAGGATCACCTCGGCGCGGTGTTTTTCCAGCAGCGCCGCGATCGCCGGGCTGTGGGTCGCAATCGTCAGCTCCATCTCGCGCGGCAGGGCGCGCACAAGTTCGGCATTGGTGGTGCCGCCGTCGATGAAGATCAACTGTCCTGCACGTACCAGGTCTGCTGCCTTGCGCCCCAGCCGTTTCTTGACATCTGTGGACATCGTCTGGCGGGTTTCGAGGTCCGGCAGAGGCGGCGCTACCGGCAGCGCGCCGCCATGCACCCGTTTCAACAGGCCGGCTGCCGCCATGTCGCGCAGATCCCGCCGGATCGTGTCTTCCGACAAATCAAGTTCCTGCGCCAGCTCACCGGCAACGATCTGCCCGTCACTGGCCAGTCGTGCCGCGATCAGCGCCCGCCGTTGTGAAGTCAACATCTCCGCCTCCAAATCATTCTTGACACTGCACGATATTGCATGATTTATCATGAAATATCCAGAAAAATCTGGAATTATCGTGCAATTTAACAGAGAGAACCATGCTGATTTTGATTGCCGGCCCCTACCGATCGGGCACAAGCGACGACCCGGAAAAGATGGCTGCAAACCTCAAGCGTCTGGAAGCGCCGTCGCATGCGCTGTTTCAGGCAGGGCATGTGCCGATGATCGGCGAATGGGTGGCGCTGCCGATCTGGCACGCGGCGGGCGGGCGTGAGGTGGGGGACGACCTCTACGAGCAGATTTTCCATCCCGTCGCCGGGCGGCTTCTGCAGCTGTGCGAGGCTGTCCTGCGTCTGCCGGGCGAAAGCAAGGGCGCCGACAACGATGTGCGCATTGCCCGCGAGCGTGGCATTCCGGTCTATTTCCGGCTGGACGACGTGCCGGGTTGCGCCTGATCAAAACGGCCCGATCGCCGGCTGGCAAACAGCCGGCGCGGTTGCTATGCTCCGCACCGGAAGATGCCGGCCGACCGCCGGCAGATGGAGAGAGCGCCTGCATGTTGAAGCTTTATTTTTCGCCGGGAAGCTGCTCGCAGGCCTCTCATATCGCCCTTGAGGAAGCCGGCGCGGTCTATGAGGCCGAAAGGGTCGATTTCGGCACGCAACAACAACGGTCAGCCGATTTTCTGCGCCTCAATCCGAAAGGACGCGTTCCGGCGCTGCTCACCGATCGCGGGGTGATCACCGAATCCCCTGCGATCCTTGCCTATATCGGCCAGAGATTTGCGGAAACGCCGGTCGGCATCCCGCGGGATCCTTTCGAGTTTGCGCGCATCCAGTCCTTCAACGCCTATCTGTGCTCGACCGTGCATGTGGCGCATGCACACAAGCGCCGCGGCGGCCGCTGGGCCGATGACCCGGCGGTGATCGAGGCCATGACGTTGAAGGTGGCCAGCAATATGAGCGAGTGTTTCGAGCTGATCGAAACCACCATGTTTTCCGGTCCCTGGGTCATGGGAGAGACCTATTCGATCGCCGATCCATACCTCTTCACCCTTGCCAGCTGGCTGGAAGGCGACGGGGTCGATTCCAGGCGCTTTCCGAAAGTCTACGAACACAGCCAGCGTATGGCCGAGCGGCCAGCCGTGAAAAAGGTTCTGTCCGTCGCTGCCGGTTAGGCTAAGGCGTTGCAGATGCAACGAAACCGGCGGCAAGACGCTTCGGCGCTTTCTGCCGCCACGCGGCGATCAGCCGCTCTGTCAAATCCCGGTCGCCGATGATGTCGAGGCGAACCAGCATGGCCGGCCAGCCCTTGTAGTGATCGGTCTCGAAATAGAACTCGGTCGCCAGCTCGATCAGCATGGCCTTTTCTTCCAGCGCGCACAGGACGATGAGAATGCCCGCTTCCTTGATGCGCACGAACATCTTGCCGCGCACCTGAAGCGCCGGCGTTCCGTAGGAGGTTCCCGGCGCAATCCCGGGCAGGCCCGCCGCTGTGGCGAGCCGCATTACCCGTTCGAAATCCGTTTCCTGATGGCCGGTCATCGTCTTGCCCGTTGAGACGGATCACTGGCCGCCTGAAACGCACCCGCTTCAAGTCCTTCGGCAAGCTCAGGCCTGGCATGCCTCACAGGGCAGTTTCGGCGACAACCGCACGGTATTGCCCGGAAACGGCAGGTCGCCCAGTTCGCGCGTATCCATCCGGGCAATGTCCGGGTGGCGCAACGGGTCGCGGCTCCAGTTTGCCGGTGCGTCATCGTCAGCGGGAGCGGGAAGCAGTTGGTCCAGTATCGAGAAAATCTTCAACATGGCATCACCATCCTTCTTCGATGATCACATGATCCTCCTCGTTCTCAGCAATTTCAATTGAGATTGTGGCGTGCATGATATAGAAAAACTATATGAAGGATCTGAACAGCATTCACCTCAATGGATTGCGGGCGGTCGAGGTTGCCGGACGTCTCGGCTCGCTGCAGGCGGCGGCGGGCGAGCTTGGCGTCACCGTCGGGGCCGTCAGCCAGCAGATCATCAAGACCGAGAAACAGCTTGGCCGCATCCTGTTCGAGCGCAGCCCGCGCGGCCTGGTGGCAACACCTTTCGGCGAGAGTTTTCTGCCCCGCCTGACCGGCGGTTTCGAAACGCTGGATCAGGCGGTCGCCTCGGCAAAGCGGCGCGACGAAACGATCCTGACGATCTCGGTCGCCCCGGTTTTCGCAGCGCGGTGGCTGGTTCACCGTCTGGATCGTTTTACCGAAAAACACCCCGATATCCGCCTGCGCATCGATGCGACGACGGCGCTGGTCAATCTGGAAAGTGCCGGCGTCGATATCGGCATCCGCGTCGGCGCTGGCGATTGGCCGGGCGTCAAGGCCGAGCTTCTGTTGGCGCAGGAGGTCTTTCCCGTCTGTTCACCCGCTATTGCAGAAAAACTGAAGCAACCGGCGGATATTTTGAAAATCCCGGCCGTCATCGATGGCCATTCGACGCTCAGCTGGGAGATGTGGCTGCGCGAGGTGGGCCTGTCGGGACAGCAGATGGTCACGCGGCATATCTTCAACGATGCTTCGCTGTGTCTCGATGCGGCGATCGCCGGGCAGGGTGTCATGCTCGCCTGGCAGACGCTGGCCGCCTATTCGCTGATCGAGAAGCGGCTGGTGATGCCTTTCCCTCTGCGGGCGACGACGGGGTTCGCGCATTATTTCGTCACGCCGCCCTCGCGCCGTGAAACCAAGACAGTGACGGCCTTTAAGCAATGGGTGCGTGACGAAATCGCCGGGAGCATGCGCCGTCTGGGGTTCCAATAGGCGTCAGGCGGCCTGCACCTCCCTGCGCCGCCCGGCCATCATAGCCTCGAACGCCGGCCGTGCATGGCAGCGGCCAAGCCAGGCTTTCACAGCGGGATATCTGTCGAACAGATAGGTCTCGCTCATCGCATAGCGCAGCACTTCCGCCAGGTTGAGATCGGCGACGGTGAAACGGTTGCCGACCACATAGTCCTGTGCCTGCAGTTGCTGTTCGAGCCGCGCCAGCGGACGCTCCAGCCCCTTGACGCAGGCCTCGATCAAAACCTTGCCGTCCGGGGTTTTTTCCGCGCCGTTGTCATGGGTCAGCACGATCTTCACCGTATGCGGCTCGACCTCGGTTGCCGCCCACAAGGTCCAGGCGGTCATCTCGCCCTCTTCGCGCACTGTGGCGCCGGCCAGCGGGCCGCCATGCTTGCGGGCGAGATAAAGGTTGTTGGCAAGCGATTCCGCCAGCACCAATCCGTCATCCTCGATCGCCGGGATCAGCCCCATCGGGTTGACGGCGAGAAAGGAGGGCGACTTTGTGTTGATCCGGGCGTCAGTTGCCAGCGGGTCTGTCAGCAGCCGCGCCTGGATCACTGGCACCGACTGGAAGGGAATGCCGAGTTCCTCCGCCATCCAGTAGTTGCGCGAGGCGCGCGAGCAGTAAACTCCGTAGATCGTCAGCATGTCCGTTCCCCTTTGCTTGCGGTCGCCGCACGCTATGGCAAGCGCGCCGGCGCTTGAAGCGCAGAGCGTTGATATCATCCATGAAATCTTTTGATGTGACGGGGTCAGGCGAGCCGGTTGCCGGCAAGGGTGAGGTGCGCAAAGGCTTCGCTTCCGCCTGTCAGCAGATCGCCCGTCACCTTGCCGTTCCAGCGGTAACCGAGAATGGCGCCGTCCCTGACGTCCTGAAACAGGTTGTTGGCGATCAGCGCTGTGCCCGCCCCCTCGACCACCGTGACGGCGCAACCGCCACCAGAACCGCGCACCAGATTGCCGGTTGCGACGATGCCGCGCATATAGGGTCCCCAGCCGAGCATCAGCCCCCATTTCGGCGCGTTCTCGATGACGTTGCCGGAAATCACCGTGTCGGCTTCCGCCGCAATGCCGAAGCCGAAACCGGCACCGTCATGCACATAGGGGCCATCGATATGCAGGTTGCGGACGATGTTGCCGCTGACGGTGGCCAGCCTGCCGCCATCGTCGAAATTGACGATCAGGATGCCGTTGGCGGCGCCATCGACCAGGTTGCCGGAAACGACGGCGCCCTGAAAGCCGAATTCGGAATAGATCGCCGTCTCGCCGGAGCGCAGGCACTGGTTGCTGGAAATCTGCACATTGGTGGCGGCATTGGCGCGGATGGCGGAAAAGGCGCAGTCGGAGATGTGATTGTCGCTCACCATCACATTCCAGGCGCGAAAAATGTTGATGCCGTTGCCGTTTTCGCCGGTGCCGCCATTGTTTGCGGCGATCTTGAGCACCCGGTTGCCGCTGACCATCGTGCCGTCTTCGCCCGCCTCCCAGCGATGCACGAGAATGCCGCCATTGCCGCAGTCGGAGACTGTGTTGGCGGTGATCGCCAGCCGCGCGCTGTCAACAGCATAGAGACCGGCGAAGGCCGCTTGCAAAATGCCGTTGCCGGTGATCCGGCCGCCGCAACGCTCGGCATGAACGCCATGTTTCGAAGCTCCGGTGATCGTGCAGTTCTCGATGGTCAGATCGGCGATCCCGCGCAGATGCAGAAGCCCTCCGGCTTCGTTCCCCAGAGATTTGCCTTCGCCGTCGAAAACAAGGTCCGACAGGGTGAGCTTTTTCAGTCCGTCGCCGGTGAGAAAGGGGCGACCGCCCGCGTGGATCAGCCGGGTGCGGCCGGGAACGCCGCTGACCCAGAGCGTGTCGGGAAGCGCAATGCCGGAGACGCGGTAATCGCCGGCGGGCAGGAAGACGGGCAAGCCCTGTGCTGCGGCTTCCTCGAACAGACGGCTGATGGCCTGGCTTTGATCGCCGGCAGTATCCGGGGTGATGCCATAGCCGGAAATATCGATCGTGCCGCGCAGGCCATCCGGTGCAGGCTTCATGGCAGCAGCGCTGGAAACGCGGCTGACCGCTGCGCAAAACCCCATCGAGGCTATTGAAGACAGAAGCAGGCGGCGGTTCAGCATGGCAGATCCTTTGGGTTGCCAAAGCACGGATCGTGCCGGGCGGAATACACCAAAACGATACGATGCAAGGTGGTCTATGGCAATTAGGGGTTGGTGGTTGTTCCGTTCCTGTACGGAATGCGTTTGTTCGGCCGCCCTATCTTTAGGGAAGAATAACTTATGGCTGCTAGAAGTCGGGCTGGGGAACAAGGAAGAGACGGCTAGACCGGTGTAACCGTCTTTGGAGGCCAGCTTGACGAAGAATTTAAGCCGCTATCGAAGGGACAGCGGAGCCAGGATTTCCAGCAACGACGACACGCAGCGATTGATCGCGGCAAGTCAGCGGCTTGCCGCCGAAGTTACGCGCATGTTCGGCCCTGAACCCGATATCGCCGATCGCCATTATTGGCTCGAGACGATGGTCAACCATGTTCCCGATTACATCTATGCCAAGGACCTCGAAGGCCGCTTTCTGATCGCCAACCAGGCGACGGCCACGGAAAACGGTTTCCGTGAAGCTCATGAGATCATTGGCAAGACCGATTTCGATATTCATACGCCTGAAAACGCCCGGCATTTCAAGGAGGCCGAACGCCGGGTGATCGAAACCGGCGAACCGATGTTCGGTATCGAGGAGCTGAACGCGGTCAGCAGGGATGAGCGCTGGCTGATGACCTCGAAGGTGCCGCTGCGCGACAAGCAGGGGACAACCATCGGCGTTGTCGGCATATCGCGCGATATCACCGACCGCAAACGGGCCGAGCGCCTTCTGCTTGGACAGGCGCGCCTTTTGGAACTGATTGCCACGAGCACGCCGCTGCCCGACTTCTTCAATGAATTGATCCTGATGATCGAGGCGCATTTGCCCGGCATTATCGGCTCGATCCTGCTTCTGTCACCCGACAAGAAGCATCTTCTGACGGGTGCTGCGCCGGGGCTCGACATTGCCTATTGCGCAGCGATCCATGGCGTCGCCATCGGACCCAAGGCCGGATCCTGCGGCACGGCGGCGTTTCGTGGCGAGCCGGTGTTCGTCTGCGATATTCAGTCCGATCCGCTCTGGGAAGACTATGCCGGCATGGTGCGGCCGTTGGGATACCGGTCCTGCTGGTCGATGCCGATCCTGTCCTATCAGGGCCAGGTGCTCGGCACGTTCGCGCTTTATTCGCATCAACCCGGCATGCCGTCGGCAGACCAGACCGACCTCATTTCCATGGCCGCACACCTTGCCGGTATTGCCATCGAGCGGCGGCAAGCGGAAGAGCGCATCCAGTTCATGGCGCATCACGACGCCCTGACGGGGCTGCCGAACCGGGCCCTGTTTGACGGGCGCGTTGCCAGCGCCCTGGAGCAGGCCCGCGTGACCGGCCAATGGGTGGCGCTGGCCTTCCTCGATCTCGATAATTTCAAGCTGATCAATGACACGCTCGGGCATCATGCCGGGGATGAACTGCTGCGGGTGGTCGCCGGACGGATGCTGGCCTGCGTGCGCAAGTCGGACATGATCGTGCGGGTCGGCGGTGATGAATTCATCATTCTGCTCAATAGCCTGCCGCCGGACAACAGCGTGATGCTGTCGCGGCTGGAGGCGATCCGCGCGGCCATCGGCGCACCGGTCGTGCTGGCCGGACGCAGCCTGCAGGTCAGCTGTTCGATGGGGGTCGTCTGCTATCCCGAACACGGAGAGAGCGCCAGCGAGCTTCTGGCCAATGCCGATTCGGCGATGTACCGGGCCAAGGAGGTCGGCCGCAACAATCTGCAGGTGTTCGACGCCCAGATGGCGGCCAAGGCGCACGAACGGTTACGGCGCCACGAGGAACTGCATGATGCGGTGGCCTGCGGCGAATTCGTGCTGCACTATCAGCCACAGATGAACCTGAAGACGGGCAGGATTTTTGCTGCGGAATCGCTGCTGCGCTGGCAGCACCCCGAACGCGGCCTGATTTCACCGGGCGACTTCATTCCGCTGGCCGAGGAAACCGGGCTGATCGTGCCGATCGGCGAATGGGTGCTGAACGAGGCCTGCCGCCAGAACAAGGCCTGGCAGGACGCCGGCCTGCCGCCGATCGTCGTCAGCGTCAATGTGTCCGCCCGGCAGTTCAAGGAGCGCAACTGGGTGTCGAAGGTCGCCGAAGCGCTGGAGGAAAGCGGACTGGAAGCCTGTTATCTCGAGCTGGAACTGACCGAGAGCCTGATCATGCAGGATGTCGCATCGGCTGTCGCCACCATGCACGAACTGGAAGCGCTCGGCGTCCATCTCGCCATCGATGATTTCGGCACCGGCTATTCCAGCCTCAGCGCGCTGAAGCGCTTTCCGGTGCGCCGCCTGAAGATCGACCGCTCCTTCGTCCAGGATATTCCGGGCGATGCCGACGACCGGGCGATCACCGGCGCGATCATTTCGCTGGCCCAGAAGCTGCAGATGCAGGTGATTGCCGAAGGTGTCGAAACGCAGGAACAGGTCGATTTCCTGAGAGAAAGCGGCTGCGACGACATCCAGGGCTATTTCTTCAGCCGTCCGGTCGGGTCGGCGGCATTCGTGTCCCTGCTGGCCGGCTAACCGGTTTCTGTGTCGTTTTTGCATCGCCGGCGTTCCCTCGCGCAGTCGTGAAGGCGTCGAGGGGCCGCAAGCCCCGATCCAGCCGCAATTGCCATACTTGTGGCAAGAGATCGGTATTTGCTTGCCGGGATAGAATGCCTGTGCGGACTTGGGCCCGCGCCTTCGCCATATGCGTCAACGGAATATACAGAGTTCAATGACCTTCTCAAAAGCACTCTCCCGCCGGCAGTTTCTCAATATGTCCGGACTTGCGGTCGCGTCCGCCGGCCTTGCAGGCTGTGCGTCGTCGATGAACACCGACCGCTTCCGCGCCGAAACAGCGCCGTATTTTCGCGATCCCTCGCAGGAGGGCCGTTTCGCCGATCCGCGTTATGGTGCAGAGCTGGAGGGTCCGGTCGGCGACGGCATGACCCCGACGGGCCTGCCGCTGCAATCGGCCTATTATGCCGACATGTACGGCCCCAAATTCGATGGCGGGTTCAATATACCGGCAGTGCCCTACGAGCAGATCGACGCCCGTTTCTATCGCCAGCAGGTCGACAATACGTTCGGCGAGAAGCCCGGCACGATCATCGTCGATACCGGCGAGCGTTTCCTCTATCTCATCCTCTCCAACGGGTCGGCGATGCGCTACGGCGTCGGCATCGGCCGCGAAGGCTTTGCCTGGTCAGGCAGGGGCGTTCTCCAGTGGAAGCAGAAATGGCCGCGTTGGAAGCCACCGAACGAGATGGTGGCGCGTCAGCCGCATCTGCAAAAATACTCGATCGCCAATGGCGGCATGGCGCCCGGTCTCGACAATCCGCTCGGCGCACGGGCGATGTATATCTTCCAGAACGGCGAAGACACGCTCTACCGCCTGCATGGATCGCCGGAATGGCAGTCGATCGGCAAGGCCGTATCGTCGGGCTGCGTCCGTCTGATCAACCAGGACGTCATCGATCTTTATGACCGCGTGCGCGACAAGGCTCCAATCCTGGTCATCTGAAAACCCCGCACCGTGGCGGATACTAGTTCCCTAAGGGCTGGTTCTCACCCAGATGATCGTTGAGATCATGCAGCGCCGAACGCAGCGCGGCGGCTTCTGCCATGCTGCATCCGGTCGCCTTGCCGATTTCCGTCAGAATGCCGAAAGCATCGGTCTTCAGCGCTTGGCCTTTCGGGGTCAGCGTGACGATCACTTGACGCTCGTCGCCCTTGTCGCGGATGCGGCTGACGAAGCCGGCGGTTTCCAGCCGCTTGAGCAGCGGCGAAAGCGTGCCTGAATCCAGCCCCAGCTCCTCGCCAATCCCCTTCACCGTCATCCTGTCCTTTTGCCAGAGCGCCAGCAGCACCAGATATTGCGGATAGGTCAGGCCGAACTTCTCAAGCAGGGGCTTGTAGGTGCGGTTGAAGGCATGGGCGACCGAATAGACGGCAAAACACAGCTGCTGGCCGAGCGCCAGGGCATCGCCTTCTTTCAGATCGTCCTTACGCATGTCTTTATCGCGGGTCATACTGTCCATTCTCGCAGTTTCAGTATGATTTTGCAATTTGCAAAATTATATTGCGTACAATTAAATAATGCGCTATTGAAAATTCAGGCAAGGATTTGCCCCGCCATCAACCGCTGAGAAACCAAGGAGACAGACATGCCCATTCTCTACACGACCAAGGCATCCGCAACCGGTGGCCGCGCCGGCCACGCCGTCAGTGAAGACGGTGTTCTCGATGTGACGCTGACCGTTCCGAAGGAACTCGGCGGCGATGGCGCGACCGGCACCAATCCCGAGCAGCTGTTTGCAGCCGGCTATTCCGCCTGCTTCCTCGGTGCGCTGAAATTCGTCGCCGGCAAGGAAAAGGTCAAGATTCCGGAAGACGCAACGGTCACCGCAACCGTCGGCATCGGCCCGCGCGAGGACGGCACCGGCTTCTACATCAGCCCGTCGATCTCCGTCAGCCTGCCGGGCGTCGACCGCGAAGTGGGCGAAAAACTCGTCGCCGCCGCCCACATCGTCTGCCCCTACAGCCACGCGCTGCGCACCTCCACTGAAATCTCGGCAACGCTCGCCTAAGGCGAGGCAGGTCAGGACAAACAAAAAACGGCGGCCCCATCTGGACCGCCGTTTTCCGTTTCAAATCCGTGTGGTGTTTACCGCCTCAAGCTTCCGAGAATGCCGCGCACCAAAGCCCGGCCGAGCGACGAGGCAACCGTGCGGGCGACGGATTTCATCGCCGCTTCGGCGACACTTTCGCGCTGGTAGCCGGCGCGGGGTTTCGGCTTGGGCTGGGCTGGCGCCTGCGCATCGTCATCGCCGAAGCCGGGCAGGGTCCAGCGGCTGCCGCCGGGAGCGGCCGGCGCCGGGGCTTCGGATGCCTCGCGGCTTTCTTCTGCCTGCTGTGTTGACTTGGCAGCACGCTGGGCCAAGAGCTCATAGGCGGATTCCCGGTCGATATCCGCGTCATACTGGCCAGCCACCGGGCTGATGCTCATGACGTTGGCGCGCTCGGCCTCCGTCAGCGGGCCGGCGCGGCTGGATGGCGGGCGGATCAGCGTGCGCTCGACCATCGAGGGCGCGCCCTTGCCTTCGAGCGTCGAGACTAGCGCCTCGCCGGTGCCCAGGTTGGTGATGACGGTGGCGCAGTCGAAATCCGGATTGGGGCGGAAGGTATCGGCCGCCGTCTTTACCGCCTTCTGCTCGCGCGGCGTATAGGCGCGCAACGCATGCTGGATGCGGTTGCCGAGCTGGGCGAGCACGGTTTCCGGCACGTCGAGCGGGTTCTGGGTGACGAAATAGATGCCGACGCCCTTGGAGCGGATCAGCCGGACGACCTGTTCGATGCGTTCCAAAAGCACCTTCGGCGCATCGTTGAACAGCAGATGCGCCTCATCGAAGAAGAACACCAGCTTCGGCTTGTCCGGATCGCCGATCTCGGGCAGTTCCTCGAACAGTTCCGACATCAGCCACAGCAGGAACGTGCCGTAGAGACGCGGGTTCATCATCAGCTTGTCGGCGGCCAGCACCGAGATGGCGCCACGGCCATCGCGGGTGGTGCGCATGATGTCGGAGACCTTCAGCGCCGGCTCGCCGAAGAAATTCTTGGCGCCCTGCTGTTCGAGGATCAGCAATTCGCGCTGGATGGAGCCGACCGAGGCCTTGGAGATCAGGCCGTATTTGCCCGACAGCGCCGATGCGTTCTCCGCCATGTAGTTCAGCATCGCCTGGAAATCCTTGAGGTCCAGCAACGGCAGGCCACCCTCGTCGGCGATCTTGAAGGCGATGTTGATGACGCCTTCCTGGGCATCGGTGGCGTTCATCAGCCGGGACAGCAAGAGCGGCCCCATCTCCGACATGGTGGTGCGCACCCGGTGGCCTTTTTCGCCATAGAGATCCCAGAAGATCACCGGAAATTCCTGGAAGGCGAAATCGGTAAAGCCGATCTGCTCGGCCCGCTTGGTCACCCAGTCCTTGGGCTCGCCGATGGCGCCGATGCCGGACAGGTCGCCCTTCACGTCGGCGCAGAACACCGGCACGCCGGCATTGGAGAAGCTTTCCGCGAGAATCTGCAGCGTCACGGTCTTGCCGGTGCCGGTGGCGCCGGTGATCAGCCCGTGGCGGTTGCCGAATTTGAAATCCAGATATTCGCCCTTGTTGATCGTGTCGTCCGGTTTCCGGCTGGTGCCGATATAGAGCTTCCCGTCCTCAAGCATATGGGCCTTGTCTCCGTTTCGCCGATGAAAGCCAGCGGTTCGCAGGCCCCCATCACATTGTTTTCCCATGCCTGTTATAGGAGGAGTGCCTTTCACCGGCAACAGAAGGATTGCCATGCAAAAAACGGCTTTGGCGCGCTGGATGGCCGCATTGTCATTGCCAGCAAGGCATGAAACGATCATTGCGTTCTCGCGCTGTGGATACCCGTTCCGAACCGCGCTTGAGTTTCAATTCTAGATAATTTACCTTGACGTTCACGTCAATTAAATGAGGAGAATCACCCATGAACGAACTGGTCACACGCGTCGCCGAAAATGTCGGCATCGATCCGGCAACGGCTGAAAAGGCCATCGGCATGATGCTCGGCTTCCTGCAGCGCGAAGCCGCCGACGGCCCGGTTGCCAAGATGATCGAGGCCATTCCGGGCGCCGATGCGCTGGTCGCGCAGTATAATGGCGCAGGCACCGGCGGCGGCGGTCTGCTCGGCGGCCTGCTGAATGCAGTCGGCGCCGGTGGCGGCGTCATGGCCCTTGGCCAGCAGCTGATGTCGCAGGGGCTCGGCATGGGCGAAATCACCGCCCTTGCCAAGGAAACCATCGGCTACGCCAAGGAAAAGGCCGGCGCGGACGTGGTCGACGAAGTCGTCGCCTCGGTTCCGGGCCTCAGCCAGTTCGTCTGATAGCGCCAAGGAATGGACGATACGTCCGATAGCGATCTGGCCGCGCACTTGAGGCAACTGGAGGAATGTCTCCACGCCCCGCAGGTGCGCGGTTCCGCATTTTTGACCGGCGAACTGCTGGACGAGGATTTCACCGAGTTCGGCAGCTCCGGCCAAGCCTATGGCCGCGCCGACACCATCGCCGCGCTGGCCGCCGAGGCGGGGCAGGCCTGGCCGCCGGTGCAATCGGAAAACTACCGGCTGAAGCGCCTGTCGGAGACCGTGGCGCTGCTCACCTATGAAACGGCGGCGGAAAACCGGCGCGTACTGCGATCATCGATCTGGCGCCGCACCAACGGGGTTTGGCGCATGGCTTTTCATCAGGGAACCCCGGTGAAGGTCTGAGACCTCAGGCCGTTTTCGCCCGCGCGCCGAAAGACAGGAACAGCGTAAAAATCACCAGGATCAGCCCGACGCTGACCGGCGCCGCGTGAGCGCCGAACAGGTCCATGATCGATCCCGTCGCGCCCGAGCCCATGCCGCTGCCGACCGCATAGGCCAGCGCGAAGGCAGCACTGCCCGCCACCAGCATGCTGCCGCGATACTGTTCGCCAAGCATGGTCAGCGCGCAGGTATAGAGTGAAAAGCTCGCCGCGCCGATCAGCGCGAAGTCGGCGAGAATGGCAACCGGCGAGGTCAGGAACGGAATGATCAGGAAGGCGAAGGCGCCGATCCCGCCCATGGCGATCGCCACGCGCCGGCGCGGCAGCCGGTCGAGCAGCACGCCGATGAAAGGCTGGGCCAAAGCTGTCGGCAGGGCCAGAACCGTGACGCTGAGCGCTGCAAAGGCCTGCGAATGGCCGGTCTTGACGAAATAGACCGGCATTACCGAAATCGCCGCGATATCCGAAAACCCGAAGGCAAGGACCATGGCGATCAGCACCGGCGCCTTGCGCAGGAAGCTGAACACGTCGCGGGTGGAGGAAGCCTCCGGTGTCGTGCGGGTCGAGAGCGTCAACAGGGCGGTGGCGAAGGCGACGAGCGCCACATAGACGGCGGTCAGCGCGAACCCGAAGCCGCCTTCCGTCCCCATCAGCGGAATGACCAGCGGCCCGGCGGCAAAGCCACCGCAAATGCCGGCGCCATAAAGGCCGGAAACCCGGCCGCGCAGCCGGTCGGGGCAGGCCGAGTTCATCCAGGCCTCGCTCAGCATGAAGATCAGGCTGGCGAAGAAGCCGAGGAGAAACCGGGCGAGGAACCAGACCGGCAGCGAGGCTGTCGCTGCAAACGTCGCAAGGCAGATCGAGCAGCCGGCAAGGCTGAGGATGATCAGCTTGTCGGTGCGCAGCCGTGCCGTCAACTGGCCGATCATCAGCGTCGAGGTGGCAAGGCCGAGCGCGAAACTGACCGCATTGAAGCCGATCATCGCGGGCGTCACGCCCCGGCTTTCCAGCGTCAGCGAAATCAGCGGATAGGTGATCCCCTGCGCCACCGAAAAGGCCGACGCACCCAAAATGACGGCAATGATGGCCGCCCAGTCCGGCATGAAATCGGTGGTTATGTGTGATGACTGCATGAGACCCTCGCGGCCATCTTGAATGCGGCCCGGGCCTCTCTTATCCGAACATCGGCAGTGTTGAAATGCCAAGTGGCCAGACTGCTGAAAAGACGTTTCTGATCGTTGCGGGGTATGGGAAATGAAACGGCAGCCAAAACCGCCGTCTTCCTCCCCTTGGGTTTAACCCGAGGGGAGGAAGACGGAGGATGGGGTGCCGCTCTCGCCAGACAATCGTTTGCAGGAGTTGTCAGCAGTCCAAGCCGCCGGTTGCCCGGCGGCTCCATTGTCCCACATAGTTCAGTCCGCCCGGTCCCAATCCGGTGCCAGTCCGCCGGGGCTGACGATGCGGCCGTTCGGGCGGGCGAGCTTGTGGATCGCGGCCATTTCGTCGCTGGTGAGATCGAAATCGAAGATGTCGAAATTCTCCTTCAGGCGGCTTCCCGTTGCCGTTTTCGACAGGGTGATCACGTCTTGCTGCTGGGTGAGCCAGCGCAACACCACCTGGGCTGCGGTCTTGCCGTGCCTGGCACCGATATCTTTCAGCAGCGGCTCGTTCGGCACCTTGCCATCGGCCATGGCATAATAGGCGGTGATCGACATGCCGGTGGCGCGGGCCGCCTCCAGCACCTTGGTCTGGTCGAGATAGGGATGATATTCGATCTGGTTGGTGGCGATCGGCGCTTCGCTGAATTCAACCGATTGCGCCATCAGCGCCGTGTTGAAATTGCTGACGCCGATATTCTTGACCTTGCCGGCCTTCTTCACGTCGTTCAGCGCGCCGATCTGCTCGGAGAGCGGCACGCCGCTGCTGGGCCAATGCAGAAGCAGCAGATCGACATGGTCGGTGCGCAGCTTCTTCAGGCTTTCATCGACGGAAGTGAGAAAATCGGCATGCTTGTAATGATCGACCCAGACCTTGGTGGTGAGGAAGATATCGCCGCGGGCGACGCCGGACGCCGCGATGGCTTCGCCGACTTCAGCCTCGTTGCGATAGATCTGCGCGGTATCGATATGGCGGAAACCGAGCTTGATCGCCTGCGGCACGATGCGCAGCACGTCGGGGCCGGGCATGCGGAAGGTGCCGAAGCCGAGAGCGGGAATATTGGCGCCGTTGGCGCTGACTGTCTGCATGGAAATGTCCTTTCAGGAAGGAGACCCGGCGAAGAGCCGGGTCTGGAATGACGTCTTATAGATGTGGCGTGAGCCGTTCTGGTCAAGCTGTGCTGGTCAGGCCGTATTGGTTAGGCCGGACTATCACGCCGCCTGGGCAATCGGCTCCGGCTTGCGGTCGAGCATGCCGCTGATGACGGTGAGCACCAGGGCGCCCGCGACCAGGATGGCGCCGACCCATGGGGTTGCCTGGAGCCCGAGCGGCGAGGCCACCACCAGACCGCCGATCCAGGCGCCGGCAGCAATGCCGAGGTTGAAGGCGGCGATGTTGAGCGCCGAGGCGACATCGACGGCGCCTGGGCGGTGCTGCTTGGCCAGCTGCACCACATAAAGCTGCAGGCCGGGCACGTTGGCGAACGACAGGAAGCCGAGCGCTGCCAGCGTGATCAGGGCAGGGATGGGCGAGGCAGCGGTGAAGGAGAAGATCACCAGCACCGCAGCCTGCATGGCAAACAGCCAGCTCAGCGCCTTCACCGGATTGCGGTCGGCAAGGCGGCCGCCGATGATGTTGCCGGCAGCGATCGCCAGGCCATAGAGCACCAGAACGAGGCTGACGGAGGAGGCGGCAAAGCCGGTGACGTCCTGCAGCATCGGCGCCAGAAAGGTGAAGGTGACGAACGTGCCGCCATAACCGAGCGCCGTCATGCCGAAGACCAGAAGCAGGCGGCCCGAACCGAGCACGCGAACCTGATCGAGAATGCTGGCCGGTGCGGCCTTGGACAGGGTGGAGGGCAGAAGCGCGGCGATGGCGGCAAGCGCAATGACGCCGAGACCTGCAACAGCCCAGAAGGTGGCGCGCCAGCCAAATGTCTGGCCGATGAATGTGCCGAGCGGAACGCCGGTGACGATGGCGACGGTCAGGCCCATGAACATCAGCGCAATGGCCGAGGCGCGGCGATTCTCAGGCACGAGGTCGGCAGCAATGGTGGCACCGACGGAGAAGAACACGCCATGCGCAAAGGCCGAAAGCACGCGGGAGATCAGCAATGTCTCATAGGACGGGCTAAGGGCTGCCATGGCGTTGCCGGCGATGAACAGCGCCATCAGCCCGAGAAGCAGCGGCTTGCGCTCGATCCGGCCGGTGAGCGCGGTGAGGATTGGCGCGCCGAACGTGACGCCGAGTGCATAGATCGAGACGATCAATCCTGCGAGCGGCAAAGTGATGCCGAGATCGGTGGCGACGGTCGGCAACAGGCCGACGATGACGAATTCCGTGGTTCCGATCGCATAGGCCGCGATCGTCAGTGCGAAGAGGGCAAGAGGCATGGGAGCACCTTTGTCGCCGGTGGGAGGCCGGACATGTTGGTGGCGGCACACTGGTAATCCTGGCCGTCATGAGTTGCGTTGAGGGGAATATGGGCCAAAGGCACTTGCGCGATAATCCATGGGAATGGATAAATGACTGTGAATTGAATTCACAGAAAGCGATGCCATGGACAATCGGGCGGGCGAAATGGAGGTGTTCGTCACGGCGGCGGAGGCAAAGAGTTTTTCGGCGGCGGGACGGCGGCTGAAACTATCACCATCGGCGGTCAGCAAGCTGGTCACCCGTATCGAGGACCGGCTCGGCACCCGCCTTCTGGTGCGCACCACCCGGTCGCTGCTTCTGACACCGGAAGGCGAAATCTATCTCGCCCGGGCGCAGCGGATCCTGGCGGATATTGCCGAGACGGAACAGATCGTCTCCGGCGGCGGGCTGGCAACGCCGCGCGGGCTTTTGCGGGTCAATGCCACCGTCGGCTTTGGCGAGCGCTACATCATCCCGCTGGCGGGCGAGTTCCTGGCGATGTATCCGGAGGTGCGGCTTGAACTGTCGCTGACGGACGGGGTCATCGACCTGATCGAGGAGCGTACCGATATCGCCATCCGCGTCGGGCCGATGCGGGATTCGAGCCTGAAGGCGCGAAAGCTTCTCGACAGTCACCGCATCACGGTGGCGACGCCCGACTATCTGGTACGCTTCGGCACGCCGCAGCGGCCGGATGATCTGGGTACGCATAATTGCATCACCTTCACCTTCGGCCGCAATCCCGGTGAGTGGCTGTTTCGCGATCCGCAGACCAGGGCGCTCTATACGCGCCCGGCGCCCGGCAATGTGCAGGCCTCCAGCGGCTCGATCGCCCGCAACCTGTGCCTGACGGGGCTCGGCATTGCCCGCATCGGCAAATTCGACGTCGATCCGGATATTGACAGTGGCAGGCTGGTGGAAGTGCTTGAGGATTACAATCCGCACGAACCGGAACAGGTGCACGCGGTTTTTGCAGGCCATGAGCATCTGGCGGCGCGCATCCGCGCCTTCATCGATTTTATTGCCGCAAAGATGGATTAGGAAATGCCCGGTGCCGGAACCGATTGGCCCAGCCCGTCCTGGCGAAGGAGAAAACCATGCGAGAGTTGATCCTGAAAATGTCCATGTCGCTCGACGGCTTTGTCAGCGGTCCTCATGGCGAGATCGAATGGATGTTCAGCGGCGACCAGGAGGCCATTGCCTGGAGCGTGGAGACGGTATCGAACGCCAGCCTGCATATCATGGGCAGCCGTACCTTCCAGGACATGGCCGCCTTTTGGCCGACCTCCACCGGCGTGTTCGCGCCGCCGATGAACCAGATTCCGAAGGCCGTCTTTTCAAGACAAGGGGCCGCGATCCTGAAGGCGGCGGCAAACACGCAATCCGGACAGTTACAGCCCGGCGCGGACAGTTGGGACGAGGCCATTGTGGCCAGCGGCGATCTGGCCGGCGACATCGCCAGGCTGAAGAGCGGCGACGGCAAGCCGATCATCGCCCACGGAGGCGTCGCCTTTGCGCGCAGCCTCATCGGCCGGGAGCTGGTCGATCAATACGCCTTGCTGGTGCATCCGGTGATCCTCGGCAAGGGCTTGCCGATCTTTTCTGATTTAGTCCTGCCAAGGCGCCTCAAACTGATCAGCGCAACAGCCTTTCCGGGAGGTTCGGTGGCGCAGATTTACCGGCCGGCGTGACCAGGTCTGCGAATGCCTTGCGTTGAGCGGCGGCCGAACGGATTGTTTGCCGGGCCCTGAAAGCTGTGGAGACCAACGGAGCCACAGGAAACAGGCAGGTATCGGGTGGCTGTTTCACCGCTTGACTGATCAGTTGGGTCTGGCAGTTTGGGAAGGCAGGCCCCACATGCTTCTTCCGACACTGCCCTGCCGAGACGAGATACTGATGCCTCAACCGCGAAAAATGTCTCTGACACCGGATATGGTGGCGCTTTGCCATCGCGATATCACCGATCCCGGCCCGGACGGACGATGGACCGCGATCAGCGACGGGCAATATCGCGATCTCGCCGTGGCACTTGAGCGGGAAAGCCATGGCGAGCCGCTTTGGGTGTTTGCCTATGGTTCGCTGATCTGGAAGCCGGAATTCGAAGCGACCGACCGG
Source organism: Pararhizobium sp. DWP3-4 (assembly GCF_049898205.1). Taxonomy (NCBI): domain Bacteria; kingdom Pseudomonadati; phylum Pseudomonadota; class Alphaproteobacteria; order Hyphomicrobiales; family Rhizobiaceae; genus Pararhizobium; species Pararhizobium sp. DWP3-4. The sequence continues at coordinate 82,461 of NZ_JAFCXF010000002.1, read as the reverse complement.
CAGCGGGCGACGGCCTTCGGTTGGCACCGGTCCTTCTGCCTGCATATCAACCGCTGGCGCGGCTCGCACGATCAGCCCGGGTTGATGATGGCGCTGGAGCGCGGCGGCCGCTGCGACGGGGTCATCTACCGGCTGCCGGACAACGACCGCGCCGCACAGATCGAACGCATGCTGCGCCGCGAAGTCAGCGCCGTCGAGAATATCGATGCCGTCCGGTGGATATCGGTCAAATCCGAAAGCGGCCCCTGCCGGGCTCTGGGTTTCTGGGTGGGGGCAACCGGCGAGCGGATCCGTTCCCGCCTGCCGCTGAACGAGGTGGCGGGCGTTCTGGCCCGGGCTTGCGGACATTTCGGTTCGGGTGCCGAATATCTCTACAACACCGTCTCGCATCTGGAGGATTTCGGCATTCACGACCGCAATCTCTGGCGCCTGCAGCAACTGGTGGCCGAGGAAATCACGTCGATCCATCGCCAGACCCTGGAGCCGCAGGCGCGCTGACAGTGTGAGGAGAGACCGGTCATGGCCGTGGATCAAGCCGAACTGCCCGTACTGGCTTTCGCAGATGCCGCCGAATGGGAAAGCTGGCTCGCCAGTCAGCCGCTGTCAGCGAGCGGGCTCTGGCTGAAATTTGCCAAGAAGGCGTCGGGCGTGTCCACCGTCTCCAAACCGGAGGCGATCGATTCAGCACTGTGCCATGGCTGGATCGACGGCCAGCTGAAACCGTTTGACGGCAATTACTGACTGATCCGCTTCACGCCACGGCGGCCGAAAGGCAAATGGTCAGCGATCAACTGCAAGCGGGCAGAGGCCCTGATCGAGGCGGGGCGCATGCGTCCGGCCGGCCTTGTGGAAATCGAACGGGCGAAGGCAGATGGACGTTGGGAGGCTGCCTATCAGTCCCAGAGCACCATCACTGTCCCGGATGATCTGCAGCAGGCGCTCGACGGAAACGAAGGTGCCAAAACCCTGTTCGGCACGCTGGACAGCGCCAACCGCTACGCCGTGCTCTACCGTGTCCATACCGCCAGGAAACCGGAAACCCGCGCGCGCATCATCGAAAGGCTGGTCGCCGTGCTTGGCCGTGGCGAAACCATCCATCCGCGGCGCGGTAAGCCCTGACGTTCAGTGCTCGGCGCGCTGCGTCCCATGGGCCCGCACGATCGCATCGGCCTCCTTGCCGTAGAGTTCTTCGAAATGATCGAAGGTCTTGGAGAAATAGCCGATGCCTTGCGTGGCCGAGCGCAGCGCGCGGGCCAGTTCGTCAAGTGCACCGCCGGGAACAAGGGCGCGAAAAATATCCCAGCCCTTGGCAGTCTCGTCCCGGTCGAAGCCGAGTACCTGGCCTTTCAAAGACGAAACGATCTGCACCAGATTGCCGGAATAGACCGAGGGAATGTGGATCTCGCTGCGGAACACCGGCTGCATCAAAACGGCCGCCCCTTCCGACAGAGCCTGCCGCACGCCCATTTTCGAGGCGGAGCGGAACGCATGTTCGGAACTGTCGACCGCATGATGCTGGCCGTCCGTCAGCGTCACGCCGACATCGATCACCGCAAAGCCGAGCGGGCCTTTCTCCATCGCCTCGCGGGCTCCGGCTTCGACGGCCGGGATATAGTTGCGCGGCACGACGCCGCCCTTGACGGTTTCGGTAAAGGAAAATCCCTGGCTGCGCCCATTCGGATGGATGGTCAGTTTCACATCGGCAAACTGTCCGGCACCACCGGTCTGCTTGCGGTGGCGGTAGTGGACTTCTGCCGGTTTCGAGATCGTCTCGCGATAGACCGGTGTCGGTGCGCGCTCGGTGGTGGTGACGTGAAAGACGTCGGACAGGGTGCGCAGCAGATCGCGCAGATGCACCGGCCCCTGGGCGCAGACCATCTGGGCGCCGGTCCCTTCCTCCTGCACGATCTTGAGGCTGCGATCGGTTTCCGACAGTTTTGCCAGCGTTTCCGAAAGCTTGTTCTCGTCGCGCTCGCTGCCGGGCACCAATATCCTTTCCAGCATCGGCGTCGGCGCTTGCGTCCATTCCGGTGCGGCAAGGGCGGCCTCATTGGTTAAAAGCGCCGGCACGGGCAGGTGATCGGATTTGACCGTCGCAAAGAGGTCGCCGGCCACCGGGGAAAACACCACATTGCCCTTGCCGTTGGCCGGATCCTGGACGGCCCCCAGCCCCGAGCCGCCGAGAGAGGCGCCTTGCTTGAACCCATCAGTCAGCGCGCGTGCCAAAACTGTCTTGCCGATGTTCTGGCGATGATAGGCGTGGAAGCTGACGGCCTTGAGTTTGCTCTTGTCGATCTTTCCGGCCATGGCAAGACGCTCGCGCAGCGCATCTACCGGCGGCGCCTCGTGGCGCAGCGCCTTCATCAGCCGCATCATGCCGTTACCATGGCTGGCAGCACCGATCAGCACCGGGATGATCCTGTTTTCGCGCAGTACCCGTGTGGCGATCGCGTAGAGCGCGTCGCTCGGCGGTTCGCGATCCTCGATCAGCTCTTCCAGCAGCCAGTCGTCGAACTCCGACAGATGTTCCAGAAGTTCGGTGCGCGCCTCATGCTCCCGCTCGGAGGTGCTGTCGGGAATGGCGATCAGTGCCGAGGTCTGGCCTTCGCGGTAGCGCCAGGCCCGCTCCGAAATCAGGTCGCAGCTGCCGACGATGCGGTCGCCTTCACGGATCGGGATCTGGCGCAGCAAAAGCGTGTGGCTGGCATAGTCCTGAAGGGCTGCGATCACGTCGCGCAACCGGCCCCTCGGCGCGTCCATCCGGTTGACGAACAGGATGCAGGGCGTGCCCGACGCTTCGATCATCCTGAGATAGTGGGCGGCAAGCACCGCTTCTTCCGGAACGGGCGAGACGCAGAGAATGCAGGCGTCGCTGGCCAGAAGCGCCTGCTGCGCATGGGCAAGCGCCTCGTTCAGCCCCGGCGTATCCAGCGCACACCAGGCTTCGGCGCAAAAGGTGAATTCCGTGAGGTTCAGTCCGTAGGGAGAGGTGGATTTTCTCGGGGTGCCCTCCAGCGCGCCGAGCTTTTCCACGATCGTCGATTTTCCGGTCTGCGACGGTCCAAGTACAGTAAAGCAGCGCATGGGCGGTCCTCCAACAGCCATAGGCACAATTCTCTGTGGTGACAGGATGCCCTTAACCGGGCCGGTGCGCCAGAGGGCTGTTTGTCAGCTTGGCGTGTAATTTTACCGGACACGTCATCGCGGCGCGCATGCCGGTGGGGAATCGGATAGACAGATTGTGATACGGGTTGACAACCCGGCGGCGACGAACCCTCGACTTCGAAGCTCGAACGCTTCGATCCGCTCTATTTCGAGGGAAGCCCCAGCGCCGTGTCGTTTCCGGGCGCCGGACTGGACGCCGCGATTGGCAAAAAAGCACCGAACTGGACAGGAGGCTTCATCAATGTGGTCGTCAATTTTTAAGATCAGCGCCGCAATCGCTTTTGCCACTCTGTCGATACCGGTCTTGGGCCATGCACAGGGGGCTGCGGTGACGGCCGAACAATCCGATCCGAAGGCGCTCGGCTGGATGCTCGGCGCGCCGCCGCCTGCCGAAAAGATCATCCGTTTTTCCGATCCGGATTATTTCAGCTTCCCGAAGATGCGCTGGACCGTCTGTCATTTCCGCCAGCTGATGCCGACGGTCGGCGTCAGCCGCGGGCTCGGCGCGCCACGCCCGCTGAAGCGGACGATCGACGCTGCAATCGATGGCCTGACGTTCACGCCATCGGCCGCGAGCACACCGATGACCTGGGCGCAGTCGCTGTCTGCCAATTATACCGATGGCATCGTCGTCCTGCATGAGGGCAAGGTTGTCTATGAGCGCTATTCCGGCTGCCTGGATGAGGCCGGCCAGCATGGGGCGATGTCGGTGACGAAATCGCTGACCGGGTTGCTCGGCGAAATGCTGGTGGCCGAAGGCAAGCTCGACGCAACGGCAAAGGTCGCCACCATCGTGCCGGAATTGGCAAAGAGCGCCTTTGGCGATGCGACGGTGCGCCAGGTGCTCGATATGACCACCGGCCTGCGCTACAGCGAGGATTATGCCGACCCCGATGCCGATGTCTGGACCTATTCGGCCGCCGGAAATCCGCTGCCGAAGCCGGCCGATTATAAAGGCCCGCAAAGTTATTACGACTATCTGCAGACCGTCGCCAAACAGGGCGAACACGGCGCCGCCTTCGGCTACAAGACGATCAACACCGATGCGCTCGGGTGGATCATTGCGCGCGTCAGCGGCAAGTCGGTTGCCGATCTCTTGTCGGAGCGCATCTGGAGCAGGATAGGTGCCGAGCAGGATGCCTATTACACGGTCGATTCGACCGGTACGCCTTTTGCCGGCGGCGGTCTGAACGCCGGTTTGCGCGACATGGCCCGGGTCGGTCAACTGCTGCTTGACGATGGCGTCGTGGGCGAAAAACGGCTGGTGCCGGAAGCGGCCATCCAGAGTATCGGCGGCGGTGGCGACAAGGCGGCATTCGAAAAGGCCGGCTATGCCAATCTTCCCGGCTGGAGCTATCGCGGCATGTGGTGGGTGTCGCACAATGCGCACGGCGCTTACATGGCGCGCGGCGTGCACGGCCAGTCGATCTATATCGACCCGGCGGCGCGCATGGTCATTGCCCGCTTCTCCTCGCACCCGACAGCCGGCAACGCCGCCAACGACCCGACCACGCTGCCGGCCTTCGAGGCGGTTGCCGAACATCTGATGAAAAAGCCGTAGTCCTCGGGTGGGCGGTTGATTGCTACCGCTTGACCGCCACCACGAACAGGCGCGGGAATTTCAGCAGAACCCGTCCATCCGCAAGCGGCGGATAGGCCTCGCGGATGCGCCGGAGATAGGCAGCCAGATAGGCTTCGCGCGCATCGGCGGGCAGCGCATCGAGATAGGGGCGAAGGCCGGTGCCCTTGACCCATTCGACGATGGCTTCGGCGTTTGCCAGCCGGTGATAGTAGATCGTGTGCCAGACATCGATCTTGATGCAGTTCGATTCCAGCCGGTCGAGATAGGTCGATGGCGCGGGCAGGGCGGCGCGCCGCTCACCGCCATCCGGATAATATTGCGAGAAACGCGGGTCTTCCGCCAGCTCCCGCATCGAAACATGCGACGGCTCGTTGAGATTATCGGGCATCTGCACGGCAATCGTGCCGCCGGGGATCAGTTGCCCCATCAGCCGCTCGATGGTGCTCAGATGATCCGGCAGCCATTGAAACACGGCATTGGCAAACAGCAGCACGGCGGGCTTCGGCGGCGCCCATTGTGTCAGGTCGCCCTTCTCGAAGCGCGTATTGGTCATGCGCTTGCGCGCCGCCACCAGCATGTTTTCGTCGCTGTCGATACCGGTCAGGATATAGGCGGGGAAACGGTCGTGGATCAGCTCGGTCGAATTGCCGGGGCCGCAGCCGAGATCGTAGAGCGCACCGTCCGGCAGGTTTGGGATCTGGTCGAGCAGGTCGCGGGCCGGCCGGGTGCGCTCGTCCTCGAATTTCATATATTGTTCGGCAGACCAAGACATGACGTGTCCTTTGAGTGTTAGAGCAGTTCCAGCAAAAGTGCGGAGCGGTTTTGCGTCCGGAAATGCGTAAAAACAAAAATACTCTAGAGACTTTCCAGCGACGGCAGGATCAGCGACGGGCCGAAATCGGCATATTCGTCGGGCATGTTGGCCCGGTTGATCCAGACGGTGCGGAAGCCGAATTTGGTGGCGCCGGCAATGTCCCAGCGGTTGGACGACTGGAACGAGACGGCATCGGGATAAAGCCGGTAAGTGGTCGTCACCATATCGTAGACCGCAGGCGCGGTCTTGAAGGCTTTCACCGTCTCGACCGAAAAGATGTCGTCGATGATCAGATCGAGACCGGCTTTCTTCACCGCCGATTGCAGCATTTGCGGCGTGCCGTTCGACAGGATGGCGATGCGGGCGCCGCGATCCTTCAGATGTTTTAAGACACTTGGCACTTCCGGATAGCAATCGAGATGCCAGTAGGCATCGAGCAAGGCGGCCTTGAGCTTTTTATCGGCCGAGGGAAACCGCGCAAAGGCATAGTCCAGCGCCTGTTCGGTCAGCGTCCAGAAATCGGTATATGTGCCCATCAGCGTGCGGATCCAGGAATATTCCAGCTGCTTGGCCCGCCAGAGATCGGAAAAGGCTTGGCCGTCAGGCCCCATCGCGCCCGCATGCCTGCGCACCGCCGCGTGCACGTCGAACAGCGTGCCATAGGCATCGAACACATAGGCCGCATGAGACATCGAATTCTCCCGTCATTCCCTTGGCACTCCTCTCCTTCAATACACGAAACAGAGCTGTCAGCGCCTTGATTGATCGCGTTTTTTCGCCTGGCCGTGCCCTTGGGCTTGCGGCATCACGCAATCACCGCTTCCATACGGTTCTCTGCCGGGATCATGTCAAAGATTTGTGCGCCGCACAATGTTTCTTGGCGCAACCGGGGTTTCCCGGCGCAATCGGGATCAACTCTTTGCGGGTTTCCACACCTTGGCGGGAAACCGCAGCGCCTGTTTGGCAAGCCGCCCCTTCAGACCGAGCGCCGCGTCGCAAAGCCCGGTGACATGCCGGTTCGGTTTGGCCTCCGGCCTCAGCCCATGCAAAGCCGCCGCCGCATCCTCCGGCTCCATATAGCGGGCAAGGATGCCGAGCGTCAGCGCCGTCGAGCGGCCGATGCCGCGCAGGCAGTGGATGAGCAGACGCGCGTCCTGCGGCAGGGTGTCGATGAAGACAAAGGCCTGTTCGATATCGGCGGACTTGGCCGCATCCGCTTCATCCGGATCGGTGGCGTCGCCGAACAGCAATTCGAGATGCCGCCCGGCCGGAAGGTCGATCATCGACAGAAGTTTGGTGCCCGGCGCCCGGATCGAGATCAGATGGCTCGGCGCCCACACGGCCTTGTTATGCCGCGCCTGGGTCTGCGATGAAACGATCACCCGCACCGGCCAGCCGTTCGGATGCCCCGCATTGGCCGAAAGCAAAGGCGCATAAAGCGCATCCGCCCGCTTCTCCTGCCTTTCCGCCGCCACTGCCATCGGTCGCCTCATGATTCCGTTGCCGTCAGGCTTGAAAATACCAGCGACAGCGGGGTTGGGGGAAGAGGCGTTTTGACGAATGCAACCCGGCGGGATGTTGCGGCTATTTTGCCGCTTGCAAGATTGCAGCGTGCTGGTGTCGCTCTATCGCATGGGCCTGATCTCCACCCAAGACGGCGGCAAGACCTTCGCCTACCGCCGGGCGGCGTGAGCCGGGGTGGCGCTCCCTCTTCTCCTGCAAAGGTGGCCGACAGGCCGGATGAGGGGGCGGCACGCTCTGAAATTGTAAGGAAACCCCCTCATCGCCTCGCATGCGCTCGGCACTTCTCCGCGCTGGGGAGAAGAGGGAGAATGCCGAGATCGTCTTTGATCCATCAAGTCCACAGCCTTGCGGCTCATGAACACGGCGCACTGGATTCTGCGAAAAGCCCCGAAATGACGCAGGGCCAAGCGGCTCGGCCCGCCCCTTATTTCTTCTTCTTGGCGGCAGCTTTCTTCACCGGCTTTTCTTCAGCCTGTTCCTGGCCGAGCCGCAGGGCTTTCAGCATCGCGGTCTTCTTGGTTCGGGCCACCAGTTCCTGGTTGATGATGTTGAGGGCGGCCGCGGACGTTTCGTCCGGGCTGCGCCGTACGGTTACTTTGTCAGGAGTTTTGACGTCGGTTTTATCGGCCAATGGAATGAACTCGCTTTGAAACGTTGACGGGGCAAAGGCGGGAGATCGCTCTCCCGCCCGGGACGACTGAACCTTGAGCGATGTTTAAAACACCGCGAGGTATTTCAGAAGTGAAATAACGCCGATGATGATCACGATGATCTGGACGATCTGCTTGGCGCGGCCGTCGATCGGCAGGCGCGCAACGAGATACAAAACAAGTACGATGACGAGAAACGTGATCAGAATACTGATCAGCATGGATGAAGCCATTTATCCCACTCCTAAAAAGAACGACGCATTGCGCGGTATGACGTGAAATAGGGCGGCGATGGCTAAAGGGAAGCTGCCCCGGCAGAATATAATCGCCAGATGATATGCAGAAGCCTTGCGGCGGCGCTCTGGTTGCGGCGGTGAACCGTCGTGCTGCGCGCCATCGCAGCCACACCGGACGGCCGTGCCTCAGAACCGCGTGATGACGCTGATCCCCAGGTCCTGCGCAGTTTTTGCGGGTTGAGCTTGCCGGTCTCAAGCATCGCCATCATCGCGTCGTAGCGCCAGGCCTGCATGCCGTGGCTGCCGTAGATTTCCAGCTCGTGGCCAATCACCTGGCCCATAGGGATCTGCGGGCTGGCATGCTCGCCGAGCATCAACCCGACCTGCACATGGCGGCCGCGGCGGCGGAGATTCTTGATCGAATTGAAGCAGGTGACGGGAGACCCCAGCGCATCGATCGACACATGCGCGCCGCCCTTGGTGATCTCGCGCACGGCTTCGGCCACATCGCCGGTGACGCTGCCGTCGATGGTGGCGACGGCGCCGATCTCGCGGGCAAAGGAGAGCTTCGTCTCGGAAATATCGATCGCGATGACATTGGCGCCGAGCGCGGTTGCGATCATGATCGCCGACAGACCGACGCCGCCGCAGCCATGCACCGCCACCCATTCACCGCCGCGCACCCGGCCCTGATCGACGATGGCCCGGAACGAGGTGGCGAACCGGCAGCCGAGGCTGGCGGCGGTGGCATAGTCCAGATTTTCGGGAAGATGCACGAGGTTCTGGTCGGCAAAATCGATCGCGACATATTCGGCAAACGAGCCCCAATGGGTAAAGCCCGGCTGGAACTGGTTGGCGCAGACCTGCTGATTGCCGGAATGGCACTCGCCGCAGCGGCCGCAGCCGGAGACGAACGGCACGGTCACCCGGTCGCCCACCTTGTAGCGCAGCACGCCCTTGCCGGTGGCGGCGACCGTGCCCGCCAGTTCGTGGCCCGGCACATGCGGCAGGTTGATATCGGGATCATGCCCCATCCAGCCGTGCCAGTCGCTGCGGCAAAGCCCGGTCGCCTCGACCTTGATGACGACGCCATCGGCGCTCGGCGTCGGGTCCGGCAGCACGCGGATGTCGGGCGTCTTGCCGAAGGCGTCGTAATACATGGCTTTCATCGGTGCGGTCCTTTATATGACAGTGGATGCGGACGGTTGAACCTATCGTGAGATCATGCCGCGTAAACCCCCCTCTGTCACTTCGTGACATCTCCCCCCACAAGGGGGAGATCATTCGCTTTCCTCATCGGTTTCAACGTAAGGGAGGCGCAAATGGGGCCGGTCAATCTCCCCCCTTGTGGGGGAGATGTCACGGAGTGACAGAGGGGGTAAACTCTCCTCAAGGATTTGGCCAGAGAGCAGCAGCGATTGCCGCCATGACTTTTTTTGATGTACCTATTTACCCCACTTCTCGATTTTCCGGTTATGCCGGGTCAAACAAAGACAAACAGGAGACCGTCATGGCCGTCGATACGTCCGCGCGCAGCACCACCTTTACCTATGTCGATGGCGAATGGCTTTCCGGCAATCCGCCGCTGATCGGCCCGACCTCGCATGCCATGTGGCTGGGCTCGACGGTGTTCGACGGCGCCCGCTGGTTCGACGGCATCGCGCCGGATCTCGACCTGCATTGCCAGCGCGTCAACCGCTCGGCGCTGGCGCTGGGCTTGAAGCCGGTGGTGGTGGCAGAGGATATCGAGGCGCTGGCCTGGGAAGGCGTCAAGAAATTCGACGGCCAGACCGCGATCTACATCAAGCCGATGTATTGGGGCGAACACGGCATGCCCGGCAGCGTCGTTGCCGTCGATCCCGATTCGACCCGGTTTGCGCTCTGCCTGTTCGAAGCGCCGATGGGCGAAGGCCCCGGCGGCCAGTCGCTGACCATCTCGCCCTTCCGCCGCCCGACGATCGAGTGCATGCCGACCGACGCCAAGGCCGGCTGCCTCTATCCCAACAATGGCCGCATCCTGATCGAGGCCCGCAGCCGCGGCTTCTCCAATGCGCTGGTGCGCGACATGCTCGGCAATATCGCCGAGACCGGCTCGTCCAACGTCTTCATGGTCAAGGACGGCGTCGTCTTCACGCCCGCCTCCAACAAGACTTTTCTCGCCGGTATCACCCGCTTGCGCGTGATGACCCTGCTGCGCGACGCCGGCTTCGACGTGGTCGAGACGACGCTGACGCTGTCCGATTTCGAGACCGCCGACGAAATCTTCACCTCCGGCAACTATTCCAAGGTCGTCCCCGTCACCAAACTCGAAGACCGCGACCTGCAGCCCGGCCCGATCGCCGCCAAGGCCAAGGACCTCTATATGGACTGGGCCCATTCATCGGCGTCGGATTTGTAAGGATGTTGCAGTCAGCCATCCTCGCCGCAAGCGGATGGCTGAGCTGTCGGCTGTGGGGCCGGCGGCTTTTGTGGCCCAACGCGATCGTCGGCCGGAACTCCCGGCCGACCAATTCGTTGCGCTTTCGCAGCAAACGCTTGTCCTCTGGTGGCGCAGCATGTCATGAGGACGCCTTTCTCCGGAGACTGGCAGATGACCGAAAACATATTGGCTGGACGGCCCTGGAAAGAATTGGCGTTGATTGCCTCGCTTTTCCTGGCGGCACCGGCCCATGCGACGCCGGTGCTGGTCGTCGATGCCGATAGTCAGCAGGTGCTCTACCAGGAGGATGCCGGGGTGCCCTGGTATCCGGCCTCGACGACCAAGCTGATGACGGCGTTCGTGGTGTTTGAGGCCCTGCGCTCTGGTGAGGTGACGCTGACAACACCCGTCACCATGACCCGCAACGCCACGAAACAGGCCTTTCTCGAATCCGGTCTGACCTTCGGGCGGACGATGACGCTCGAAGACGCGCTGTTTGCCATGATCGCCGCATCGGCAAACGATGTCGCTGTTGCTCTTTCTGAAGCGGTGGCGCCCGACGAAACGTCTTTTGTGCGGAAAATGAATGAAGCGGCAATCCGTCTTGGGCTGACGGGCACGCATTTTTCCAATCCGAACGGCCTGTTCGACAAGACCAATTATACGACGGCGCGCGATCTCGCGATCCTGGGCATGGAAGTGGACCGGCTGTTTCCGGAATATCGCCGCTTCTTCCTGGCCTCGGCCGTCACCATCGACGGCAAGGAGATCAAGTCCAACAATCTGCTCTTGACCCGCTTTTCAGGCACGATCGGCATGAAGACCGGTTTTCTCTGTGCCTCCGGCCGCAATATCGTCGGGCTGGCCACGCGCAATGGAAAACGCGTGATGGTGGTGGTTTTGGGCGCGACCACGGAGCGCGAACGCAACGAGCGCTCGGCGCAATATCTGACACAGGCCTTCGAGGGCCGCTTGCCATCCAAGGCAGGGCTTGTCACTCATCTGCAAAACCGCACCGACGTCGCGCCGCAGGATATGCGCATTCGCCTCTGCACCGGTGAGAGCGCTGCCTACGAGGCCAGCCGCGACGCACTCTACCCGATGGGTCTACCAGGCAATAAGAGCTATCTGGGCGATGAGATCCCCGGCCAGGTGCACGCCATCAGCACGAGGCCGAATGAAGCCCTGTCCGACGTCCCGCTCCCGGTTCGGCGCCCGTCATAACCCGGTGACCAACCGGCGCTATCGGTTAAGGCCGATGGCCGCGATTGGCGATAAACGGGCATCGCTGTGCCGAAAAGTCTCCATTTCGCATGTGAGGCACGCCGATGACGGGTTGAGATGACACCCGGCAATGGCTATCTGGTGCAAAACCCCAAGCGAACATCCGCAAGCAACAAGGCGTATCCCGGCATGACCCCAGAATTCCTCGTCACCCATTCCGGTGGCTTCCATGCTGACGAATTGTTGTCGAGCGTCATCCTCACGAGGCTTTTCCCTCAGGCGCGGATCGTGCGCAGCCGTTCGCCGGAATGGATTTCGCCCGGCGGCGACCGGATCATCTATGATGTCGGCGGCGCCTATGATGCGCAAGCGCGCATCTTCGACCACCATCAGCGCGGTGCGCCGCTGCGTGACGACAGCCAGCCCTACAGTTCGTTCGGATTGATCTGGAAGCATTATGGCCGCGACTATCTCGTCGCGTCGGGTGTTCCCGAGGCGCATGCCGCCGATATCCATGCGTCGTTCGATGCCAGCTTCGTGCTGCCGGTCGATCTTGTCGACAATGGTGCCCTCAGCCCGTCGGTTGCCGGGCTTTTGGGTGGGCTGACCCTGCCAGTGCTGCTGGAAACCCTGAAACCTGTTTTCGACGAAACCGATCCAGAAGCCGACGACCGTGCTTTCCACAACGCGCTCACCATTGCTCGCGCCTTCGTCGAGGCTAGGATTGCCAAAAGTGCTGCCAAACTGCGCGCCGAGGCGCTGGTGCATCAGGCGATCGTCGATGCGGGTGAGGGCCGTATTCTGGAATTGCCGATGGGTATGCCGTTCCGTCCGGCCGTCGTCAAGGCGGGCGCCGATCACCTGCTGTTCGTCGTCCATCCGCGCGACAAGGATTGGTGCCTGACCACCATCCGCCGCGCCGACGAAGGTTTTGAGGTCCGGGCCGACCTGCCTGCCGCCTGGGCCGGGCTTACCAATGACGATCTGGAGGCGGCATCCGGGGTGAAGGGCGCAAGCTTCTGCCATAACGGCCGCTTCGTTGCCGCCGCCAGGACGCGTGAGGCGGCGCTTGCCATGGCCGAACTGGCGGTGAAGGAAGCCATCGCCACGGGTCTCGGACGGGCGGAAGCGGCGGAGTAAGGCACGGGCGACGCCGGGGCATCGGCCGAAGTCAACGTCCCGGTTATTTCGTCTTCGCCTTTGCGACCGGCGTTGCAGCATCCGTCACCAGCGCGAACGCCGTCATTTCTTCCGGGGTCAGATAATACAGCCGGTCCGGTGGTGTCTCCATCGCATGCAGCCAAAGGCCGGATTTGATGCCCATCTCCTCCAGATGGCGGCTGACATCGGCCGTGGTCCGTTGAGCGTCCGACATCGCCTGTTCGGGCGAGAGTTTTTCCTTCGAGCCGTTGAAGATCTGGTGAACGCCGATCACGGCGCCTTTTTCGGCCTCACGGGAAACGCCGCCGGCCATGACGATCGGGCAGGAGGAGGCGCAGAGGGCGCCGGTGGCCACCCGTGTGCCGAGCTTCTTCTCGCGGATCAGCTTCGACATGGCCAGCGCATCGCCGACCGCCCCGCCCGGGGAGTTGAGCAGCACCGTCTTCACATATTCGCCGCGCGCCTCGATCTCGCTGGCAAAACGCGCCGCAGCCCCCGGCTCGATCGAGCCTTCGGCCGACAGGATACCGCCCGGCTTGAGTTCGAAGCGGATCGCCTGCTTCAGCGTGCTTGGGTCAGTGGTAATGTCGGAGGGGGCGTTTTGCGGTTCGCCTTCGGTGAGCGCCGGAGGCAGCACCGGTGCCGCTTGCGGCTGCATCGGGTCGAAGCCGGGATGGGCCTGGTTGGCCGTGTTCAGCTCGTTCCAGTCGATGACGATGAACACCAGCGAGGTGACCACCAGTCCGTGAAAGAAATGGCGCATCAGCATGCCGTCATCGGCCGAAAGCAGATAGGTTTTCAGCCGCTGCCCGAACCCTTGCAGACGGGTCGTCGCGTTCATTTGCGCGGACCTTTGCCGGAGAGGTCGAGATTGGTGATGTTGGATTGTTCTCTTGCCTCCGCCTCGCTGATTGCCGTCTGGATATCGAAGCCGCTACGCTGCAACGCCTTTTGCACCTCCAGCGCTTCCAGCAGTTCGGCAGCGGTGATCCGTTCGGCAAAGGGCAGGCTCTGTTCCTGCCGGCGCAGCGCGCCATGGGCGATCGACAGCATGAAGACGAGGACGGCAGGTAGAAGATCGATGGCGATGGCGCCGGCCCAGCTCGGGATGAAATCCGAGGCGTAGCGCAGCACGGCGGCGGCCGACGACAGCGGCACGAAGCGGCGTTCGCCGACCGGCTCGCGGGTGAGGATCTGGTCGGCCGCTTCCGAAAGGACCTTGGATTGCGCGGCAACCGAGGTGCGGATGGTTTCCATCACCTGATCCTGCCGGTTGGCCAGATCGGCCTCAAGGCCGCTGGCGACCGGGGCGATGAAGCCGAGCGACAGGTCTTCGGCCGCGCGCTTGACGGAGGCGGCGATTGACGTCTGCTCCAGCGCCGTGATCGTGCCGGTCAGCGCCACGGCTTCGGCGGCAAACTGGTCGGCGCGCGGATCGATGGCGCCGGGGGCGGAAACGAGGCCGCGCATGGTGGCAAGATGGGCACGGCCTTCGTCGAACAATGTGGTGACGCGTTCGCGCGAGGCGGTAATGCCGGTTTCGAGCTCGTTCAGTTGCGCTGCCATCTGGCCGAGCAGCTGCACGACGCTGCCGGCGCCTGTGGTGCCGGTCAGGGCGCCGCTTTCGCGTTCCTGATCAGACAAGCGCTGGAAACGTTCGGAGGCGCGCTGGATATCCGGCAGCAGGCTTTGGGCGGCCAGGGCATTCTGATGGGCGCGGTCGAGATCGGCGGTGTAGTCCTCCACCGTTTCGGCCAGGTGCTGTTCAAGGGCCGCCGAGCCCGCAAGGGCAGCGGCATTCAGCCAGCTCGCCATGGCGATGATCATTAGGCAGCCGAGCGCCATGATGCCGAGCATCGCGGTCCGGGCCGCAGCGCCGATGATGTGCGGATAAAACCGCGCCATATAGGTCCAGAACGCATAGATCGCCACGGACACGGCACAGGAATAGATCAGCGCCGCGAAGAACACCGCCGTCGCCGAACCATCGAGGATGGAGCGGACCCCGAGATAGGTATAGACCCCCGATGCCAGCGCCAGCGTGGCAAGGGCGAAACGGGTCATGGTCTCGACGGCCTCGATACCGTCCTGCAAGCGATGCGATGCGCCAAGCGCCATGGTGTTTCTCCGGCTGAGGTGGCTTAACAAACCCTTAAAATACCGGCGAAATCAAGGCTGTCTGCGCGCTGGCCGTTTCTGGTCTCACGCGGGCAGGGCGCCCGAGCCGGAACCCGCGCGGCGGTGCATGATAAACGCCTGAAGACAGATGCCGAGCAGGAAGATCACCGCCCAGATGGCGGTAACCGTCTGGACCGGCGGCGAATCCGGGCCGGCGCCGATCGGGCTGGAGGGCGGCAGGCGCGACAGGGTTTCGTTGATGCCCGGGATCATCAAGAGAAAGAAGGTGAACGACATCGACAGCGCCTGCAGGTAGCGATTGAGGCGGCCGAACCAGCCGAGCTGGGCGATGACGATGGAAAAGATCACCGCCAGCATGGCAATGATGCCGATCGCGTGGCCCGCATTGAAGCCGCCGGTGCTCGACAGGCCGAACGAGGTGATGGCGGAGAGGAACAGCGTAATGATGTAGATCCGGCCGGAATTGGATTTCGGAACGATGGCGGCATATTTCGAAAAGGAATAGAGCCCCGCGACAATGGGCACGACGCTGATGATGGTATGGATGATACCAAGCGTGGACAATGGATTGGCCATGGAAAATCCCCCTGAATGATGAATATCGATGCGCAGAAAAATGAGCCGTTTCGCCGTCCGTTAAGACCGGGCGGACAGGCGCCGGGCGGCTGCGGACTTATGGGATTTTGATATGTTCATCGAGCCAGCGCAATCGAAATCCTATGCCGTTTCGCCGTAAATGGGAACGCGCCGGACAGCCACGTTTTTTCTAAGGTTTGCCGGCCTGCAAGACCAACCGGAAAGGATTTCGTTCAATGCTGTATGGTCGTGGTGCGGTTCTTTTACATCAGTATCAAAGGCGCAGCGATGCCGCCGCTGCTCCTCTTGCCGTCACCCCTGCAACGACGGGGCGGGAGGACGCAGCCATGTTGCTGCGGCTGTGCATCGTGGCGGTTCTGGCGGTCGGCGCTACCGCCGCCGTCATTGCTTTTGCCCAGTAGAAAAAGCAGGCGCGCCCATCTTGGCACGCCACCGTTGTTAGACCGCCGCCAAAACCTCAAGTGCAGCCTTTACCCGTGCCCGGTCGGCCTGCGAAAGCGGGCGGATCGGCAGCGGCGGATCGTGGGGGCTGAGGTCCAGGAGGTTGGCGATCGCATGAACGGTGCGGTAGCTGCTGAGGTCGCGAAACAGTGTCCAGAGCGGCTCGAACAGCGCGTTGATGCGCTGAACTTCAGCGCCGTCACCGGCTTGGGCTGCCCGCATCAGCTTGACGGAGGGTTCCGGCAATATCCCGGCGACGACGCTGTACCAGGTCACGCCGCCTGCAAGGATCGCGTCTGCAACCAGCCAGTCGCCGCTATAGCCGACGGCAAACCCGGCGGGAACGGCAGACATGGTTGCCTGATGGGCTGCCGTGATGTCTGCGGCCGGCAGAGCCGGGTTCTTGACGGCTGCGATGTTGGGGATGGCCGAGAGGCGCGACAACAGCGATTGGCTGATGGTAAAATGCGTCGTGCCCGGATTGTTGTAGATGCAGAGCGGCAATGGCGTGGCCGCAGCGACCGCGGAAAAATGCTCGAACACCTCATCGTCGCCGAGCGGCGTGTAGGAGACCGGCGCCAGCAAAAGCCCCTGTGCGCCTGCATCGCGGGCGTCCTGTGCAAGCGCCACCGCCTCGTCGGTCCGCAACGCCCCGACGCCGACGATGACCGGCATGCGGCCGGAAAGGCAATCGGCGGCCGCCTCGATGGCGCAGCGTTTTTCCGCCCGGTCGAGATACATATAGGAGCCGGTGCTGCCCAAAAGACCGATGGAACCGGCACCTGCGGCGTCAATGCGCTTGAGCAGGCCGTTCAAGGCGCCGGTATCGACGCGGCCAGCCGCGTCGCATGGGGTGATCGGGAAGGCGGACAGGCCATGAAACAGCATATCGGGTCTCTGTGCTGGAGGAAGCATGTCCGCAAGCTGTGACCGTCCGGCCGTTGGAGGTCAATGCCCGGATTGTCCCGGTGTCATTTTGACGGCGCCATTCGCCGGATATCATTTTGCTTTGGCTTTCAACATAGCTTCGGTCAGTTCGCCACCCAGCTCGACGGTCTTGGTCTGCTTGTTGTAGACGCAGATCTGCGTGATCGTTCCCTTGGCGCCCTTCGGCTTGCCGCTGATGAGCGCCAGGCCGAAGCTTTCGGAGCCGAACGGATCGACGACAGCCTTCGGCTTGTCGATCGATCCGGCTGCCGCCTTCAGGCATTTCGCCGAGACGTCGGCCCGCATCGCGGCCCATGCATCATCCGACGACGCGGTGGCGACGGATGGCAAAAGGCCCAAGGCGAGAAGGGCGATCACGGCGGTGCGATGGTGAAAAGACATCTGATTTCCTTGCGTTATGGCGTATATTTGGGATGACGACCCTGCGAGACGATCATGTCCATTCTGTGCCCGGCCATCCCTGTGGAACATTCCGGCGGTGAAAGTATTTTCCATACCTGTGGCGAAATTTGGCATGGCGGCGGTTGCCTGTTGCGGCGGTGGTCCCTATGTTCCGCCTCACAGATTTCTTTCATGAATTCCAACCCGGCTTTCATGGACCCCGCCAACAAGAGGAGATACCATCATGGCTTTCGAATTGCCGAACCTGCCTTACGACTACGACGCGCTCGCCCCCTACATGTCGCGCGAAACGCTCGAGTATCACCATGACAAGCATCACCTGGCTTACGTGACCAACGGCAACAAGCTGGCTGAAGAAGCCGGTCTCTCCGGCCTGTCGCTGGAAGAAGTCGTCAAGAAGTCCTACGGCACCAACCAGCCGCTGTTCAACAATGCCGGCCAGCATTACAACCACCTTCATTTCTGGAAGTGGATGAAAAAGGGCGGCGGCGGCACGCAGCTGCCGGCCAAGCTCGACGCAGCCATCAAGTCGGATCTCGGCGGCTACGACAAGTTCCGCGCCGATTTCATCGCAGCCGGTACCGGCCAGTTCGGTTCGGGCTGGGCGTGGCTTTCCGTCAAGGGCGGTAAGCTTGAAATCTCGAAAACCCCGAACGGCGAAAATCCGCTGGTCCACGGCGCATCGCCGATCCTCGGCGTTGATGTCTGGGAACATTCCTACTATATCGACTACCGCAACGCCCGTCCGAAGTACCTCGAAGCCTTCGTCGACAGCCTGATCAACTGGGATTACGTGCTCGAGCTTTACGAAGCCGCTGCGTAAGCCGCATTTCATCGGATTGCAGATTTGCACCCGGCGCCGAAAAGCGCCGGGTGTTTTCGTTTGGGCAAAGGCCTTTCGCCGCTTGTGGCCGCCCTTTTTGACCGGCAAATGTCACGCAGTTGTTACAAGCCGGTTCTAGGCAGGCGCCATGCAAAAAGACACCGATACACCCATCCTCCGCTTCGGTATCATCGCCGATCCGCAATATGCCGATATCCCGCCGCACGAGGCGATGAACCGCCATTATGCCCGCAGCCTCGCCAAGCTCACCGAGGCGATCACTGTCTTCAACGCGGCGGAACTGGATTTCGTCATGACGCTCGGCGATATCATCGATCGCGACTGGAACAGTTTCGACGACATCATGCCGATCTATCAGACGTCGCGCCACAAGACGCTGTTCCTGCTCGGCAATCATGATTTCGCCGTGGCACGGGAACATCTGGGCGCTGTTTCCGAACGGCTCGGCATGCCCGGCCGCTACCATGATTTTGCCGTCGGAAAATGGCGCTTCGCCGTGCTCGACGGCAGCGATGTCAGCACCTTTTCCGCCGCGCCGGATGATCCGCGCACGGCGCTGGCAGCCGAACGGCTGGCCGCGCTTGCGGCCGGAGGTGCGATCAACGCGCAGACCTGGAATGGCTCGCTCAGCGAGGCGCAATTTGAGTGGCTGACGCGGGTCATGGAAAAGGCGCAGGCCAATGGCGAGGCCGTTCTCGTTCTTGGCCACTACCCGGTCTTTCCGGAAAATAGCCACAACATGTGGGACAGCCAGCGCATCATCGATATGCTGACGGGTTTTTCCTGCTTCCGCGGCTATTTCTGCGGCCATAACCATGAGGGCAATTTCGGCGAGATCGACGGTCGCCCGTTCGTGACGTTCAAGGGCATGGTCGACACGCCGGACGAAACCACCTTTGCGATCGTCACGGTTTTTGCCGACCGGATCGGGATCGAAGGATTTGGACGGGAAGTGAGCCGGGTGATGCGGATCGGCGCATAGGCAGCGCCGTGTTGCCGGCCTCGACTAAATTTTCCGGCAAATGAGCCGATTTGCCGACTTGTGCGTTTAGCCTGGGTCCAATTCATCCCAGGAGGCTACCGTGGCAACCACTTTTGATATTTCCGGCCTGTCCGAACAGGAACTGACCGCCCTTATCGACGAGGCAACCAGCCTTCGCCAGACACTGAGCGACAGCCGCGAACATGAACGCGCGACGGCCGCCGACGGCTCGAAAGGCCAGGACGTCAACGATCCCAATCACGGCGCGATCACCGCGCCAACCCCGCGCGCAGTCAAGGAAGAGGGCCCGGCGCACGGCGCAACGAAGTAACATTCCTTCTCAGGGAATTAATGCGAGTGGCGGACCGGATTGTGGACCGGTTCGCCATCCTTTGATCCACAAATCCCGCAAGCCATCACCTTCACCGCGAAAATACCCGTCCGTTTCCTCGCAATTTTCCACCCGGTCGGCGCGGAAATTGCGGATGGCCTGGCGCAGTTCGCACCAGGCGACGACGACGGCGGTGGCGGAGTAATAGATCAGCGCCAGCGGCTGGACCGTGCGTTGGCTGGCACGGCCGGATTCGTCGCGGTAATCGAGTGCGAGTTTCCGTTCGTCGCGGATCGCCCGGCGCACCAGCGCCAGATCGAGCCCGGACGGTGCGGGAGCGATGGTGCCCCAGGCATGCAGCGCCCTTGCGTGCAATGTCTGGCGCAGTGGCACCGGTATCGCGCCGGCGATCTTCTGGTTGACCCGCCTTGCCGCCTCCTTCAATTCATCGTCGCCGGTGCGCTCGAGCAGCGCCAGGGCCAGCACGATCGCCTCGGTTTCCTCGATCGAAAACATCAGCGGCGGCAGGTCGAAGCCGGGGCGCATGATATAGCCGATGCCGCGCCCGCCCTCGATCGGCACCCGCATTGCCTGAAGCGCTGCGATATCCCGGTAGATCGAGCGCACCGTGACTTCGAGCGTTTCGGCGATCTGCGCTGCCGTCACCGGACGGGTGGCCAGCCGCAGGATCTGGATGATCTCGAACAGTCGCGATGCCTTGCGCATGGGCCAATTTTCCTCGTCAGGCAAAACGCTCCTGACAGAACCCTGTCAGTTGGGTGAGGCTATAGCATGTTGGCAAGCGCTTGAAAAACCAGCGCTGTGCCCAACGCACCTTTCTCTTGAGCAACGGACAACTGACATGACCTACGCGGAAAACCTCTGGCTCTTCTTCACGCTTCTGTTCGGCATCATCATCGTGCCCGGCATGGATATGGTCTTCGTCATGGCCAATGCGCTGACCGGCGGCCGGGCGTCCGGGCTGATGGCGACCGCCGGCATCATGGCGGGCGGCGTGTTCCACACGCTCTATGCCGCACTCGGCGTCGGCTTCCTGCTGCACCTGGTGCCGGCGCTTTTCAATGTGCTGCTGCTCGCCGGCGCCGCCTATATCGCCTGGATCGGCTTGTCGCTTGCCCGCAGCAGCATAGCGATCGCCTCGGTCGAGCCCGGCGCCCGGCTGTCGCGCTGGACGAGTTTTCGCCGCGGCGCCTTGACCAGCATCCTCAATCCAAAAGCCTATCTGTTCATGCTCGCCGTTTACCCGCAGTTCCTGAAGCCTGAATTCGGCCCTCTGTGGTCTCAGGCCTTGATAATGGCGATCATGATCTCGCTGACACAGCTTGCCGTCTATGGCAGCCTGGCGCTCGCCGCCGGCCGCAGCCGCGATGTCATCGTCTCCAGCCCCCGCGCCACTGCAATCATCGGCAAGACGGTCGGCGTGGTGCTGATCGCGGTGGCAGCGCTGACGGCGTGGCATGGCTGGGTGTCGCAAGGGTAACATACTGATAATATGAGTATAATACTCCTGTTTATCAGGCAGTTACAGCGCTGAAAATAAATCCGTTTCAAGAAAATGTTACTTCCCTCAAGTCTCCAAAATGCAATCATGCCCGCGCATCGATAGAGAGAGCCCGCTTCGGCAGTCCGGGCGGCGTCTCGCCAGAGCTGGAGATTTGTATGAAGCTGAAAATGATACTGACGGCATGTGTGATTGCAGGCTGTGGCGTAAGCGCCGTCATCGCTGCG
Source organism: Pararhizobium sp. DWP3-4 (assembly GCF_049898205.1). Lineage (NCBI taxonomy): Bacteria > Pseudomonadati > Pseudomonadota > Alphaproteobacteria > Hyphomicrobiales > Rhizobiaceae > Pararhizobium > Pararhizobium sp. DWP3-4. Next base: position 61,253 of record NZ_JAFCXF010000002.1, on the reverse strand, counting down.
GATGATCCGGTCAAGGTCCGCGAAGGACTGATGAAGCAGATCGGCGGATCGATGGGCGCGCTTGCCGGGATCGCCAAGGGCGAAAAACCCTATGACGCCGAGATCGTCAAGACGGCGCTGACGACGATCAGCACCAATATCAAGGCATTCCCGGATCAGTTTCCGGCAGGCTCAGAGGCAAATTCCGAAGCATCCCCGAAAATCTGGGACAATATGGACGACTTCAAGGCCAAGGCCGCCAAGCTCGGCGCCGACGCCGATGTTGCGCTTGCCCAGCTTCCCGCAGACCAGGCCGGCGTCGGTGCTGCGCTTGGCATTATCGGCAAAGGTTGTGGCGACTGTCATCAGGCCTACCGCATCAAGAAGTGATGCGGTAGGCCTCGTCCCCCTAAAACTGCGATATTTGGCGCGCCCGGTCCGGCGCGCCAAATGTGTTTTCCGGATGAGCAAGTGGAGCGGGTGATGGGTGTGCGGGTTCGAAAACTGGTCACGGCGGTTGTCGTGTTTGCATCCTTGGCCGGTGGTGCGGCCTGGTTCCTGACCAAACCCGAGCCTTGGCCGACCTCGCATTGGGAGAGGTTGGGCGAGCCGGATCTTGCCAATGGCGAACAGATATTCTGGGCGGGCGGCTGTACCAGCTGTCATGCGGCGGCGAAATCGGAAGGCGATGCCAAGTTGGTTTTGGCGGGTGGATTGCCGCTCAAAAGCCCGTTCGGCACGTTTCACGTCCCCAACATCTCCCCGGATGAAGCCGCCGGCATCGGCAGCTGGACGCTGGCCGAATTCGGCAATGCGATGACGCGTGGCGTCGGTAAACAGGGCGAACATCTCTATCCGTCGTTTCCCTATGGCTCCTACGCCCGGCTGACGCCGAAGGATATCAACGACCTCTGGGGTTTTCTAAAAACCCTGCCGAAGAGCGCCAATGTCGCGCCGCCGCACGACCTGCCATTCCCCTACAACATCCGCCTGGCCCTCGGCGGCTGGAAACTTTTGTTCTTCACCGACAAACCGCGTGTCACGGTCGATACGGCCAATCCGAAAATCGCCCGCGGCCAGTACCTCGTCGAAGGCCCCGGTCATTGCGGCGAATGCCACACGCCACGCAATGCGCTCGGCGGTTTCGAGACAACAGAGTGGCTGGCCGGCGCGCCCAATCCGGAAGGCGAGGGCCGCATCCCCAACATCACGCCAGGCTCGAAAAGCATGGGTTCATGGAGCGAAGGCGATATCGTCAACTACCTCCAAACCGGCTTCACGCCCGAATTCGATTCCGCCGGCGGTTCGATGGTCGAGGTCCAGAAAAACATGGCCAAACTGCCTGCATCCGATCGCGAAGCGATCGCGGCCTATCTGAAGGCGGTGCCGGCGGTTGAGTAGAGTGGTTGGGTCGGCCCGCAGTGCCCCACCTCGCTGTTCTTAAAGACAAGGCAGGCGCTTGCCTACGTTTCGGGCATCCGTAAATCAGCTCAAGGACTTGAGCTGGCTGGACCCCCGTGAGGAGCACAGTGATGACGGAGGGTTGGCAATCGCATAATTTCCCAAATGACCTGCAAAATGCCGAGAGAATGACTTTATCAGCAGTCTGAATATGGCCTCAACAGTGTTGACTTTGATCACGCCGCGTCGTCGCGGTCGATCTCGTGCAGGGCTGCGAGCGCGATGAACCCGGATCGTGTCAACCCTTTGGCTTCGGCGAAGCGGTCGATCTGGCGCAGAACATCTTCCGGCAGTGTCACGTTCACACGCACTGCTTTCTTCGTATCCATCTTGACGCCGACCAGAATGGCAACGCCCTTCCTGTTGTCCGGATCGGCCATGACCGTTTCGAGACTGGAGGGTTCGGCAATGGCAACGCCATCCTCGGCAAGACCTTCAAGGTGAAAGGCCAGTGCCTCTGCCCCCATCTGCCGGGCGTCGTCAAGATCGGTTCCCGCAGAAATCACGCCCGGAAAATCGGGGAAGGATACGCCGTAGTCGCTCTTGGCGTCCTTGTGGATCAGTCCGATATAGTTGCGCATGGGCTACCTCAGTTTCAAACCGGCCTGCTTTTCGATGCTTGTCAGATAACCATACACGCTGGGGACGGCCAAGGCGCGTTCCTTGGAACGCGCCCATCGCCATGATGCTGCTGCCTTGAAAACCGCCCGCCCTCAGGCGAGCGTCTGCAGATACCGCATGCCGGTGACCGGGCCGGGCGTGAAGTTTTCCGATTCGTAGAAGCGGTGGGCCTGGAAATTACCGGTGGCGGCGCTGACCGAGAGATAGGTGGCGCCCGCCATGCGGGCCTGTTCACGGGCTTTGGCGACCAGATGGCGGCCGATGCCGGTGCCGCGATGGGCGGGGCGGACATAGAGATGATGCAGTTCCATGCCGCGCGCACCCTGCTGGGCGCGGTAGAGCGGCACCAGGATGGCGTAACCGATCAGCTCGCCGGCGGCCTCGGCCACAAGGGCCGTGATCCAGGGCATACGGCCGAACAGGTCGCGCTCGAGATTTTCCGGGGTGACGGCTGCGGCATCGCCATGATGGGCGGCAAGCTCGCTGATCAGCGCGCGCAGTTCGGGCAAGTCGCGCTGCTTGGCCGCGCGGATGGTCACCATCGGCGCGCGGGTGGCGGGATGGAGAAGGGATGTTGGGGTCGTCGTCTGCAGCATTTCATGGCACCTTATGGCTCTTGCGCCATCAGGTGCTGTCCAAAACAAAAGCCGCCTGATGGCGGCTTGTTTGAACGAGATCAGACAGCCGCACCTATGGGAGCAGCGTAAAATACCAGCGGGCGATGTTTGCGGTTCTGATCATGGCGGGCAATGTCGCCTTTTCCGGAAAATTGTCAACGGGAAATCGTGTGCCCGTTCATTTTTGCGGCCGAAACAAGATTTTGGGATGCCGCTTTTCCGGCCAAGACCGGCCACAATCGCGCTCTACGGATCGTTACCATTGGTGCAACAGCCGGTTGAGAAATGGCTAATATTAGCCTTTGCGATCAAGACGTTGATGCCATCCGCAAAGTCATTCATGGAGAACCCATCACATGTCGTTCACGTTCAATCGCCGGTCGTTCATCATCGGCTCCGGCCTGTTGTTGCCCAGCATCGGCCTAGGCCCGAAAATGGCCTTTGCCGCCGGAAGGGGCATTGAAGAACAGCTGGCTGCGCTGGAAAAGCAAATTGGCGGACGGCTCGGCGTCTATGTCCTCGATACGAAAACCAAGCTGTCCTTCGAGCGCCGGCCTGACGAACGCTTTGCCATGTGCTCGACCTTCAAGGCACTGGCTGCCGCCTTCGTTCTGGCACGTGCCGACAAGGGCGAGGAAAAGCTCGACCGGCGAATTCCGATTTCGAAGAAACACCTTCTGTCCTATTCGCCGGTCGTCGAAAAACATGTCGGCGGCGGCATGACGGTGCGCGAACTGTGCGATGCAACGGTACGCTACAGCGACAATGCCGCCGGCAACCTGCTTTTGGCGAGTTTCGGCGGTCCGAAGGGCTTGACGGACTGGCTGCGCTCGATCGGCGACGCGACCACCCGCCTCGATCGCATCGAGCCGGAACTGAACGAAGCAAAGATCGGCGACCCGCGCGACACCACGACGCCGAAGGCGATGACGGAAACGCTCGGCAAGCTGCTGCTGGAAGATGTTCTGTCCCCGGCGTCGCGCGATCAGTTTTCAGCATGGCTCGTCGCCAACACCACCGGCGACCGGCGCCTGCGGGCAGGGCTTCCGACGAGCTGGACCATCGGTGAAAAAACCGGCACCAGCGGCCGGGGCGAGGCCGGCGATATCGGCTTCATGCGCCCGGCCGAAGGCCATACGATCCTGGCCTCGGTCTATATCGCCGAGGGCAAGAAACCGACCAAGGAGCTCGAGCCGGTATTTGCCGAGGTTGGCAAGCTGATCGCCGCGATGGTGGGGTGAGGCAGGCGGCGGCGGACTGACGGCAACGTCGCTGACAGATCGTGTTGGGAAACCGTGCATCATCTGAAACTCCGTCATCTCTATGCTCGTCACAGAGATCCAGCCGGCCCAAGTCTTTGGGTTGAAAGAGTTTTTCGACCCGACGGACGTCGGGTCACAGGATCCCCGCCACGAGCCTCGGGTTTAACCCGAGGGGAGGATGACGGAGGGGGGAGTGCCCGCTTTGTCAACCAGCCACCCTCCAAGGGTGGCATTGTGCGGCGGCTTTGTTCAGGCCGCCGCCTTTCCAGCCGCGCATCGCACCGTCCAAGGCCGTAAAAAACAATCGGCGTCGATCGCCGTCTCCACAGCTCAGATCATGATCAAGAGTCCCCGTGACGCCAGCATGGCGGATCGGCAACGCCTCGCTCCCGCATCCGGCGCCGCCCGCAGGGCCTTTCCAATCTCGCCAATATAGTATACCCCCCTATACTATATTGAGGTGCCGATGTCCCATACCGTTCGCGAAAAGACGAAACTGCTGGCGCGGGTGCGCCGCCTGAAAGGGCAGCTCGAGGCCGTCGAGCGGGCGCTTGAGGTGGAGACGCCCTGTGGCGATATTCTGCAGCTGCTCTCTTCCATTCGCGGTGCGCTGAACGGGCTGACCGGCGAGGTGATGGAAGATCACCTGCGCGAACATGTGCTGCTCGCCGAAAGCGACGCGGAACGTCTGCGGGCCGTCGATGAACTGTCCGCCGTGCTGCGGACGTACGTACGCTAAAACCCTGATGCGCCGATATCGAGAGGATGGCTCCATGCCGATAGAAAACCTGGTTCACGAACATGTCTTCCTCGGCGCCGGCCACCGGCGCAACGAGCGGCGTGTCTGGCTGGTCATCGCGCTGACCGCAACGATGATGGTCGGGGAGATTGTCGCCGGCAATATCTACGGCTCGATGGCGCTGGTGGCCGATGGCTGGCACATGTCCACCCATGCCGGTGCGATGCTGATCACGGCGCTCGCCTATCTCTACGCACGGCGCCAGGCGCGCAATCCGCGATTCACCTTCGGCACCGGTAAGCTCGGCGATCTCGCCGGTTTCGCCAGCGCCATCGTTCTTGCGATGATCGCGCTGCTGATTGGCTGGGAAAGCCTGTTGCGGTTCGCCAATCCTGTCCAGATCAGCTTTTCGCAGGCCATTGCCGTGGCGGTCGCCGGCCTTGCCGTCAATCTCATCTCCGCCTTCCTGCTCAAGGACGATCACCAGCATCTTGGCCATTCCCACACCGGCCATTCCCACACCGGCCATTCCCATGGCGGTCATTCGCATGCTGCTCATGCGCATGCTGGTCACTCTCATGCGTCTCACTCGCATAGTACCCATTCGCACGGTGCCGAGGCCCAGCCTGCGGGCGGCCACGATCACCACGATCATGCCGGCCACAGCCACGGGGATCACGGCCACGCAGCGGCAAAGCCCGGTGCCGACAACAATCTGCGGTCCGCCTATCTGCATGTGATGGCGGATGCGCTGACTTCGGTGCTGGCCATTCTGGCGCTTTTGGCAGGCAGCATCTACGGCTGGCTCTGGCTCGATCCGGCCATGGGTGTCGTCGGCGCGCTGATCATCGCCCATTGGTCCTACGGCCTGATCCGCCAGACCGGCCTGATCCTGATCGACGCGACCGACACAGTCAGCGACCTGCAGTCGGAAATCCGTGAGCGCATCGAAACGCCGCAGGAGACGATCACCGATCTGCATGTCTGGCAGGTCGGCCCGGGGCACAATGCCGCCATCGTCGCCATCGCCACGCAAAACCCGCACCCGCCGGCTTTCTACAAGGAAAAGCTCGCCAAGCTCACCGGGCTGTCGCATCTCACCGTCGAAGTCACGCCAGTCGCGGCGTGACGGAAACAGTTCGGCTTTTCAGAGTTGATCGGTTTGTCGCGAAATTTGAAGTTTTCGCGGCAAACCTTGCACTGAGCGGACAACGAAGGTGGTCATATATCTGCTCGGGCGTCAGCTTCCTTTCTCTGGCCCCGAAGTTCAGTCCAGCGAGTTTCGGCGCATGCGCAGCAGATATTCCATCATGTTGAACGGATCGGGGCCTGAGCGTTGGCGCAAACGCTGGGGACCGGCGATCGGGGCATAATGGTCAAAACTGGCGACCATCGTTCCCATACCGCTTGTCAGCCCCGGCAGCTGCTGTTGAAAGCTCTGGGTTTTGGCAGATGCGACCGTGCCTTCCAGGCGCACCACGCCGTTGGCGATCACGGTATCCGTCATCGATGCACCGGCCTTCGCAAGCAGGGTAAGCAGGCCGTTCAAGGCGCTGACGGGCGCTTCGATGTCGATGTGATCGACCGGTTCGCAGATGACGGTTTGAGCCGCCGATAGAGCCTCAGCCAGCACCAACGGCGTCAACTGGCGAAAGTCGGCGGCGGTGCTCGATGGCGAACTGTGCTTGGCCGCCGTCATCGCCACGTGGCAATCGATGACCTGCCAGCCAAAGACACCCTGTTTCAGCGTTTCCAGCACGGTGTCCTCGACCGCCCGGTAAAAACTTGCCGGCATCTGGCCGACGTCGACTTCCAGGGCAAAGCTGTGGCCGGCACCCTCCGGACGTGGTTCGACGCGCAGCCCGACGGTCGCGAGAAAAGGGTTGGGCTCCTTGAAGATGGTCTGAAGACCGGCGCCTTTCCCCAGCAGTCTCTCGACGCAGATGACCGTGCTTTCCTCGAACGTGGCCTCAAGATCGAAATCCGTCAGCAAGGTCGATTGAATGACCTGCTTTTGCACCTCGCCATAGAGAGAGACGTAAACGTCGTTCGCATCGTCGTTCCTGCGAAGATTGATCAGCGGGTCCTGTTCGGCCAGCTGGTTGAGGGCGAGCCAGAGTGCTGCATTGTCGGACGCACGCTGCGCCAGCACACGGGTTTCAAGGGTCGGCGGGGCAAAGTGAGCGCGGCTGGCCGAGGACGGATCCGTGCCGACGATATCGCCGATGCGGGCGCCGTTAAGGCCACTGACGCGGGCGATCTGTCCGGCCCGGAAGCTGGAAACATTGTGAACCCGCCCAGCCTCGAACAAATGAATTCCGGTTACCCGTGCCTGGCCCCTTGGCAAGTCCAGATAGTGCCGGGCTTTGACCGTGCCCGATGTCAGGGAGACGAAGCACTGCTTTTCGCCGCCCCATCCCCGCTCGATCTTGAAGATCGTGCCGATGACCGGGCCATCCGGGTCTGGACTGCGGGAAGGCAGCATCGTCGCGATCGCCGACATCAGTGCCGGCACGCCAACGCCGGTCGTTGCCGCTCCGCCAAAGACCGGATGCACCAGGCCTTTGGCGACCTGATCTGCCAGAGACCGGGCCAGCGTTTCACGGTTCAGGCAATCGGGCGCGACGACATAATCGCCCAGCAGCGCATCGTCGTTTTCCGCCAGCGTTTCACAGAGACCTGTGAACAGTGGTTCGCTCCGCAGATCATATGCTTCGACCCGGGCAAGCTTGCTGCCCGCATCCGAGATGCCCGACATGGCAATCGGCCGAACCGGCAGCTGGGTGCCAAGAACATCCAGCAGCTCCTCATATCGGGCGCCGGGGCGATCGACCTTGTTGACGAAGAAGACGAACGGGACGCCAAGGCGCTGCAACGCCCGCACCAGCACGCGCGTCTGCGCCTGCACGCCCTCGACTGCCGAAACGACGACCACCGCCGCGTCGAGCAATCCAAGCACCCGGTCGACTTCGGCGATGAAGTCGGGATGCCCGGGCGTATCGATGAGATTGACGGTCGTGTCGCCGATGGTGAACGACACCACGGCGGCCCTGATGGTGATGCCCCGTTGCCGTTCGAGTTCGAGACTGTCGGTCTGCGTATTGCCGGCGTCGACATTGCCGAGTTTGTCGATCACGCCGGCGTCGAAAAGCAGCCGCTCTGTAAGACTAGTCTTGCCTGCATCCACATGGGCCAGGATACCCAGATTCAAAATACGCATTGTTCCTCAATTTCTCAGAATTTCGAATGTGATTTTCTTGAGAAATGAGTCGGCGCATTGGGATTCTCTCCGGGCTGGCAATTCATGGTTCGATGCGTAACCGTCTGATTTTGCACCGATGAGAGCAAGCCTACAGGCGTTTTCGAAGGCATGTCAAGCGGGCGATGCCGCAGCCTTGGGGCAAGGTGGCACCCCGTTTCAATCGGCCACCAGCGTGCCTTCTGCAATGCGGACCACCTGATCGCCGGGGAGGATCATGGTGGTGCGGTGGGTGATGGCAATCACCGTGACCGTGTCGCAGACCGTGCGAATGTGGTCCATGATATCGCGTTCCGTTGACGCATCGAGGGCGGAGCTTGCTTCGTCGAGGAACAGGACTGCCGGATCGCTGTAAAGCGCCCGTGCGATGGCGATCCGCTGGCGTTCGCCGCCGGAGAGTTTTAGGCCACGTTCGCCGATGACCGTTTCGAAACCGTCCGGCAGCGCATCGATGAAATCAAGGATTGCAGCACGCCCTGCAGCCAGCCGCAGCCGTTCCTGGTCGAGCGGGCGGCCAAGCGTGATGTTGATTGCCAGCGTTTCGTTGAGCAGCATCAGGTCCTGCGGTACGATGCCGATATGCCGGTACCATTCGCGGCGATCGATTTCGTCAAGTGGCGTGCTATCGACGGTGATCCTGCCAACCTGCGGCTGCAGTGATTTCAGTGCCAAGCGGAACACCGTCGATTTGCCTGATCCCGTCTCCCCCGTCAGATAGGTGATCCGCCCTCGCTGGGCGGTAAAGTTGATATCAGCGACGCCGCGGCCGTTGGGATAGCGATAGCACACGCCTTTGAACTGAACCTTACCGGTATCGACGGCAAATGCACCGGCTGGTCCTGCCTCGGTTTCCTCGGGCAAGTTCCAAAGCTTGGCGAGCGGTTTCAGCGAGGCTTTTGAGCGCATGACGTCATCAAGCGCGTGGCCGATCATTTCGAAGGGCTGGTTGAGCTGAAGCAACAACGCGTTGAAAAGCACCACGTCGCCGACTGACAGCGTGCCTTCGCGCAGGCGTGGCATGAGCATGAGGAATGTGATGACAAACTGGACTGTGAGCGCCAGCCCCTGAATGACGCTGAAGCCGATCTTCTGCAGGCAGAAGGCGCGCCAGTTGTTGAAAATCTCCCGCGCCTTGGCGGAAAACCGCGAAAGCATCCACTGGTGCGCGCCAAAATACCGAAGCGTCTCCATGGCATTGATTGAATTGCCGACAAAGCGGGCATTTTCCTGACCGGCCTCGATAGCCCGATCGAGAAAGGGGCGGCTGCGCCGATTGGCAAAGCTCGTCAGCGCAATGAAGCAGATGCCGTAGACCAGAACGACGGCGACAAGCTCGAGATTGACTGTCGTGCCGAGCAGGATCAGCGTCAGGACAATCTGCGTCGTGCCGGGAATGAAGACGATCAGCGCCAGTTCCACCAATGTGGTCAGGGCCTGTTCGCCGCGCTTGCGCGCATTTTCTATTTCTGCGGGATTATGCTCGACGAAAAAGTCGGTTGTTTTTCTCAGCAGCCGCTCGAAAAAGCTGGTGCCTGCGATAAAGCCGAGGCTTTCGGCGCTCATGTAGGAAAGATATTGCAGCATGGTCTGCAGCGCGTTGGAGAGTCCGATGAGCAGCGCATAGACGAGAAAGCCCGTTACGAGCGTTTCGGCAAAGCGGTCATTGTTGAGCTGGTCGATGAGCCGCGAGAAGAGATAGGGGGCGGCGACAGCGGAAATGGATGACAGGAAGACGCAGGCTGCGACCGTCAGAAGCGTCAGCTGCGATGATCGCCAATAGTTCAGCAGGATGGTCGGGTCAGTGAGGGGAGTGCGGCGTTGTGCATGGAGCCTCCGATTCGCGTCGAGCGCTTATGTTCCCGATGATACCGGCGGATGCAACCTGCAGGCGGTAAGAACCCGTGACGCCGGTTGAGGGGGAAGGTCGGCCCCGCGCACGAAAAAAGCCCGGCACGATTGCTCGCGCCGGGCTTTTCCGTCGTTTGAAAGCAGGCCTACTTCGCCAGCTTGTAGGCGATCACATAGTCGCCCGGCTTGGTGCCGACCGAGCCGTGGCCGCCGGCGACGATCAGCACGAACTGGGTACCGTCGTCGGTGGCATAGCTCATCGGTGTCGACTGGCCACCGGCCGGAAGACGGCCTTCCCACAGCACCCTGCCGGTGGTGAGCTCATAGGCGCGGATGTAGTTATCGACCGCCGCGCCGAGGAAGGCGACGCCGCCCTTGGTGATCATCGGGCCGCCGATGCCGGGCACGCCGACCTTGAAGGGCAAAGGCAGCGGCGTCATGTCGCGCACGGTGCCGTTCCGGTGCTTGTAGGCGATCTTGCCGGTCTTCAAGTCCGCGCCGGCGACATAGCCCCATGGCGGCGCCTGGCAGGGAATGCCGAGCGGGCCGAGAAACGGCCCCATGAAGACGCCGTAGGGCGCGCCGTCATTGCGGTTGAGGCCCTGTTCGGAACCCTTCTCGTCCTGTCCCTTAGGCGGGATCTGCTCGCGCGGTACCAGTCTGGAGGTGAAGGCCAGATAGGTCGGCATGCCGAACATCACCTGCCGCTCCGGATCAACAGCGACCGAGCCCCAGTTGAACGTGCCGAAATTGCCGGGATAGATCAGGCTGCCTTCCAGCGATGGCGGTGTGTAGCGGCCTTCGTATTTCAGCCGCTTGAAGTCGATCCGGCAGGCGAGCTGGTCGAACATCGTCACGCCCCACATGTTCTTGTCCGTCAGCGGCGGCGGCGAGAAGGTGAGATCGGAGATCGGCTGGGTCGGGGCGGTGAAATCCTCGGCGATGGCGCCGGTCGGTGCCGGGATTTCCCTGACCGGGATGATCGGCTCGCCGGTGCGCCGGTCAAGCACATAGATATCGCCCTGCTTGGTCGGACCGACCAAGGCCGGAACCGGCTGACCGTCCTTGCCGGTAATGTCGAGCAGCACCGGCTGGGCTGGAACGTCCATGTCCCAGAGATCGTGATGCACGGTCTGGCGCACCCAGCGGACCGCGCCTGTGGTGATGTCGAGCGCCACGATCGACGAGGAGTATTTCTCGACATGCTCGCTTCTGTTCATGCCGAGCTGGTCGGGCACCTGGTTGCCGAGCGGGATATAGACAAGGTTGAGCTTGTCGTCATAGCTGAACACCGACCAGCTGTTGGGTGAGTTGGTCGTGTAGGTCTGGCCCTCCGGCAGCGGCGTCGTCACGTCCGGATTGCCACTGTCCCAGTTCCAGATCAGCGCCCCGGTGTTGACGTCGAAGGCGCGGATGACGCCGGACTGTTCCTGCGTCGAGTAATTGTCGTTGACGGCGCCGCCGACAATGATCTTGCCCGCGGTGATCACCGGCGGCGAGGTCGAGTAATAATAGCCGGCCGGATTGTATTTCATGCCGGTTTCAAGATGCAGCGTGCCCTTGTCGGCAAAGCTCTCGCAGACCTTGCCATTGGTGGCATCGAGCGCGATCAGCCGTGCATCGGCGGTCGGCAGATAAACCCGTTCGGCGCAGGCGCTGCCGGCAACGGCAGCCGGATCGGCATAATACGTCACGCCGCGGCAGGTCTGGTGCTGCCGGTCCGGGTTCATGCCGGAATTGGCGTCGAACTTCCATTTCTCCTTGCCGGTCGCCGCATCGAGCGCGATGGCGAGATTGTGCGGCGTGCACATGTAGAGCGTGTCGTGGATTTTCAGCGGCGTCACCTGATAGGTGGTTTCGCCGACATCGTCCGGCCGTTTCACGTCACCCGTCTGATATTGCCAGGCGACTTCCAGCCTGCCGGCATTTTCAGGCGTGATCTGCGACAGCGGCGAATAGCGTTGGCCGTATGGCGTGCGGCCATACTGGTGCCATTCGCCATCGGGCACATTGCCGCCAAGATCGACGGCCGCAGTCGCGGTCCCGACCGGCAGTTCGCCGGCCAGATCGAGCGGGTCCTGCGTCATCGAGTAGCCGGCAACCACGATCGAGGCGAGAACGGCCAGTCCCAGCGGCAGGGCGCTGGCCTTGTAGACCTGGCCGGTCGGGCTTGCAAAGCCAAGGCCGCGGCGGATGGCCGGCAAAAGCAGCCAGAGGCCGAGCAGGATGATGATGCCGCCACGCGGCCCGAGCTGCCACCAGTCGAAGCCGACTTCCCAGATCGCCCAGGCGAGCGTGCCGATGATCAGAAGTGCGTAGACGGTCAGCGCCGCGCCGCGCCGCGCAAACAACAGGAAGGCGGTGATGAGGAAGCCGAGGCCTGCAATGGCATAATACCAGCTGCCGCCGAGCACGATAAGCCAAAGTCCGCCGCCGCCGAGCCCCAGCCCGATCAGTGAAAAGACGATGGCCGTCAACAGAATCAACATGAAAATCTCCCGTTATGGAAAGCTGCGCCGCGCGACGAATGCCGGTTGCGGTGGGCATTTGGATCCAACGCCTCAGGGAAAGGCAGTCCGGTCTTGGGGCTGGCCATCGCGCGGGATGGGTCTGTGCGCGGTGAACCTTGGTATTTGACGCGCGCAGACGTTGAACCGCCGCGCAACATCACCGAACATACCGCAAGGCCGCCGCCTTTCAATGGCCACATTTCGGCCTAGCCATCAAAATTCAGCATGGCAGGCAGGCGTTTGACGCACAGCCGGGCAAAGCCGCGCGAAAGGATTTCGGTCGCGCTGAGAAATAGGATAGGTCAACGGCAACGTTCACCACAACGAGGTTCGAGATGAAGAAATTGCTGATGGTTCTGCTGGTTGCGGTCGTGGCTGTCGTTGGCGTGATCGGCGGGCGCTGGCTGCTCTATGTCACCAATACCAACGATCCGCTCGACGAGGTCGGCATCGAGCTCAACAGCCGGATGCCGGAACCCTTGCGCCAATGGGGTTGCGCCCAGCTCAAAACCAATTTCGAAAACCGCCTGCCGCCTTATGGATGCGCCGCCATCGGCGGAACCGGCTGGGAGTGACCGGAGGAGACTTAGTACGAGGCTTTCGGACGGGTGACGAACTCATTTTCTTACCATTCAGCAGGTCACTTGGGAAATTATGCGATTTCCAAATCCTCCGTCATCCCTGTGCTCGTCACAGAGATCCAGCCAGCCCAAGTCTTTGGGCTGAAAGGTTTTTTTGATCCGACAGACGTCGGGTCGCTGGATCCCCGCCACAAGGGCGAGGATGACGGAGAGTGGGGTGTCACTCTCGCCAGACAATCGATTTCAGTGTCTGTGAACAATCTGAGCGCCTCGCACAAGGCTCTTCCTCACGTTCCGCAGAAAGTCTTCAGCACTTCCTCCGAAGGGGCAGGCGGCGCGGAATAGGCTGCGAATTTCGGCTGGTCCTCATACGGCCTTGCCAGAACGTCGTTCAGCGCTTCGAACAACGACAGATCGCCGTTGTCTTCCGCCGCGCGGATCGCCTGCTCGATGCGGTGGTTGCGCGGGATGAAGGTGGGGTTGACGCCGCGCATTGCTGCCGCCGTCTGCGCATCCGAAAGGGGTTCGCGCCCCGTCCTCTCGCGCCAGGCGAGAAGCCAGGCGTCGATATCGGCGGTGTTGGCGAAGAGGTCGCGCAGTGGGCCGTCCCCGGCGTTGCTTTCAGCGGCATCGCAGAGCCTGCGGAATGTCAGCGTGAAATCGGCTTCGTTGCGGTGCATGGCGCCGAGCAGTCCCTGGACGAGGTCGAGATCGCCGTCTTCTCGCGCATGCAGACCGATCTTCGCCTTCATGCCCGCAAGCCAGTGGGTCTGGAACCGTGCTCCATAGCCGGCAACCGCATCATTGGCGAGATTGACGGCTTCCGAAGGTTCTGGGTCGAGTAACGGCAAAAGCGTTTCGGCCAGCCGCGCCATGTTCCACTGGCCGATCGCCGGCTGGCTGGAATAGGCATAGCGCCCACCCCGGTCGATCGAGGAAAACACTTTGGCCGGATCATAGGCATCGAGAAAGGCGCAAGGGCCGAAATCGATGGTTTCGCCGGAGACCGAACAATTGTCGGTGTTCATCACCCCATGGATGAAGCCGACGGAAAGCCAGCGGGCAATCAGGGATGCCTGCCGCTCGATCACGGCGTGAAGCAGCGCCAGATAGGGACGCTCGCTGCCCTTGATCTCGGGGTAATGCCGGTCGATGACATGATCGGCCAGAACCTTCACCCCCTCGGTATCGCCGCGCGCCGCCAGGAACTGGAAGGTGCCGACGCGAATATGGCTGGCTGCCACGCGGGTGATGACGCCGCCGGGAAGGACCCGTTCGCGGTAGACCGGCTCGCCGGTGACGACGGCAGCCAGCGCCCGTGTCGTCGGAATGCCAAGCGCAAACATCGCCTCGCTGACGATATATTCGCGCAGCACCGGGCCAAGGGCTGCCCGCCCGTCGCCACGCCGCGAATAGGGCGTCTTGCCGGCACCCTTCAGCTGGATATCGCGGCGCTTGCCATGGCCATCGATGACTTCCCCCAACAGGATCGCCCGGCCGTCACCCAGCAATGGCACGAATTGGCCGAACTGGTGCCCGGCATAGGCCATGCCGAGCGGCTCGGCACCGGCAGGAATGGTGTTGCCGGAAAAGATCGCCGCCCCGTCACGTTCCAGCGCATCGGCATCGAGGCCAAGCTCAAGCGCCAGCGGCCGGTTGAACTTGATCAGCCACGGCTCCGAAACCGCAGTCGGAACGGCCGCCGCATGAAAATGCGCCGGCAGCCGGGCATAGCTGTTGTCGAAGGGGATCGGGGCGGCGTCGGTCTGCGGTGCCGGTTTGGTGTGGTCCATGATATCCCGATCTCCAGCGAATGCCGCAGCTTGAGCGGCAGTGCATGATTGCCCGTTCGCGAGCCGCAGCTGATCCGGATATCGTGCCTGACATGCTCGATTGCAAGCCTTCGTTTGCCGCCGCTCCTGCGTGCCACCATCATTGTCCTGACGTGAACGATCGCGATCAGCCGCCTATGACGTCGATCGGCACGCAGGCTGCGCAGATGGCCGCGACATGGCGGTGATCGGTGCCGCAGCAGCCGCCCAGCACCTTCAGTTGCGGCATCCGGCGTGTCAGTTGCCGGTAGCGTTGGCCGAGATCGAAGGGATCGCCGTCATCCAGCGTTTCGCTCTCGTCGAGTTGCTGGTGGCTCATCGTCGAGGCGTTGGCGCGGATGCCGCCGATCCGTTTCAGCCATGCGCCGTCGCCCGCGACGACGGTGTCGAAATGGCTCGGATGGGCGCAGTTGATCATGTAGTAGTGCGGGTAGGCTGCGGTTGCAGCGTCCACCGCCTCGATCGCTTCCTGAAGCGTCCGGCCGGTGACGAGATTGCCGTCGGTCTCCACGGTGAAGGAAATCACACACGGCATGTTCATCCGTTTGGCCGCGCGGGCGACGCCGACGGCTTCGTCGATACTGGTCAGCGTCAAGGCGCTCACCATGTCGGCATCGGTGCCGGCAAAGGTTTCGATCTGTGCCGCGTGATAGGCTTCCGCTTCATCGGCGTCCATGTTGCCGGCCTTGTAGCCGTCGCCGCGCGGGCCGACCATGCCGCTGATGACGATCGGCGCGCCGGGACGCTCGAATTCAGCGCGAAGCTCGCTCAGCAGTTCGACCGCATCTTCGTTCGCCGCCTTCAGCGCCGCAGCGCTATAGCCGAGCTTGTCGCCCCAGTCGGGATTGGTGCGCCAGGTCGCGGTGTCCAGAACAAAGCCAGCGCCGGCTCTCGCGGCGATGTCGAGATAGCGGACATAATAGTCCTTCAATTGCTGCCGCCCGGCCGGATCCGCCAGAAGCACGAAGGAGGCGAAATGCGGCAGGTCTGCGCCCTCGTGGAAAATCAGTGTCGTTTCCATGCCGCCGTCCGTCAGGTAGGTGCCGCCCTTCAGCTGCGGCAGGTCGCGTCTGTACTTGCTCATGGTCTCCACCCTTTCTTGGTTTTCGGGCAGTGCCGGAAGGTGCTGCCGGATGAAGGAATTTGTGCCGTTTTATCTCCTGCTAAAATAGAGGTCTTGCGGTATACTGGCGGGTGATTTTGGAAATGCCAACAATATCAATGAGGTTGCAGGAAAACCGGTGGCTGGCCGGACGATTTTTCCCATCGCCACCGGCCAAAACCGTACCGGCGGTACAGGAGCGGGACATGCGCAAGGGCGAGGAGACGAGGACCCGCATTCTCGATGTGGCGGAGGCAGCCGTGCTGCAGAAGGGGTTTGGCGGCACATCGATCGAGGAACTGATCGCCGAGACCGGCATCACCAAGAGCGGTTTCTTCTACCATTTCCGCGACAAGAACGAACTCGCCAAAGCCCTGCTGACGCGTTACATCGAAAACGACGAGCGGATCTACGACGAGATTTTCAGCCGTGCGCGCGAGCTGATGGACGATCCGCTGCAATCCTTCCTGCTCGGCCTGAAGCTCTTGTCCGAACTTCTCTCCGACCTGCCGAACGGCCACCCCGGCTGTCTGGTGGCGACCATCTGCTACTACGAGCGGCTTTTCGATCGCGAGATCCAGGAAATCAACCGTCAGGCCGCATTGACGTGGCGGCGGCGGTTCCGCGGCATGTTCGAGCAGATCATGGCGGTGCATGCGCCGCGCGAACCATTCGATGTGGACCAGCTTGCCGACATGGTTTCGACGGTGATCGAAGGGGGCATCGTGCTGTCGAAGGCATTGAAGGAGCCGCAAAGCCTGCCAGAACAGATTCTCGTGTTCCGGAGTCTGGTGAAAATGCTTTTTCAGCCGGTGCAGCACGCCTGAGAGATGAGCCGCCGGCGTTTTCCATCTCCGCCGCAAGCCACCCCGTTTCAGCAGCGTTCGGATTGCGCGCTGTCGGCTGTTCCAGCGCCGGCAGCTTCGAGCGGCTGGAGCGGATGGGATAATGCGCGCCGATTTGGTGGCCTGCCGGTTACGGGCGAGAAGTGGCGTTGCCAAGCAAACGGGCCTTCAAACCGGGGTGCCGATGGTCGCGGATCAGATCGTGGCGTTCGAAGCCGCCTCCGCCTCAGCCGTGCCGCCATCCTGCGGGATGTCCAGCTGGCGCTTGATGTCCGCCTCGATGGCCGCGCGGGCATCGGCGTCCATGGCTGCGAGATCCGCCTCGGTCAGGTCCTTGTCGGCGAGGATCTGCGCCCGGATCTTTTCGGCAACCGACATCTTCGACCACGTCATGAGTTCGTCGGCCGGATTGTCCTTCGGCGCCTCGGTCAAAGCGCCGGTTTCGCCTTCCAGCTTGTCGGCCATCGATAGCCAGAGAGCCGAAGACAGCGAGGAGGAGGGGGTCGAGCCGCTGATCGAGACGGTCGGCGCCTGCGTGCGCTCGCTGCTGCCACCACCGTCGATATTGAGTGCGAGGCCGGAAGAGGCCGCACCCGCTGCCTGGTTGCCGTTTTGCGGGCGATAATAGTTGCTGATGCTGTCGCCGATCTTCATGCCGATTCTCCCTGCAAGGTTGCAGGGAGAATTAGCGTTCTAGGCATGTGCGGAGCTTGTAATTTTGCGCACCGGCTGCCGGAGTTGGCTCCGGAAATTGTTTCTGGCGAATTGCCAACATGCCCCGCTCGCTTTACTTTACCTGTCGAGGTTGGAGACCGGCCATGAACGAGATTTTGAAAATATCGCTGCCGTCCGAGATGGTGGACGCCATAGAAAACCGCGTGAAGGCTGGCGCTTATGCTTCCCCCAGTGATGTGCTGCAGGAGGCTGTGGAATTGTTGCTTCAACGTGAAAGCGACGATGAGCTCCAGCTGACAACAATCCGATCAAGGGTCGCCGGGTCGCTGGGCGATGGCTCTGCTGATGTCAGCATGGAGGAGATGGACGATTGGCTGGAGAGACTGGCTGAAGAAACCCGCCGTTGATGAAGCCGCACAAGGTGGTTTTCAGAAAGGCCGCCCAGGCGGATTTGCGCACGATCTTTTCCTATGTCTTGGAAAAAAGCGGAAGTAGCGGCACCGCGCTCAAATACGTGCGGCGCATCCAAAGAAAATGCGAAGAGATCGGTATCGCGCCCCTTGCCCATTTGGAGCGTCCCGACATCTGGCCGGGGCTGCGGATGGCTGTCTTCGAACGTCGCATCGTTTCTTTACGTCGTTCAAAACGAGACCATCCGCATCACGAATATTCTGTCGGGAAGCAGGAACTATCAGTCCTTGATGCGAATTAGGAGATCTTCCCCGCCACCTTGATCGCGAACGCATATTCGAAGGCGATTTCCTCCAGGCGCTGGAAGCGGCCAGAGGCGCCGCCGTGGCCGGCGTCCATGTTGGTCTTCATCAGGATCGGCTCCGAGCCGGTGGTCTTTTCGCGCAGCTTGGCGACCCATTTGGCCGGTTCCCAATAGGTGACGCGCGGGTCGGTCAAGCCGCCCAGCGCCAGGATCGCCGGATAGGGCTTTTCCGAGACGTTGTCGTACGGGGAGTAGGCTGCCATGCGCTCATAGGCTTCCTTGGAGTCGATCGGATTGCCCCATTCCGGCCATTCCGGCGGCGTCAGCGGCAGCGTGTCGTCGAGCATGGTGTTGAGCACGTCGACGAAGGGCACGGCGGCGATGACGCCCTTGAATTTTTCCGGCGCCATGTTGGCGATCGCCCCCATCAGCATGCCGCCGGCCGAACCGCCCTCGGCGACGATGTTGGCGTAGGAGGTGAACTTCTGTTGATTCAGATAGTCCGCCGCCGCGATGAAGTCCTTGAACGTGTTGGTCTTCTTCTCCATCTTGCCGTCTTCGTACCAGGCAAAACCCTTGTCCTTGCCGCCGCGGATATGGGCGATGGCATAGACGAAACCGCGGTCAACCAAGGACAGGCAATTGGTGTTGAACGAGGCCGGAATGGCGATGCCGTAGGCGCCGTAGCCATAGAGCAGGCAGGGAGCCGAGCCGTCGAGGGGCGTATCCTTGCGGTAGAGCAGGGTGACCGGCACCTCGGCGCCATCTGAGGCCGGGGCCATGACGCGGCGGGTGACGTAGTCATCGGGATTGTGGCCGGACGGCACTTCCTGCGTCTTCAACAGCGTGCGCTCGCGCGTCACCATATTGTAGTCGTAGAGCTGGCTCGGCGTCGTCATCGACGAATAGGAAAAGCGGATGACGTCGGTGTCGTATTCGGCAGCCCCCTGCAGGCCGAGCGAGAAGGCCTCTTCGGCAAAGGCGATGGAATGCTCCTCGCCGGTGCGGCGGTCGCGGATCTTGATCTGCGGCAGCCCGGCCTCACGCTCCAGCCAGACGAGATGGCGGGCATAGGCGCCATGCGAGATGATCAGCCGGCCGGCGGTGTGCGGCACGACGTCGGTCCAGTTTTCGCGTGACGGTTTGTCAACCGGCGCCTGCATGATCTTGAAATCCTTGGCGCCGTCGGCATTGGTCAGGATGTAGAACACGTCGCCGCCTTCCGACAGCGAATATTCCAGCCCGGTTTCGCGGGCAGCCACCAGCTGCGGTTTGCCGGTGAGATCGGAGGTCGGCAACAGCCAGTATTCGCTGGTCTCGTGGTCGTGGATGTCGATGTAGATGAAGTCGTCGAGCATCGAGCCGCCGACGCCCATGAAGAAGCCCGGATCCTCTTCCTCATACACTAGCCGGTCGTCTGCCTGCGGCGTACCGACGATGTGATGGAAGATTTTTGACGGACGATGGTTGTCGTCGAGCACGGTGTAGAAGAAGCTCTTGCCATCCGGCGCCCAGGCGCCGCCGCCGCCGGTGCTCTCGATGACATCGGCAAGGTCCTCGCCGGTCGCAAGATCGCGGACGCGCAGGGTGTAATATTCCGAGCCCTTGTCGTCATAGCTCCACAGACCCCTTCTGTGATCGGTCGAATGATCGACGCCGCCCAGCCGGAAATAGGCCTTGCCTTCAGCTTCCTTGTCGCCGTCGAGAAGCACGGAGCGTGTCCCCCCATCGCGCGGCGTGCGGAAGAACGAAGGCTGCTCGCCCCCCGTCACGTAGAAGGTGCCGTAGGCGAACGGGCCGTCCTTGACCGGAACGGATGAGTCGTCTTCCTTGATCCGGCCCTTCATTTCGGCAAACAGCGTCTTCTGCAGCGCCTCGGTATCGGCCATCGCCGCCTTCATATAGGCGTTCTCGGCATCCAGGTGCTTGCGGATGTCCGGATCGAGGATCGTCGGATCCTTGAACATCGCCTGCCAGTTGCCGGCGCGCAGCCAGGCATAGTCGTCGGTCCTCGTGATGCCGTGGCGGGTATCGGTGACTGGTTTTTTCGGGGCGGCGGGAGCGGGCGGCAGGTTCTTGAAGATGGACAAGGAAATCTCCGGGGAATGCGAGGGGTCTATGTCCGAGATAGAGACCGGGTGGGCAAGGTTCAAGCTGAAAGTCATCTGATCGCTGGCGCAGTCGGCAACTTTAAGTGGTGAAGAGTCAAAACGATACGTTTTTTTGTATTGGATCAGCCGCCTCGGCGTCTTGATTGCCAGCTTGACCTTTAGTGTTAGTGCAATCTTAACTTAGTGTTAGCGCAATTACCTCAGATTGCGCTTCGGCGTGATGTCATTGCGCCGTGGCGCGATGTCCCATCTCCTGCAGCGCTTTATCAGAGGCATCATGCCTCGCTTTCCCGTTTTTCGTTCAGCACGCGGTCAGTTGCCCAGCCGGAGTTCCGCCATGAATTTTCGCAATCTCTCCATTCTCCAGAAGATCAGCCTTGTCGTTTTCGTCATGGGGCTGTCATGCCTGGTCATTGCATCCGTAGGCGCGCGCGGCATTTTGGCCTTGGAAACGGCCATCGTCTCGGTCGGCGCCAGGGAAGAAGTCGCCCGCGAGGCCATGGACCTGCGCGTCGATATCATCGCCATCAGCCGCATGACCTACCAGCTGGCCGCGCAGCCGGAAAAGGCGGCCGATTTCCGCGCCGAGACCGAGAAGCGCTCCAAGGAAATGCTGGAACGCCTGCCGAAGATCGAGGCCGCCGCCGACGAAACCGAGCTGAAGCAGCTGCAGGCCATCCGGACGACGCTGGAAACCTATTTTGGTGAAATCCGCGCCATGGTCGCCATCGCCGAGGCCAGCCCGCAGGATGCGGCCGCCATCCAGGCCGGTCTCGACAGGGCGCTGGATGCGCAAAAGATCGTCACCAGCACCGTCAAGGTCTACAGCACCTATTCCGGCGAGGCGCTTGCGACAGCCCGCGCCGATGCCCTGCAGTCGTCCTCGGTCGCACTCGCCATTGCCGTCCTTGCCGCTGCCGGCTGTATCGTCATCGGCGCCGTCGTCAGCCTGCTGGTCGCGCGCCGCGGCATCTCCACGCCGGTCCGTGATCTGACCGCCGCGATGAGCCGTCTTGCCGAAGGCAATCTCGACAGCACCGGCACCGACGCCGCCCGCAAGGACGAGATCGGAGAAATGGCCCGCGCCGTCGAGGTCTTCCGCCGCAACGCACTGGCGATGCGCGACATGAAGGCGCAGGAAGCAGCCCTTCACGCGCTGAGCAGCGATTTGCAGTCGAGCATCAGCGCCGTCGTTGCCGCCGCCGTCGCCGGTGATTTCACCGGCCGGATCGGCAAGGACTACCAGAACGACGACCTCAACCGCTTTGCCGGCAGCGTCAACGAACTGGTCGGCAGCATCGATCTTGCCGTCACCGAAGTGCGCCGCGTCATCGCAGCGCTTGCCGATGCCGACCTTTCGGAAAGCATGGAAGGTCATTTCCAGGGCGCGTTCGCCGAATTGCAGCAGAACGTCAATGCGACGATGGTGACGCTGCGCTCGACCATGAACAATGTTCGCGGTGCCGCCGGCACCATCAAGGACAGCTCGGCCGAACTCAGCTCGGCTGCCAACGACCTGTCGAAGCGCACCGAACAGCAGGCGGCAGCGCTTGAGGAAACCGCCGCAGCCCTCGACGAGATCACGGCGACCGTGCGCACCTCGTCGTCCCGCGCCGTCGAGGCCCGCGACATGGTGCGCGAAACCAAGGAAAGTGCTGGAAAGTCCGGCGAGATCGTCCGCAATGCCGTCACCGCCATGAGCCGGATCGAGGGTTCGTCCAGCCGGATCAGCCAGATCATCGGCGTCATCGACGAGATCGCCTTCCAGACCAATCTGCTGGCGCTGAATGCCGGTGTCGAGGCAGCAAGGGCAGGCGATGCCGGACGTGGTTTCGCCGTCGTCGCCCAGGAAGTCCGCGAACTGGCGCAGCGCTCGGCCAATGCCGCCAAGGAGATCAAGACGCTGATCAGCGCCTCGGCCGCCGAGGTTGAAGGCGGTGTCTCGCTGGTGCGGGCAACCGGGGATGCGCTGGTGGAGATCGAGCGGCTGGTGTTGCGCGTCAACGATCATGTCGAGAGCATCGCCACGGCCGCCCGCGAACAGTCGATGGCGCTGGCCGAAATCAACACCTCGGTCAACCATATGGACCAGATGACCCAGAAGAACGCCGCCATGGTCGAGGAGACCACGGCTGCCAGCGAAACGCTGGCTGAGGAAAGCCGCCAGCTGCAGACCCTGCTTGCCCGCTTCAAGCTGGAAGAAACCAGCCGCGCGCAGCCGATGCAGCAGCGCACCCGTTACGCGGCCTGAGTTCGGGTATTACATAGGTATCGTAATGAAAGGGGAGGGCAGCGATGTCCTCCCTTTGTATTTTAGGAGGCACTAAAGGTGGACGGAGCTGCCTCCAGGACGTAGAATGAAGCCTTCCAGCAGGTGCAGGCCCCGGGGGAAGGAGCGTTCCGATGCCTATCTTCATCGACCGGCATGAGCTTACGGGAATCACGGCCGCAGACGCTGCCGAGGCACATCGCAAGGATATTGCGATTCAGGATCAGTACGGTGTCAAGTTCCTGACCTACTGGTTCGACCAGCGGCGCGGAACCGTATTTTGCCTCATGGACGCGCCTGACGCTGAAACAGCCCAATGCGTTCACCGCGAGGCGCACGGCTTCGTTTCCGGCGAGGTCGTCGAAGTTGCCCTGTCGGCGGTCGAGGCGTTTCTTGGCCGGATTTACGACCCCGAGCCGGCGCCGGGACAATCCTCGGCCGAAATGGATTCGGGCCACCGGGCCATCCTGTTCACCGATATTGTCGGCTCCACTGAGATGACGGCGCGCCTTGGCGATCGGATGGCGACCGGACTGGTCCGGGCGCACGACGCGGTGGTGCGCAGGTGTCTTGGACAGTTCTCCGGCCGCGAGGTGAAGCACACCGGCGACGGCGTCATGGCGACCTTCGCCTCGATAGCGTCGGCCGTCGATTGCGCCAGAGCGATCCAGCAGGGGTTTGAGCGCTACAATCGTGGCAATGCCGAGCCGCTTCATATCCGCATCGGGCTGGACTGCGGCGAACCTGTCGAGGACAGCAACGATCTGTTCGGTTCCACGGTGCAGCTGGCAGCCCGCCTGTGCGATGCCGCTTCCAGCGATCAGATCCTGGTGTCTGAGAACATTTTTCGGGAGTACGGCGCGGCCGACCTCTTCACCCAGGCCAAGCGGCGCCGGCTGAAAGGGTTTTCAAAGCCCATCCTGGCCTTCCGGTGCGAATGGACCGGCGCCGGCCCGTGATGCCGAAAGCGGACGGCGCGCCAGGCCGATGCGGGGCTGCTCGTTGTTGAGCCGCCGTCAATGCCGCGCCGCAGTCAGAAAGCGCCAGATTTCCCGGCAATCGGTCACCACCGTCCAGTTTTCGGAATAATCCTTGTCGAGTTGCAGACGCCGGAAGTAATGGCCGTCCACGCCGCTGCTCATCCGGTAACCGATCAGGCCCGGGCGCGACTTGATGTAATGCGAGGTATTGGAGCCGTATCGCTCGATATCCCTCATGCTCAGGGGGGAGGGGCCGACGATGCTCATATCGCCACGCAGCACGTTGAAGAGCTGCGGCAGCCCGTCCAGACCCAGATGTTGAAGGACGGCACCGAGCGGTGGAAGCGAGACGTCCGGCTGAGCTTTGCGCGTCCAGACCGCATCCGACGTCGTTGTCAGATATTGGGCGAAATCCTCTCCGCCCATGGGGGAGGATGTCCGAAATTTCAGGCGAACGAGGGAGACGCCGTCATATCCGATCTCGCCATGGCCGCAGATGATCGACCCGGTGGTTGATAGCTTCACCAGCGCTGCGATCATCAGAATGATTGGCAGGAATACCAGTATCATCGAAAGGGAAATAAACACGTCCAGGAAACGCTTGGTGAAACCTCCAGTCGGTCTGTACTGAAGATTGACGATATGCAGGAGGGAATATTTACCGTTTCTTGCTGCTGACGATATCATGTTGAGCTCGAAATGTTTTGAATTTTCAAAAGCCTGCCGCGCAGTCCAAAGCCAAGTGGTTGGAAGGCAAGGCGCGACGCCTATAAAAAATGAAGCCCCCCCTACGCGGCCAGATCCGCGTTAGGGACGTTTTTCACCGACGTCACGTCCGTCATCACCTTCCTGTTCATGACGAAGAAGGCAAGGTTGGCGGGGCTGCGCAGGAGGAAGGCCGGGTAATGTGATACCAGCTTGGTAAAGACCTTGGGGTCAGGAAGAAACCGTTTCGCCGCCCCACGCAGGAGCGCATAGACATAGGCACCCTCATACAGCCTCTGCCTGAAGGCGATGGTTTCGACATCCATGGAATAGATGCGGGCATTGTTGCGCATGTAGTTGTACTGGATGGCAAGACAGCCCTGGATGCTGACCGATTTCGGGCTTTCCCAGGAAACGTTCGACCAATAGAGATTGAGGCCTTCGCCGCAGCTCACATTGACCCGCAGGTCCACCGCCGTTGCGTTGTCAATCGACAACTCGATCCAGAAGATGTGATCCTCGCCCGCACTTCTCAGCGAGGTGTTGAACCGAAGGTTCGGGTTTTTGCGGAAATTGTAGACGACCGTCGATGTCTGTGGCGGGCACTCGCGAATCATTGTCCGCGTCAGTTCGCCGGCAGCGAAAACCTTCACCATCTGCGACTGTCCAGCCCCCCGATTTTGGCTGAGGGCCTGCCATGTTTCGGGCAGGCAGCGGAAATAGTCGCCATAGTGTTTGCTTCTGACGTGATTGCAGAAGAAGAAATCGCTGTTGCGAAGAGCAGACAGCGCCCTCTGGATATGAAGAGGGGTCCAGATGTCGTCGGAATCGAGGAAGGAAATGAAATCGATCTCTTCGCCGGCAAGGCTGTCGAGGCCCGTGTTTCGCGCTCCGGCAGGGCCGGAATTGACCTGCGTGATGATGTTCAGCGAATGGGCGCCCTTGAACGCAAAGCCATCCAGTTCCTTGCTTGCAGGGTGCGGTGAAGCATCATCGACGACGACAACCTTCAGCGTAACGCCGGCAGGCAGCTGCTGCATGTCGACTGATTCGAGCGCCCTGCGCAAAATTCCGTCTTCTGCCTGATAGAAAGGTATTATGATAGCAATATTGGTCATCTTTTTAAGCCTCACACTATATCTACTAGCAAGACTCTCTACCGAGAGTTGATTTTTGTTTCTTGAATTCTTCGTTGCGTAATGAGCGAAAACAAACAAAAATATTGCGCTTTGTGCCTAAATTTCAGGCAAGAAAACCATCAAATTTGTGACAAAAAGATGAAATTTTGTCTTCGTAATCAATTTGTAACACAGTTTTAATCTTGTTATTCTTTGGATACACCAGATGTTGTGGATGAGCAATAGTAGTTGACACGAATGTAACCGCGCGGCCCTGGCCTTTATTGGGGGGGAAATCAGTGCAGGCCAAGGGACGGTATCCCGAGGCTTGAAGCATGTCCTTGCCGCCCCCCTGCCATGTTGAATGGCCCATGCACCGCCGGATCGAACGTCAATGTGGCATCCGCATCACGCGACCGACCGGCCTGCCGCCGGTGTTTCCCGATATTGAGACAGCATGCCGTAGCCGCGTCTTAAACAGCGGCAGAAGGCCCCGTGCCGCATTTTCCGTATGGACAACAGGATCGTAACTTTATAACAACCGTGAGTGTTACGTTATTACATAAATATTTTGCAGGAGAACCTCATGCTGATCCATCTTGGCAAACCGATGCGCACCGCTGCCGTTCTGGCGCTGACGGCGCTGTCTCCCCTTCCGGCCTTTGCCGATGACCATAAGGAAACATGGCGGCTGTTCGTCGCCGATCACAGCCAGCCGGTGGTGCGCGCACTCGATGCGGCAAGCGGCGGCGAGCTCGGCCGTTTCGATCTGGGTGGCTATGCCGCACTGTCCGTGAGCGAGAGCGGCAAGTCCGTTTTCGCGGTGCAGGGCGACAAGGACACGGTGCAGGTCATCGCGTCGGGCATCGCCCTTTCCGATCATGGCGAGCATCGCGATATCGAAATCTCCGACCCGAAACTGCTGTCCGGCGCCATCTCCGGCAAGAAGCCGGGCCATGTGGTCACGCATGGCGACGATGTGGCGGTGTTCTACGATCGCGGCGGCAAGGTCGATCTGTTTCAGGAAAGCGCGTTGCTTGAGGGCAAGGGCAATGCCGCAAGCATCGATACGACGGCCGCGCATCACGGCGTCGCCGTGCCGATGGGCCAGCATGTCCTGGTTTCCGTACCCAACATGAGGACCGAGGTGAAGCCGGACGAGCTTCCCCCACGGCTCGGCTTGCGCATCGTCGACCGGGCGGGCCAGCAGCTGGGAGATGTGGCCACATGCACGGGCCTGCACGGCGAAGCGACCTCGGCGCGTCTGGTCGCCTTCGGTTGCGCCGAAGGGGTTCTCATCGCCCGCCCAGGTGGCCTTGACGGCCCGAAGCTGGAGATGATCGCCTATGGCAGCGATCTGCCGGAAGGCAAGGTTTCGACCCTGCTCGGCGGCCGGTCGATGCAGTTCTTCCTCGGCAATTACGGTGAGGACAAGGTCGTGCTGATCGATCCGGAGGCTGCGGCACCCTATCGCCTCGTCGAGCTTCCCACCCGCCGCGTCGATTTCATCCTCGATCCGGCCAATCTCCGCAACGCCTATATCCTGACGGAAGACGGCCAGCTGCATGTGCTGGATGTCGTCAGCGGCGAGATCGTCCGGTCCGCCGGCGTCACCGAGCCCTACAGCAAGGATGGCCACTGGCGCGACCCGCGTCCGCGGCTGGCTGTTGCCGGCGATCGCATCGCCATCACCGATCCCCGCCACAGCCTTGTACGGATGATCGACAGCGAAACGCTGAAGGAAACCGCGACCATTCCGGTCGAGGGCATGCCCTATGCGATCGTCGCGGTCGGCGGCTCTGGTGCTACGCACTAAGCGGCGGCGGATTGAAAACGGCGGCACCGGGAAGCCCCGGTGCCTGAAATGAAAACGGCCCGCACACTTCTTGGAGGTGCGGGCCGTCGCTGCCCAGGCTGATTATTTGCAGCGGCCGGCAAAATTCGTCTGGTCCAGAACGCCGCCATTGAACGTCAGAACCTTGCCTGGCGCCTGCGTCAGCGATCCGCCGCTCCACCCGGTATCGACCTTGCAATTGCTCGGGGTGTTGGTGACGGTGACATTGCCGGTCAGGTCGAGCGATGGGCCCGAGAAGTAGAATCCGGCCTTGCCAGCCTTATCGACCGTCACATTGTTGAACGCAATACCGCTGACAGGCCCGCCAAGGAACTCGAAGTCGCTACCATAAACATAAGCACCATAGGTTCCGGCATTGGTGATCGAGACATTGTTGAAGGCGATGTCGGAAACCGGGTTGAGGAAGATGCCGGCATTGCGCGTGCCGTCGATCATCAGGCCATCGACATTGACATCGGTGGTGACGGCGCCCTCCGGCATGCTGCTGGAGGTCACCAGCATCAGGCCGTTGATGCCGCCCTTCAGCACCATGTCGGTGATCACGACATCGCGCGTGCCCTGCAGCACGACAAGATCCATGTCGCGGTCCTGCATCGAGTTGTCGATCGTCACCTTGTTGAGATCAACGTCGCTTGCAGCGACGAACAGCAGGCCTTCGCGACGTGAACGCGAGATCGTCACGTTGTCCAGCTTGATATTGCTGGCGGCATTGATGATTGTCGGCTCCCAATCGATGTTTTCGATCGCGCTACCGGCGAACACGCCGTAGGTCACGTTGTCGATTCGGGTATCACGGACAGTCAGGTTCTTGGTCGCATGTGCGCTGACGGCAGCATAAGGTGCAAGGTTCGGTTTAAAGACCGAGAATTCGCATTGCGTGCTGCTTTCGCAGATGTAGAGATCGTGGATGCTCGAATTCTGGATGATTGCACCATCCACCCGGTTGAAACGGATGCCGTCATGGCTGGTGCCGGAAATGTCGACGCGGTCGATCATCAGGTTGGAAGCACCGGTGCTGCCGATGCCGGCCAGTCCGCCGGTGATCGACAGGGTCGAGACCGCGCTGTTGGATGCCATGGTGACAACGTCCTGGGCCGGATTGTAGCCGGTCAGCGTCGTGGCGGCGCCCTCGTTCTGGAACCAGCCTTCGCCGCCGCTGGAGGCGCCGCGCAGGCTGAGAACACCGCCGCCGCCGAGCAGCACCTGGCCGTTGTTCAGCGTCAGCGACTGGTTGAGCCCGACCGTGCCATTGGCAAGGATCAGCGCGTTTTCGCCGGCCGCAGCGATGATGGCGTTGATGGCGGCTGCATCGCCATTGGCGGCGGAGACGCCGACGACAGTGCCGGCGGTCAGGCCGTTCAACGCGATAACCGCGTTTTCAAGGTCGCCCGTGGCGCCACGATGGGTCTCGATGGTGCGGTTGCGCTCGACGCGCTGCGTCAGCGGGTCGAACGGATCGGCCGGGCCGGTCGAGGAGGAAGCACCGAGCGGGACGCGCAGCCGCGCCATCGCCGCACCCTTGAAGTGGTCTTCGTTGTCATAGGTGCCGGAGGCGCCGATCGTCACCGTCGATCCACCGGGAAGGCCGGGCAGGTCGGCAAAGGACAGTTCGGCGCGCAGCTTGGCGCCCAGCTTATCGTCGAGATTGTCGCCGCCATAAAAGTAGCTGCCGGCAAAGACCTTCAGCTGCACCGTGTCGCTGGCGGCCGACAGCGGTACGCGAAAACCGGCCTCGATATCGCCACCACGCCGGGCGCGTTCCATACCCTCTCGGAACATCAGCTTGCCACCATCGATCTCGCCGCGGCCCATGCCGGCGAGCGCGTGATCGCTGCCGAGCGGCAGATAGATGTTGGCGCGCGTTTCGAATACCGGCCCGAGCGCTTCCACACCGACGGAAAGCTGGTTGAACGAATGGTCATAGGCGCTGTTCAGGTAGTCGTAATAGCCGTAGATGCCGACGACCCATTCATCGCTCGCCCGCGTGCGGTAGCCCGCGCCGATCGAACCGCGCCGGACGCCACCCTCGATGAAGGCGCCTTGCGTATCGATGAACAGTGCACTGCCCGAATCAAGCAGGATGGGCAGGAAGAAGCCGCCGCTGGCGCTCGAATCGCCGCTCCGCCAAGTGCCGTCGATTTCCACCGAAGGGCGCCAATCGGCGGCGCGCAAGGGAAGTGGCGCAACGCTCGCAGTAGCGAGTGCGTATGCAAGAATTCTCTTATTTTTCAAAATGCTAACCCCTGGATAAATATTCGCAATGGCGAATGTCCGGGCGGGGTAGAATACTTGACAATATTAGTCAATTTTAAGGGGCGGATTGATACGATCCGTCGCAGGCACCTGTTGAAAACGTTGAGGCGAGGTGCCGCCGGGGCGTCAGCCGGCCAGTTTCAGGCCGATGCCCCAGGGGTCGATCAGAGAGACGGTATCGCCGTTGCGCGTCACCGGGATCTCCAGTTCGTCGAGCTTGGCGACGGCGTTCTGCAGCTTGGCCGGATCGTTGAAATGCACGGTATAGTCCGACAGACCGGTCATGTTGGCCTGGCGTTTCGGCGCGCCGCGCGAATTCCAGATATTGGCGCCGACATGGTGATGGTATTTGCCCGAGGCAAAGAAGCTGGCGCCGGGATAGCTGGCCATCAGATCAAGCCCGAGCACATCGCCGAAGAAGGCATTGGCCTGCGGGATATCGGAAACCTGCAGATGGATATGGCCGATCGCCGTGCCGCCGGCCATGCCATTCCACTTGTCCTTCGGGGCCTGGTCATAGAGCGCCTGCAGGTCGAGCGGCAGCGTCGCCATCTTCACCATGCCGTCCTGCAGATAGGTCCATTCCTCGCGCGGCCGGTCGCGATAGACCTCGATGCCGTTGCCTTCCGGATCGCCGAGATAGATGGCTTCGGAAACCAGATGGTCGGAAGCGCCCTGAAGCGGCACGTTGTTCTGGGCGATATGGGCGAGCCAGCGGCCAAGCTCGGTACGGTCGGGCACCAGGAAGGCGGTGTGGAACAGGCCCGGCGCATTCTGCGGCGCGATTGCCGCATTGCCCTGCGTCGTCAATGTCAAAAGCGGCCGGCCGGCAACGCCGAGCGTTTCGCCGCTTGCGGTCTTTTCGATCGGCGAAAGCCCCATGATCGTCTGGTACCAGGCAGACACCATCGGCAGGTCGCGCACCACCAGATGCGAATGATCGACATAGGCGGGCATGCGGACGGCGTGGTCTTCGGCTTGAACGGTCATGGACGTGCTTCCTGCCTTGGCTGTGGTGACGGTGCCTCCGGTGACCAGGGCCGTGGCCGAAAACTTCATGAACGTGCGTCTGTCGAAGCTGGCCACTGGTCCGGTCCCGTCTGATCGTGTTGCTGGACTATATGACGCGCGCGCGGCGTTCACGGAAGATGCTGAGTTGAGGATGTACTGTTCTCACCCTGTTGACAATCGCCTGCGACCGTATGGCGGGTTGTGACTTTTGCCGCCGCACACCTATATTGAATCCATCCGCGCAATGCGGCGCAAAGGTTGGCCGTCAGCGGCCATCACGCGCTGCGCTCGCTGCGACGAACCCGAGGAGACAGTCATGTATTCGAGAATTATCGTGCCGATCGCCATGGATCATCTGGAGCACGGCGAGAAGGTTCTGGAGCGCGCCAAGTCGCTTGTCGACGAGGGCGGCGAGATCATCCTGCTCAACGTCGTCGAGGATCTGAACGCCTATGCCCAGGGCTATATGATCGTCGATTTCCCGCTGGAACTGATCGAGGCGTCGCGTGACCATGCCAAGAAGACGCTGACCGGCCTTATGGAAAAACATGGGGTGACGAACGGCCGCGTCGAAATCCGCATCGGCGGTGCCGCCGGCGTCATCAACAATTTTGCCGAGGAGGCGGAAGGCGACCTGGTCATCATCGCCTCGCACCGGCCGGGACTGATCGATTATTTCATCGGCTCCACCGCCAGCCGCGTCGCCAGCCACTGCAAATGCGCGGTGCTGATCGACCGTTAGAACGGAACGCCGCGGTTGCCGAACCGTCTCTGAGAGTGGCAGGCGCTATTCGGCCAGGGTAGCGCCTGGTTCCGATGCAAAACGGATGCGCATCCATCGCTTGCAGATGTCGAACAGCGCGATGTCTGCAAGCATGCTGCCTGCCCCGGCGATGCGGAACGTGCCAGCCACCATCCCGCAGCCTAATTCGGCCCGGCAGATTGTATTTTCCCATGTACTAAAAGTCTAACTTGCGATTTATATTTGTTCTGACGGCAAAAGAGCAGGAACCGCGCTGGCCGATACCCGTCAGCGCTTCAGGAGGGGACGAGGAAATGTCAGTTCAATTGGAAGACAATGTCGCGCCGCAAGCACCCGCCTGGCGTTTCAAGCTCGGTATCGTTCTTGTCTGCATCGCCATCGCCATGTGGCTTTGCGTGCCGGTTGCGGCATGGGCAGGGGTGCCGAGCACAAGAATCGCCGCCATCACCGGGGTGATCTTCATCGTCAACAAGGTCCTGCTGCTGCTGGTCATCGCGGTGATGGGCAAGGCTGGCTTTCAGGAGCTGAAGAGGAAGATTTTCGGCGTTTTCCGCCTGTCTGCCGACACCCATATCAGCCGGGCGCGATACAATCTCGGCCTGGTGATGTTCTGTATCCCGCTGATCTCGGCTTCGTTGGAGCCCTATATCGACGCGTTGTGGCCGGATCTTCGTCCGAACATGTGGCAGCTGCAGTTGCTGGGCGACGTGATGTTCCTTGCCAGTTTCTTCGTCCTCGGCGGCAATTTCTGGGACAAGATCCGCTCGCTGTTCATTCGCAGCAGCCGCGTCGTCTATCCCACAAATCCCGCTGCGTAAGCGCTGAAAGTCAAAGGAACGAGCCGTGGCTTCTGAAGAAACGTCAAGCGAACCTGTGCCGGCGCCGGCGCCCGGAAATCCTTTGCGCCGGGTTGCCCTGATCATCGTGGCTTTGGCCCTCGTTCTGCTCGTCCTCTCCATCTTCATGGAACGAAGAACCCCCTCCAGCGCGCAGGCGCAGGTTCAGGCCTATGTCGTCGGCATCGCCCCGGAAGTGACGGGACGCGTTGTCGAGGTCAATGTCACGGACAATTCCCCTGTCGAGGCGGAGCAGGTGTTGTTTCGCATCGATCCGAGCCGCTACCAGATCGCCGTCGCGGAGGCAGAAGCAGCTCTCGAGCGCGTCGGCCAGACGATCGGTGCCTCGACGGCGCAGGTCGATGCCGTACAGGCCCGGCTCGTCCAGGCGCAGGCGAACCGCGACAATGCCCTCGAGCAGTTCGGCCGGGCCTCGGAACTGGTCAAGCGAGGGGTTTACGCACAGGCGAAACTCGACGAAGCCAAACTTGCCCTCGATCAGGCGGAAGCGGCCGTAAACGGTGCGCAAGCCGATCTTTTGAGCGCGCAAGAGGACCTCGGTCCGGCGGGCAGCGACAATCCGCAGCTGAAGGAGGCGCTTGCGGCGCTGCAAAGGGCGCAGCTCGATCTGCTGCGCACGACCGTTCGCGCACCGGCCGCAGGTGTCGTCACCAACCTGCAGCTGTCAATCGGCAAGGTCGTCAGTGCCGGCCAGTCCGCCATGACCTTCATCGATGTCGGTACCGTCTGGATCGCTGCGGCCTTCAAGGAGAACAGTCTCGAAAATGTCACGGTCGGCAACGAAGCCGAAGTGCTGTTCGATGCCCTTCCGGGGCAACTGTTCAAAGCCCGGGTGGAAAGTGTCGGTCTCGGCGTGTCGCAGGGCGGCACCGATCCGAGTACCGGCCTGCCGACCATTCGAAGCGACAGCGGCTGGGTCGCCGAAGCGCAGCGCTTTCCCGTTCGCCTGGTTTTGGACGAAGGCAGGCCGAAAGGGGTTCGCTACGGGTCGCAGGCGACAGTGGTCGTCTATACCGGCGACAACCCGGTCACCAACGCCTGGGGCTCGCTTTGGATCCGCATCATGTCGGTCCTGACCTATGCTGGCTGATCCCGTTGCCGAACAGCGACGCAAGGGGCTGCGGGTCGCGCTCGCGGTCTCGGTGGGCTTCACCGTCTCGGTCGCGATGGGAGCGATCGTTCCGTTTCTTGGGCCACTGTTTGCCGCCCAGTTTCTGCTGTCGAGTTCGCAGCCCATGCCTGCGGGCAAGACGCTCGGCATGGCTGTCCTCATTCTGGCCACCGGCATCGTCATGCTGCTTTTGACCGCGTGGTTCGGCGACCACCCGGCGACCTTTCTCATGGTTCTCGGACTGATCTATTTTTTGTGTTTCGCCGCACAGGCGAGCGGCAAAGGCGGCCCGGCGGTTTTCCTCGTCCTTGTCGTCGCCGTCATGGTGCCGTTGCTGGGTGTTCTCAACAAGGATCTGGCTGCCTCCATCCTGTCGATCCTGGCTTTCGGGGTTTTAAGTGGTGCGGCGATGATGTGGCTTGCCCATGCGGTCATTCCGGAGCCGGCTTCGATCGTGCCGCAGCTGCAACCTCCGGTCCCGGCACCGCCCGGATATCTGCGGGCACTGGCCAACACCGCGATCCTGCTGTCGAGCGTGACGATCTGCCTGACCAGTGCGGCGCTGGGCGCGGCGATCGTCATTCCGATAACGGTGGCGTCCCTGCTGGGGCAACTCGATACGACGGAAAGCGGCCGGGCATCCGTTGGGCTGGTGATCGTCAACCTGTTCGGCGGGATCGTCGCATCGGTCGCCTATGCCATTTTGACCATCCGCCCGAACCTGTTTTCCATGTTCGTCATCGTGCTGGTCGTCTGCCTTTTTGTCGGCGGCCGTGCGGCGGCGCGAAGTGCGGACGCAAAGGTCTACGCCGGTGCGCTGACGACGTTCCTGATCCTCTTCGGGCTCGGCGTTTCGCCCTTGCCCGGCAGTGCTGCGGAATCGTTTTCCACGCGGATATTATACGTCGCCGGCGCGATCGTTTTCGTTTTTCTGACCACGGCTTTGCTCTGGAAGCGTCCGTCGGCGAGAAGCGTGGCCGCCTGAGCTAGCGGGACGCCGTAAACGCCGCCGGTCGCTCCGGCAACGCGTTTGATCGGCAGGACGCCGATGCACCGCCGCGTCGAAGGAGGACGGCAGAACAGCTGATTCCGCCCTGCCGGTGTGTGGGCCTGTCGCAAATGTTGATCTGCCGCCCTGTTCCAGCCTTAACCCCCTGTCAAATTGTTATCGTTATCGGCTTGCCGAGCGCTCCGGTTGACGGCAAAGTGCGATGGCGGTTTGCCGAAGGCAGGGCCGTCGTGCCAACGAACCGAATGAAATGTTGAGAGGCTGGACGTGGAAATCAAGGGCATCAAGTGGAACTACGATCGCTCAGAGCTGATCGCCGATGGCGTCGTCCACGGCGTCGGGCTTGCCTTCGCGCTGATCGGCGTCACCGCGATGATCTTCTATGCCAGCGTCTGGAGCACGTCGGGACAACTGGTCGCCGCCTGGATCTATGGTGCCGGGCTGGTGGCGACGCTGTCGATTTCCTTCCTCTACAATCTCTATCCGGTATCGCAGACCAAATGGTTCCTGCGCCGTTTCGATCACTCGTCGATCTTCATCCTCATTGCCGCCACCTATACGCCTTTCCTGCAGCGCGGCTGGGACGATCCCTTTCTGTTCGGCATGCTGATCGGCATCTGGTCGATCGCCATCGTCGGCGTCTTGATCAAATGCGTCTTTCCCGGCCGCTTCGACAAGCTGGCGATCCTGCTTTATCTCGCCATGGGCTGGAGCGGCGTCTTCGCTGCCGGCCCACTGTTGTCGCAGCTGACGGAAACGACGATGATCCTCATCCTGGCTGGCGGCGTCATCTATTCGCTTGGGGTGATTTTTCACGTCTGGGAAAAGCTGCGCTTCCAGAATGCGATCTGGCACGGCTTCGTCGTCACCGCCGCTGCCGTGCACTATTCCGCCGTTCTCACCTGCATCAGCAGCGCGTCGAGCTGAGCGGCCGATCCGGTCCCTGCTGACCTTCGGTTATGCGGGAGAGCCGCGTCCGGCCCACAAGCGCTGGCAATCGAGCGCCAGCGCCAAAATACGCGCAATGATATCGACAGACGTCTGCGGCGATGAAGGCCGTTGGCCGGGCGCAAATGCGATCCCGATGACGGCATCTTCGCCCGCCGCAGCCGGCACAGGCCAGAAATCAAACCGTGAGGCCACGGCCGGGTAGACACCCGCACGCGCCACGGATCTCATCACCAATGACGAACGCGCTGCATCAAGATCGGCCGCCTGAAGCTCCAGACCACCGGCGCTGTTGACGGACACGGCCTCATTCCCGGTCATCAGGATCACCACGGCGGGAACGTTGAACAGCGCCGCAAGTGCCTTGGAGGTGATGGAAACGACAGCTTTCGTATCGGCGGCCGCCCCGATGTCGCGGCTATAGTCTTGCAACAGGGTGGCCTGTTTCGTCAGGAGGGCGGCGTTGGTCGCCCTGCGGCGCGAGGTGAAGGCAACGCTGCTGACGATCAGCCCGACGAAAAGGAGCAGTGCGATCGCCCAGACATTGGCGGGGTCGCTGACCGCCAGCGTGTAGCGCGGCTCGGTCAGGAAGAAATTGTAGGCGAGCGCACCCAGGATCGCCGAGCAGATGGAGGCTCCGAGCCCGTAGATCACGCCGGCGATGATCACTGGTATGACGAAAACGAGCGAAACGTTCGGGATGCTCATGCCGCTATCGATGCCGATAGCCACGACCGTGGCGGCAGCAGTCATGAGCACTGAGGCAAGATAACCCGTCAGCGCCAGCGCTTGCGATGGAGCCTCGACAAGAAACGGATCATCGGCCCGCAGGCTCGCCATTTCCCTGCCCAGCCCGGATTCAACATGTGTCATTGTTCAACTCCCGCCAATGTTATGCGGTCCTGCCGCCGGAACGGCGGACGCAGCTGCGATAGACGCAACGATTATACACCCGGTGCCATTTTGACGTGAGTGAAACGTGGGGTGAGTTCCGCCGGACTGAAGAAACTGGCGCTACTGCGCCGGTTCGCCGCCCGCGAGCATCTGCAAGACAAAATCCGCCCGTTCGGCAATGCCGGTCTTCGGCAGAATGCAGATGTCGTAGCCAAGCAGGCTGTAGGCAGCCAGAAGCCGGTCGTACTCTGCCATAGCGGCATCAAGGCCGTGACGCCGCTCTGGATCTGTCACATAAATCTCCGGCCATGGCGGCACCAGGAAAACCCGTTTGTGATAACGATCCGCCTGACAGAACCTTTCCAATGCTGGTTCACCGGTAACGTGCTCCAGCGCTGCGGCGGCATCGACCAGCCCCCTGTCGAAGAACACCCAGCCCTCATATCGGCTGGCATCATCCCGATCCTGAAGCGCCATCACCACGGCGCGGCGGGCAAAGGCGGTCATGTCGATCCAGGGCAGGGCAGACCCGCTGCCCTTCGTCTCGTCTTCGACAATGCGCCGGCCCGGCTCCTCGACAACCGCGTATCCACGATCGAAAAGCGCTGCCAGCAAGGTGGACTTGCCGCCGCCCGAGCAGCCTGAAATCACCACAAAACGGTTCATGAAATTCTCTCTGTTGCGGACCGGAGCCCATTTAATTCGGCGCGGCGGCCGGTGCTGATGTCGGCGCCTGATTGCATCCTGCCGCAGGGCGCAGGGATTTCACCATGCGGCCGACAAGGCTGTTATAGGCCTTTAGCGTTTGGCGCGGGTAGGTCAGCTGAAAATAGGCAATGCTGCCGTCGCACAGAGCGACCGCCCGGGAATAGAGGATATCGGCGCCCCTTGCGCCGGAATAGCTTGCCCATCGCGGCGTCACTTTTTCATAAGTGATCTGCCAGCCTTTCTGATTGTCCCAGATGATGCGCTGGCGGATATCGGCCGCAAAAGCGCCGTCCTCGACATAAGCGCCGTAAATCAACAGTCTGGCGCCGTCCTTTGCGTCAAACGTTGCGCCGTCGCCATTGTCGCTTTCCGCTGTCAGCGTGAAACCGGGCGGCACGTCGGCACTATAGTCGAAGCGCGGATTTGAATAGCGGGTCCAACTTTCCGCTGCCAAAACAGGAATTGCGATGAAAAGACCGGCGATCAGCAAGAGCGCATGTTTCAAGACTGTCTCCCCCATCAGCATGGTGCTGCAAAGCCCTTAGAAACGGAACGCTGCAGACCCGGCGAATATTCGCGATCGGCCGCAGGGCTGTGCACATACAGCGGCCCGATATAAACCGGCAACAACTCACTCCGGCTCGAATGTCAGCGCGACACCGTTCATGCAATAGCGCAGGCCGGTCGGCGGCGGGCCATCGGGAAAGACATGGCCGAGATGGGCGTCGCAGTCGGCGCAGCGAATTTCCGTCCGGCTCAGGCCGTAGGAGGTGTCGTGATGTTCCGTCACCGCGTCGCCGGAAATCGGTTCGAAGAAACTCGGCCACCCCGTTCCGGAATCGAATTTGGTCTGCGAGCGATAGAGCGGCCGGTTGCAGCAGAGGCAGTGATAGACGCCTGTTTTACCCAGCGCGAAATCCGGACTTGAGAAGGCCCGCTCGGTGCCGTGCTGACGGGTGATGCGGTATTGTTCCGGGGTCAGCTGCGCCCGCCATTCCGCATCGGTCTTTTCGACTTTCAGGGTGTTTTTCTCGTTCATCGGCTTCTCCGTGACGTTATGGCGCAGGACATAGGACGAACTTCGGCGGCGGCAATTGCCGTCACGGGCCTGACGATAGATTTGGCGTCGGAACGCAGCCGGCGTTTTGGGGACCGCAACCGGGGAATAGGATCTGTATATCCCGCCGTAACCTTGAGTTTGCCCATCGCTTGCCTTATTCCCAACGGTAGACACTGTGGCATTTGCGTGCCGCGCTTCCTGTTTTCCGCCGCCCCGCGCACGAAAGGACCTGCTGACCCATGAATGTCACCGACCTGACATTTCTGGCCCTCTGCCTGCCTTTTCTCGGCGCTCTTGTTGCACCCCTGCTGACACGAATGCTTGGCAGCAATGCCGCCTGGGTGCTGGCCCTGATACCGGCTGCGATCTTTGTTCACTTTGCCGGCTTTACGGCCGAGATCGCCCAAGGCACAGCCGTGACCGGCGGCTATACGTGGGTCCCGTCCTTCAACGTGCGGTTTTCCTGGCTGATCGACGGCCTGTCGCTGAGCTTCATGCTGCTGATCTCGGGCATTGGTGCGCTGATCGTGCTCTATGCCGGTGGATACCTCAAGGGCCATCCGCACCAGGGCCGATTCTTTTCGTTCCTGTTGATGTTCATGGGATCGATGCTGGGCCTGGTCGCCTCCGACAGCTTCCTGATGCTGTTCGTCTTCTGGGAACTGACCTCGATCACCTCGTTCCTCCTGATCGGCTTTGATCATCACCGCGAGGCCGCGCGCCGGGCCGCGTTTCAGGCGCTGGTCGTCACCGGCGGCGGCGGGCTGTTCCTGCTCGCCGGCCTGATCGTTTTGTGGCAGATCTCCGGCGTCACCCAGTTCTCGGCTTTGTCGTCGCTTGGTCCGGTGGTCAAGGCGAGCCCGCTTTATCTCGCGGCGCTCGTTCTGGTGCTCGGAGGCGCTTTCACCAAATCGGCACAGTTTCCGTTCCATTTCTGGCTGCCGAACGCGATGGAAGCGCCGACCCCGGTCTCGGCCTATCTGCATTCGGCCACCATGGTTAAGGCGGGCGTCTATCTGTTGATGCGGCTCAATCCGGTGCTGGGCGGCACGCCGGAATGGCAGCTCATCCTGCCGGTATTCGGTGCCGCCACGCTCCTCATCGGCGCGCTGCTGGCCGTGCGCCAGACCGACCTCAAGCTGATGCTCGCCTATACGACGATGTCGTCGCTCGGCCTTCTGGTGATGCTCACCGGTTTCGGTGCGCCCTATGCGATCGAGGCTGCGGTGCTCTATCTCGTCGCCCATTCGCTGTTCAAGGGCGCGCTGTTCATGGTCGCCGGGATCATCGATCACGAGACCGGCACGCGCGATGTCACCCAGCTTGGCGGTCTGCGCTCGGCCATGCCGCTGACCTTTGCGATCGCGCTCGCTGCTGCCATCTCGATGGGGGGGCTGCCGCCATTCTTCGGTTTTCTGGCCAAGGAGGAGGTCTACGCGGCCCTCTCGGCCTTCGGCCCCCGGTCGGTCACCTTTGCGGCGCTGGTGATTGCCGGCAACGCGCTGATGTTCGCCGTCGCTTTCGCCGTTGCGCTGAAGCCATTCGCCGGCACGCGGGTCGCAACCCCGAAACATGCCCATGAGGCGCCGCTTCTGCTGTGGCTCGGGCCCGGCATGCTGGCGCTTGCAGGACTTGCAGCCGCGTTCCTGTCCGGCACTGTCCACGCGTTGATTTCGTCGCCGATGGCATCGGCCATCGCCGGCGAAGCACGCACCGTCACCATGTCGCTCGAGCCGCATATCGGCGTACCGCTTGCGTTGTCGGCAGGCACCGTCGTGATCGGCATTGCCCTCTATCTCGGCCTGGCGCGGGTGAGGGCGGGCGTGGCGTCGGTTCTCGACTGGATCGGCTGGGGTCCGGATCGCGGCTTCGACCAAGCGATTCGCAGCCTCCTTCGTGTGTCATTTGCCGTGACCCGGCGGCTGCAGAACGGCCGGCTGGATACCTACATGACCGCGACCTTCGTGATGGTGGCGATCGTCCTTCTCGTGCCGCCGTTCTTGTTCGGCGAACTGGCACTGGCACCGGTGTTTCCCTCTATCCCCCTGCACGAACTGGCGATCATGATCATTGCGGTGATCGGGCTGTTTGCCGTCGTCCTCGCCAAGGACCGGCTGACGGCGATCGTATCGCTGGGCATCCAGGGCTTTTCGGTCGCGGTCATCTTCCTGCTCTATGGCGCGCCGGACTTGGCCTTCACCCAGTTCATGATCGAAACGCTGGCGGTCGTCATCCTGGCGCTGGTGATGACGCGGCTCAGGCTGTCGCCGACCGATCACCGGCCGTTCCGCCAGACCCTGCCGGATGCGGCGATCGCCATTGCCTGCGGGCTCGGTGCCGGCCTGCTGCTGCTCAAGGTGACGCAGGGTCAGTTCGATACGGCGCTGTCGGATTTCTTCGCGCACTATTCGAAAACCGTTGCCCACGGTGCCAATATCGTCAACGTCATCATCGTCGATTTCCGCGGCACCGATACGCTGGGCGAGATTGCCGTGGTGATGATCGCCGGGCTGGCCGTTCTGTCGCTGGTGCGCCTGCGGGCAGGCGCGATGCGCCGCATCGCCGATAACGATCCGGATGCAGAGGAGGGTGGCCGATGAAATCGCTGATCTTCCGCACCATCGCCCCGGTGATCGTCAGCGTCATGGTGCTGTTTTCGATCTTCGTGCTGTTGCGCGGCCATAACGAGCCGGGCGGCGGTTTCATCGGCGGCCTGATCGCCGTTGCCGCCCTGTCGATCTATGGCATCGCCTTCGGCGTCGAGACGGTTCGGCGGGCAATCGTCTTTCATCCCCTGTCGGTCGCCGGTGCCGGGCTGCTTTTGGCAACATTGTCCGGCCTGTTGTCGATGGTCTTCCATGTGCCGTTCATGACCGGGCTCTGGGTCTATCCCGTGGTTTTCGGGCAGGAGATCCCGCTGTCGAGCGTCATGACCTTCGATATCGGCGTCTATCTGGTCGTCGTCGGCGCGGTCACTTCCATTGCCCTCTCGCTTGAGGAAAGGGGAGAAGACTGATGGAACCCGTTTTCGCCGTTCTGACCGGCATCTTCCTCACTGTGGCCGTCTACCTGCTGTTGTCGAAACTCATCATCCGCATGCTGCTCGGCGTCGCCATCCTCGGCAATGCGGTCAACCTTTTGATCTTCACCAGCGGCCGCATCATGCGCGAGGTGCCGCCGGTGATCGGGGCAGGACTGGATGTGCCGGCTGGCGCCACCGCCAATCCCTTGCCGCAGGCGCTGATCCTGACGGCGATCGTCATTTCCTTCTCGTTCTTCGCCTTCCTTCTGGTTCTGTCCTGGCGCGCCTATAGCAGCCTTGGAACGGACAATACCGATGCGATGCGCGTGGCCGAGCCGGACGACGTCCAGCCGCCGCCGCTTGGATACTGACAGATATGGCCGCTTCCACCTCTCCCGCCGATCTCTCCGCAGCCCTGGTTCTTCAGCCGGTGGCGGCGCTCGACTGGCTGGTGATCCTGCCGGTTGCCTGGTGCCTTGCCATCGGCGCCATCCTGCTGATGATCCGCCACAAAAGTCTGGCCCAGCCGCTGGTCGCGGTCGCAGCGCTTGCCGTTCTGGTCGGGCTCGACGCGGCGCTTCTCTGGCATGTCGCCCAAAGCGGACCGGTGACGATGGTCATGGGCCGCTGGCTGCCGCCGTTCGGCATCGCGTTCACGGTGGATCTCACCGGGGCGCTGTTTGCGCTGACATCTGCCGTGGTGGCGCTGATTGGCGCGGTCGCCGCCATCGACGACATCAATGCCAGCGGCAGGCGCTACGGCTTCTATCCCTTCCTGATGCTGTTGATGGCGGGCGTCAGCGGCGCGTTTCTGACCGGCGACGTCTTCAACCTCTATGTCTGGTTCGAGGTGCTGTTGATCTCGTCCTTCGGCCTTTTGGTGCTCGGCTCCGAGCGCGAGCAGATCGACGGGGCGGTGAAATACGGCTTTCTCAATCTCGTCGCCACCACGCTGTTCCTGATCACCACCGGCTATCTCTACGGCATCTTCGGCACGCTCAACATGGCCGATATCGCGGCCAAGGCGCCCGGCCTGCAGATGACGGCGCCGCTGGTGACGCTGACGGCGCTCTTCATCCTCGCCTTCGCGATGAAGGCGGCGGCATTCCCGGTGAATTTCTGGCTGCCCGCCTCCTACCACACGCCACGCATCGTCGTGTCGGCGCTGTTTGCAGGCCTGCTGACCAAGGTCGGCATCTATGCCCTGATCCGCATCGGCATCATGCTGTTTCCGGCAGAGCGTGAGCAGCTGAGCCTTGTGCTGGCAATTGTTGCGGCGCTGACGATGCTGACCGGTTCGCTCGGCGCTCTGGCGCAGAGCGACACCCGCCGCCTGCTCGGTTACCTCGTCATCTCCGGCATCGGCGCCATGCTTGCCGGTATCGCCATCGGCGGGGCAGACGCGATCGGCGGGGTGATCTTCTATGCGGTGCATTCGATGCTGGTGATGACGGCGCTCTATCTGGCCGCCGGTGCCGCCGCCCGGTTGAGTGGCGGGTTTTCGCTCACCAATGCCGGGGGCCTCTATCGCCACTTCCCGCTGTTTGCGGCGCTGTCGCTGATGCTGTTCTTCTCGGTGTCCGGCCTGCCGCCGTTTTCCGGCTTCTGGCCGAAGGTCATGCTGGTCAAGGCTGCCATCGACGGCGGTTTTGCCTGGCTGGCTGCCATCCTGCTGTTGTCCGGCTTCCTCTCCATGATTGCCACCGGCCGGGTCTTCCTTCTGGCCTATTGGCGCCCGGCGGATGCCCAGGAGGCGGCACTGCCGCAGCCGCCGTCGATCACCGCCCTGTTGCCGATCCTCGTCCTGACGGTATCCAGCGTTGTCATCGGGCTGTTTCCCGAAACCCTGCTGAACCTCGCCCAACAGGCCGCAGCGACGCTCAACGAGCCGTCCGCCTATCTCAACTCCGTTTTCCCGGCGGGAGGTGCGCCATGACATTCCTTGCCGTCAACCTGCTGCTGATGCTGACCTGGGCGGCCGTGTCCGGCAGTTTTAGCATCCACAATCTGCTGCTCGGCTTTGCCGTCGGGGCGCTGTCGATCTGGCTGGTGCGCGAACAGTTTGCCGTAGCACGCCACCGTGTCCGTCCCGTCAAACTGCTGTTGCTTGCCGCGCTGTTCTTCAAGGAATTGTCGCTGTCGGCCATCAAGGTGGCGATCCTGGTGGTTCGGCCGAACATGCGGCTGCGGCCGGGCATTTTTGCCTTTCCGCTGTCGCTGACGCGCGATTTCGAAATCACCCTGTTGGCCAACCTGATCACGCTGACGCCGGGCACGCTGTCGGTCGATGTTTCCGAAGACCGCAGGACGCTTTATGTCCACGCGCTCGATTGCCATGATCCGGCGGCGGAAAAGCGGGCGATTTCCAACGGCTTCGAACGCCGCATCCGGGAGGCCTTTCCGCTATGAGCCCCTCCGTCATCCTGTCTTCCTCGATCTATTTCGCGCTCGCCGCCCTGTCGCTCGGCCTGGTGCTGACGGTGGTGCGGATCCTGCGCGGGCCGACCCTGCCCGACCGGGTGCTCGGTCTCGATATGCTGGTGGCGATCGCCATCGGCCTGATCGCCGTCCTCGCCATCAAAAGCGGCTTCAATCTCTATATCGACATCGCCATTGCGCTCAGCCTCGTCGGTTTCCTGGCCACCGTCGCCTTTGCCCGTTTCATTTTGGCGCGCGGACTGTCGCCGGAGAGGGGCCAGGGCGCAGGGCGCTCGCTGCCCGCCGCGCAAAAGGCCAAGCGTGGCAAGCCGGTGCGCCGCAATAAGAAGGGAGCCCGGTAATGGAAGGCGATCTCGATATGCTGATTGCGCTCGCCGTCAGTGCGCTGCTGGTGACCGGCTCGCTGTTCAGCGTGCTGGCA
This sequence comes from Pararhizobium sp. DWP3-4, assembly GCF_049898205.1. Lineage (NCBI taxonomy): Bacteria > Pseudomonadati > Pseudomonadota > Alphaproteobacteria > Hyphomicrobiales > Rhizobiaceae > Pararhizobium > Pararhizobium sp. DWP3-4. The sequence goes on along the minus strand of NZ_JAFCXF010000002.1, from coordinate 17,673 downwards.
GCACTGGGGCTGCTGCGCTTCCCCGATCTCTACACACGCATGCACGCAGCCTCCAAGGCCGGCACGATCGGCTCCGGCCTGCTGCTGCTGGCCGCCGGCATCCATGCGATGGATATCGCCATCCTGTTGCGCGCCCTTGCCGGCTTTGCCTTTTTCGTGCTGACAGCGCCGCTCGCGGCCCACCTGTTGGCCAAGGCCGCCCATCAGGCGGGGTACCGGCTGAGCAATCTGTCGGTGACCGACCAGATGCCGCAGTCTCCACCGAAATCCCATAGCCTGTGAATGCGCCCGTGCCTTTAATCGAACGCATTCTGCCGCGATGCATGCTTTGGCGCGATTCTGATCCGGCCCCGCCGGTTTTGTCACGCCGGCCACTCGGGTTCCTCATTAGAATGTCTCGAAGCTGGGGCTTGGTATTGCTGCAAACAATATGGTTAATGCCAAGTAAAATGTCGATTACTTGGCAAGTCGCACAGCCTCTGCGGCAAAATGTATCGTAATGTTTCCAAGTTGACCCTGGAATGCGCCGCCTTTGAAGTTCAATAGGCTAAATCTCGCATAAATTATGGTTGGACTTTTGCTCGATCGATGTTAATCGAGTAAAGGCAAAGTGTCCATTTCCGTATTACTTCATTGTGAAATTCCAGCATGGGTTGTGACTATTGATCGTTGCTTTGAGGCGCAGGGTTGTCCCGGTGCTTTGGTAACGGATTCCAATCCCTGGGAATTAGGAGTATTATGCGGTTCTCGTGGTTTTCTGTCGTCGTCAGGAGCAAAGCGCATCTGGCCAGGCGGACGAGTATGATGTTCGGGCACTTTCTCAAGATGGTTTAGTTGTGTCCGCGATAAACCCGTCGCGGCCACGTTTGAAGTGATTCCGATAGGAGAAAGAAAAAATGACGGATTTACCGCTGGGCTCGGGCCACGACCTGCTGGTCGAATTGACCGCCGAGATCGTCGCTGCCTATGTCAGCAATCATGTCGTGCCGGTCGCCGAACTATCGACACTGATCGGTGACGTGCATGCGGCTCTGAACAACACCAGCAGCCCGGCACCGGTTGCGGTTGTGATCGAAAAGCCAAAGCCTGCCGTTTCGGTTCGCAAGTCCGTTCAGGACGACCAGATTACCTGTTTGGAGTGCGGTGGCACGTTCAAGTCGTTGAAGCGCCACCTGATGACCCATCACACGCTGTCGCCGGAAGAGTACCGCGAGAAGTGGGATCTGCCGTCTGACTATCCGATGGTCGCACCGGCCTATGCCGAAGCGCGTTCGCGCCTCGCCAAGGAAATGGGCCTGGGTCAGCGCCGCAAGCGCCGCGCCAAGTAAACCACCCGATTTCAGCAATCGATTTTCAAGCCGGTCTGACTCCCACAGGCCGGCTTTTTCGTGCCCGGCACAGACCGGAAAGAAATCAAGCGAGGAAAAAATACCTATTATTTTCTGCAAAAAGCTCGAAAACACTGGAAAAACAACGGATAGTTGTGATCGTGTGCTTTCATTCATCCCCGCAATCGCACTAGGGTGTATGAATTAATTCCTATCAAAGGAGTGAGCCATGCACCTCAGCCATTTTCTTCATCGGCCCGCGTCTCCAAAACAATCTTTGCCGGCCCCAAGAGCGCGCGTGGTCACACAGTCCATCCAGCCGCCCGGGTCCGGGACGCTGGCCGATCCCTGGGGCCCGGTTCTGTCCGTTGCCGCCCACCACAGATGCCGTCTTGTGCGCCAGGTGACGGCGGAGATGGTCATGCTGGTCGGCGAGCGCGTGCCGCTCAGGCGCGACCGCCGCCGCACCAGCTGCCATGTCCGGCAGATCTCCATGTATGTCTGCCATGTCGTGCTGCAGATTTCGCTGACCGATATCGGCTATTCCTTCGGCCGTGATCGCACCACCGTCAGCCATGCCTGCAATGTCGTCGAGGACCGGCGCGACGATCGGGCCTTCGACGATTTCATCGCCGCGCTGGAGCGTGTCGTCACCTGCTTCTTCGGCGCGCCGGGAGGGCGGGACCATGCGTGAGGCAACACCCTGCGCCCGCACCGCGCAAAACAACCTCGTCCGTTTCGTCCGTGCCGTCGTCACGCATGCTCCGGTGCGGCTGGAGCCCGGCGCGGCGGCAGACACGCTCGTTCTCCACGGCAAGGGGCCGCAGGTAGGCAAGCCGCCGCGCCCGGTCGCGGGATCGACGGTCAGGCGGGCGCTTTCCCTCGGACTGCTGCGCCTTGACGGCTCTGTCATCCGGCCAACGGCACAGGCGCTGCCTTTCCTGCGCCGCGCCCTTGTCGGCGCCCCGGACGCGTATCAGGAACAGCACCGCGACATCGAAACCGCGACCGCTGACGTCGAGGGTGTGCGTCAGGCCGTTCGGGTCAATCACCTGGAATCGCCGCTCGGTGCGGCCGCACGCCTGAAGGAAAAATCCGGCCAGCCTTTCCTGCCTGAGGAGGCGATCGCGGCAGGAGAGAGGCTGCATGCCGATTTCACCCGGGCGCATCTGCAGCCACGGCTGACCATGTCCTACGAGCCACGCTTGTCGACGAAGACCAAGGGTGGCGCCGGCGGCGCTGCGGATATCAGCGATTCGGCCATGTCTGCACGGTTTCGCATCGGCAAGGCGATGGAGGCGATCGGGCCGGAACTCTGCGGTGTGGCGCTGGATGTCTGCTGCTTCCAGAAGGGGCTGGAAATCGTCGAGCGGGAGCGGCAATGGCCGGCGCGTTCGGCCAAGCTGATGCTGCGCACCGCCTTGATGGCGCTTGCCCGCCATTACGCGCCGCCACCGGCGGCACCAAGGAGGAACCATGCCTGGGGTGCTGAGGGCTACCGGCCCGATGCGGGCGACTGGTAAGCTAGGCGATAAGCTGGCGGGCGGCCTCGTCCTTGATGCGCTTGATCATCGACCGCAATCCGTTGGCGCGTTGCGCCGTCAGGTATTCGATCAGGCCCATGCGGCCGAACAGGTCGATGGCATCGGTCTTGATGATATCGGAGGCGTGCTGCCCGGAAAAGATCGACAGCACGATGGCGACAAGACCGCGCACGATATGCGCATCCGATTCGCCCTCGAAGGTCAGGATCGGATCGCTTGCCGCAGGGCTGGCATGGGTGACCAGCCAGACCTGGCTGGCGCAGCCCTGCACCTTGTTCTCGGATGTGCGCTTGTCTTCCGGCATTTCCGGCAGCTTGCGGCCGAGCTCGATGACATAGCTCATCCGGTCCTGCCAATCGTCCAGATAGGCGCAATTGTCGATGATCTCGGCAAGCGGGGTGATCGGCGATGTGTTCGTCTGGTCCATGCCGTTGATATAGGCGATGGGCCGCGAAATGAGAACTGCAAAAAGAAAAGCCGTGAGGGAGGGGCGTTCCTCACGGCGACCGTAAAATCGGCAGTTCAGGCAGTCTCGAAAATCATGGTAGTAAGCCGGGCAGGCGCTACCGCACCACCGACGCCTTCGGTTCGATGCGCTTTTCCGGCACCGGGATTCTGTTGAAGATCGGTTCCGGCTGTGCGGCGGCCTGTTCGGCGGTGGCGACGTCGATGGCTGGCTGCCCGGAGGCGGCCACTGTGCCTGTGGTCACGGCATCGCTGGGTTCGGCAAACTGCTGGTCGAGAAACTGATAGGCGATCTTGGCGCCTTCACGGGCCCGGTGGCCGAGCGCCACGAACGTCTCGGTGCCCTTGACGCAGACATCCGGTTTTTCGATGCAGATGGCACTGAAATAGCCGAAGGCTTCGGTTGCGGCCGAGACCGTGTCGCCGACATCGACCTTCGGGCCGCGCTCGAGCGTCGAGGTGCTGGCCGGATCGAGAAACGGCAACAGCACCAGCACCAGCGAAAACCAGAATGTTCCCTTGATCAGAAACCACATTGTCTTGCCCATCCTTTGGTAAGGCACTCAAACCTGCGTCCGGTCTCTGCCGGGTTCGCTCCCTTGGCGCCTTGTCATCACACCTTAGGCGTGGATTCGGAACATGCCTTTGCCAAAACCGGTGGCATTTGCACCGTATTTTCTTAAAATTGAAATTATCGGCTTTTGAATGGCATTTGCATCGTATTTTAGCGGCCGCCATTAAGGTTCAAGGCGAAGGATTGCAGACCAAGGCGGCAAACGCGGGGTGCGCAGCCGGGCATCGTTGCCACAGAGGTTAACAGGAGGCCGAAAACCACCTGAAATCCAGCGCTTACACCCCATTAACCACAAAAGACAAAGCCCCGGCGATTTGTCCCGGAATGGGACTTTGAGGGCCTTTCGCGGGATTTGTCGCAATTTCATTTATCCTTTCATTAAGCCGCCAGTGCGAAATTCGGATGTGCAAAGCGATCATCCGAAAAGACCGTTTCCGGTCCCGGATGACAGCTCGGCCATAAAGGACGGAACCATGACGGGGTCCGGAAAAGAACGAGCGTACAGGGTTGGACGTTGAGAGTATTGCGTAACATTGCTGGCAGGATGGCGTCGCGCATCGACGACGCCGCGCGCCTTTGGCTGCCCCGCCAGCAGGCGGGAGAGCCGGAGGCAAGCCGCGAGTTCGCCGTTATCCGGGCGGTCGCCGCCACCGCGCTCGTGGCCTTCCCGACCGTTCCTCTCGCTCTGTCCGTCGCCCTGCCGGTTTCGCTGGCCCTGCCGGTGGGTGCTGCCCTGGTCGGCGCTAGCGCCCTGATCGCCGCCGTCGGCGGTATCGCCTATCAGCGCAGTCGCAAGCCGTCCTATCTCATCGCTGAAAACCGGGAGACACAAATCGATAACGGCGCCCGCCACTATGATTGTTTTGCCGGTCTGGTCACGGTCCATGATATCCGCGGCTCGGTCACATCCGTTCATGGCCGCGATGCCGAAGCCTATCTGGCCTGGATGCGCAATCCCTACGGCCGGGGCTTCATCGAGCAGATCCATGTTTCCGATCGCATCCTCTTCATGCAGGCCATCGATGCGCTGCGCCAGGGCGACCGCCAGGCGACCATCGATATCCGGCTGGAGCATCCCAACGTCTTTGCCGGCGGCGAGCAGTTCGTCCACATGCGCTGCGAAATGACGGCGATTGGCGAGGCGGAAGGCGCGTTCTCCATCCTCGTCCAGTCGCGCGACGTTTCCGAAGAAGCGCGGCTGCGCGCCGAGGCGATTCACAAGACCGGTCTTGCCGAGACCGCCAATGATGCCAAGACCCGGTTCCTGGCTGCCGTCAGCCATGAGCTGCGCACCCCGCTCAATGCCATTCTCGGTTTTTCCGATATTTTGGCCGGCGAATATTTCGGCAAGCTCGAAAACGACCGGCAGCGGGAATATGTCTCGCTGATCAACCAGTCGGGCCACCATCTTCTGTCTGTGGTCAACACCATGCTCGACATGAGCAAGATCGAGGCCGGCCGCTACGAACTGATCCCCGAGCCTTTCCGGGTCGCCGATGTCGTCAATGCCTGCGAAGCCATGCTCGGCCTGCAGGCGCGCGAAAAGGGCGTGCAGCTGACCAGCCGGATCATGCGCAATGTCGCGGAGGTCAACGCCGACCAGCGCGCCATCCAGCAGATCCTGATCAATCTGGTCGGCAATGCCATCAAGTTCACCGATCGCGGCGGGCTGGTGACCATCGACGCCGAAATCGCCGGCAGCAATCTCAACCTGATCGTCAGCGATACCGGCATCGGCATCGCCGAGGACAAGCTGTCGATGCTCGGTCAGCCCTTCGTGCAGATCCAGAACGCCTATACCCGCAAATACGAGGGCACAGGCCTTGGCCTGTCGCTGGTCAAGGGCCTGGTGGCGCTGCATGGCGGGCAATTCGACATCCGCAGCCGTCCGGGCGAAGGCACGGTGATCACCGTGACGATCGCACTCGACGGCTCGGGCATTGTCGGCGTCGACGAGCAGGAACCTGTGGAACAGACAATGGTGGAGTTTCCGCCGCGCCTGAAGGAGCGTACGCGAGTAAAGACCGATGGCCAGACCTATCCGGAAGCGAGCCGGTGGGATGCCGATGGAATGAACGGGGGTGCAGGTCATGACGGCTCGCAAGCGAAAACAGCCTGAGAAGAAAAAGAAGGCGCAGCGCGGCCCCGGGCTTGTGAGCCTGGGCCTGGCGATGCGCGGTCTGACCTTCGCCGGCCGCCTGGCGTCGCGCAATCCGCGCGCCTTCGGCGGTTCGCTGGCGTTTGCCGTCGCCTTCAGTTTCGTTGCCGCCAATGCCATGTGGTATCAGCCCGGCGCCCATCCGTCGCCGTTCCTGCGCACGCGTCTTCCGCTGGGCGATCCGCAATCGGCCAGGATCGGCGCTGACGACGACAGCCTTGCGCCGCGCAAGGTGACGACATTCGTCATCCAGCGCGAGGATGAGCAGCAGCAGACCGCCAGCATCGAACAGCCCAAGCCCGAGCCGGAGACGGACACCGTTTCGCAGGTCATCCAGTCCGCACCCACAGAGACGCCCGCAACGGATACGTCACTTGTTGCCGGCATCCAGAGGGAATTGGCGCGCCGCGGCTTCTACGACGGCCCTGCCGACGGCAAGACCGGCCCGAAGACATCTGCCGCGATCCTGCGTTTTGAAAAACAGGCGGGCCGCCCGGAAACCGGATCCGCCAGCGATACGCTTTTGGCGGCCCTGCAGGGAGCAGGCGGTGCACCGCCGGCAAAAGCAAAAACGCTGTCCACGGCAAAACCGGCACAGCGGCCCTATGAAAACGTCAAGGGCGGCAAGGGCGACCTCGATCCGGTGGCGGCGGCGATCCGCAATGCCGAAATCGATCCGCAATATATCCCCAAGGCCGATATTCCCGCCTCCAGCGAACTGGTGATGAACATCCAGAAGGGCCTCAGCAATCTGGCCTATAGCGATGTCTCCGTCGACGGCGTTGCCGGCGAGCAGACCCGTTCCGCCATCCGCCATTTCGAAAAGCACTACCGCCTGCCCGAAACCGGCCAGCCGAGCGACAAGGTGCTGAAAAAAATGAAGGAAATCGGCGCGCTCTGATTTTTTGGGCACGCGGTTGCGTCACGGTTTTTGCTGCCGCAAACGATGGTCGAGTGCGCCGGTGAAGGGGCCGCAGATTTGCGCCCGCGCCAACACCGGTGTATCAGCCATCCATGCGCCTGAAATCCGAAATCTTCGTATCCGCCCTCGTTCGCCGGGTCTTCGGCCTTGGTGCCTATGCGGCCGTGCTGCGCAAGGGGGCCGGCGAGGCGGGGGCGATCTTCATCCGGCAGCGGTCACGCCTCGGCACCGAAACGCTTTATGCGCCGGCACCGCAGAGTTTCTTCGATGACCTGGCTCCCGGCCGGCTGTTCGAGATCCGGCTGGACAACGCAGAAGGCGATGCGGTCGATCAGGCGATTGCCCGCGAAATCCGTTTCGACCCGGATTGCTGGGTGGTGGAGATCGAAGTCGATGGGCGCGGCGACCTGTTCGACGTGGTGAGCGAAAAACACAGCTGAATCCTTAAGAAATCAGCGGCTGCGTCCGAAGGTCCGTTTCTGCTGGAGATCGGCGGCAATGCGTGCCGGTTCCTGGCGGGCTGCCGGCTGGCGCGGGTCCGCGCCACGGTCGGGCGACAGGTAGGCCTGATGCTCGGAGGGGCCGACCGTGTCTTTCCTGTCCGTTTGCAGCCAGGCCTGAACGCGGACGCGACAGGTTTCCGCTGACAGGGAGGCGAGCAGTGCTTCGCCGCGCGTGGTGCCGCCGAGCCGCCCGATAAGGTCGGGATAGAATGCGCAGAGTATGAAAAGGCTGTCATCGGCATGCATGTCCAGCGCCGTCAATGCCGTGGCGAGCTGCTGGCCGGAAATGTCGAGCAGGATGCGCTCGCCCAGTTCCGGGCTCGAGGACAGTGCCGCCGACAGGCTGGCGGCAAAGAGATTGGCCTCGCCTGAGCGGGCGAAGCGAACGAGCAGGGCCTCGTGCACCGGGTCGAGGGGCTCGATGCCCGGCAGGACGGGGACGGTCTTTTGGGGGATGCGGGCCAGCGATTTCAGATCACTGCGCAGTTTTTCCTCGCGCAGCAGTTTTGCCGTGGTCATGCCCTGTGCCGTCGCCTCCGGCCGGCGCTGCAACGGCTCGTCGGGCGTCGGCGCGGTGGGAGAGACCTGCGAGGCGGGAACGGCCGTCTCTGCCGGTGCGGCGGCGGTCTGGCGGCGCTCGACAAGCGCATCGACGACATGAACCGAAAGGTTGTCGCGCCGGGCGATGGCGGTGGCGTGGGCCTGTCCTTGGCTGCGGATCACCTGCAGCAGCGTGGCGTCATCGATCGCGTTGGAGCGGGTGAGGAAGATCGCGGCAATGGAAATGGGGGCATTGCCGATCTGCAGAGCCACGGATGGCGGTACATGCTGGCATTGGGAGAGGGCGGCGGCAGCCTGGCGGCGGGCTTCGTCGCTGGAGGCGGAAAACAGCGGGTCGAACAGTTCGGAAAATTGCTTGAGGTCGGTCCGGCGGGGATGGCGCAGTCCTTCAAAACCGGTCACGGTCGCCATCAGGACCACGTCCTTCAGCCGCCCTGTCTGCGGTCTTTCCAACTCACGAAACCGGTCCGCCACGGATACACCCACTCATACGCATAACATCAATGTCCCGATTTCGAACACCTGAGCATTGCTGCTTGTTCGAAAGGGTGGCGAAATTTCAGACACAGCCGGAGAAAGCGTCTTTGCATGCCGCTGGCGCTACCACTATCATCGACGCTAAGGCGCTGAAAACATTGGCGCCGACAATGGCGATGCCGACCCTGCCGATCATGGCTGAATGATGATTGGAGAATAGGGCGACGTGGTTAATATTCCGTTTACCGCAGGAGAAACGTGCCATTGCGCTGCATGGCGAGGCGCTTTTGCACTGGTTCCTCGGGCGAGGCAGCCTGCGGCTTGGTATGGCCGGAAACAGGGCGTTGGCCGGAAACAGGGGCATTGGGACCGCCGGTGAGATCCGCCAACTGATGATCTGCAGCATCGGCAATCGCCACGAGCACCTCCTCGCGGCTCCAGCCGGCCAGATGGCCTTGGTCGGCGATGAGAGCGACGGCGGGATAGACGCTTCGAGCACATTGCCGGCGGCGATATTCGCCGATCCAGTGCAGCAGAGGGCTTGGAAACATGGTGTTCTCCCATCAACAAGGGACAACCCATGCGCGAGGATTTCGTTCCGTTAAATCGATTTCCGTTAAATCGGCTAGGGCGTGTTGGTGTTGCGGATACAAAAACGGGCGGCATGGTGCCGCCCGTCGTTTACCGCTCATCCGCCTGCGGAAAAGCGTGGCTTAGCTGCAGTTTTCGTCGCCAGGACGGCAGCGGGGACGCTGATTGGGATCCCGGTTTCCGTCGCGTCTTTGGAACTGCTCGCCGTCATTGCCGCGGTTGCGATCACGCGGACGCTCGAACTGCTGCTCGCTGTTGTTGTTGCGGCGTTCGATGCGCTCCCGGTCGCGTTCCCGCCGGTTGTTCTGATCATTTTCGAACTGCCGGGCATTGTCGTCCCGGCGGCGTTCGATGCGTTCGCTATCCCGGTCGCGGCCAGGACGTTCGATGACGATGCCGTCGTTAAAGTTGTCGCGCGGCCGCTCATAGGTGTTGTAGTCGCGCCGTGGCCGGCGATCCGGAGTGACGCGGTCGCGGTCGCGGCGGTAAAAATCCCGCTCCCGATAGAAGTCGCGGTTGCGATAGTTGCGATCCCAGTAGTTTCCGAGTTCGAACGTCACGAGCGGAATGCCGAGCGAGCCATAGTAGTCCGGCCCGACGAAAACGCGGCGTTGTTGGTACTGCGCCTGAACGTAACGGCCGGCGACCCAGCCGCGGCCGTTGTAGAAGGACACGTCGCACCACGGCGTGTCGGCAAGGCAGCCGTGAATTTCAAGCGGCGTGCCCACCGGAATGACGGTGACTGCAGGGTAACGGGTGCTGGGGCCGGAGCGCATGTTGACATTCGCCGTCGAAAATCCCTCTGCGGCCTGAGCGATGGCTGGCAGCATGAAAACGGCCGAAGCCGCCGCTATCGCCATCAATGCTGATTTCAGTGAATATCGTCGCGGTAGTGTCATTGGTTTCCATCCCTATCGATCCGGCGCGCGTATGTGGGGCGCGGTTTTCTGCAGACACCTTTGTTTTTTGTCTTTTTTGAGGTGACTTTTTTGGGGCGTCCGGGCGTGCCGTTTTTAATATTCGATGCCTTGTAACGCGCAGGCCGCCTGCTTCGTTCCTAAGCTGCGGAGCAGTGCGAGCGGCGATGAACCAATCACGAGCGGATAGGATTTTGCGCCGATGAAAAGGTGCAGAAAGGTGCGGTTTGCCGCCTGTATGCGGGAACCAAATGCGGAGCTATGCGTTGAGGGAGCATTGAAAAAGGAGCCCTGACCATGGTCGAAAAGAAATTCGCAGCTGTGCCCAATGATGCCGAAATCAGTGCGGAGGTCGAAGCCGGCACGGCAAAAGCCGATCTGGAGAACCAGCTGGCCGAGTTGCGTGCTGAAATTTCACGCCTGACGGATTCCGTGTCCGCCATCGGCAGCAGTGCCAAAGCGGTTGCGGTCTCGGAAGTCGAGGTGCTGACCGAGCGGCTTCGCGACCGCATTCGCGACGAACCCGTGTCGACCCTCCTGGCGATTGCCGGCGTCTCATTCGTGTTCGGCTTGCTCGCGCGGCGCTAGACATCCGCGTTTGGGATGTTCCCTACGAAACTGACTGGCGTGAGCGCTCGTCTATACTAATTCCTGCAAGGCGGGAAAAATGTCCGGTGCCAAGGAGCCGGGCATTTCGATTTGCGGATAGTGCCATTTTCAGCGATGTTTTTTCTGAGAAGTTACGTTTTGCGTCAGTTGACGTTTTGACCGTTAAGGAGCTGTTAACTATCGTATGGCTCAATCCGACAGCAGGTGATGTCGTTGGATATCATCGGCATTCTCGCATTGGAATGGCATGACGTCCGGAATTCCCGGAAGAAGGAGCAACGAGAAAGGCGCAGATGCCCGAAGCCTGACGGCCACCAAGCCTGATGACAACGGACGCGTCAGCCCGCACAGCGGGCAGGGTGAAATCAGTACGGTAGTTCATCCGTCTCAACCATTTTTGGAGACGAGCATGGCAGACGTTATCAGGCTAGAGGAGCGCCTTGTACGGGCGCCACCAAAACCATCCATGGGTCCCGTTGCGCCAGGCAATGCGGTGATCCTGTTGTTTACCGGCATCCGCTATGAGCGGCTGGACGGTCACCCGGGCCATGTCCCGGCGAAAAAGACCCCAGGCAGCGCGAAGAAGCATTGAGACTTTTACCGGTTCGACGCTTTCCGGCGGAGCGCCGGCGCGTGGTGAATTGCATTTCAGAGTTTTTGTCTTAAGACCCGGCCGTTGGGCAGCGGGAGCATTCCAAAAGACCTATCGCCGGAACGGCTCACAGCTGGATTCGGCCAGGAAGTTGCGCACGGTTTCCTCGTAGCTGTTCGTCGGCGCGAGCGCGCGCAGGACCGCATAGCCTTCCTCTTGCGGCATCGCCACCATTATCGACTGTGCAAGGCTTGCGGGCGGCGTCTTTCTGAGATCGACGAGCTGGATCGGCGTGGCCATGACCAGATCGAGATTGCCGTTGACGGCCGTATGGTCGTTCATGCTGAAGATCTCGTTGGAATTGGCGTCGTAGATCGCCAGCGACCAGAAGGGCACGGCACCCTTGGCGACGAACCGGGCTGGCCCGGCATCCACCGAAAATCCGCAGACGGCGACCCGCAGGAACGGATCGTCATTGGCAAGTCCGGTCGGGCCCGGCTCGCTGGTCAGCGAAAAGAAACTGTCCATCTCATAGAGGCCGAGCACCCGGCTATAGGCATCCTTGCCGGTAAATTGCGGCAAGGCCAGAATAATGACGATGTGCAGGAGAGCCGCACCGACCAGGCCGACAAGGATGGCAAACAGCGCGCTACGCATCCGGGCACCCCGTCTTGACGATCGTCGGCATGGCGAGATCGATGAGCCCGGACGAGCCGGCCGTCGGGGTATCGAGCAGGGTCAGGACCAGCTTGAAGGCGCCGGCGCGGCGTATCGCCAGCCAATTGTCCGGCTGGGCAATCGGCGAGACGTGGATGACGAAGGAACTGTCGGGCTGGCGCAACACCGTCCAGGCATTGGTTGCCGCCGGCAGTTCCGGGGCGATCTTCATCGGCTGGTCGTTGGCATGGGTCGCATACAGCGTCCAGAAGCGGGCGGGCGGGGTGACGCCGGTAATATCATAGGAGCAGTTGGAGGACAGCTTTAGTCCGGTGCTGTCTGCGGCAGCGGTAAACTGCAGGCCTTCCGCCCCGCCATAGAGCAGCTTGCCGGCGCGCGCCCGGTGGGCCTTGGCATAGGGATCGGTGTTTTCCGTCTGCGCATCCGGAAAGGCCACCCAGGGACCAAGCGCAATAGCCCCGAAGCCGGCCGTGGCTTTGAGCGCCGATACGCTGGAAACGATACCGACGGCGAAGGCGACGGACAGGGCAAGGGCGACGAGGAGGGGGATGCGGAACAAGATATTCTACCGGGAATGCGCGAGGATATTGGCGGAAAAGGATGGTTTCGAGAGCTTGGTAGAATACCCCCCTCTGTCCCTCCGGGACATCTCCCCCACAAGGGGGGAGATCGCCATAAACTTCGTTGCCCACCTTACGGATAGTGCGCGGAGCTTTCGGCCAATCTCCCCCCTCGTGGGGGAGATGTCCCGGAGGGACAGAGGGGGGCGACTGGGCGAGAGGCCAGTGACCGCCATCACCACACAAGCGGAAGTATCACCGCCCGCCATCACGGCCTCCCTTGGTGATGTCGCCGGTCGGTTGCGGATCGATTTCGGCGACTTTGCCGGGCGTTTCGGCCTGGATTTTCAAGGCGGGTGCGGTATCGAACTTTTCACCGAGCGATTTCAGCAGCCGGGTGACCTCCGAGGACAGCGAACGCGGCCGCACCAAAGGCGGCAGGGCGTTTTCGTCGGCGGGTTTTGCCGCAGCGGTCTCGGTTTGCTTCTTTTTCGCATCCGGCCCCGGCAAGGGATTGTCGATGCCGGGGATGGCCCGGTGCTCGATGCCCTGTTCGGCATAGTCCATCAGCCGCTTGAAGGTCATGGCCGGCAGCGAGCCACCGGTCATGTTGTTGGTCGAGGTATAGTCGTCGTTTCCGAACCAGACGGCGGTGGTGTAATCGCCGGTGAAGCCGACGAACCAGGCGTCGCGGTAGGCCTGCGTCGTGCCGGTCTTGCCGCCGGCGACAATGCCGTTGTCCAGCGCTGCCTTGCGCGCCGTGCCGATGATCGGGATCTGGGTCAGCATGTAGTTCATCGAGGCATTGGCCTGTTCGCTGACGACGCGCTGGGCGGGCGGTTCGTCGCGGTTGAAGTCATAGAGGATATCGCCGTCATAATTGAGGATCTGGCTGATGCCGTGGCGGCGCGATTGCAGGCCGCCGGCGGGAAATACGGCATAGGCCGTCGCCTGATCCATCACTGTGACTTCGGACGTGCCGAGCGGCATGGTCTTGTCGGTACGAATAGGTGTTTCGATACCCATCTTCTTGGCGGTTTCGGCAATGACTTCGGTGCCGAGCGTATCCTTGGCAAGCCGCACCGGCACGGTGTTGATCGATTTGGCGATGGCGGTCAACAGGGTCACCTTGCCCGAATAGCTGCCCTTGGAATAGTTTTGCGGCGACCAGCCGCGCCAGGTGATCGGCGCGTCGCTGATGGTCGATTCCGGCTTCAGGCCCTTCTCCATGGCGGCGGTGTAGGTATAGACCTTGAAGGACGAGCCCGGCTGGCGCAGCGCCTTGGTGGCGCGGTTGAACTGGCTTTCGCCATAATCCCGGCCGCCGACCATGGCGCGCACCGGGCCGCCATTCTCGATCATCACCATGGCGCCCTGCTTGACCTTGTAGGTCTCGCCATATTGCCTAAGGCTGGATTCGACCGATTCTTCCGCCGCCTGCTGCAGGCCCATGTCGATGGTGGTACGCACGACCAGCGAATGCTGGGCAAAGGGCGTGGCGATGCGCTTGGTCTCGTCGAAGGCCCAGTCGAGGAAGAAATCCGGGGCTGTGACCTCGGCGCGGTCGATGACCTTTGCCGGGTTGAGACGTGCGGCAATCACCTGGCCCTCGGTCATCAGCCCGCCCTGGACGAGATTGGTCAAAACCTCGTTGGCGCGGGCGCGGGCGGCCGGCAGGTTGACATGCGGCGCATAGCGGGCAGGGGCCTTGAACAGGCCGGCCAGCATGGCGCTTTCGGCCAGATTGATATCGGTGATGTTCTTGCCGAAATAGAATTGCGAGGCCGCCGCCGCCCCGAACGTGCCGCCGCCCATATAGGCGCGGTCGAGATAGAGGCGCAGGATTTCCTTCTTCGACAGATTGCATTCCAGCCAGACGGCAAGAAAGGCTTCCTTGATCTTGCGCTCGATGGTGCGCTCGTTCGACAGGAACAGGTTTTTCGCCAGTTGCTGGGTGAGGGTCGAGCCGCCCTGGACGACGCCGCCGGCCCGGGCATTGATGGTCATGGCGCGGGCAAGGCCCAAGAAATCGATGCCGTAATGATCGAAGAAGCGGCGGTCTTCGGTGGCGAGAACCGCCTTGACCAGCGTATCCGGCAGCTCGTCGATCGGCACCGAATCCTCGTGGATGATGCCGCGATGGCCGATCTCGTTGCCGTAGCGATCGAGGAAGGTGACGGCGAAATCGCCCTGCGCCCGCCAGTTGCCCTTGGTGTCCTCAAAAGCCGGGAGCGCCAAGGCCAGCATCAGCACCGCGCCGGCCGTGCCCCAGGTCATGCCTTCGCCGAGCACCTCGAACAGCACTTTCTTCCAGCCGCGCACGCGAAACCGGCGGAAGAAGATGGTGATGTCCTCCCACCAGACGCCAAGCCGGAAACCGGCATTCCAGACGCTCGAATCGATCCAGGAATCGACGCGCAGCAGGAAATGGCGCTTCCTCGGACGGTCGTCCTTCAGGACGCCATTCTCGGGGGTCGGGCTGTCGTCTTGGCTTGGATCCTGCAAGGCGGTGGCATCCTGATGGCGTCAAGTTCTACAGCGCAGTGCTTCGTACGACGCACCAAGGTCGCTGTAGCGTTTTATACCTGCTGCATAATTTTATCCTTAAAACGATTTGGGTTTAAGAAATTATGCAGGGCCGATATTTGCATGGGCCGGGTTTCTATTCTACGCCGATATCGGTAATGAGCCTTAAAAATCCGGCAATGTTTTGTAAAATTGTCGTCGAAATCCAACAGATGGAAGAATAAGCGTCATGGGCGAACAGCCCTTCTGGAAGACGAAAACGCTGGCCGAGATGAGCAATGTCGAGTGGGAAAGCCTCTGCGACGGCTGCGGGCTCTGTTGTCTCAACAAGCTGGAGGACTGGGACACGGGCGAGATCGCCTGGACCAATGTCGGCTGCACGCTGCTCGACGGCGAAAGCTGCCGGTGCAAGGACTATCCGAACAGGCAGGCGACGGTGCCGGACTGCATCCAGCTGACGCCGCAAGAGGTGGAGACGCTGAGCTGGCTGCCACCGACCTGCGGCTACCGGCTGGTGCGCGACGGGATCGATCTCTACTGGTGGCATCCGCTGGTATCAGGCAATCCGGAAACCGTGCATCAGGCCGGTATTTCGGTGCGCGGCCGCACGGTTTCCGAAGATGATATCGATGTCGAGGAGCTGGAGGATTATCTGGTGGAATGGCCGCTGACGGTGGGCGAGCACAGCGCGCGGTAAGTACCGGGTGCGTTGCGGAAACGGATTTCTGCGCTGTAAGCGCGGAGAAACCGTTTGGCTCCGGTGTCTTCAGTCCTATAGTCGGGAATGATCGAGCCTGTGTCCGCCGTCAATCTGCTGCCTTTCATCCTGACAGCCGTGGTGATCGAGATCACTCCGGGGCCGAATATGACCTGGCTTGCGGTCATTTCGGCGCTGGACGGACGCCGGGCGGGGTTTGCCGCTGTCACCGGTATTGCATTGGGGCTTTCCGTCATCGGTGTGGCCAGCGCTCTGGGGATGGCAGCACTCGTCCAGTCCTCAACCGCGCTCTACCAGACCCTGCGATGGGCAGGGGTCGCCTTTCTGTTTTACCTCGCCGCGGAAGGGTGGTTTTCTGCAAGCAGGCCGCAGGAAACGCAGACGGGCAGCTATCGCGGCTATTTCCTGCGTGGGTTGCTGACGAACCTGCTCAATCCCAAGGCTCTGTTGTTCTATATCGCGGTGCTGCCGTCCTTCGTGGTGCCGGAACAGCCGGTCATGCAACAGACTTTGACATTGACCGCAGCCTATGTCGCGGTGGCCACAATCATTCATGCCTTGATTGCCCTGATGGCAGCGCGTCTTGAGCCGGTGCTCAACGATCCGCGCCGCGAACGATTGGCCCGGCGCGGCTTATCGGCTCTTCTGGCACTGGTTGCCGTGTGGTTTGCGTTGACGACGGCGCTGTAGCGGCGGTGCCCAATCTTGCTGGGACGGCTGAAGCAGCGGATGTCTTGTGACCATTTGACGGACCTTTCGGCGCGACATTGCGCCAGGCGGTGTCCATCACATGGGCGATGATGCCGTCATCGGCGTCGATGAAATAGACCGATGTCCAGCCCTTCAGGCCCCAGCCGCCGGGAACCGCAGCGCAGACGCCGGGCTCGGTTTCGAGGAACAGTTTCTGCTGGCCTGGGGTGAACTTGACCACGGCGCGGCCAGCCTCCGGCAGGGACATGAAGATGCGGTTGCCGACGCGAAAATCGCGCTTGCCGAAATGGGCGCTTTCAACGGCACCCGGCAGGCTCAACGCCCGCTTTTCCAGGTCCTCGGTTCTCATCGGCAAAGTGTAACACGCATCCCGATGAGCGCAAATTCAAGAAAATAATCCTAATAGGAAAATAATCCTTGACGGCGTGACGGTGGTTTGATAGGTTTATGGCACAGTCGGAAAAGTGGGCGAGGCGGGATGCTTCGCCGCTTCTGCTGTGTCAGCATATTTGGAGATTGCGGCCCCCTCATCCGGCCCTTCGGGCCACCTTTGTAACTTCCCTTCTTCCGCATTTGGCGCTGTAATGCCAGTTGCGGTGGCGGATGGAAGACCGTCGCACCTTTGGGACACCAAGCCCGTGGGAGAGCAAGGGTCTCCGTCCGCCGTTCCATTGAACCCGAACAGTCGCCGGGGCCGCTTGCTAAGGCAAAGCCCGATTAGGCAAGGATGGGATAAGATGGATATTATCGTTGGCATCGATGTTTCGAAGGATCGGCTGGACATAGCGCTGGCACCGTCAGGCGACGTGTTCTTCGTCGACAACAGCCATGCCGGTCTTGACGGGCTGGTTTCCCGCCTGAAGGCGCAGCAGGCCGATGTGATTGCTCTGGAGGCGACCGGCGGCTTTGAGACGCTGGCGGTGGCCGCGCTGTCGTCTGCGGGATTTGCGGTCCTGGTGGTCAATCCGGCGCAGGTACGTGCCTACGCCAATGCGATCGGCCGCAGAGCCAAGACCGATCCGATCGATGCAGCCGTCATCGCCGCCTTCGTTGCGGCGACGAAGCCCGAAATCCGGCCGTTGCGGGATGCCGAAACGCAGGCTCTGTCCGAACTCGTCGGCCGCAGGCGGCAGATCGTGCAGATGATCGTGTCGGAAGAAAACCGGGCCCGGATGGTGCTGGCCAGACCGGCGCAGACGAGCATCAAGCGTGTACTGGCGGCTCTGCGGCGAGAGCTTG